>CAYXIF010000016.1:10834-46408 GCA_964465575.1 uncultured Candidatus Bathyarchaeia archaeon | reverse complement strand
TTCAAAAGTATTTAAGGAAAATTTTTTTTTCTGCGCACAGTGTGAAAAAAAGCCGGGAAAGAAGCCAGATCAAGCCTAGAACAACCTATCAGATGGTCAGACCGATCTCACTATTAATGGTCAGCTTTCCGGCCTTCCCATATAAGGCCAACATGGAGGTTCCCCTTCTCCGGAGTAAAAGGCAAGGAAAGCCTGGCACGTATGTCGACTTCTAGAATCCCCGCAAAGCCATTTATTCTTCGTCGACAACTATCCAGTAGGCTAGTTTTAGAGAAGGCATGAACTATGGGGGAAATATCATGGAAACGTTTTGGATATCATGTCGTATATGACACGGATATCTACGACGCAATTGATTTCGCAAGCAGACACGGCTTTGGCTACATTGTCCCAGACTTAATGATCCCACGGTTCTTCCCTGAAAATTTCGACCAGAACGAGAGAAAGCGCATCAAAGAAGTCGCCAACTCAAAGAACGTGGCGATCTCATTCCACGGCCCATCCGACTACCTGAACTTGGGAAGTCTGCATCCAGAGGTAAGGAAAGCGGTTCTTCAACGACTGAAAGCATGCTTGGACCTTGCTTCAGACGTTGGCGCCGAAAGATTCACCATACACATAGATCCTCCTTTCGATTTCGTTCTTGCAGGAGCCAAAGGAACCTATCTCAAGAACCACTGGGCACAACACAAGAACGCGACAAAAGAAAGCCTAGAAGAACTTGCCGAGCACTCTCAAGGGAACGTTCTAGTCTGCGTGGAAAACGATAGATTAGGCGAAATGGCTATGGAAGTCTTGAATGACCTTTTGCCAAAAGGAAACCTCTTTCTCACCTGGGACATACCAAAGAGCAACCTCAACGGCAACCCAATTGCGGAGATGGAGAAGTTCCTCCTAAGCAATCAGGACAAAGTAAGGGAATGCCATCTTCATGATCAAAAGCCAGGTAAATCCTCACATGACACGTTGGGAGCGGGAAACATTGACATCCCTCGCTATCTCAAGATACTGGCACCCCAAGACGTCCACTTCACCATCGAGATCCGCCCGCGAGAAAAAGCCCTAGAAAGCCTGGGCATACTCGGGCGCATGCTTGCAAATCTGGGCTTTGAGATAACTAAGTGAGACCCGGTGAGGACATGGGACGAAGTGTGCGTGACCACTGTGTTTCTGGGTTGTCCATGATGCAGAGCTGGTTTCGTCTCAGAGGAGCATCTGGTGAAGGATCCTGTTTGTGGGATGGAAGTTGATGAACAGATGTCACCGTACAAAACGGTCTACGAAGGGAAAACCTACTGCTTCTGTTCTCCCTAGTGCAAGAAAGCTTTTTGACGCAAATCCGAAGAAATATGCCAGAGGCTAGAAACAGCTATCCGCCGTGGATGACTGGGATGAACGCCACCTCGTCGTTGTCTCCGACTTCTGTCTCCAGTCCCTGCAACAGCCCAATCTCCCTGCCATTTACCAAGATGATTGCGTTTGGACGAGGATCTTCCAGTTCAGGGTCAACAAGTGCTCGTCTCAGGTCTTCTGAGGCGTCCGCAAGCCTCTGGACGACATCCCTCAGCTTCTCATTCCTCTTCAGCTCCAACAAGACTTGCTCCTTTCCGTACGCCTTCTTGAACGCGCCGAGGAGCTTCACACTAACGCGCTTGCTCACCATGCCCAAGCTCATCGTCCACGGAGGTGCTTCCCAAGCCTTCATTAAGCTTGGATTCCCCAGATAAAAGGATACTCACACTTGAACGACGAGGCAAGAGCTTGTCCGAAAGTAACGCCTTGAGGCACGACTTGAACGCCATCGAAGTCCTCAACACTGTCTTGCAAATATGTGGGAAAGGAGTCTACACGCTCGTACTTCTCATGTCGACTGAGAAAAGAGTAGCCATCGGGCGCTTAGGAGTCTTCGTTTTTGCCCAAGGGGTCTACACGTATACTGGATCGGCATTGGGCAAGGGCGACGCGGGACTTAGACGCCGCATCAAGAGGCACTTGGCGAAAGACAAGAAGCAGACATGGCATATAGACTACTTGCTCTCCGAAAAAGATGTGAAGGTGCAAGCAGTCATAGCAGCACGGACTAGGCGAAGGATAGAATGCAGGATGAACCAGCTTCTAAAAGAAAGGTTTCAAGCACGAACTCCTGTTCACGGGTTTGGCTCCTCTGACTGCAAGGAGATGTGCGGAAGTCACCTACTGCAACTGGTTTCAGAAGTCCCGGTTCCGAAGATCGCCGAGTTGTACCTAGAAGAGACTGACGGTCAAATATTGGTCGTTGACCTTCTCCGAAAGGACAAGGGCAAAGCGTAAGATTAGGCTAATATCTGAGTTAACCGAACCAGTTTCTGAGGAGATCTCGTTGCCCATTAGCATAAGGGAAGCAACCATTAGCGACCTAGAAGAAGTCTACAAGATCGAGCTTGAGTGCTTTGCTGACGACTCGTTCCCGAAAAGGCTACTTGAGACATTCCTGACTTCACCCGAATGTGTGACTCTGATCGCTGTTTCAGACGGCGAACCTCTGGGCTTTATCGCAGGCTCAGTTGAGAAGCTGAATGAAGAACCTGCCGGCCACATAAGCACACTGAACGTTAAGCGCGGTCAAAGACGGAAAGGCATCGGTCGCCGCCTGCTTGATGCTTTTGAGGTTGCTCTGACTGAAAGAGGCGTCCGAACATGTTTCCTCGAGGTCCGGGCCAACAACATTGCTGCAAGGAACCTGTACCTCAAGCAAGGCTACAGACCGCTTCAAAAACTCAGAAACTACTATGGCATAGGGGCTGATGGGCTTAGACTGAAGAAGAACCTGGTAGCGTAAGTCCGAGATCTCTCGACCAAAATGCTCTTAAGTGTCATGTCCCTAAGGGACCAACAATGGCGATGTAAGGGGTCCATGAAATTGAAGTCCTGTGAGAGGTGTGGCAAGGAACTGGGGGAAGGCGCCAACTATTGTCCCTACTGTGGCTCGCCTACGAAAAAAGTCGCAAGCGAGGTGTATTCGGTCTCGTCAGACGACTTGCTCAAAAAGGTTAGGGATCTGATCCATGAGGGGAACGTCACAAGGATAATTGTGAAGAGCGAGCAAGGAGAGACGCTACTTGAAATTCCTGTGACGGTCGGTGTCATAGGCGCCCTTATAGTCCCTTGGATGGCGGCGCTAGGAGTCATAGCAGCAATGGCCACAAGGTGCAGGATAGTAGTAGAGAGAAGAGAAGGATAGAGACCCAGCTCTACGGCCCTCGCCTTATTCGGAAAGTTTTGATCTCGAAGGGCCTGAAGGGCACGTTCAGCTTCCTTGCCTGTGGATCGAGTTTCTTCAGTTCTCTTTCGGTCAAGTCGGTTTCGTACGCTTCCTTGATAGTGAACCAAAAAGCGATCTCCGCTTCGGCTCCTGCTCCTGTCGCATCATAGACTCTCACCACGTAGTCGTTGGAGTCTTCCGCCAGCTTTATGCATGACACCACCAAGTTATCTGGCTTGACCCTAACGAAGCTCACCAGCTCCTTTGCTGGCCCCTTCGGGTCTGGTCTATCCATGACAACAAAGGCTTCCAACGGATGGTTCACCTCGTACCCCCTTCTGAACGTCAGCGCCTCCTTCCAGCCGCCCTTGTGGGGGTAGACAGAGTACTTCACTTCGTGGATCCCTTGGTCGGGCTTGGGATCTGGGCTATAGCTTGTTCTGACAAGAGTCATGCGGACTGTGTTGCCCTCAACGTCGAAGCCGTACTTTGAGTCGTTAAGAAGGCTAAGCCCATACTTCTCGTCCGAAACGTCGACCCACCTGAGAGCTGGGACCTCCGTGCCGTCTGCCGGTCTTTCAACGTAGCCAAATGGGATCTCAAAAGCAGCTTTCGAGTTGCCAAGAATTGGCGTAAAGGAGACCTTTAACATGGGTGCATCTACTTGATCGTTCGAAACCTCTTTCCAGTCGATGGTCATGCTAAAGTCTACTCTGGCCACCCCTCGGCAAAGCGATATGTGTTGGGTCACTGTCGAGTCCCTGTACGAATGAGTGACTCCTACAGTTGCTCTTGCTGGTCCAATCTCGACAAGTTCGATCTTTGCTCCTTTGGTGAGGTTCTCTACCCGACTGATGTCGCCGATGATCCAAGCTGACATGCTATGGGGAACTTCATGCAGGACCTGAAGCAGGTTGTTATGTACTGGCCTCGTGAATGCATGTCTGTCCTTCTTGAACACAAACCGGTCAGCAACCTTATCAAAAAGCGACCTGATCGTACCAGAGCTTGCATCAATTTCCAGTCTGAAGAACTCATTCTCAAGGAGACCCTCGCTGGCTACTAACTTCGGAAAGTCTTTCTCAGCGCTTTCTCCTTCGACAAGGTAGAATGTTCTGTACCCCATGGATGGGACGTGGGCCACAAAAAGGACCTCATCGCCGCCAACCTGCACGGGCGTCCCTTCGCCATCAGCTGAGACTAAGATGGGGTTTCTTGGAATTAGGTGCCTTAGACCCTTTGCTTTGACAATGTCAGTCCTATCCCAAGACAAAGGGTTGAATACGACAATCGGCACTCCTGGTCTTGAGAACCTTATCCTTTCTGAAAGGCTCTTTAGAGAGACCACCAAGGTTTGATCAGCGGTCTTCAAAGCCTCCTCAGCTAGTTCGCATGGGTAAATGTAAGCCTCAGAGGTCCCGCTTCCGTCTAGGATGTCGTGGAACTGGTTGAAGAGTGTGTTAAGCCACGCTTTTCGAAGAGAGTCTCGAGGGTAAGTACCAGAGAAAACCGAAAACTTCTCAGCGTCTACAAGAAGCTTTTCGCAGACACGGTTATACCGTTTTATATCGCCATGTGTTGTGTAGCAACCATCAAACGTGAACTGAAGCTCATCCCTAATGACCGGAAGTTTCTTGTCTTTCAGTTCCTTCTCTGCCTGCTTGAAGAAGCTGTGGGTTGAGCTGAAGATAACTGTTGGCAAGACAGCCCTCTTCTGGATTTCATGAGCGGCCTCAATGTCTTCAACAGTCGCTCCTCCGCCATGGTCGCCGACTCCGTAGACGAACATGCTTGTCCTCAGACCGTATCGATTGTGCAGATCGATAGCTACATCAACGACATTTTTTGGTGTCACGTAGTTGTTGTAGACACTGTTGAAGGCAAGAATCCTAGATCCGTCGGGCGCCTCCCACCAGAACAGCGGTTGCCCTTTCCCGCACCTCATAAGGTAATAGTAACTGCAGCCCGCCTTCTTTGCCAGTTGAGGCATCGTCCAAATGTGGCCGAAGGTGTCGGGTTCCCAGCACACTTTAGGCTCGAACCCAAACACCTCTCTGAAATACCGTTTGGCTTGCAGAAACTGTCTCACAAGCGCTTCAGTCCCACCCATGTTGAGGTCTGCTTCAACCCACATTGAGGCAGTTGGATCCCAGTTTCCATTCTTCACGTACCGCCTCATCACCCTGAAGAGGTCTGGGAACTCCTCTTCTGTCACCTTGTAGGTTATGGCTTGGCTCTGCGAGAAGTGGAAGTCGGGGTATTGGTCAATCAGCTTGACCATAGTACTGAATGTGTCTCTTATGGTGTTGACCGTATCGTCCCAAGGCCAAAGCCAGTTCATGTCGATGTGTGCGTGAGCCACGAGGTGAACCTTGAACCTCTTCGCCCTTCTAGAGAGAAGAGCCAGCTTGCTGCGAGCTTTCTCTATCTCTTCGATGATGGTCGAAGGTTCCTTCTCCAAGACCTTCAGGTCGAACTCATCGGAAACGCTGTTCGCAAGCTTTTCCTCCAAGAACCTCGCGAACCTGAGCTCTTGAATGAAAGAGTCAATCTCGAATGCTATTCTTTCGACATTGCTGTAGGTTACTGTGAAAGCTGGTATTCCCACGGGTTCGTACTTCGGCAAGACATGGACAGCAACAACATACTCTTCCTGCGGTCCCACGCTCTCACTGAGGACTACCCTCGGGCCTCTGAGCTCTGTCCAATAGTCTGCGGTCACAACTTTCTCGGAGTTCACGTAGACCTCGATTTTGTCGATTATTACAGATGATGGCATCTTCGCAGACGAACCCGCGACACCTATGCCTGCGATCTCATGGGGGACAACAACCCTAGTCCTAAGCCATGCTTCGCCCTTTCTGGCATCGACGCTCATAGGAAGGCTGGCCAACTTCCAAGTAGAATCATCGAACTCAGATGTGCACGCGTCTGGCGTTTCGCCTTGGTAGAACTTCCAAGAAAGGGCTTCGCGGTAACTCGTTAACTCCTTGTGTTTGGCATGGAGCTTCTGGGTGAGTACGGAAATAGCGTCTTCTGCAGTGGTTTCCATATTCTTTCACTTAGTGTCTGCTCGTTTCTCCCTTTGCGATCACTAGGAAGTTAACTCTTGCGGTCGACGAGCCGGCGGTCCTTGCAAAAGAGACGCTTATCCAAGGGCAGAAAACCAGTTGCTTGGCGCCTTCGAGATGTCTACATAGGCTTTCTTGATGTTGTCGACTATGGCTTTGTCTACGACTGGGTCTAGGCCGCATACTCTTCTGACGACATAGTCCACGCCTCTCCGGTATATTTTCTCAGCGAAATCTCTGTCCGTGGGATAGAGTTTGCCTTTTTCGTCTTTCGCCCGGAAGAACATCGCAGCGGCTGTGCTCAGAGTGGTAAGTGGTGCCAGAATTTTGTGCTTGTGTGTCAAGAGCAAGGCTCCGACTAATCTGTCGTTTCGCGAGAGCTTGCGCAGCAAGTCTCTGCCAACTCTGTAGATAGTGTCCCCGAGCGCCTTGTTGTTGAACCTTCTGATTAGGTCTTCTATCTGCTCCTTGATGTTGGTGTGATTGAACTCATCAGGATACTGGAGTATCAAGGCTTTGCCGGACTCCCACATCGCGCTTCGAACAGCTCTTCCGACATGATCGTAGCCTATCGCTTCCCAGATGTAAACTGTCGCTGGATCCGTAAGGTACCCCAAATATGCAGTGGCTGCGTGGCCCAAGTTATGGACGAAGAGTTTACAGTCCACATAAGCGGACATGTTATCTTTCGGTTCAAGCCCCTCGACCTTTGGGACTTCGTTCTTGAACCCCTTCTTGTCTAGGATTATCTTGTTGTAGGCTTCGGCGTAGATCAGAAGTGGGTCTTCCCTCCTTTGCTTCTCTGTTACTATCGGAACCATCTTCCCAATGCTGGTCTCAACCAATCCGATTGAAGAGTCCAGTGGGAAGTCTTTTGGAAGGAGTCTTGCCAGACCTTCTTTGAGCATGTTTGAAGCGTTTCTAACATTCTCGCATATGATAACGTCTATTGGTCCCTTCTTGAGTCGTCGTCTCCTTGTCAAGCCATCAGCTATGTTCCTGTAAATGTGCTGAAGGTTGCCGACGCCGACAGCGGTCGCCAATATATCTGCTGTGGCAACCTCTTGCGTCACTGCGTCTATGTCGTTGCCGTTAACCGCTCGGACACTCTCAACCCATATGGTCTCGGGATGAACGTCCTTCACCTCTATCCTGTACCTTTTCTCTGCATTCAGCAAGCTGACGATTTCGTTTATAGCATCGACAAAGACAACTTCGTAACCTGCTCGTGCGAAAAGATGCCCAACAAGAGACCGCCCAATGTTGCCCGCTCCGAAAACTACGATCTTCTTCATGCTGACTCACACGTCTCGATGGAACTTACCGATTGACGAGCAACTTCTCTTCTAGATGCTTCCCTTCCTTCTCAAGATTCCAACCTTGAATATCAAAGAGGCCGCTCCTAGTATGGGGGTAGATAACGCCTTTGCCATCGATCTCTTTTCGTCTGACGGCTTTAATGAGAGATGTTGCCGCGTCCATTCCGCCACATTTAACCATATAATTTCCGGGATCGATGAAGCCGTGAGAGATCATATGAAGAGCCCTAGCAACATCTGAAGGGTCGCTTCCGCTGGAGCCTACAGCGGTGATTCCATCATAGTGAATACGGTGCGAGTCAACCTGAATCATCCTTTCCTGAAAGGTAGTTCCTCCAAAGAAGCTGGCAACGCCTCCTCGAGCAAGATAGCTCAGCGATTCCTCCTGAACCTTTGCGATGCCCAGAGCAACAATCGCGTCATCTACTCCCCTCCCTTCAGTCTCTATGTCTACGACTTCACGAAGCTGAGTAGGACTTGTGAAGATCAATCCGATTCCTAGACGATCTGCCTTCCCTCTAAAGAGATTCTCCGCTCTTTCACGTCTGTTGCTCAGGATTTCGGAGACTATGATTTTAGCTGGTCTGTAACTCATCGTAACCTCCAGGTGCATCAGACCCATTGGCCCCATGCCCATTATCAGCGTTACACCGCCTCTTCTTGGTCCGATCTCAGCCCTTCGAGGGGCAGTCGGACTTTCCTTTAGAACGTGGATCATACGTTCATGAGCGGCCACGACATCCGAAAGTGGCTCGGCTAGGGCTGCCCCGAAGAACGGCATGGACTCTCTAGAAAATGGAAGAAGACAGCCTGTTTCTATGACCTCTTCTGTGATCAGGGCATACTCAGCGAATAGACCAGGCAAAGTGTAACCGACAGCAATCTTGCTTATGCCCTCAGCGTTGCTCCTGTACCTTTCCCTATATCTGACAGGTCCTCTAGGCACAGCAGGTTGAACCGCGAAGGTCTGTCCAACGCGGTACAGATCCCTTAGTTTCCTGCCAACCTTTACTATTGTGACTGCCCCCTCGTGACCAATGGTTACCGGATACTCTGCAGCATCCCAGCCATACATTAGCGGATGTTCAGATCCTTGGTCAATGAGCTTTGTGTCGGACGAGCACGCGATCACCGCATCCACTCTTCCTAGCAGCTGGCTTTCCCCGCACTCAGGAACGCCAACAGCGGTCAGCTTCAGGTTCTCTTCGCCAGGGCCGGAAAGAACTAAAGCATGCATCGCTTCAGGCACGTCATAGGGTTCAGTGACACTTACGTAATCGTCTAACCTAGCCATCTAGAATATGCACCTTTAGCGTGTGACTCGTAGACTCGCAGTCTTTTACTATGCTTTGGGGCTTATTTAACGATTCTTTGAAGCAGCCCGGTCCCAGCTGAAGCTTTTTAATCCGGTCAGAGCTGAATATAGTGCTGTGCGTGTGTAGAGAGGGTCTGTGATTGAGACGCTCCATTGTTGAAGCCTTCACCGAGTTTCGAAGCCAAAAGCATCCAGTCAAAGTCTACAAGAAGTCAATAGTGAGGAAAGGCAATCTAGCTTCTTTCCTTCTGCGTGAGCGTCTTGTGTTGAGGCTTGTTGTCGTGTGCCGTTCCTCCAAGGACATTGGTCAGATAGGGTTCGCTGCTGATGAAACCGGAAGCTTCGAACACAACGGAGTGGCTTTCGCGTACTTGATCTGCCCCTGCAACCACGAGAATGCATTAGTTTTGCGAAAGGTCTTCTCTTTTACACGTCCTCGGACCATTGGTTTAGATCCAGCTGTTGGAATGGGAGATCGTACCGGTCTAGCCACGCCGGGCCACATAAGAGTGGCCCAAACACTTGGCGTTCTCCCAGTTCTGGCTCAGCAATCGATCCGAGAGATGGAACGCACCCAAAGAACCCCCATGGAAGTCCTAGATGATGTTTCTTGGGCAGTCTTCCAAGAAGGCTACCGAGGAGGCTACGGCGCCGACGCGGACCATCTTAAGACAGCAGAAGATGCAAGCAGGGCTTTCGAGGCAGGCTTTACAATGTACACTATAGATCCTTCGGATCACGTGGTCAATAGCGCCGACACCTACGGTCTTAGAGGGCTTAGACAGGAGTTCGAGAAGTTACCTTGGAACGAACTGGAGTGTAGAAGCAAAGACTTTCTTCAGTTCTACTTGGGGAGGAAGTTGGCCGTTAAGGTTAATGGAGAAGATTGGGACTCGAAGTTCACCAAGGAGACGTTGCTTAGGGCAGCAGTGAAGTATTCGGCCGCTATTGCCCATACTGCTAAGCTGTACCGGCGTCTTAAGGCGCTCTTCGGCGGACGAAAGTTCGACATCGAAATGTCTGTCGACGAAACAGAAGCTCCAACATCGTTGCTCGAGCACTATTTCATAGTCTCTGAGTTGAGGAGACTTGATGTCAGGATTACGGGTCTAGCCCTAAGGTTTGTTGGGAGGTTTGAGAAAGCCATTGACTATGTGGGCGACCTTGAATTGTTCGAACGGTCTTTCAGAGGTCATGTCGCGATCGCAAGATCTTGCGGACCATACAAGCTCAGCATTCATTCTGGTAGCGACAAATTCTCCATATACCCGATAGTTGGCAAACTGGCATCTGACATCTACCACCTCAAGACCGCCGGAACAAGCTATCTTGAGGCTCTAAGAATTGTGGCCAGACATGATCCGAGCCTTTTCCGGGCGATCGTGAAATGTGCATCCGGATGCTTCGACAAGGACCGGAAAAGCTACCAAGTAAGCACGAATACGTCTTTGGTTCCGAACCCAGACGAAGTAAAAGACAAGGATTTGGAAGCCGCGTTTCTGAACGAGAACAATGGACGACAACTCCTCCACATTGCTTACGGTTCGATTCTCACTGCCAGAACAGCGTGTGGCGAATGGCTTTTCCGTGATCGGATACGTCACATACTAACGGAGAATGAAGAAGAGCACTATGAAACCGTTGCGGAGCACATACAACGTCATGTCAAGGGAATACACGTTCCCTCAAATTGTGGTTAAGCACTAAAGCTGTACTTGCAGCGGCGATTGAGATGGAGAACGGGCTAGCAGATCGAAAGGTGAAGGTCTCCGTGGTAATCCCGACCTATCAAGAAGGCAAGTATATTGCTGACTTGCTGTCTAGGCTTGCCATAGTGAACGACCCAATGGAAATCATTGTCGTTGATGGGGGGAGCACAGACGAAACAATTAAGGTTGCACAACAGTTCACAGACAAGGTCTATCAGATTGACCATCGCGGGATAGCAAGGGCAAGAAACTGCGGCGCCCGTCTCTCAAGCGGCGAAATAATCGTGTTCTTGGACGCTGATGTTGTTCCACCGCCTGACTTCGTTGAAAGAACCGTCACCGCATTCAGAGACACGGGGGCTGTCGGTGCGACATGCAACATCATGCCAAGTGGCCCCAGAATCCCTGAGCTAGTCTTTTTCACCTTTTACAATCGCCTAATAAGATCTCTCGCTAGGCTCAAACCGCACTCGAGAGGAGAGTTCCTTGCACTCAGGCGAACACCGTTCCTAAGAGTCGGTGGGTTCGACGAGGATCTTGCGTGCATAGAGGATCATGACCTTGCATTCAGGGTCTCAAAGCTCGGCAGGTTCATCTTCATCTCTGATCTTACTGTTCATGAATCCATGAGAAGGATTAGGAAGATGGGGCTAGCGAACGTTCTAAGAACATGGATCGTCAACTACGTGACTTTCGTTCTTTGTGGGAAAACCGTATCAACAGTATGGAAGCCCATAAGGTAGATTGAACTTCATTGACTGCTGGTCGGGGCTGGAGACTGCGATATAGTAAGATTTATGTGATCTGAAAGCCGAATCTCTAGCGACCGGAGCTAAAGCTACATGGCTTTTTCCAAAAAAGCGCTGAGACTCGTCAGTCGTTCGCTCAAGTCTCCGAGAACCCACCACGCCCAGTGGATGGTGACGAGAAGATGCAACTACCGCTGCAGAGACTGCAATGTCTGGACGGAGCAGCACTCTCAAGAGCTCTCCACCCATGAAGTCGAGGAGGGACTGGACATCCTGAGCGATCTTGGGGTTCTGGAGATTGTCTTTTCAGGTGGAAATCCCCTGCTTCGGAATGACATTAGAGAGATCTTAGATTACGCCTCGCAGCGCTTTGTGACAACCGTCTACGACAACGGCAGTATGGCTGCGAAGGAAACTGAGGCCCTCCGCAACGTCGACTTCGTCGCCATATCCTTGGACAGCTTGGACGAGAAAAAGAACGATTACCTTAAGGGAGTCCCAGGTGCTTGGAGGGCAGCGATGGAATCGATCGACAAGCTAAAGCAAGAAGGAATCCACGTAGGAGTGTCACCAACTATCTCTCAGTTCAACTTGTACGAGATCGTCGACTTCACGAAGCACTTTACGAGTCGAAGCATCCCTGTTTGGTACTGCCTCTACTGGTATGACTACCCCTTCAGGAACGGAATGTTCCCACTTGGGAGGAAGAACGATGAGTACGAGATACGGGACAAGGAAGCTCTCGTCAATGTTTTCGACTCCCTGCTCAGTATGAGAGAAGAGAGCAGGTACGTGTATATCACCAAGAAGACCCTAGAAGCGTTGAGACAACTGGCCATGACTGGTGAAATGGCCTGGGACTGCAAGGCTCTCGATAGTTTTCTGGTAGTTGATCACTTGGGTCGGGTAGCAGGTTGCCATAGCAGGGAACCCGTGGCCTCGCTATTTGACCTACCTAGACTCTGGAAGAGCAGTAGATTCGACAACCTTAGGAAAGAATATAGGCAATGCACGAAATGTGCGTACCTGTGCTACATCTTCTACTCGGTCCACGCAGGTCTGTCTGGCACTCTAGAGATTCTCAGGGACCAGTGGAAGAACGCTAAGGCCCTTCTTAGAGAAGGGCAAGAAGCTGTGTCGGCAGCTTCTAATGGGTTCCATTAGGATTTCCTCCAGCAGAAAGGAACTTAAGAGCTCTCCACATATAGCTTGATATTGCGGCCTCCAAGGTTTGGGAGAAGAGTGAGAATGGAGATCAGGGCTGTTAAGATCGAGACTCCTAGAGACTGCAACGCCATTCTTGGCACCGCCCATTTCATAAAGACAGTCGAAGACATCTACGAAGCCTTAGTGAACGTGGTTCCAGGTGTCAAGTTTGGACTGGCTTTTAGTGAAAGTAGCGGAGAATGCCTCGTCCGCACGGATGGAACCGATGACGAACTAAGAAAGGCTACAGCAGAAAGCATCCTCAAACTCGGTTGCGGACACTCCTTTCTCGTATTTCTTCGTGGAGCCTACCCAATAAACGTCCTAAACGCCCTAAAGAACGTGCCCGAAGTATGCACAATCCATGCCGCGACAGCCAACCCCCTTGAAGTTATCGTTGCTGAAGGCGATCAAGGAAGAGGAATACTCGGCGTCATAGACGGTCTGAAACCTCGGGGGATCGAAGATGAAGAGGGGATTGAGTGGCGCAGGAACCTACTCAGGAAACTCGGGTACAAGAGGTGAGCACGCAACCCCCGAGAATGCTGAGTTTGGGGCTATCGCCATCTTTGACTTGTGTGAAGCTCTGTTAAACCATGCTTCTGATCTCGATCCTTCTGCCTTCCGACGCTGCTCTAATAATCGACTCGACGATCACTATGTCCTTATAGGAATCGGCTCCGTTAGAGATCGGCTCCTTGTCCTCAACGATGCAGTCGATGAAGTGTTGAGCTTGCCGTTCGAAGGCCCAGGACCACATTCCATGTAAGCGTTCTTCACGTTGGGCTCTCCCAGCGAGGTAGACTTGGACCTCGGCAGGCGTGTTTCTTAGAAGAGGCGGTGCAGGCCTTAAGTCGATCCACCCGTTCCTGAAATAGATGATTAGCTGCTCTTCCCAGAAGTCTGCTGTTATGGAGCCCGTCTCGAGCACGAGCGGGAACTCGCCGTAGTCCAACAGAGACACGAATCCCCCTGGCCAAAGCATCGAAGAGTCCACGGCGGCGGGGTCTCCAAGGAAGTACCTTGGCAGGTTGACATCATGAATCTGCTCGAAAAGGCTGTCCATGATGTTGACGTATCTCTCAGTTGAAAAGCTCGGACGCCTAGAATTGATCTTTGGTAGGGGCTCTGCGGTGTCAATCATTATCTCAGCGGTTACTCCGCAGATCCAGTCGCCTCCAAAGACATGTGACCTGGCGAAGGTGACTTGGTCGCTGTCTGACAGCTCCGTGAAAGCTTCCTTGGCCCTTAGTACGCCTGTGTCGTAGCGCTTCATGTAGCCAACCATGAGTTTGAGGCCATGTTTGCGTGCTGTTAGGACCATCTTCTTTGCGTCTTCACTGCTGGTTGCCATGGGCTTCTCTGTAAAGACATGTTTGCCGCATTCGAGTGCGTCTATTGCTATCGGAGCGTGCACAGACTTGTTCGTCACCTCTACGACTGCGTCGATCTCCTTGTCCTCGATCATCTCGAGATGAGATGGATAGACCTTCTTGATCCCCCATCTTTCTGCCACAGCTTTTGCAAGCTTGGGTCTCAGGTCGCTGACGGCAACGATTTCGGCGTTCTTGACTTTATGGAAAGAAGGGAGATGAACGCACTGTCCCATGAAGCCGCAGCCCACGAAACCCAGCTTCGCCTTTTCAGGCAAGTTGCGCCTTCCCCCGTTACGAAACCTTTGATGGCTGAGGGAGCTTATAAAACTGGCGTAGGGCTGTTTCCGTTCCATATGTTCCTTCCTAACATTCATACTTGCCTGTCATCTTTCCTGCAGTGATCAGCTCGTCTTCACTAAACGCATATAGGTAGCCACTTCAACTATGAGGCGGGTGCAAGGAGATGTTCGTGGGATTTCTCACTTCACCAGTAATGGACTGGAGCCTTAAGAGACTCATTGACTGGGCGTCCACTAACGGCTTCAAGGGGCTAGAAGTAGCAGTTTCGCCAATGTCAAGGCAGATTGACGTAGACCGCGTTCTCGGAGGAGGCGCAGGAGAAGTTCGACAGGCTTTCCGGGGCAAGGACGTGCATATCACAAGTCTAGCCTGCTATAGTTTTCGGATACTTGAGAACCTTGAGGACCAGAAGTTCCTAGTCAGAGTGATAGAAGCTGCTTCTGCCCTAGATGTCAGAGTCGTTTGTACACTAGCTGGCGGTCCCGTAGCAGGGAAAGACAAGAAAAGAACCTTGAAGGAGGACTTTCCGAAGGTCTATTCTCCTATCGTTGACGGAGCCAAGGAACACGGCATCAAGATTGCGATGGAGAACTGGTATGCGACAAACCTGCAAGGTCTGGACCACTTCCAGTTGGCTCTCGAGACCGTTCCTGACAAGACTTTAGGTCTCAACTTTGATCCGTCGCACTTGCTTTGGCAGCAGATTGACTATATTGAGGCTGTGCACAAGTTTGGAGAAAGAATATATCATACTCACGCCAAGGATACGGAGATTCTCCTATTCAGGTTGCGGCAAGTAGGGGTTCTAGGAGGGGGCTGGTGGAGGTACAGGATACCTGGCTGGGGACAGATCAACTGGGAAGCTTACCTGACAGCGCTAAGAGAAGTGAAGTACGATTACGTACTTAGCATAGAGCACGAAGACCCCTTCTTCACGCCGGAAAACGGCTTCCTTAGCGGGAAAAGGTACTTGGAGAACCTGATCTCCATCTGGCATTAAGGGCAGACTGTGATTGAGCGAGATTTCTAGGACTTCCTGAGTGCTCTCCTTGCATCTGCTATGAGGTTTGTTAGCAGGTTGAAAGCTCTTGCCACATCCTCCATACGAAGGACTATGACGGTTTCCGTAAAGCAGCTGATCGTCTCCTCTATATTGATCTGAGCCCTTGATATGGGGTTGTAGAAAGCTACAATGCAGCCGGGGGTGTTGACAATCGCTTTTGGGCTCTGGACTATAGCCGCAGCAAGGTTTGGCTTCTCATCCAGCTTCTCTACATCTCTGAAGACTGAACGGACTTCCTCGAAGATCCTTTGGTCAGTTATCAGCGTCAAGGTCGTCGCGCCTTCCAAGACTTGGAAGAAGGCCTCTGGAAAGTCGGCTGAAATAAGTCGTGCCTTCTCAAGGTTCTTGCGCGTTCTCTCGAGTGACAACTTCGCCACGTCTGTCCTGAGGTTTATGACACTCTCGGCTATGATCTTCTGGTATTCTACCTTGGGGGCATAGACCGTTTTGACTCTCTTGACGGCTGTTATCAGCCCCCCCATCGTGACATTCTTTCCGAGGATCTCCTCAACCTTTGGCTTGAGAAGGCGGGCTATGGCGCTGAAGTTGCCGTAGCCTTTTTCAAGGGCATCCTGAATCTGGGGCTCTCTTTCTACCAGAAGCTGCACTGTTTTCGACAGCGTTGAGTCGACCAATTTCGGTCATCGCAGCTATTTTCTGACACAAACTGACCAAAAAACATATATAAGGATTTCGCTCTTTCTCCATGAAACTCGGAGAGGGAAGCATTGGAGAACAAGATAGTCCTAGCATATTCGGGCGGCCTTGACACATCGGTTCTCCTCAAGTGGCTCCAGCAGAAATGCGAAGCAGAAGTGGTAACAGTGACGCTTGATGTAGGTCAGAAAGAGGATCTCCAAGCCATTGAGAAAAAGGCAAGGAAGCTCGGCGTTCTGAACCATTACTCGTTAGACGCAAAGAAAGAGTTTGTCGATGAGTATGTTTTCCCAGCAATCAAGGCAAACGCACTCTACGAGGGCAAGTACCCGGTCAGCACTGCTCTCTCTCGACCACTAATCGCAAAAAAGCTAGTTGAAGTGGCTCAGAGAGAACACGCCAACTGCGTAGCACACGGATGCACAGGCAAGGGGAATGATCAAGTCCGGATTGAAGTTTCAGTGAAGTCTCTCGATCCGAACCTCAAAGTGATTGCCCCTGTCAGGGAATGGGGGATGACGAGGGACGCTGAGATTGAGTTTGCCCATGCGAATGGCATTCCTATCCCCGTAGACTTCGAGAAACCATATAGCGTCGACCAGAACCTGTGGGGGCGGTCAATCGAGTGCGGCGTCTTGGAATACCCCGACAAGGAGCCGCCAGAGGACGTGTATGAGTGGACCGTCGCGCCAGAAAAGGCTCCGAACACTCCTGAGTACGTGACATTGGGGTTTGAGAAAGGCGCCCCCAGTTCGGTCAATGGAGAAGAAATGGACTCAGTTGCTTTGATCGAAACTATCAATGATATCGCAGGTCGGCACGGTGTCGGGCGCATCGATCATATTGAGGACCGGCTGGTCGGCATAAAGTCCCGAGAAATATACGAATGTCCAGCAGCGACCATCATTGTCGAAACGCACAAGGATCTTGAGAAGCTGGTCTTAACAAGGCATGAGATTTCGTTCAAGCAACAGATTGATTCATTGTGGGCTCAGCTCGCGTACACAGGTCTCTGGACGGACCCTCTCAAAGAGGATCTAGACGCATTCGTTGGCAATACTCAGGAGCGTGTCTGTGGCGAAGTCAAAGTTAAGCTCTACAAGGGCAGCCTGCAAATAGTCGGTCGTTCTTCTCCATTGTCCCTCTACGACATAAATTTGGCGACCTACAACATCGAGACCACTTTTGACCAGTCCTCGTCTGCAGGGTTCATTGAGCTCTGGGGCCTGCCGACAAGAGTCGCCAACGCGCTGGCGAAAAGGTTGGGAGAGGAGTAGAGTGTCAGAACTCCTGAGGAAAGGAAGGCTAACCTCGGTCAGAAAGGATGTCGTTGAGTTCACTTCATCAGCTGAATATGACAGAAAAATACTGAAACATGTGGTCAGCATCAACAAGGCACACGTCGTGATGCTGGTCGAGACCGAGATTGTCAGTAGCGACGATGGGGCCAAGATACTAGGTGCCTTAGTGAGCCTAGACAGAAGACTGGAGCTGAGCGCTGAGGTTGAGGATGCCCATATGGCTGTTGAAGAGGAAGTCATCAGGGCTACTGGAGACGCCGTTGGCGGAAATCTGAATCTAGCCAAAAGTAGAAACGACCAAGTGGCGACGGCAATAAGAATGAACCTGCGCCAAGAGATTCTTGAACTAGCCGAGGTCATCCTTTTGCTGGAAGAAGTCTTGATCCAGAAAGCCGAAGACGACCCCGGCAAGATCATTGTGGCCTACACGCATCTTCAGCCTGCTCAACCAGTGACTTTTGCTCACTATTTGTTGGCGCAGTGTGATGTTCTGAGAAGGGACCTGCAACGTCTCAGAGAAGCTTACGGGCGTGTTGACCTCTGTCCAATGGGAGCCGGAGCTTTAGCAACAACCAGCTTCTCAATAAGCAGGGAGCTGGTTGCTGATCTGCTTGGGTTCGCTGGTGTACTTGAGAATTCCTTGGATGCTGTTGGTTCAAGGGATTTTGTGCTAGAGGTGTTGGCGGCGCTTTCGGTTTTGGCTGTTGACGTGACCCGACTCGTAGAGGACCTTGTTGTCTGGAGCACTTCGGAGTTCGGGACTGTCAAGCTACCGGACGGGTTCGCATTCACAAGCAGCATCATGCCTCAAAAGAAGAACCCCGATGTATTGGAAGTCATCAGGTCAAGAATGAGTATGATCATTGGCGGGTTCGTCGCGTCAGCGACAGTTCTGAAGTCTTTGCCCTCAACGTACAATATGGACTTTCAGGAAGTCACACCAAAGCTTTGGGAAGCCTTTGAGACCGCAAGAAGCTGCCTTGCGATGTTCAGCAAGCTTGTCCCGGACCTTGAGGTGGGATCGACCTTTCCAGCCAAGCCTGCTTTGACGTTCATCACTTCAACTGAACTCGCCAACATGCTTGTCCGGAACCATAAGGTTCCCTTCAGAACGGCTCACAGGATCGTAGGCGCCGTTGTCAAGAAATTACTTGAGGAGGATAGGTCGCTCAATGACTTGACGCCTGAGCTTTTGGCTCAAGTGTCAAAAGAGATCCTAGAGTCTCCGCTCAATGTTGAGGCCAAAGAAGTTCAGAGTGCCGTTGATCCCTCGAGCTTCATCGAGTCACATAAGGTTAGAGGGGGACCATCCGAACGAGAGGTCGGCAGGATGCTTATCCTACGCAGAGAGTGGCTAGACGTTGACAGAGCATGGTTTTCGCAAAGGAGCGAGAAACTGAAAGAGGCTGAGAAAAGCCTTGATTCCCGAGTCGAGTCTTTGATGAGCGTAGACCAACAAGCATCATCAAACCGAAAGGTTTGAACGAGAACATCTCAATTGCCTGGGGAAGGGTCCTTTGGCAACCGAGATACGCCCTCAGAAAGCCGGAAGGGCTGTACTTGTTCTGGAAGATGGAACCTTCTTCGTCGGAACCGGCTTCGGAGCTCCCAGTAGAGTCTATGGGGAAGTTGTTTTCTCAACGTCTATGACGGGCTACCCTGAATCATTGTCCGATCCTTCATACAAAGGTCAGATCCTAACACTGACATATCCTCTGGTAGGCAACTATGGAGTTCCAACATACAACTGCGACAAGTTTGGGATTCCTGCCAACTTCGAGTCCGTAGGAATCAAGGTTTCAGGGCTCATTCTCCAAGAGCTTTGTTTTGAACCGTTTCATTGGGCGTCAAAGAGAACCTTAGGCGAATGGCTCAGAAACGAGGGCATCCCAGGCATCTGCGGCATTGACACGAGAAGGCTCACAAAAAAGCTTAGGGAAATGGGCGCTATGCTCGGTATATTGGATGTCTGTGAGAAAGGAGGAAGCCCTGACCTAGACAGGCTTCGGAAAGAGGTCAAGAACGTTCCCGATCCCAACCTAAGGGATCTAGTGCGCGAAGTAACTGTCAAAGAGCCAGTTCATCACGAGCTTGGTGGGAAGAGGAAAGTAGTTCTCATAGACTGTGGAGTGAAGGCAGGCATACTAAGAAGCCTGATCGCTCGGAAAGTCAGCGTCATCCGCGTGCCATACAACTTTTCTGCAGGTGAAATCCTGGAGTACAACCCTGACGGAATAGTCATCAGCAATGGTCCAGGTGACCCTAAGATGTGCAAAGACGCAATAGCCGCTATCCAATGCATCGTAAATGAGAAAGTTCCTGTGATGGGAATATGCCAAGGGAATCACTTGCTTTCCTTGGCAATGGGTGGAGATACATACAAGCTCAAGTACGGTCACAGGTCGCAGAACCAACCAGCTTATGATCTCGAGACTGGCCGATGTTACATAACAACTCAGAACCATGGGTATGCAACCAGAGCCGAATCCTTGAAGGGCACAGGTTTGGATGTCTGGTTTGTCAACGCAAATGACAAGACTGTTGAAGGAGTAAGAAAGAGAAACGGCAACGCCTTCGCTTTTCAGTGGCATCCCGAGGCTTCTCCAGGACCTTTTGACACTGAGTTTCTTTTTGACATGTTCTTGAAGAGCCTAGGGTGAGGGCTGTGCCGAAGTTCGAGTGGGTTAGAAAGGTCGTGGTTCTCGGCAGTGGACCGATAAAGATAGGCGAAGCCGCTGAATTCGACTATTCTGGCAGCCAGTGCCTGAAGGCTCTGAGAGAAGAAGGCATAGAAACTGTACTCGTCAACCCGAACATTGCGACCATTCAAACAGACCCACGGCTGGCTGGTAAGGTTTACCTTCTGCCAGTTACGCCTGAATACGTCGAAAAGGTTATCGAGAGAGAGAAGCCTGACGGAATCCTCCTAGGTTTTGGCGGCCAAACCGCTCTTAACTGCGGAGTTCAGCTATCGAAGCTAGGGATCCTAGAGAGATATGATGTGAAAGTCCTTGGGACTCCCATAAGAGCGATCGAAGACACAGAAGACCGTGAACTCTTCAGACGGGCTATGATAAAGGCAGACATCCCGATACCTAGAAGCAGATCCGCAACCTCTGTTGAGGGAGCTTTTGAGATCGCCAATGATCTAGGTTTTCCCGTTATATTGCGTGTTGCCTATACACTTGGCGGAAAGGGTTCGGGTGTAGCTCACAACAAGCGCGAGCTTGAGGAGATCGCTAACCGGGCCTTGGCTCAGAGCATGATCACTCAGGTTCTGGTTGAGGAGTATATTGGGAAATGGAAGGAGATTGAGTACGAAGTAATGAGAGACAATCAGGATAACTGTTTGACTGTCTGCAACATGGAGAACTTCGATCCTATGGGCGTGCACACGGGAGACTCCATCGTTATAGCCCCTTCTCAGACCTTGACAAGCCGGGAGTACCATCTGCTCCGTTCGGCATCGATAAAGGTCATAAGGAGCCTTGGCATCGTTGGCGAGTGCAACATCCAGTGGGCATTGCACCCTAGGTCTGAGGATTTCCGTGCTATCGAGGTCAACGCGAGGATGTCGAGGAGCTCCGCGTTAGCCAGTAAGGCAACAGGGTATCCGCTTGCCTATATCGCGGCGAAACTGTCTGTAGGCTACATGTTGCCAGAGCTCATGAACAATGTTACTGGCGTGACGACCGCTTGCTTTGAGCCGGCTCTTGACTATCTTGTGGTGAAGATCCCGCGTTGGGACCTAAGTAAGTTCAGGAACGTTGATCCTCATCTAGGTCCTCAGATGAAATCCGTCGGGGAAGTCATGGCGATCGGGAGGACCTTTGAGGAGGCCCTTCAAAAGGCTGTAAGGATGCTTGACATCGGCAGGAACGGCATCGTTGGCAACTGGCTCGATGAACAGCCTGAAGATGTCGAATCGATACTCGCTAATCTGAGCAACCCAACTGATGAAAGGCTCTTCAAGATCGTCAAAGCCATTAAGATGGGTGTCCCTATACGCAGGATCTACAAACTGAGCGGCATCGACCCATGGTTCCTCTACAAGATAAGAAGAATAATTGACATCGAGAAGAGACTCAAGAAACTCAGCTTGGGAAAAAGGAACACACTTGAACTGATCAGAGAAGCGAAGCGTCATGGATTCGGGGACGCCCAGATCGCAACGTACCTCGGAACCGACGAACCAACAGTCCGAGCCTTCCGTAAGAGTGCAGGAATTGTGCCTACGGTCAAACAGATCGATACTCTTGCAGCAGAATGGCCCGCCAAGACGAATTACCTCTATCTATCTTACCATGGTGATGAGGATGATGTGGCATACTCTCCCAGAAGGAAAGTTATAGTCCTCGGCGCAGGGGTTTTCAGGATCGGGTCAAGCGTTGAGTTCGACTGGGGAGGCGTTAACACAATCTGGGCGCTGAAGAGGCGTGGAATCGACGAGGCCATAATGATCAACTATAACCCTGAAACAGTATCTACTGATTATGACATCTCTGACAAGCTCTACTTTGAGGAGTTGACGCTGGAGAGGATCTTGGACATCTACGAAAAGGAAGAGCCCTTAGGCGTGATCGGAAGCGTTGGCGGTCAGATCCCAAACAGCTTAGCCGTAAGCTTGGCCAAAGCGGGAGTCAACCTTCTTGGTACATCAAGCCAAAGCATAGATCAGTCGGAAGACAGATCTAAGTTCAGCGCGCTTTTGGATCGTCTAGGTATCCCGCAGCCGAAATGGAGCAAGTTGGTCACGGTTGAGGATGCTGAGAAGTTCGCAGAAGAGATCTGTTACCCTGTCCTCATCCGGCCGAGCTATGTCTTGTCTGGTTACGCAATGAGGGTTGCACAGAGTCGAACTGATCTCAGACACTACTTAGAGCTTGCGGCAAGCGTGTCTCAGGAGCATCCCGTAGTAATCTCAAGGTTTATTGAAGGTGCCAAGGAGGTTGAGGTTGACGGGGTCTCAGACGGCGAAGACACGCTGATCGGCGCGGTGATTGAGCATGTTGAGCAAGGTGGGATTCACAGTGGCGATGCTATCATGAGCATTCCGCCTCAGACTTTGAGCAGTGGCATCGTCAAGAAGATCGAGGACTATTCGCGGGCTATTGCCAAGGCGCTTCAGATCAAAGGTCCCTTCAACATCCAGTTCCTAGTCAAAGGAAATGAGGTGTCAGTGATCGAATGTAACCTCCGAGCTTCGAGATCGCTTCCATATGTGAGTAAGACACGAGGCGTCAACCTGATCGAGGTGTCGACGGCGATTATGTTAGGCAAGAAGCTTAAGGACCTTGGTCCTACAGAGCTGCCGCCAGTTCCTTACGTTGGTGTCAAGGTTCCTCAGTTCAGTTTCATGCGTCTGACCGGGGCGGATCCAGTTCTGGGGGTGGAAATGCTGAGTACTGGTGAAGCCGCATGCATAGGGGAAAACTTTGCCGATGCGTTGCTGAAGGCTCTGCAGTCTGTAGAGTTCAAGACGCCTAGGAGTAACGGTTCTGTCCTAGTTACTGTGGGTGGGGGGAAGATGAAGAAGAGGGTTGTGCCGTTGGCTAGAAGCCTAAAGGACATGGGCTTTGAGATCTATGCTACGGAGCATACTGCGGACGGTTTGAGAAAGGCTGGCCTGAACTCAATCACGGTTCTGCATAAGGTTAAAGAGATGGAGAAGAAGCCAAACATTCTTGACTATCTCCTCCAGCAGAAGATCGACCTTGTAGTCAACATAACTCCCACGGATTCTGACGGTGAGAGGGTAGATGTTCTGGAAGATGAGTACACAATCCGAAGGCTGGCTGTCGAGTTCAACATTCCGGTCGTTACAACCTTTGAGCTTGCGTCAGCTTTGGTTAGGGTCATTAAATACCGTCAAGCTGGGGAAGCTCTTGTCCGCTCACTAAACGAGTACATGGACAGCTTACCATTCAAGTACTGGTGACCGCTCGCTTCCAGTCCGTTCAGAAAGTTGAAGTTTGATCTCTCTTGTGACCTCTCCGGTCACGATGTCCCGTGGCTTCTGAGTGAGTTTAAGGTAGTATGTATATGATTCTCAAGAGGAACGTTAGGTGGCACCGTGTGGTCAACCATGGGAATGTATCCGCTCCTATCTGGGAAACAAGGAACGTGTCCAGCTGCTTCCTTCTCTATTGCTTCGAAGCCTTTGACTAGAGCGGTTTTTTCAATACTGGCCATCAGGGCAATCCATTCGCTGTGGCGTTCTCGTATCGTGAGAGAGAGTCGTTTCCGGCCTGACTTCTAGGGGAGGTTACGGGCAAAGCCCCACTCCATAAGCAGCGGGGTCAGCTCGTCACCTCTCCATCAGAATCACAAACTACTTCTATGTTTCCGATGGACATCAAGTATCTAACTAGTTCTTCGTAGTATGGTGAAATGAAATGTATCGGCTGAGGATACGAAGGCGAATGTTCCTTGGGTGGACATGATCCACTCGAGACTTTATTGTTAAGACGCTTCTTACCCCTTCAAAGGCGATCTACGTGAACTAGGAAGCCGAGCATTCTCATCTTCATCATGGATGTGGAGGGGGCGGACAACATGTCTTGCTACGGTCACCGAAAGAAAACCGTACTCAATGTGGGCAAAATCGCTGAAGAAGGGACAGTGTTCTTGCCACTCATCTCTACGACGTACATACCGCGAATACGTTGAAGGCTCTCGGCTACGATAGACATATTCTCACCCGCAGAGCAAGGTATAGAACCGGGAATCTTCTGATCGAATGGTCCCAATCCATTTGTTCGCATCATTCTCTAGGGAGCTTTATCCCTGGTATGATTTTCTGAGCACTCTTGAAGGCTTCTGCTGAAACATCGCCCAGCCACTCCGGAGCCTAACTTGCCTACTATCTTCTAACTTGACAAGTCTCCAGGCATGCTCCTGCATCATTATGCCTTTGCTTTAGGGATATCTGACTTTACTGAACATCTCTCTGACTTCTTCCGGCCAGGGGCGGAAAATGCCCGTGCTTGGCAAAAGAAAGGAAACGTTTTGCGTCTTCAAACATGGACAGGTTGTTGAAGAGTACGTAGACTTCTTTGTCAGCGGTATCGAGAGCCTTGACTGATTCGTACAGTCTTTGCAGCTCCTTATCCGTGTGCTGGTAGTAGTACATCCGTTCCCCAAGTCCGTGGAGTCTGAAATAGGCTACGTCGCCTGTGTAAGCAGGCATAGTCTTTAGGGGATCGGTCACATGTGGCACGTCTAGCCTTTCGAGAGTGGTGCTGAGTTTCCTCTGGGCTTCAGGTTCACTCCAAAGTGGGCCGCGCGTCTCCCAGACTAGTGTTAAGTCGCCTCTATGAACTTCTTGGAAGAACTTCTCGGCGTCGTTTAGATTGTCTGGTCTGAAGGAGGGGGCGTTTGAATCAGAAGCACTTCACTCCTCAGTGTGTGGCATATTTCTTTCATTTTTTCGAAGGGTTCGCGAGAAAAGTCCAGTTGTAACCTGTGTTTGTGACTTATGTCTTGGTGGGCCTTTACGGTGAACTCGAAGCCTCTTGGTGCCTCCTCTCTCCACTTCCTGACGGTTTGAGGTTTGGGGTAGGTGTAGAAGGTGCTGTTAAGTTCAACAAGGCTGAAGACTTCTTGATACTTCTTCATGCCCGTTGGGTAACCACAACAGCCGACTTTGATCAACCGTTACAACCTTCCGTGTCTGTATGAACTAATGAACTATTCCATAGGTTTTCTGGTTTGGTTCTTATATAAGAAAGGCCAACAACGGAAAAGATCTTAGGCACAAGGGTTTGGCGATCAGAAGCTCATATGATGACGATAGATTTCGGCCTGAAGAATGCCACATATTTCATGTGCTTGACTCTTTGAGTTCGTCTTCGCCAGTTCCAGAGCATTCGGATTAGGAAGACACGTCGGATACTTATCTGTAGCTCCGACCAACTTAGGTAGCAAGTGTGGGGCTATAATCCTTCATGACTGACGCAAGATCATTGCACAAAAGGTCTTGCGAAGAAGAGAAGACAAGCTTGAACGTGCTCTAGGACTGATAGAGACGGGCGATCAAATCTTCATGGGCTTAGCATACTGAGAATCCCACATTAGAACAACTTGGATTTCAAAAAACTAGCAGGAACAAAGGCTGCTATGTTTCGCATCGTGAACACAGCCTAAACCTTAGCCGGTGCTTTCTCAAATTCCGAGACGATCTTCTTCCTCACAGCAGAAAAATGGTCAGGCATCTTCTCAGGATGCAGGCCTCGCGACAGGTATGCAGAGAACATCCTCGAGTAAGCGTCCGCATCAGACGATATCTTCACGGCGTACTCACCAATATGTTTCCCAGCAGTCCTTGCCTCGCTAGGAACGACGTCCTCGCTTGATGGTACGTCAACTCCAGCGTCAAGAACTCCTTTGAGAGCGGCGAAGACCCGCGAGCTCTTGGAAGGTGTCTGCAAACCTATGTCCAAGATGGCTTCTTTGACGCCTTTGGCTACTGATCTGTACCCGCAGACTAGGCCAGTGAGGTATGATGCTGGGGTGTTGCTGAGTCCACCGAGCCAGCCGTACTTCTTACTTAACTCCCTCGAGTGAGCTGAGGTTATGACTTGATCGCCTTGCAGAGCAGGCTTCACCAGTTGGATGATGATGTGGTTTCGGGTTCTTCTTGCTACGATCCTAGGAAGCCCCGAAAGGATCAGCTTCTTTCTAAGCTTGTAGTTTGTCTTGCCCTCTCTCCGTCTTCTGTAGGGAACGTTGTAGAAGGGCCCCTTCGCCATCACCGTCTCCTCCTCAGGCTACTAGAGTCTATGTAACGGTCCATGTCTGCTACGGACCTGAAGGACCCGCTCTTTGCCATAACGTAGAGCTGGCGATACGCAGTCTCAGAGATCGTGTGTCTGTCTCTCAGTCCGCGAAGACGCTTTCTCAATGCTCTGATCCTTTTCATCCAAGCCTCTTTCGAGGGTGCCCGAGCGCCCTTGGAACCACTCCTTCTTCCTAGACCTTTCAGTTTGCCTCTCTTCCTTTTCTCGTGCAGGATCTTTGCTCTTGACCGGCTGATCCCTTTTTCCTGCAACTTCCGGATGGCCTTTTCGTGAATGAGTCTCCTTATCTCCTCCCTCGCGATGGCTAGTTCGACTTCACTGGCCTTCTCAGGGTCTATCCATACCCGATTACGTCCCACCCTGAGGATCTCAGCAGCCATTCGACGTTGACTTCTCAGATTCAAGACCAAAACCTCTAGTAGGTGCCTTTTCAGGCCTTTGTCGAACTTCCCTTTTCGGTAGTGGGCTCTTCGAGTTCCTTGAACTCTCTTGGGTTGAGCACATGTATTCCCATCTGTTTGGCTCTGTTAACTATCTCGATCCTTTTCCTCGTGCCGACTGTGTGAGCTATTCTGATGGCTTGGAGTCTTGAGTCCACATTGGCTAGGTCGTCTAGGTTAAAGACCCTGACTTCCTCGAAGCCTGAGGGATGCAGGTTTCTTGAGACTCTTGGCCCTCCATAGCCGCTTCTTGGCGACGAAGGCCACCCTTTCACCTTCTTGCGCATTTTGTTATCTAGGCCTCGAGGTTTTCTCCAGTTCTCTTTGATGCGTTTGTACCTCCAGCTCTCTTGGCGACGAAACTTGGGCTTCTTTGCCTTCTCCTTTTCTCGTCTGGCTACGAGCTTTGCTCTTTCCTCCAAACCTTCCTTCAATGTACTGTCCCTTCTAATTTCTGGTAGACGTAGATCCCGTCAAGGAACTTCCTCGGATCCCTGCCTCTGACCCTTGTTGCCTGCTCAATATTAGCGGCGGTCTGGCTGACTTCTTCGAGGCTGATACCTTGTACGATAACGTCTTCGCCCTTTACGTTAACTTTCGTATCTCCCACGATCCTAGCCAAGCGCGCATTTCTCTCGCCCATGAAGTTCTCGACCAGCACGTCGTTCTCTTCTACCTTCAGCGAGATTGGGAAGTGCGAGTAGACGACTTTCAGCTTGTACGTGAAGCCTTTCGTCACACCTCTTATCATGTTCCTGATGTGAGAGGAGACGGTGCCTGTAAGAGCTGAGGTCTTTCTCCGGGATGACTTTGCCGAAACTGCGATTCTGCTACCTTCGAGTCTGATTATAACTGGAGTCTGCGAGAAGTCTCTGACTAGTCTGCCCTTCTCCCCTTTCACTTCGACTATCTTGTTCTCTAGACTAACTGTTACGCCTTGAGGGATCTCAACTGTTCTGGCTTCTGGTAGAGACATGGTTCAACCCCCGTTCTAGTAGACAAAGGCCAAGAGAGTTCCACCCATTCTCTTCGTTTTGGCCTCTTTATGTGATATGACTCCTTGCGGGGTTGAGATAGCAAGAATCCCGATCTCTCTTGACGGGAGATAGATCTTCTCCCACTTCTCCATATCCTTGGTTTTGACCGCGGACCTGGGTCTTATCGCTCCACATTTGTTCACTCTGCCCAGGAGTTGGACTCTGAATTTGCCTGAGCGTCCGTCATCGATGAACTCGAATTCCCCAATGTAACCGTTCATCTGGATGACTCTGAGGACGTTACCTAGAAGCCTTGAGGCAGGCGCTATAAGGCACTCCTTCTTCCTTCTGAGCTCATTGTTCATAATCGTCGTTAACCCGTTCGCAATCGTATCCATCCTCAGTCAAACCCCTCACTGATACTTCCTGAAGCCTAGCTTCTCAGCGACTTCTCTGAAGCATTGCCGACACAGGTTGAGACCATACCTTCGGATGATTGGACCGTAGGAGCCACATCTTCTGCAGGGTCTGCTTCCCTTGCCAAATTTCCTTTCTTTCTTGGCATTCTGCTTACTCAACCTGACCTCTCCTAGGCAACTTCCGCGTTGAATTCCTCTCTTATGAATGATACGCCTTCATCCGAGGTTAATAAATGCTGCGAACCTATTTTGGATTTGGCTCTGTGTCTGCTCCTAACCCTATATCCAGGTCTGCCAATGGTAACCGCGATGTCCATTCCGACTATCCCAAGTTCCGGAGAATACCTTGTGCCCGGAATGTCTATGTGCTCCTTGATGCCGAACGAGAGATTGCCGTGCCCGTCGAAAGATGCCTTGGCAATCCTGTTGTCAACTGCGGGAAGGACCCTTCTGAGGAAACTCATGGCCTTCTCTCCCCTAAGGGTGACGATGCAGGAAATGGGCTCCTTCGCCCTTATACCGAAGTCTCTTATGGTTCTCTTAGCTCTTCTAGTACAAGGCTTCTGCCCAGTCAACTCCCGCAAGATGGTCTGAGCTCTCTCAAGGGGTTCGCCTGACTTGCCCACTGAGATGTTGACAACTACTTTCTCAATCCTCGGCTTCAGCATACGGTTCTCGAGGTATCTCTTAGCTGGCTCCTCAGGAGACACTTCATTGACCCTCTAAGCTTGGTAAGGATATTCTGGCGGTCTTGTCGCCCACGACGACGGCATAGTCGAGTATTGTCTGGTAGGATTGTCCTTTCTCGTCCCTTACAGTCACGAGGAATCTTCTCCTTTTCTGTCCGGTCTGCTCTTCGATCGATGTGATCGTCCCGTACTTTCCCCTGTTGCTGCCTTCAACAAAAGCGGCGAGGATCTCTTTCCCGAGCTTGAGGTGCTCGAGTACCTCTTGTTCTGGAATACCTATCTTTAGGGTGTCCAAAGTCTCGTAGACGTCTTCTGCGGGGTCTTTTGGGTTCGCAACCTTGACTAGCAGGTTTCTGCCATCATGAAGGTTGATCTCAACTTGCCCTTTGTCGAGGGTCTTTTTGTCCTCAATCCTGCATAGCTTGAACTTTGCTTCTTCTTCAGTTATTGGACGCAGAATCAACCCTTTCTCCGAAGGCAGAACCCGGTAGTTCGCGCCGATCTCTGGTAATGAGACGACATCCATCAGACCAGTTGGATAACGCTCGTCGCGTCTGACTCTTCCATCAACCATAATTTGGCCCTGGGAGATGACTTTCTTCGCCTCGCTTCTCGTCTTCGCTAGGCCCAGCATTTCGCGAACAACCAGAACTAATGGTATTGACTGATGTATCGGATGTGGACCCGCGCTTGGCCTAACAGCCCACGCGAACTCTTTTCTGTGGATAGGCCAGAAGCCGGGGGCGGCTTGCCGCTTCATATGTCCTTTTCCGCCTTTCTTCCCCATTCTACTCTCCTTCTTTACTCTTCACTTCTTTGACGGCCCGTTCTCTAGCGGATTCTGCAGTCTCTTTCTCACCGGCTGTCTCTACCTCTGTGGGCTGTGCCTCTTTGGCGGCTCCTCTTCTTTCCATGATCTTGCTTCTCCACTTATCGGCCAAGTTGATGCGCTGAACCTCAACTTTGGACGCGTGGATGGGCACTTGAACTGAGCTTCCGTCAGCCTTCTCCCGGGTTACGCCCTCAATGAAGATGCGGTAGTTGTTCCGATCAACTCTCAGAACTTTTCCTTCCAGTCCTTTGTAGTCGCCTCTCAGAACCCTCACAGTGTCTCCGCTTCTCACTGGGACTGAACGGGTGCTATGGGACGCTTTCAGCTCCGACGAAAGATGCGAGGACAGAATCTTCCCTCGCATATGGTGAGGCGCATTGTAGAGAATCTTCCTCTGCTTTTGTGGCTTCCTTGTCTTCACAGGCATCCCTCTCAAATCTCACAGAATTGTGCTTGAGGCGCTAGCTATTCTCGGCCATCTTTCGGCAGCTTCTCTTGCCACTGGGCCTCGGACCTCTGAGCCCCGCATCTCGCCTTCTGGCGTTATTATCACTGCAGCGTTGTCTTCGAATTGGACCCAGTTTCCTTCTGGGCGTCTGTAGGGCTGCCTTTGCCTGACTATGACGGCTCTGAACAGCTTTTTCCTCATATCAGGTGTTCCTCTCCTCACTGACACTACAACCATGTCTCCCACTGCCGCCGCTGGTACGCGTCTTAGCCTTCCTTTGTATCCCGCGACTTGCACGAGTCTTAAGACTTTCGCGCCGGAGTTGTCGGTACATTTGATCAAGGACCCCGCTGGCAGCCCTCTTGGAATCTTCAGTCTGTAGCCGATCGCGCCTTTTGCGAGCGGACCCCGCGCCTTTGCTTTGGCAGCCACGGCCTACCTCACTTCTCCATAGTCTCTACGACAACAAAAGAGACAGTCTTGCTTACCGGTCTGCATTCCGCAATCTTCACGCGACTTTTTTCGGAGGCGCTCATGCAGGGCGGGTTGTGCGCTGGTATATGGCTGTGTCGTCTTTCGTAACGCTTATACTTTGGCACATATTTCAGGAAGTCGCGCCTAACGATCACGGTCTTGTTCATCTTTGCGCTTGTCACAGTTCCTTCCAGAACTCTTCCTCTAGTTCTCAGAGAGCCGTGAAAGGGACAGTTGGGATCGTCGCAAGACTTCTCTGGTTTCTTGGCGGCGGACTGGACCATCACCAATGTCTCCTAATCGATCTTCTGACTCGATCTTCTGGACGCCCCAAGAGAACCTTGCCGTCAATCTCAACAACTGACCCGTCTGACAAGGTGAATCTGAAGACAGAAGTTTCCTTTCCAATGACTTTCTCCTTTCCTTTGTGAAGTATTGTGAAGGTTTTCTGGGTCTCGTCAAGTACTTTCCCTGAGACGCCTATGGAGTCGGGGTTTGTGCTATGAGCCACTTTCGCCTCTAGCCCTATGAACTCATGTTGAAGTATCGATGGCGTAATCATCATCGCTGCTTCTTCGCCTCGACTTGTTCGTTCTCTACCGTAAGAATCTGAGCTATGGCCCTCTTGAGAAGGCGGATTCTTGAGGGGTTCTCTACGGCCCCCCCAGCCTCCACCATTGTTCGCATCCGGGCAAGTTCGGTCCGAAGCTCGGTCAGTCTCTTTCCTCTCTCCTCAGCTGTCATCCCACGGACCTCTTTCATCCTCATGATAGGCATCTATGCCTCAGCCTCCTCTTCCTCAGGCTCCGGTTCGCCTTCTCTTTCTGCCTGTAAAGTCCCAGCTTCAACAGACGCTTCAGCACCCTGCGGAGGAGCTTCTGGAACAGTTTCCTCCGTTTCTGCTTCCAGCATTTCCACATGGTCCGGGAAATCGGCCCCAGGAGGCATTATGGAAACGCGGATACCGAAGATTCCGGGTTTAAGTTGAACGTGAACAACGGCTTTCCTTACATACTTTATCGCTGGTTCGCCGCTCTTGGGCACGTATCCTTGCCGGAACTTCTCACTACGAGCTCGTTCGGTCCTGAGCTTACCGCTTATGCTGATCTCCGCTCCCAAGGCTCCAGCCTCCATTATCTGGTTCAAAGCCCAGAAACCAGCCCTTCGGAAGTGTACACCGCGCTTGAGGGTGGCAGCGATGCGCGAGGCCATTACATTTGCGTTGAGTTCAGGGACCTCGATCTCGGCGACTGAAATCTGCGGGTTCGGCAACCCAAAGTTATCTTCTAAGGCTTTTGCGAGGTTCTTTATGGTTATGCCGCCACGACCGATTATTATTCCGGGTCTCATTGCATAAACGACTATGTTGGTGCCGAGCGGGGTCTTCGTAATGTCGACGCCTCCGTACCCTGCCTTCTCAAACTCCTTCCACAAGAACTCGCTTACGCCGGTCTTCTTTATTGATTCGTCTATGAAATGCTTGACGGAGGACAATCAGGCTTCTCCTCCAACCTGCTGTAGAACGACCTCGATGTGGCATAATGTCTCGAACCGCGGCGTCGCTCTTCCCATGGCCCGGGGGATATACCTTCTTATTTTTGCTCCCGGATATGACGCGATGTGAACTACCCTAAGCCTTTCGGTGTCAAGTCCTTTGAACATGGCGTTCGCCTCTGCGCTCTCAAGCACCTGAAGAACCTTTGTGGCCGCGTTGAGAGGATATCTACCAGCAGAAGCCTTCTGCAGACCCCTTCGATGAGGCACAGTCTTCTTGTGCCTTCTGAAAGGAACAGCCCTTTTCTTCTGCCTGACCAGCTCGAGGAACTCTTTCGCCTCGTCGAGCCTCATCCCTTTGACTGCAGCGCACACCTCTCTCGTAACTTTAGGGGAGACTCTTAGCTCTCTGCCGCTGGCCTTCACGGTTGTATCCGGATCTAAGTCCAGCACCGAGTATCCCCACTTTGGCACTGCAGATTCACCAACTTTCAATCAACAGACGCACAGTGCTTTATAAGAATTGTGCCCTCATGGAGACGTATCATGCACGCCCCCTTTTCTATTTCTAGAGGCCCTTGGTATTCAATGGTTATCTTCTTTCTGCGCGGCAAGCTGCAAGGAACGTAAGGGAGAAGGGGCAGTGGGAACGTTGCCTTCGGAAGTTCGAGGTCCAGAACGTCCAGACCGCCAAGAGTACGTAATTTCTGGCTCATCGCGCGACAACTGCGCGACAGATGAACAAGATATGCCTGCGATACAGACCAAGCTTATGATGGTATCAGTAATCTTAAGCTGTTATTCTTGTCAGTGACACGTCACTATCTTGAAATGAGATTGGCCAGGTTGCTACCGTCCCAACAAGTGGATAAACCCTCTTGAATGAGCTAAGCCGATAGTCATTCGTGCAAGTCCCAAGATCACAACGATGCATATTGTCCTAAGCATTCTACCGATATACTTTGTATATCATATATTCACATGTGTACTGGATCACTTTTTTCCTCGTCTTCCTCCTGTGCAAGCTTCACTGTTCTGTTGTTGATCTTGGGAACAGGCGTCTGCCTCAAACTGATAATGGGCTATACCCAATGCTGACTGTTTTCATGCTTCTTCCTGCTGCTTGTCCATGTTCCGAGGAAATGCGGCAAGCTCTACTTGTTATTAAGGGAATATACGTCCTCAACAGCATTGTGGTATTGTCTACGCAAAGCTAGCCGTGAGTATCGCTGATTACGCAGGCAATCGTCTTCGGATCTGGGCGCAATTGCAGGACTAGGCAGAAGCAGTCTCTGCAATCTGACTCATGGCTTGTTCATTGCTGGGTCCCCTGTCGATGTCGCTCAAGACCGGTGATGATCGGTTTGAGATGAATTGATCTTCCTAGCTCAAGGGGTATCTGACTCCGGGGACCTTTCGCAAGGCAACAAGCAAAGGAGCGCCTATCAAAGAGGAGACTAGGACGACCAATGCGCCCTCTATGTAGGAGTCTATGGCTCCTCCCACGAATATGAGGTAGAGTAGGTCTGGTGACCAACCTAGAACCAAGTAAAGTCCCGCAGGAACAAGCAGGAAGACTCTAGTCAGAGCGTCGGTCACTGTGCCAATGAAGGCTAGAATTGGCATTATCAACGGCAGATGCGAAGAATCTATTTCGAAAAGATCCTTACACAGATTTGCCGCAGGGTATATCAGAAACAGGGCGGCCAGAATGTCCAAGATCGTCCACAGCGGAAGCCATCTGCCAAAGGGGTGGGCGAAGTAAGCCCCAAGCATGACCGCGTACAGCGCTAGTGCTGGTTTCCACCTTTTCTTTGCAACGAGCCCGCATGCCAGAACGCCCAAGGGTTCAGCGATCACCCCAAAGATCCAGACATCAGTTGGCTTCAAAGCTCTTGCAACGACGCTGCCAATAAGAGCCGAAAGGAAACCCGCCTTTGGGCCTAGGATCACTCCTTCAAGCGGTTCCAGGTATATGCTCCAGTTTCGCCACAGGCCAAAGGATGAGGCATAGAGTACCGTGTGCAACGAAGAGAAAACTCCTACTAGTGCGATGCTTTTCGACGAGAACCGCATGCCAGCCCGAACGTAATCATGGCTACGAGGTTAAATCGTTTTTGGTCAAGCTCTTCACGGCCAAACTCTTTATCGACTTCGAAGATTGTCTGTCGGGTAACCGTGTTCGTGTTGATCATTGCGAGTGGTCCAGTGTTGAGTGCTGAGTACGACATTCTCTAGCCCGTCATAGAAGTCACGGCTTTTGGTGTCGATCTTCTTGTAGCGTCTGACTTGGACGAGGGCAGCAAGGACTTGGAGGCGATCAAATAAATAGCTCCTGAGACGTTATAGTGATCATTGGAAGCGCTTGAAGGTAGCTTCTTTGAAAGAAAGGGTGAGACTTCTTAAGGACAAAGTTCTGAATATAAGACCCTCTTTATGCTCTGAACGGGGTAGAATTGTTACTGAATCATTTGAGAAGACAGAGGGGTTGCCGCAACTTTCTAGAAGGGCTGCTGCTTTCAAGGACACACTCGAAAACATGAGCATCCACATAGCCCCAGGCGAGCTGATAGTGGGCAATCAGGCAGGTAAGCCAAGAGCGGCTCCACTGTTTCCTGAGTTCAGCATATCCTTCCTAGAGGAAGAGCTCGAGGACTTTCCGGAGAGACCGTTCGATGCGTTCGAGGTCGACGACGAGACGAGAGCTGTGGTGAAGAAGATCTCTCCATACTGGAAAGGCAAGACTCATGAAGATCGGGTTATGGCGCTCACAAGACTCGTCTTGCCGCATGATATACTTGTAGCTTGGGACGAGGAAAGCTTCGTGCTCGATGACGTGGTCTATGTAGGTGTCAGGAAAGCTTCTGGCGACGGGCACATAATCCCAGACTACGAGAAGCTGCTTGCCCAAGGGTTCCAGGGTGTAATCCAAGAAGCGAGCAAGGTCGCTGAATCTCTTGACCTAGCCACTGACCCAGATGCCTACAGGAATAAGCTGTTCTTGGAAGCAGTCAAGACCAGCTATGAGGCGGCCGTGAACTTCGTCCTTCGCTATTCCAGACTGGCAAAAGAGATGTCTACGGAAGCCACAGAAAGCAGAGACGATCTACGGAAGCTAGCTGACGTCTGCCAAGGCATAGCTGACCGGCCACCTCATTCATTCCAAGAGGCCTTGCAGCTAGTCTACTTCATCCATCTCTTGATTCACATCGAGAGTAATGGGCATTCGGTCTCTTTGGGGAGAATGGACAAACACCTCTATCCATACTACAAGTCCGATCTGGACCAAGGAAGGCTGACCAGGAATGAAGCAGTTGAGCTTGTGGAGTGCTTCTACCTGAAGCTGTTTGAGCTCAGCAAGGTTAGACCATGGTCCGAGACGCGTTACAAGAGCGGCTATCCCCTTTTCATGACAATAACATTAGGCGGTCAGACGAAAGATGGCGATGATGCAACCAACGAACTCACATACGTCTTTCTAGATGCCTTGGCAGAGACTAGGCTACCTCAGCCAACCGTAATCCTCAGAGTGCACTCGAAATCCCCTCATGAACTGGTTGCACACGCTTGCGAAGCTCTAGCCAAGCACGGGGGAGGGCTGCCAGCGTTCTTCGGTGACGAAGTAGTTGTTCTAGCGCTGACGCGCTTGGGAATATCGCCGGATGAGGCAAGAGACTATGCTATCGTGGGATGCTC
>CAYXIF010000016.1:0-10734 GCA_964465575.1 uncultured Candidatus Bathyarchaeia archaeon | reverse complement strand
TACTCTCACACAATCATCCAAGGTCACGGAGCGGCGAACGTCGGTAACGCGCTGTACGCTATCGACAGACTCGTCTTCAAGGAGAAGAGACTGAGCCTCAGAGAACTGGTGAGAATCTTGGGACAGAACTACTCCGGTCCAGTGGGGGAATTCGCGAAAAGCGAGGTGCTGAAGCTCCCGAAGTTCGGGAATGATGTTGATGAAGTGGATAGCTTCGTCACCGGGGTCGCACATATGTTCGCAGAGGAGCTCAAGAAGTACACGCCTTGGCGGGGCGGAGTATTCGGCGGTTCTCTTCAGGGGCTTACGGCTAATGTGCCTGAGGGCGACGTGACCGGGGCCACTCCAGATGGTAGATTGGCTGGTGAGCCTTTGGCTGATAATGTTTCGCCGTCTGCTGGGACTGACGTGAACGGTCCAACCGCCGTTTTGAGGTCGGTTTCGAAGATCGATCATTCCCGATTCGTCAACGGCAACATTCTCAATCTTAAGCTCCATCCGTCGATGGTCGACTCTAGAGGGAATATTCTCAGATTAGCTGAGATGGTCAGGACGTTTCTGGTGGATCTGAAGGGCAACCAAGTTCAGTTCAACGTCGTCTCAGCTGAGGAGCTACGGAAAGCTCAGCAGGAGCCGGATAAGTACAGAAACTTGATTGTCAAGGTAGCGGGGTACAGCGCGTACTTCGTCACATTGGACGAGAAGCTGCAGAACCAAGTCATAGCCCGCACAGAACACCGAACTTTCTAGCGTCACTTTGTTTTGGCGAGGCCTAACTGACCTGGACAAGGACTTACGATCGATGAACGGAAGAGACAGCAAGGGGCTTGTCTTCAATATCCAGAGGTACTCGGTTCACGACGGCCCAGGCATCCGCACGCTCGTCTTCATGAAGGGTTGTCCCATGAGATGCCTTTGGTGCTGTAACCCTGAAGGGCAGAATCCATATCCAGAGATGGCGTATTTTGAGAGTCTCTGTTCGCGCTGTCGCAAGTGCGTAGCTGCGTGCCCGAAGAAGGCAATAACAGTGTCCGATGACGGTCAACTGAGGACTCTAAGAGAGCTTTGCGACAACTGCGGCCAATGTGTTGTGGTTTGCCCTCGTCAAGCGAGACGGGTCTTTGGCAAGTACTACACTGTGAACGAGGTACTGGAGATTGCGAAGAAGGATATGGCTTTCTACAGGAGGAGCGGCGGAGGAATAACCGTGGGTGGTGGCGAACCCTTATCTCAACCAGACTTTGTCAGAGAGCTACTGGAAAGTGCGAAGGAACAATACGGCTTGCACACTGCGGTTGAGACTTCTGGATATGCAGAGCCCGATGTCATTGAGCGCGTTCTTGGATCCGTCGATCTGGTTCTTTACGATCTGAAGCACATCGATCCACACAAGCACTTGAAGCTGACTGGCATGTCTAATGACCTGATTCTTAGAAACATTAGGCTGGTTGTCAACAGAATCGTGCCCGAGAAGAAGGAGCTGCTGATAAGGGTAACTGTTGTTCCCTCGTTGAATGATGATGTGGACGATCTTCTATGCTTCGCAGAATTTGTCAAGAGCCTGGGAGAGGGCGTAAGGGTGGAGCTTTTGCCCTATCACGAGTTTGGAGTAGCCAAATACAGGGCGTTAGACAGAAGATACTTTCTAGAAGCGGGCATTCAGCCGCCTTCCGGCGAGTACATGGAGGCACTCAGAGATATTCTAAGACGGAAAGATGTACCCACGTTATAGAGATGTCCTTTCGAACACGGCTACCATAGACATGGATTATCCGAAGTAGGTGAGTACATGTCTAGCGGCCTGTTTTCTCTACACTCTCTGCTAGTCCTTTCATGTATCCTAATCCTAGAACTTTCCCGAGGATGTGGTATCCTTCGCGTCCTCCAAACACCTCTTCCCCCGTGAGCTTTGGTGCGTGGTCGGGTCTCATGGGTCCCTCGAAGCCGACTTCGTAGTAGGCTTTCATCGCTTCGAACATGTCAACCACACCGGAAGGGTCGTCGTGGAATATCTCTTGGAACCCTCCTGGCGTATGCACGGTGCCGATGACGTTCCTGAAGTGGGCGAAGTATATCTTCTTTCTTCTGCCGAAGTGTCGGATTGCGGCGGGAACGTCCTCGCCCATCTCTGCGAAGCATCCTTGGCAGAAGTTTATGCCCAAATTGTCGCTTGGCACAAGGCTGAGCAGCTTGTCGAAGGCCGCTACGCTCCGCAAGATTCTTGGAAAGCCCTGGATCGGAGAGATAGGCGGGTCGTCAGGATGGAAAGTGATCACGACCCCGGCTTGTTCAGCCGTGGGTAGAACATTCTTCAGCAAGTACTCCAGGTTCTTCCACAGAGTCTCTTCCTTGACCACGCCGAACTTCAGTGTTGGAGGTAAGCCTTTGACCAACGCATAGTCGAACGCTGTTGAGGTAGCTCCGCCCCTAGTCGGCTTGTCGGTTTCGGTTCGAAAGATTGCGTTCGGCACAGGCGGCATGTGTTGAGGCTTGATTACTTTGATTCCAGCTTTGCCAAGGTTTTCAACGGACTTGCGGAAGCTCTCGAGCTGCTCATTAGCGCCTGGCATGTCATAGAGAAGCCTATGCATTCGCGGTCCGTCCTCTAGCACGTCTAGTCTGAGCCCAAAGTTCTCGACGTGCCTCTTCAGCTGAACGAGATCTCCGTACTCCCATACTTCAGAGTCAGGAGGAGTTGCGGGACCATGGCCGATGACGTCTGTGCAGCCCAATTGCCTTGCGAGAATCAGATTTTCGGGCTTGTAGACTCCTCCTGGAAGTGTGACTGCAAACCGCATCCTAACCATGAGTCATCACGGAAGAGAAGTTAAGGCTGCAAGTATAAGTTTCTTCCCATCCCCTGCTCTGCTTCTTGAGGTTAGAGCGTGCGAGCAATCCTTTATGTTAGAGGGTGCTACAGACGGGCTGCTGGATAGACTGGCAGTGACATTGTTGCCAAAGTTTAAATCTGTAGACTGATATTGTTCGCCGAGGCGGAGGCAGAGATGTGAACCCGCGATTCTTTGGGACGATCTGGTCCATCGTCTTGTTGGCGGTTTTTGGAATGTTGGCATTTGATATTCATGCAGTCGCATCTAGCAGTCAAGACTCTGTAGGCACTATCTTCCCCCTCTGGAACATCACTCGCGGTGGGCCACGCGCGGATGAGGGTTGGGCCGTGGCGGTTGACGGTGAAGGGAATGTGTATTTCTCAGGGTATGATAGGATTGCCCGTGTGACTGCGGACGTGTTCCTCCGCAAGTTCTCACCTAATGGTACTGAACTTTGGCATGTTTCTTGGGGCGGGGCTTTCGATGATGAAGCCTTCATCGTCACTGTTCAGAATGGATTTGTGTACGTCGGTGGCAGAACCTTCAAGAGCTTCCTGCTGACGTCAGCTGACATGTTCGTTCTGAAATTCCATGCGTCAAACGGGTCTCTCGTTTGGAGCCGAACTTGGGACGGCGGGGTTGGCTACGATGAGGTTGATGGTCTTGTTGTTGATGGTGACAGCGTCTACGTTGCAGGATGGGTTACGGGGGCGTCGACTGACCTTGACATCGCTGTTTTGAAGTATGACGTGAATGGCACACTTGTCTATAGCCATTCTTGGGGAACATCAGATGTTGATGAGGCGAATGGGCAGATCGGTGTGGATGAGAAGTACATCTATGTTGTCGGAAGGTACAAGGCCGCACCCCCAGGCTTTGGCGGCGATGCGGTTCTGGTGGCCTTTAAAAAGACGGATGGAAGCTGTGCTTGGCACACAACATGGGGCGGTTCTGGACTTGATGACGCCTTTGGAATGGCGATGGACGAGAAGTCCATCTTTTCAGTAGGCATTACTAATAGCTTCGGCGGAGACGCAATCTTCCTTCTGAAATACGACAAGAATGGGTCATTGATCTGGAATGAGACTTGGGGAGGAAAAAGCAGTGAGCTTGCCAGATCGGTTGGCGTCAGCGTCGATGGGAGATACATCTACATAGCGGGGAACACGATGAGCTATGGCCAAGGAGACTTCGATGTGGTTCTGCTTGGCTATGACCAAGACGGAAACCTTTTCCTAAGTAAGACGTGGGGCGGACGGGCTTTGGATCAGTCCCACGGAATGGCAGTGACTGATAGATCAGTCTACATAGCAGGTGAAACGAGAAGCTTCGGCGTGGGGGCGGAAGATGCGTTTCTCCTGAAAGTGGAGGTGGTAGGAGAGACTCCAGCACACTTTAGGACAAGCAACCTCATTGTTAGGCCAAGTGCTGTTGATGTAGGTGCCGCTGTGACTATTTCAGTTGATGTTGCCAATGTTGGCGGCAAACCTGGAGCATACAATGTCACCCTTAAGATCAATAGCAGAGCAGAAGATGGGAGAACGGTCAGTCTCAATCCTGGGGAAAGCCTGACGGTCAACTTTAGTGTCTCAACTAGCCAGCAGGGAACCTTCTCAGTAAGCGTCAACGGTCTCAATGGAAGCTATACAGTCAGGAAGAAGGGATGCATCATCGCCACGGCTACGTACGCGTCTGAACTCGCTCCGGAAGTGCAGTTCCTCAGGGCTTTTCGTGACAACATAGTGCTCAACACTTTTGCGGGCGCCAACTTTATGGCTGTCTTCGATGCTTGGTATTATTCTTTCAGCCCAAGTTTCGCTGTTGTGATCGAGGGTAGTGAGGCGATGCGAGGCTTTGTTCGATTCGTCCTCTACCCTTTGATTGGGGTACTTCACGTTTCCGCGACTACAAACTCTTTTCTGAGCTTCAACGCTGAACTGGCAGTCTTGACGTCAGGACTTGTCGCAAGCTCTCTCATCGGCGTCGTATATTTTGCTCCGCTTGCTATTGTTGCCTGTCTCATCAAGAGGGTGGCAATCTCAGTTAAGTGGCTTCATCTCCAGACGCTAGTTTGGGCTTTGAACCTTGCTTGCATCGTGGCCGCGGAGACTGCAAGGTTCTCTAGCCTAATGATGTTTTCGACAGCTGTCTTCGTCTTGACCACAGCAAGCCTTACAACTATAGCCCTAGCAAGACTTGTCTTCGAGAGCAAGACTAGGCTTTTGGCAAAGAAGACATCCCTTGCCATGTGCGAAATGAGGAGTGATCACATTTCATAGAAGAACCTTCGCATCACAATAGCTTTGAGATCATATCTCTCTTAGCTTCGTCCAGGAAAACTGGTTTCAACCCTTTGAGAACTTGGCAGACATCGTTGGCTATGTAGTCGCCGATTCGGAAATAGGATTCGGCTAGCCCTCCAGACCGGTGAGGAGTCAAAATGACGTTGTTGAGTTTTCTTAGCGGGTGATCCTTCGGGAGAGGCTCCTTCTCGAAAACGTCAAGTGCCACTCGGATATCGCTTCGCTCCAGGCGCTCCATTAGGGCGTCATAGTCGATCAACGCCGCGCGCGCAACATTCACGAACACTGATCCAGGCTTGATCAGATCTAACTCGTCTGCGCCGATCATGTGAACGTTCTCCCTTGTTACTCCAGCAAGGACGAAAATTACCTTGGAAGTGCTTAGAACCGGGTTTAGATCTTTTGGCTCGACGCCCAACATTCTCACGTAATCTTCTGGCAGCCAAGGGTCGTAGGCGCATATGTGCACACCAAAGGGTTTCAGCAGGTTGACCAGCATTTGCCCGACAGAGCCTAGGCCTATTAGGCCCACCGTTTTCCCTCTAAGCTCAAAGTCGTCTGGCAGCCGTTTCCACTCCTCTGTTCCTTCCTTCATCTGTTCATTGTATCTGACGATGTTTCTGGCCAGAGCAAGAGCCAAGGCTAGCGCCATCTCGGCAACGGAGCTGGCAAAGGCTGCTCCGCATCTTAGGATGACTATTCCTTTCTCAAAGGCTGTCTCGTAGTCTATGTTCATCCGGAAACTTCCTGAGGTCTCCGCCACAACCTTGAGGTTCCTGGCTTTCAGAAGGATTTCTCGAGACAAGGGTTGATTTCCAATGATTGCGGCGGTGTCTTCTATGTGGCTCATCATCTCTTCAAGCGGCATCTCTGTTTCGGGGTTTCGAATAACGACGCCTGCTTGCTTGAGCTTCGCTTCTGCTTCAGGTCGGAAAAGCTCGTTATACATTTTGTAGCCTCTAGGGGCAAGCGTTATCAGAATCTTCCTTTTCTTGTCAGTCAATGCTTCAAGACACCTTCATGATCTTCAATGACATGAGCCGGAATCTATAGTTTACTGAGTTCCGGCTCTTTCGTACACTTGGGATCTGAAGCTCGGTTTGAACGTGGCGAGGTGCTGGTTGGTTCTTGTGGAGAGGGCAGTTTGCAGAGGCGTATGGAAGCATCTGTTGATCCAGACTTTTTTCACACTGTGCACAGAAAAAAAATTTTTTCCTTAAATACTCGTTGAAACTTCAACGGGAAAGGCTGGAAACTTTGAAGTCAACAACTGAAGCTCCTGAATGTTAAAGAATCCTTGACGGAACAAGGATTTCGTTGAAGAATCCTTAACAAGCTTGCTGCGAAACCTTTGCACAATTCGAATGCGGAGATGTCCTTTCAGGGAAGGGAATTCACGGACATCCTAGTGCATGTGCAAGGAGAGTTGTTTATGAAGGAAAGCAATGTTTCGGTTACTGAATCATTGACGGAGTTAAGGTGATGAGTCTTAGAGTTTTCCGATCTGGATATTATGGGCTATGATTCGAGTAGCCTCTTTCACGGAGTTTGTGTGGCAAAGCCGAGGTGCGAAGTAGGCCGGCCTTGGGGCGCTGTATGATGGAACGCAGGAAGATAACGCTTTCCGTTAACCATTCTTCCTCCTCTTTGAGGGTTTCCTCTATGTTGGCCTTTCTGTCCATCCATTGTTCCAGTAGGATGTTTGGATCGCGACCAGATTTCTCAATGATGTTGAGCACCGCGTTCACGTCTAGTATCCCTTTTCCTAAGGGAACACCGAATGCCATGAAGCCGCCGATACTTTTGCGCTTAACGCAAAAATCTTTTAGATGAAGCGAAACAACATGAGGGCAGAGAACTTTGACTGTCTCGAGGGGTCTCTCTAAAAGCCCTAAAGAGTTTGCGACGTCAACGCATGCCCCAACCAGAGGATCGTCAATCCGATTCAGCATCTTTGCCAGTTGGCGACTGGTATACAAACACAAACTGCTGTTTTCGACTGCAAGCGTCAATCCTCTATCTCCGAGTACGGGCAGATAGCCGCGTATTCTTTTGACCAAGCTGTGGATAGGTTCCGCCTCTTTGGGATATACCCTCAGAAGTCGCGAACCTGTCATGTCCGCAATCCGCACATATCTGTCTAGAACTGAGAGGTCCATTCCGGCGGCTCCCAACTCTAAGGTTATCCCTCTGTTCTGCGCGAATTCGCCTACCCTTCTGTAGTCTTCAGTGCTCATCTCAAGGCTAATGTTCTCGCATATTTGGAGTACTTCCAGACCGAGGTTTGAGACCTTCTCTATGAGACTGAAGACGCTTAGTGGCTGTTCAATCTTGAACTCTGAGGGCAGAAATGGGTGCGATCCGCCCAACGCCCACCGGTAGGCGTAACTTGTTATCCCAAGCTTCATCTAACCGCTACCCCGAAAGGGTTCCTGCGTAGACTATTAAGCGTTTTCGTACATGATCTAGCGTCGTAACATTAATTGTATCCATGTCTGAAGTGCCATAATGATCAAAAACAATAGAATGTTTGTCTTACGATGGTTGAAGCCTATACCCATCTAGATGTGCCCTTTCTGGAGTTGCTCGCAATAGCATCCTAAGACCTCAGCGCAGTTGTGTTTTCCCACCTCTTCGAGGATTGTTTCGGGGTCAGTCTTGGGGTTGCGGACAAATCCGAGATTTCATACTCAACAAACTCAGGGAGTTCAGGACACCCTGTGTGACTGGTACAGAAGTCGCTCGTCCAGTTGAAGAACCAGTGCCACGTATGGAGGGCTTAGACGACGAAGTATTGCTCACTCTACGTGAGATACGCGACATACTAAAAGCGGAAAGCCAGTTGAAAAAGGATCAAGGGTGTTCGAGAGCTTTTTTTATGTCTTCTGCTATCATCTTTCTTTTGGATTTCTCAATCAGATAGCTTTTCCCCGTTTGCAAGTATGAAGGGAAGACCCTTACTCCCTTGTAGAGGTATTTATCCTTCCTGATTTTGTATGTGGAACCGCTGGGAATTATGGCCTTGCCAGAGTTTCTTTTGGCAATGCAATTCATTGCTTTTATAGCAGTGTCTCCCATAAGCAGGATAGCTTTTATCTTAGGAAACAGGTTCATCTCATTCTCCAAAATGCGGATAGAGCAGTTGTCTATGGTTTTTGGAGATGGGGAATAAGCAGTTTTTCCGCACTTTACCGCTGTAGTCACATATACTCCTAGGTCTAGTACATCTTTCATAGAAGAAACCTTGAACCCTGCAGCATTGAATGCTTGCACAGTTGTTTGTCCGTAGAAAGGATTGTTTGGAGCATAGAAATAGTCGCCTAAGTCTTCTGGGGGTGCTTCCGAAATCATAAACACACTAATCTTGCCAGTCTCAACCTCTATATTCGGAATCACGTAGCATTTCTTATTCACATCTTGGCATGGAAAGTCTGCGCATTTCACAAACTCATTTGGGCGCATCTTTGTTCCTCCTCTATTTTCAATATCTGGATAGCATTTTATTCCTATTGGTTTTCTCTATCTGTTGCTGAGTGACTTTGCTCTTCTTTACTCGATTCGTAACTTCAGCTATGGCTTGCAGAATTCTTATATTGTGCTTGTTCATTACCAGGCAGGATTTGCAGGGGCTATGTGAGATGGAAGCTAAGGCTTTTGAAAATGTGAAGAACCAGATTGGTTGTTGTGGACTTTGGTGTGGAAGTTGTATTGTAGGCAATGGAACCTTGAAAGAATTGACTAAAAGGTATGAACATCTTATCGGAGGCTACGGTGTGAATGAATGGGGAGCTAGAAACTTCGACGGAAAGGAATTCATGAGGGGACTGGCATCAATACAAGCCCTCCCTATGTGTCAAGGATGCCTGAAAGGCGGCGGTAACGATGAATGTAAGATCAGACCATGCGCCCGAAGCAGGAGAATATCCGATTGCATGGAATGCAATGAACTGAAGACCTGTAAGAACCTTGAGGCACTACAGAAAGTACGCACTGGTGCCTTTCACGTAGGTATGCTAATGAAAACTGACAACGATAAGGACGATCCGCAACAACTCATAAGCAAGTGGATTGCTGAGCTGAAAAACAAATGGCCCTCTCTCATCTTATTCCTAGATGACACGCAGGAAAACGCTTGAAAAAAGCTCATAAGATTCTGTATGCCCGAATTGGCGAGCGGTGCGGGATTTGAACTCTACGCAACTTGATCGTATCACCAAATCTCCATTCTTTAAGTTCCACGCGTCGGTGACTAAGAAACGCAGAATTTAAGCGTCAGCCCGAATTCTAGTTGGGAGTTGACCGTCACAACAATCTTAATAGAGTGCGCACGTAGTTGATATTGAGGGCCATAGTTGACTATCGTCAAGGCAAAACTGAGGTTAGAGGGTCTGCAGGAACATTCAGAAGGTATTGCGCTTGTTGATACTGGAGCCTCTGTTACTTTAGTTGATAGAGAGGCAGCCGACAAGGTTGGTGTAACTCATGTCAAACGTACACTCACACTTACTACCGCTTCAGGCCATAAAATGGAGGGCGAGTTAGCGGTCATTAACAAACTCATCATCGAAGGGGAAGAATTGCCCTGTGCCCACTTACTCCTCCTAGAGATTCCGGAGGAAGTCAAAGAGATGCTGCGGTCAAAGCAGCTGAGTGACTGGGCGATCATCGGCTTAACGACCCTTGAGCTGCTGAACCTAATGCCAGACACAACAACGGGAAAACTTAGAAAAACCGAATCCTTTATGCTGATTTAGCGTTTTCCTCTGCAAGCTATCCCATATTGGGGGGGTTAGCTTCAGGCATCGGTTTGGATTCTCGGTTTCTGCTTGAACCTGAACAGTGCTTAAAATACGTGCACAAGAACTTCGTCAAGGAGAACTTCGCCGTCATTAAGATCGATAGACAGTACTTTGTCGCCGATTATCTTTTTTCCTTCAGGAAATTCTCTTATCTTGCCCCGCTAGGCACTTATGGCATCAGCCTTCGCTTCTTTGACCTGAAGATCCGAATAGTGGTTAGGTTGATATTCAAAGAGATTCCTGTGTTTTCAGGTTGATTATATGAAACGTGAGGATCTAAGTAATGCACGAAGAGAAAGAACTTCTTTGCATGGCCTTTTTATCCAAGGTATAGCCCTACTACATACCTGCTCTGCCAGAACATGAACGATAAAGAAAAAGAGAATTCATTAGGCACGTTTGCGAATAATTAGTGTGTTGGTCTACCATGGATGAAACGGATGTTGTCCTTTCTCAACTTCTTCTAATCAACTCTCGAACTTCCTATCGAGAACTTGCGGACAAGTTGGGCTTATCTGTTAACGCAGTTCATAGGAGGATTCAGGCGCTGATAGGATCAGGTGTCATCCGCGCCTTCACAGCAAAAGTCAGCTTATCTGCTTTGAACGGAATTCATGTTATGGTCTTTGGGAGGACTGAGGCCAAGTCCATTGATGAAGCCTGTAGAAGTTTATCTGAAAACAGCTCCATTTTTTGGGTTGCGGTCGCTAGCGGCAACTTCCTATATGTAGGCGCCTATCTTCAAGATCTCTCCAAACTTGAAACCTTTGTTTCGACAGTGAAGAAAGAAGCTCAAATGCC
>CAYXIF010000015.1:38653-48713 GCA_964465575.1 uncultured Candidatus Bathyarchaeia archaeon | reverse complement strand
CGTAAAAGATTTCGTGGGTTAAGAGCTTCCCGAAAACTGAAGCCGAATCTTTTGATTAGCCGTTCCTAACTATGACTCCATATCTTGAACGCATATGTTTATATATCAAGACCTAGTGTATTTTTGTCTATACAATAATACATCGGCGAACAAGTTGTACAAGACAATACTAGTAGTGGACGACAATGAAGGAGTACGTAAATCCCTAACCGGCCTTCTCGAGGCGGAAGACTATACCGTTGACACAGCTGCGTCTGGGTCTGAGGCTATCGAGAAATCGAGGAAACTGCACTATGACTTGGCTCTTTTAGACATCCGACTTCCAGACATGGAAGGTACAAGATTGTTGAAAGAGATGGAAATGGGCAAACCGCGAATGAAGACGATAGTGATTACGGGTTACGCCACATTGGAGAACGCAGTGGAAGCCTTGAACTTGGGGGCTGATGCTTACCTTGAGAAACCAATTGACCAAGAAAAACTTCTGAAAATAATAAGGGAGAAACTCAGAGAACGACAATCAGAACATCAAAAGGCTACAGTTGAGGAAAAATGAGAGACAGTGCCAGAAGAGAATAACTGTCTCCGAAGGTTACCTTCTATGCTATGCTGCAATATCCTCGTTCCAACCGTTCTGCATAACGCGTTCTGATAACCCTCTGGTACTGGAGCATATTCGTGTGTTCTTGATCATTCGCCGGTTCTGGTCTTGCTGGCAAGCATTGTTTCCAGGTTCCTACCTAGTTTCTGAATGCTGCTTTTTGCGGATTGTATTGGGCATTTGGACCATGATGCTCTGTGAAGGCATTTGCGTGTCTCTATGAAGAACCGTTTCCTTCTGATCGATTCTTGGAAACAGTATTTCAAGTACGGACAGGACATTCTTTCCCGTTCTACGGTATCTGGCCTGTTGTTTTTAGGCTTATGAAGCAGAAACACTTCGCCCATATTCTTAACGTTGTTAAGGAGCACCAAAAGACCAACCGAGCCAAAATGTTCTAATTCGACTACTCAGGATATTGTTTGACGACAAGAGGAAGCCTGATAGGGCTCGATCCTGATATCAAAGTATTGAGGAAAAGGTCAGCGATCTGCAGTTAGAAAGGGACGATTCGTGTGGTCAGACAATTGGTGAAACGATACCTAGTGGTATTCTCTCCAATCTTCATCGCGTTCTTAGCATTTCCAGCCTACTCTGCACCTATACAACTTCGTGCTTCGAGCGGAAACATACTCGTCAACACAGCCACGCGGCCGAGCTCGGTTGCCGAAATTCAGATCGGAGGACAGGTGAATCTGTATTTTGGCGAAGTGACATGGTCCGGTGGGCAAGTCGAGCTATACCTCAGCAAGAACGGCTATGCGTCCGTTGACAGAGCAAACGATACTAGGTTTGGTCCAGCCTTCAGTGTAGCTAAGATAGAGGATAACGCCACAGACTCCACAACCTATCCCAGTTACGCTGTAGGAAGAGACTGGATCAATGGAACGATACCGAAGACCTTGGAGATTCCTGGAGGAGCTTACTATGCAAAAGCGTACGATGGCTCCACATCCGCCGTTGCCGTCACAGACACCTACTTGGTGATCACAGCTTCATTTGAGGTTGTTCCCAAAATCGGGCCGGGTCACGCATCTATTGAACTCCTAGGGTACGCTCTGCCAGCCAATGGTTACGTCAATCTGAGTTACGATGCTGGCGAAGGATGGAGAACCCTCGCCAACCTGTACCCAGCCGACGGGACCGGGCGGCTGAGGTACACTTCCATAGCCCCAGACCTGGCTGAGGTCTTGCCAGCCGACTTGTCCTCTGAGTCTTACTCAACCATCACATTCAAGCTAGTGGTGAATAGCACGGGACAGACCCTCGTTGACACATTTGACGAGTATCGGAGGGGGTTGAGGCAGGTCTATTCTCCAGACTCAATAGGCTTGACTGCGCCGTCAGGCTACTTGTACGGGAACAATACCAACTTCATTCACTATGGGTTGTACGTCAGAGCCAGAGGCAGCCTACTGATTGCTGGTAAATGGTTCAGTCCCAGCGCACTACTGATCATGTGGGATGGTGTGACGTTGATGGGTGCTACCACAGCTGACGAGAACGGCTCCTTCATGACAATAGCCACGGTCCCATTGTCTACTGAAGGCGCTCACAATGTACTTATTGAAGACGCAACAATCAAGTTTGTGTTTAGAGTTCATTGTATCCCGCTCACGGATCAGACAGCTCCCAAGGCTGATGCTGGACCAGACCAAACCGTCAATGAAGACACGACGGTTGTTTTCGATGGCTCCGACTCAACAGACAACATAGCCATAGGAGGCTACGTTTGGGGCTTCATGGACAATGAACCAAAGACATTGAGCGGCGCGAACCCCACATATGTCTTCGCGAATCCTGGAGTCTACCTTGTCACGCTCAATGTGACCGACATAGTGGGAAACTGGGACACAGATAACCTCGTCGTCAGCGTGCTCGACATCACACCGCCCGTTGCCAATGCTGGACCTGACCAGACTGTGGCGGAAGACACCTTAACAACGCTTAACGGTTCCAGTTCAAGTGACAATGGTCACATAGTATGGTATGTTTGGACCATAGCTGAAGACGTGGTCTGGACCTTGACTGGCAAAACGGCAACGTACATGTTCCTAACGCCGGGCGTCTATACGGTCACACTGAACGTGACGGATGCTGAGGGCAACTGGGGGATGGACATGGTAGCCATCACGGTTCGTGACGTAACCCGCCCGGTTGCTGAAGCCGGGATCAACCAGACTGTGCCGGAAGGTAGCGTAGTTAGCTTCAACGCCATTCACTCTAGAGATAATTTAGGCATAGTCGCGTACGAATGGGACTTCGGAGACGGAACGAGGGAGACCGGCTTGGCCGTGAACCATACTTACATGCGTTCAGGTAGCTACAATGTTTCCTTGACCGTTAAGGACCAATCAGGAAATAGTGACACCGACTCGGTGGTCGTTACGGTTCTACGAGACACGGATGGAGACATGTTTCCTGATATCGTCGATAGTGACGATGATAACGATGGAATGCCTGACGTATGGGAAGCAATATTCGGGTTGAACCCCGTTGATCCGGCTGACGCTGTGGGAGACAACGATTGGGATGGATTGACAAACCTGCAAGAGTTCCGGCAAGGCACGAATCCCAATAGCTTCTTCACGCCCTTGAATCCTTGGATCGTAGGTGTTGCGTTGGTACCAATCATTGGTGTGGCTATAGTGGCCTATTTGGCCACTGCCGGAACCTCTGTCAGCAAAGAGGAGTTTGTGGAAAGAGAACTCTCGGGGTTCGCTAAACAATCTTCAGACATCAGAAAGGCCAATCCCGGCTACTACGAGTGGAAAGTTGCAGCGTTGAGGCAAGAAGCGGAAGAAAGATTTGCCTATCTTAGACAGAGAGGTTACACTCTTGTCGGCAAGACCCCAATCAGGCAACGCTTAGTGAAAGAGCTGAAAAGGAAGATCCGGAAAACGAGTAGGTAGCGACACTGAAGGAAACCATTCAGCTAGAGTCAATGCTTGACCGTCAGTGAAATCGGCGCTAGAGCTTCGCTTCTGCTTCTTTTGCCTCTATGAGTTCGCTGACAAGGCTTTCCAAGTGTGTAAGCCCTTTGAATTCTATGCCATATCTTCGAAGCATCGAAGCGATTGGGAAGAAGCTTCTGTTCTGCCAGTAGGTCTTAAGGTTCTTGTAGTCGTCGGCGCTGATTCTTTTGGCAAGGATTTTGGCGTCTCTTGAAGCCTCTTCAAAGTAGTTCATTGACATGTGTAGGAGCCGCTCCCCTCGACGACAAGCAACACTAGACTATCCTACGGTCACAAAGCAAATAACCTTTCCGACAAGGATTCAGTGATCGTTAATGATCCCTAACGTTGACTTGTCACTTGGAACTGCCTGTTCTCGGATCACCAAGTGAAGGCTTTGGTTCCTGCCGCAGTGACATGCACAATCTGCAGAAGATTGCCATAACCTCGCCGCTTTCTATGTTCTCGGTGACTATGCGATTCGCGACTTGAGCCGCAGCCTCCTGAACTGACAAGACATGCTCGAACTGCGTAGTGGCTTTTGTTCCGCGTTTTGAGTGAAGGTATTGGCTTATGGCAGCTTGTGTGGTCCCCAGTTTCTTGGCTGCTTCCATCTGTGTAAAGCTGTGCTTCTCGATCAATTCTCTTGCGACGAGGGATCTGAAGAGCGGCAGGACATAACGAGAGACGGTTTCGCACGGAGGGTACAAACCAACTCAACCAAGACCATATAACACTATTATACCCTATAAATGTGTCTACTGCTATCGACCCAAAGCTGCAGAAGTTAGGTTTCCGGTTATTGCCTGTCTTCGCGTCCACGTGGAGGAGGATAGGGGCTGCAGAACAGGCTGGTCTCATGCTCGTGGGGTTTGCAAGGGAGAGAGGGTTCAGCATCTGCACGCTCCTTGAGGATCATGAAACCTGAGCTACGCGGTCAGCGAAGGCTTATATCCTTTCCGAGTCAAACTGGTCTCCGGAGGTAACTCAGGTTGATTGGACAAACTACTCTTGCAACTCTACCGAAGCTGAGAGATTATACAAGCCACAGGATCTCGAGCTACGATCTGTCTGGTGGGAACAGGGACGCATGGCGGATCGAGGCGGGAGAGAAAAGGAACTTGGCGAAGATCGCTGGTCCAGGCTGCATAAAACACGTGTGGATGACTCTTGGCATTCCCAGGGAGGACTACGTGCGCCGCATCGTTCTAAGATTCTTCTGGGATGGCTGTAAGGAACCAAGCGTCGAATGCCCCGTCGGCGACTTCTTCGGCGTGGGACACGGAATCCGCAAGAACTTCGTTTCTTTGCCGCTTCAGATGAGCCCGCAGGACGGCAAGGGCTTCAATTCTTGGTGGCCCATGCCTTTCAAGCAGGAAGCTCAGATAGAGGTTGAGAACCAAGGAACCGAAGGCTACTGGCATTACTTCTACATTGACTACGAACGTTACCCATCCGCCAAGGCTGTCGGAAGCCTTGCCTACTTCCATGCTCAATGGCGCCGCGAACCAGACACGAACGGCTGGGCTTACAGGGAGAAACTGAGCCGGGAAGCCATCGGGAAGGACCCCCGCTTCCTGAACACAGATGGGAAGGAGAATTATTTGATGCTTGAGGCTGAAGGCAATGGGATCTACTGCGGCGCTCACTTGGACATAGACTGTTTCCACCGCAACCCGAACGACTGGTACGGCGAAGGAGACGACATGGTCTTCGTCGACGGTGAGAAGTGGCCGCCTTCACTGCATGGAACCGGAACAGAAGACTGGTACCAATGCGCCTACAGCCCCAGGGAGGAGTACAATGCGCCTTACCACGGCGTAATTCTGTACTGCGGCACTAAAGAATGGCATTACAAAGGAAAGAACACTGTTTATCGATACTACATTGAAGACCCGATCAGATTCCGCAAAAGCATAAGGGCAACAATTGAACATGGACATGCGAACAAGCTCAGCAATGACTACTCAAGCACGGCCTACTACTACCTTTCTAAGCCCAAGAGAGGTGGACCACCGTTGCCGCCTGTTCAGCAGAGGCTACCCAGACCAAGCGAGGAAATCTACGAACCCCACCCGTAGCTTGCGGTTCCTTCTCTCCTTTTTGTTAAATGTGAACCTGTCTCTAGAGTAGATGCTCTGTTTCGTGACGGTCGTGTACAAGCTGCACCCCTTAAAGAATAAAAGACGGAAACACGAAAATACTGTTGGAGTGAACGTGCTTGGGGTTGAAGGCTTTAGTCGAGACTGTCATGAGAAGTCCCCCTGTCACCGCACTATTCTCTGACACCATTCTGTTCGTCACTGAGAAGATGGTCGCAAACAACATAGGCGCAGTCATAGTAATGAGCGGGGGAGAGCCCGCTGGCATAGTAACTGAAAGAGACATAGTCGAGAAAGTCGTGAGACTGCACAAAGACCCAACAAAGACGCGAGCTCAGGAAGTCATGTCCTCGCCTCTCATCTCGATAGAGGCAGGCAAGTCCGTGACAGACGCTCTCAGAATGATGCGTGACAAGAAGATCAGAAGGCTCGCGGTGACAAAAGGGGGCCGACTCGTCGGAGTAGTCACCGAGAGAAGACTACTGGACTCGCTGGCCTAAACCAGTAGCCACGTACCTTAAGACCCGCTGCTCACCGCTTTCAGCTCTCTTAGAATAGGTATCTCCCTGAGTTGCTTGGGCGCTATCTTTTCCCAAAAGATACCTTCTGGTCTTCGGAGGCTCCGTTCCACTCTGACCACTCTAGTTGGTGTGATTATTGCGTCAACCGTGAGGTCATGCGGTTCCTGTGGCACTCGGCCGACAACTTGGACATCGTGAACCGTCGTGAAAATAGGTGTCTCTTCTGCAGCGGCACCAATCTCTCTGAGGACCGCGTATTCTAACTCACTGTATCCTCCGCCCTTGCCCACGCGTACGCCGTCCACGGAGACGGCTACTGAACCCGCAACTATCAGATCAACTTGAGGCAATTCTCTCAAAGAGCATGGCCTACCATATCTGAAGGCACCACCGATCGCTGAGGCTTCCCCACAAAGCTCGCGTCGGATCCTGCTCGGATTGAGAATCAAGAAGCCACATCTCAACCTAGGCGAAGGCATCAAGAGCGTCTTCCCATCGAGCAGAACTCGGAGTCTAACCCTTCGTTGAGGCGCATCTGGGTTGACTTTGATGACCTTTGCTTCTCTGTACTCCATCTCCTCGAACAGCATTGACGCCGCCTGCTCTGCACCCGCGAAGTTCGGGATCCTGCCGAACACAGGCTTTGGAAACTTAGCAATGCCCTTGTCTTCCATGAGGCTCCATACTACTCTTCGAATGGCATCCTTCTCCGATTGGGCCTCCATACCCCTTAGCGCCACAGACCGCTACACAAAGAGCGGCTTCCCACCAAAAAAAGGTTAGGTAGAAGGTTCCGACACCGCATGTGACAGGCATGACAAGTATGAACCAGTGTGGGTCGAGATCCCTTCGGAATTGCCCCAACATGAGCTTGGATCAATCGCTAGAGTCGAGCAACTGGAAGACCCAGCTGCTCTTGTTCCTGTTGATATCCCGCAGAATTTCTTCAGCCCTATCTAGCTGCATGGCCAAGAAGAACTTCACCAAGTGTTTGCAGACCCTTTTCATGCCAAGCCCCTTCCGCCAGTCGTCGCAGTCATGCTTCAAAACTCTGTTCTCTAGGTTCAGCTCAATGACGTAGTCTCGGATTCTAGCTTTGACCATGCGATCAGAAGACTCCTCTATGAATAGGTCCATGTCGCTGATGTCTCTTCCCCTTTCATAACGACGAATATCAGTCAACTTCAGGATAAAATCCTCAATGACCGACAGGCGAACGCCGAACCCGAAATCCTCCAGCTTTCTTTCTCTGACAGCAGGCCTGCGAGCGTTGTGCCGCACTATGTTCTCCTTAACCTTTGTTAGCTCAGAACTTGCCGCGTTAAGCATCTCCAAGATTTCGATGCAGTTCTCTACAGCGTACCCATGGAAGTGGTTGTTGAAGTACCCGTAAACTTTATCGACCTTGTCTCTTGTCTGCTCGACTCGAGGAACCCATTCCTCCAGCTCAGCCTTACTGTAACAGTAGTCGTACCATGGTCGAGTTCCTCTACCGTGCCAACGGAAATACGCGAAATCAGCTGTCACTTGCACCTCCGAAGGAAGCAAGGGCTCGTCCACAATGCAGTAAGCGACGTTGTGCTTCCTCAGAAGCGACCATGTTTCGGGTCTTATCCACGAATAGTCTCGGAACTCAGCCGCAAACTCATAGCCATCCGGCAGCAACTCAAGAAACGCCTTGAGCTTATCAACATCTTGGTCATACCGAAAGCTGGGTGGCAGCTGAATCAGTATGCAACCCAGCTTCCCCCGCGCATTGAGGGGCTCCATCAGCTCAAGAAACCGAACAAGGTCGCTCCTCGTGTCTAGGTCTGGGTCAAGACGCTTCTCGTGCGTTATTAGCCTCGGAAGCTTGGCCGAGAAGACGAAATCCTTCGCGGAGGTCCTGTCTAAGCCGTAGATCGTTGTCTTCATCGGGTAGCGGTAGAACGTTGAGTTGATCTCAGCGGTGCTAAAGAAGCGGGCGTAGTAGCTGAACATCTTTTTTGCGTCTTGGTAGAATGGTCCAACCCATTCCTTGTACGACCAACCACTCGTGCCGAAGATCAAGTTTGCCAAGGGCTTTCCTCCGAAAGACTCACTGGATGGTTACAGTAAAATAAGAAGATTGCTGTATTAATACGATGTTGACGAAGTATGACCGAACTATTGATAGGGACTGGAGGATGGGCATACTTTCACGTGCCTGGGCTAAGAAGCCTCGAAGCCTATTCGAGAGCGTTCGACTTTGTTGAAGTAAACTCAACCTTCTACAGGATCCCAAGCCTAAAGCTTGTCGAGTCATGGAGACTGAGGGTCCCGACCGACTTCGAGTTCGCTGTCCGTTGCCACAAGGATATTACGCACAAGTACCGGCTCGAACCCGTCGAAGAAGCCTTCAGCGCACTGGACGCCACAATGGAGATTTGCCAAACCCTCAACTCGAAGGTTCTCGTCTTTGAAACCCCCACGAGATGGCGCTTCAATGAGAAAAAGATCGGATTAGTCAGAGACTTCTTCGAAAGCGTAGACCTGAGAGGGGTCACGCCCGTCTGGGAGGTTAGACGCAGAAAGAACGAGCCACTGCCAGCAGCCCTAGTTGGATTGATGCAAGACCTCAACATTGTCCACTGTGTCGACTTGTCAAAGGAGAACGAGGTTGAAGAATCGGAATTTGTGTACACCCGGCTTTTCGGCAAGGGAGAACAGAACGTCTACCAGTTCGCCGACGAGGAGCTAACGGCAGTCGACGAGAAGATTGTACGTGGAAACCCTGAAAGGGCAGCCGTCTCTTTCCACAACGTGAGAATGTATAAGGACGCCGCTCGCTTCAGAATCTTCAAGCAAACAGGAAAGTTCCCGTCAGTAACAGGATCCAAAGGGCAGCAATCCCTCAGAAAGGTGCTCATGGAAGACGCTAGGTTTCCAGCAACAAAAAGTAAGCTTCTCAAAGCTCAGGGATGGAAAATAGTCGACCTAACAGAAGACAAGAGGGTGCGCGCCAGCTCCTTGCTAGAAAGACTCCCAGACAAAGAATTCGGCAGCGTCGAGGAAGTTATGAATAATCTTCCTAGACGAGTCTAGAGGATCAGTCTTCGTTAAGAGACAGCGGAGCAACACTCTTGAGGGTGAGAAGCTGCCATATCCTGAACGTTCGCAAACCTTAACTCCTCATCGCTAGCAGGGCTATCTGCGGGACTGGTTCTCCATGAAACTCTATATACCGACTGATATCGAGCGTGGTCTTCGGCAAGCTGTTTCCGAAAATGACGTGAATAAGTTCGGTGATGTAGCATCACCGCTCAGGTGGGGGAAACCCTCTTGGTCGGCTTCTCAGGTGTTGCGGCAAGGCTTAGATGGCGATGAGCAGAAGTTGAAGTTCTGGGCTCTGGAACTCTCTGGCCATGAAAACCCCTCCACGAGAAGATACGCCTCGAGAGTTCTTGGTCTGCTTTGGGAGAAAAACCCAGACTGGGCTAAGCAGATTCTGACAACCCTTGCCGATGACGAGAACTGGCTTGTTCGCGAAGAAGGGCATGCAGTGTGGAGTGAACTCCTCACGAAGCATTTCCAGCAAGTTTGCCCCATCCTCAAGGCATTTAGTGCACACGCATCGGCATATCTCAGGAGATGCGTTGCCATCGCAACGCGAAGTGCTGGAAACCTCAGAAAGGAAGAGTTGGCTGAACCTCTAACCCGCTTGGTTGAGCCCTTGCTTTCTGACAAGACCGTCTACGTGAGAAAGAACCTTGGGCCCTACACGATAGGGGACGGCTTGCTTCGCTGTTACCCAGACATCACCTTGAAGCATCTTCGCAGATGGGCGAGCAACGAAGACGAGGGTATACGCTGGAACGTAGCCATGTCGTTTGCATCTTACGGAGGAAGCAGGAACTGGCGGGA
>CAYXIF010000015.1:0-38553 GCA_964465575.1 uncultured Candidatus Bathyarchaeia archaeon | reverse complement strand
GCTGGAACGTAGCCATGTCGTTTGCATCTTACGGAGGAAGCAGGAACTGGCGGGACGGTGTGGAGATACTGACAGAGCTCGCTGCTGACGGTAGGCGGTACGTGTGGCGAGCCGTGGCGTCAGCGCTACTTTACCTGGCCCGTCGGCACGCCGAAGTCCAAGATACACTCAAGACTTGGCTGAACGATCCCATAAGATCAAAAGTGGCCGAGGCCGCATTGAGATACTTGCCCGCCAAATAAGTGCCAAAAGAACCTAATGGTTGAAGTTCGGAATGAAGCTTGAGGAATTGCCTCCAGAACCAAGTTCTCTTCTGGGTTCTCGCCTCAGCCCCCAAGCAAGCCTCTGTTGCGAAGTCGCTCGTGTTCCCAAGTCGCGAAGTCGACGGGAGGCTGAACGATCTCAGAATCGGGCTTTCGATGGAGTTTCGGGACTTTGTTTGGGCATCCTGTGACGCACAGTCCGCAGCCTATACACTGTTCACGGTTCACAACAGCTACTCCATCGCTCTCGGAGATCGCGTGAACTTGGCAACGCTTAATGCATGTTCCGCATCCTAAGCATTCTCCAGGATCGACGGTGGCGTAATAATTTGCGTGGGCTACAGAATTCTCGATCCCCCAGTCGTTGACGCCCCTAAGGATACCACAACAGCAGCCACAACAGTTGCAGACATAACCGACCCCCTTTATCACGTTGCTCACAGTATGTACGAGACCGATCTCCTCAGCTTGCTCAAGTACTCTCAATGCTTCTTCTTTTGAAACGTCATAGGGACTGGACTGCTCAACCGAGGAAAAGCTTAAGCACGATCTCAACGGAAAGTTGCACCTGCGACCGATGAAGTCCTGTTGCACTCGGCATATGCAGTTGCGGACACGAAAGCTTTTGGCGGCGAGGAGAATTGCACGGACATCGTCGTATGGGAGGATCCATTCGGTCTTGACTGCCCTTTGGGCCGGGATGACGCGGTGCAGGGCAGGTTGCGGCCTCATGATTCCTACGGCCCCTCCATCAGCCATGTAATGTTCGACGAGATGTGCGAACTCGTGGTCCATGCTTTCCAGCTGTGATTCGTAGATCCCGACGACGAAGGGCGCCAGTCTAAACACTGTTTCCGCAGAAGCCTCGTTGAACCATAGGAGATGCCGCTTAACCATCTGCATTAGCTTTGTCTTCACCTCCTCAACGGGGAATCCGATTCGTTCGGCTATCACCTGAGCTGGTTCCATCTCGCGGCGCAGTTGGCTGGCTATTGCGGCTTCCTCGGGCGAGAATAACTTTTTTAGGATAGCAATCTCAGTATTCGATGGGGTTCTTGGGAAGCCCTGTGGAAGCTTGTTTAGGGCTTCAGCAAGCCTTTCATAGACATCGTTAGTCATTTTTTTCCGCCTCACCTACTTCATTGACGAGTTCTGGTTTTCAGGTAAGAATTGCCTAGATTGAATAAAAGATTTGCTGGTGGGTCTCTGCATAAGATAGGTAGTCCCCTCCCTCGGCGCGCACAGTCGGCTTAAATACGTTTTACCCGCAAGCTAGATGCGCCCTAGTTGATCATGTCTAGAAGGAAATCTGATGCAAGAAGGTCAACTGTGCTTCATGAACTTTCCTCAACTTGCCATTTCTAGTCTCAGAACCTTACCTCTTAATCCAGAGAATTTGGGCAAGATTTTCCGCGAGTTAAGCCCGGCGCAGCTTGTATTCTTTTACGGTTCCTGTATGGCTCATGTTTTTTCAGAGTTCATGTGCGTCCAGAGTCAACTCCCTTGTGCTGAAGGCGGGTTGGATTCGTCTGTGGTCTTTGTTGACGGCGGAAACACATTCGACCCTTATCTTGTCTCAGAAATCTCTCGTCTACTCGATCTGAACCCTGAGAAAACTTTGAAGAACATTTGGGTTTCAAGAGCCTTCACGGGCTATCAGCTGACAGCCTTGATTACCGAAAGGCTTCCTGAGATTCTTGACAGAGAAGACTCAAGGCTTGTCGTAGTTTCAGATGTCGCCACCTTGTACTGTGACTCTGACATTCCGATGTTAGAGGCTAGGAAAACCTTCAACCGTGTCGCCCGCTTCCTCTGGAACCTGAAAAAGGAAAGAGACCTGTTATTGGTAGTGACCTCCCTTTCATCCGGAGGCGAACGAAGACAACGTCTAGAGCAGTATCTTCTGGGACGAGCTGAGGTGGCAGCTAGAGTCGAAGAAGGAAACCCCTGCGTGAAGGTAACGTTCGAGAAGCATCCCTCAAAACCCACAGCATCCTTCAGGTTTTTCTTTGAAGAGATGAGCGCTCAGTCTAAACTGGAAGACTTTGTGGAGGTTTAGGGGTTGGGTAGGACCATTCCTTCATACAGGATGATCCTCGAGAGCGAGATCAAGAAGTGGGAAGGCTTCCTAAAGGCGTTGCGCATAGGCGACAAGGCGGCTTTCGAGGAGTTGATGAACGAGTGTAGACGTTATGCCTCAGCTGCTGGGGCTGCAACCAGGCCCATCGTGACTGAAGCTATGTTCATGGCAATCCTGCTCAGCCACCAAAAAACCATGAGGGAGATTAAGGCTGCCCTTGACAAGATCAGATCAAGTCTTTACTCCGAATAGCAGAGGGAAAGTTAGAGGCTGGATACTGGATGTTTACCCTGAAAGAGTAGGGGAAATGGCGGTCTGGATCAAAACAGAAGGTGGTGAATGCGTAAAGCTTGTGGACAGGTGGAGTCCATTCTTTTATGTTTCCACCACAGACGAAGAAGACTTGACTAAGCTCACATGGTATCTGCCTAGGAACGAGGTTTCCGCCGAATGCGAGTTTGCTGAAAAGTTCGTGAGGCTTCAGGACACTGAACGGTCGAAGGTTCTTAAGATAACCGTGCCAGACCCTGTTAACCTATGGTCTTTGGCGAAGACTGTGTGGTGGCTGGGAGAATATGGAAAGTATAGGCTTTGGAACGTGGACATACCACTTTCCCAGATGTACTTGTACGATAAGAATCTCTTTCCATTGGCTTACGTCGAAACCGAAGCCGGAAACGAAAGCATTTCTTGGACAATGATGGATTCTGCGGAGAGCATAGAATACGTAGTTCCGCCTTTGAAGACTGTGGTGCTCAAGATTGAGATAGACAAGGAAGGATTGATTCCGAGCTTTGAAGACCCGATCGTTAGATTTCTGTTGAAGTTTGACGACGAGCTCGTAACAATTGACTCTCCCCGTGAACGAACCAAGATCAGGGAGCTTACGAAAACCATTCAAGAAAAAGACCCGGACATCATCATCACCGACGGTGGAGACTCCTTCCTCCTCACTTATCTGGCTAGAAGAGCCCTGAAAAACGGCGTATTGTCCAAGCTTGCGCTGGGGCGGGAGCGAACAAGCCCTAGTGTCCTAAGGAGAAAGGGCAACGTATACTTCTCTTATGGTCGGGTTTACTATCGTTCCGCACCACAGAGGTTGTTTGGAAGGCTTCACATAGATGCTGAGAACTCGGGTCTCTACGCACATTATGGCTTAGAGGGGCTGATAGAGATTGCCAGGACATGTAGGATTCCGCTTTACAGTGCTTCCAGGGTCACTATAGGCTCGTGTATGACAGCGATCCAGCTGTATCAAGCCTTGAAAGACGGCTACTTGATTCCATGGAAGAAGAGTGAGCCAGAAAGCTTCAAGACCGCTGTGGATTTGCTGGTTGCGGACAGGGGCGGCTTTTACTTCGAGCCTAATGTCGGTATTCACGACAACGTAGGCGAGATCGACTTCTCAAGCATGTACCCTATGCTGATGTTGAAAAAGAACATCAGCCCTGAAACTGTGGGCTGCGAATGCTGTCCAGGCTCAGTGAACCGCGTTCCAGAGCTAGGCTACAATATGTGCGAAAAACGGGTCGGAATCGTCCCCAAAGTTCTGAAGCTGATGCTAGAGAAACGGATGTACTACAAGAAGATGCGGGACAAGGCAAAGAACCCAGGAGAAAAGACAAGATACGACCAGAGGCAGGCTGCATACAAGATTATTCTGTGCACGTGCTTTGGTTACTTGGGATATCGTAACGCCCGTTTCGGCAAGGTTGACGCGCACATCGCCGCCTGTGCCTTCGCAAGGAAAACATTGCTTGATACTGCGCATCTGGCTGAGCAAAGGGGCTTCAGAGTTGTTCACGGGATTGTTGATTCGCTCTACCTGAAGAAAGAAGACGCCACTGATGAAGACTTCACCAACTTGTGCAAGGAAATCACCAACTACACTGGGTTGCCGATCTCTTATGAGGGAAGGTATCGTTGGATCGTCTTCCTGCCATCGAGAACTCATTTCGGTGCTCCAGTGTTAAACAGGTTCTACGGAGTCTTCCAAGACGGAAAAGTCAAGGCGCGGGGAATAGAACTCCGCAGAGGAGACACCCCCGAGATCATCAAACAGTGCCAAGATGAGGTAATCCAAGAATTGGCGAAGGCGAGAAACTCAGAAGAGTTCGTTCAACGCATCCCCAACGCCTTTTCCGTTTTCAGAAAGTACGCTGACAAGGTGCGGAACCGAGAAGTCGACTTGAACAACCTCATCATCAGCAAGCAGCTATCAAAGAACCCAAACCATTACGTTAGCCAAGTTCACCAAGCCGTCGCTGCCACACAGCTACAGCGTCACGGGCTAGATGTTTCAGCAGGTCAAACTGTGAAATACATAATCCTAGACGCTGACAACAAACATCCAGAAAGACGGGTTTTGGCTGCGCAACTGCTGGGAACTGTTGCGCATTACGACGCAGAGGAGTATCTGAGGCTCTTAGAAGAAGCCATCAACAACATCCTTTACCCTTTCATCCCTCTCGTAAAGGCCAGCAATCAACCACTTGCCTATGGCGCGTGACCCAAGAGTTATGTAGATGTCCAGAGTTAACGTAATCCGCGAGGAAAGGGCTCTTCGTTGCGCCTAGATCTTATGGGTCTCGGGTCTGCGATCATAGATTTTGCCCCCGCAAATACTGGCGTTCCTTTAAGCAAGGTCAGGGCCTTCATTCCATTCGCCGGAGGCGCCGTGGCAAACATTCTCGTTGCGGCTTCAAGGCTTGGATTGAGAACCGGCTTCCTTGGCTGCATAGGGGACGACGAGTTTGGAGCCTTCCTGATGCGAGACTTCGAACGCGAAGGGGTCGACACCTCATGCGTGAAACGGGTCAGAGACCGCGCTACAGGCTTAGCCTTCTACTCGGTCGACGAGAGAGGCGAAAGGCACTACGTCTTCTATCGGGTTCCCGGTCACTCAGACCCTGAGACCACACTCAAGCCAGAGGACATAAAACCCGAGTACATCGCCCAGTGCAAGGTCCTCCATTTCTCCGAGGCGTTGCTGAGGTGCAAAGAGACAAGAAACACGGTGTTCAAGGCCCTGAGCGTCGCGAAGGAAAATGGAGTCATGATCTCGTATGATCCGAACATGAGAATGGAGCTCTGGACCAGCAGGGAGGAGATCATCGAGACACAAAGAGAAGTCCTAAGAGTGGTAGATGTTTTTCTCGCAACGTTAAGGGAAGCAAAGCTCATCATCGGCAAGGAATCAGCTGAGGAAGTAGCCGATAGCATTTGTGCGCTGGGCCCCTCAACCGTTGTCATCAGAGAAAGCAACCGTTATAGGATCGCAACGCGGGCTAGAACTCTCACTCTTCCAATCTTCAAGGCAAAGGCGGTTGACTCTTCAGGTGCTGGTGATGCCTTCGACGCAGGCTTCTTGACTGGCGTGATCAAAGACTGGTCATTAGACAAAGCTGTTCTTCTAGGAAGCGCCGTGGCGGCTCTGAAAGTGCTGAAAGTGGGGACTAGAGCTGGCTTACCAAGTATGGAGGAGGCGGTCCGATTCATCCGCAAAAGGACGGGAACGAACCATTCCAGGAGTCCGCATGTCACATAAACCCTTTCAAAAGCCCTTCGTTCCTAAGCTCCTTCAGTGACTCATCGAGTCTCTCAACCGTTGCGTCTATGTCTCTGCTGCTATGTGCTATGGATAAGATGAACCTTGACCCCATAGGGTGGATGCCCCTGTTAATCAAGGCTTGCTCAAGATGCTTCGTCGCTTTCTGGCTTACCTCCCTCTTCTTCTGATATCTGACGAAGCCCTCGATGTTTGAGACTTCTAGATCCTTCTCTGTTATGCCAAACCCGATGTAGATGATGGAAGGAGTTGTTCCCCAAGCCAAGCCGCAAACCCCGTTGTCTTCTAGGACATCATTGAACCTCGACTTCAACTGCTCACCCAGACGGTTGACCCGCGGATGAGCTTTCCCAGCCAAGACCAGACTGAGGCACGCGTTTCCAGCTGCGGCACACAAGGGGTTGGCGTTGAAGGTTCCGTGGTGGCTTATTCTCCTGGAACGCCAGTTCGGTTCATCTCTGAAGTCAAGCATCTCTAGGCACTCCTTTTTCCCTGCGACTGCTCCTCCTGGGTAGCCGCCGGCCAGAATCTTTCCCAATGTAGATATGTCTGGTATCACTCCATAGTGTTCTTGTGCTCCACCGGCGGTGTCTCTGAATCCCGTCACAACCTCATCGAAGATCAAAACAACTCCGCTTCTTCTTGTTATCCTCCTCAGGTCTTCGAGGAAGGGTTTGCCTGTAGGCAAGTATCCCATGGAAGCTCCGCCGGGCTCTAGGACGACGCCTGCCACATCGCTCTTCTCGAGGGTCTTCTCCAAGGCTTCGATGTCGTTCGGGGGCAGAGCGACGGTGCTTCCGCAGACTTCTTTGGGGACGCCTGAGGGGTAGGCACCCGTAAGAGGCGGAGAGAAGTCTGGGTTGTAGTCCACGATTCCGTAGTCGAGCCAGCCGTGAAAGTGTGAGACAAACTTGACTATCTTTTGTCTGCCAGTGTAGGCTCGCGCGATTCTGAACGCCATCATTGTCGCCTCCGTTCCCGAGCTGGTGAACTCCACCAATCCGTTTCGTGCACATGGCAGAAGCTGTTTCACCTTTTCAGCCCATTCTATCTCGAGTTCGTGGGAAGCGCCAAGATGAGTTCCTCTACGCACTTGGGAGACGACAGCCCTAGTGACCGTGGGGTGGGAGTGTCCGAGAATAAGGGCGCCGTGACCCATCCAGTAGTCGATGTACTCGTTACCGTCCACATCCCACTTCCTAGGCCCCTTAGCCTTCGTGCAGTAGAGAGGCATCGGCACAAAGAACCGCGCATCATGGGTCACACCTCTGGCAAAGTGCTTCAACGCTCTTTTGTAGAGGCTTCTAGAAGTGGGGTGCTTCCTGAAGTATTCCTCCTCGATGTGGCTTCGGGGACCTTCCTTCGCAACCATTCATCATCACGTCCTTCCGAGTCCATAATCCTAACGTGAGCCCACGCTTTATGCCTTGCGACACGCTGGGACTCTTCGACCCCTCACTCTTATCTAGGCGTAGCGTGTCCTCTGTAACAGGGCTGATTGGCTGTTGGCTGGTGGCGTTGCCTTCGTTGGGCATGTTTCTGTTGACCGGGTTGAAAATATCAATGGTGTAAGCGTGCAGCCTGGAGGGGCAGCCCTTCACGCTGCGGTTGCAGCGCGGACTCTTGTCGATGATGTTCGCTTGGCTTCCGTGGTGGGCAAGGACTACCCTTTCATGGATGTTTTAAGCCTTTTTTCCCGGCATTATGTGAGGACCTCGGCGCTGCCGTCCACTCGGTTCAGCATCAGGTACGACAAGCACTGGGACGCCCGCTACGTCAACGCCGAACACGGAGCTGGTCTGAGAATATCTCCTTCACTGGTCCCAACGCACGAGCTCCATCCTGCAAGCATCATCCATATATCGCCCTTGCCACCTGTAAAGGCGGAGAAGATCGTCAACAGGATAAAGGAAGCTTCCTCAAGAACAAAGGTTTCCGTCAACACATGGATCGGCTACATGAAGGGCAAGAGGAACCTGAGAATTCTTAGGAAACTGGCTTCGAAGGCGGACTTCTTCATCGTGAACGACTTCGAGGCCAAAGCCTTGACCGAGACTGGATCACTATCACTCGGCCTACGGCTTCTGAAAGCCAAGACTCTCGTCGTCACACTTGGCGAGTTCGGCGCCATAATCAACAAAGAAGATAGGGAAGTCCAGATGGTGCCAGCCCTAAGGTTTCCCGTTGAGAAAATTGTTGACACAACAGGAGCGGGAGACGCATGGTGCGGAGCCTTTCTGGCCGCCTACTTTCTGACAGAAGACTTTGTAAAGTCCGTAACGGCTGCATCAGTGATCTCCAGCATAAAGTGCACAGGATGGGGATGCACAAAACTCCTCAATCTGAGATTTAGAAGCGTCGACCATATAACGGAGTACGTGATCGGCCTTAAGGAAGGGGGCCTTCAGAAAAGGCTTCCTGATTACACATAGAGCGCTACTAGGTTCCGTTGGGCTCGCAGCTCAGAGTGGCCCAAATATGCTCTTCACTGCTACTAGTTTTCAGTTGACTTTGATAGTTGGGCGCATCTTCGTCGGGCCGTTTGTCAGTCGATCCAACGCCCTCGTGGGTTCCAGTTACCGACGTGAGACTGCAGCTAGAGGCAACATTCTCCTCTGGAAGCAAGAGCAAGTGTCAAAGCGCTCTACCCGTTGTAATGTCGACCATTTTGCGGATCTCATCTTCCAATCCTTTAGGCAAGCCGAAGACACTTATGTCCATGAAGCCTCGGACTATGAGCGCTTTAGCCTCCTCTTCTGCGAAACCGCGTGCCATAAGGTAATGTACTTGCTCTTCTGCGATCTTTCCGATAGCCGCCTCGTGTGAGAGCTCAGCGCCTTGGGCCTTCGCCATTAGCTCGGGCACAGCGTAGATCAAAGACTTGTCTGAAAGGAGCAAACCGCGGCATTCAAGGTGGGCTTTGCCATCCTCGTTCTCGCCTTGGAGGAAACCCCTAGAGTAAATCTGGGCCGTGTCCGTCGCTATTGCCCTCGCGATGACTTCACCTCTGCTCCCTTCGTTCTGAAGGACGACCTTGGCGCCTGTGTCTATGTATGAATTCTTAACGCCGTATAGGATGCTGTTGAAGCTCACCCTAGAGTTTACACCTCTGCAGTAGCCGACTGGATACATCTGTAGGCTCTTGACGGGGTTCAGGCATATGTAGTTGCTCACAAAGACCGCGTTATCGTCGATGAGAGCAGCCGATCTCGGTCGCACATCGAAGTTTTGAGCCCAGTTATGGATCATCGTGAAAGTGAGCTTCGCATCTCTTTTCACGAAGAACTCTGATATGCCCACATGCAGTCCACGGGTAACGTTGGGGTGAACCGTGCAACCCGTTATCAGTTGAGCCTCAGAACCAGGCTCGGCGATTATGACATTATGAACGTTCTGGTCTAAGTTGTCCGTTGAGACGAACAAGCACGCTTGGAGCGGAACCTTGACTTTCTGGTCTTCAAGAATTCTGATGAAGTATCCATGGTCCCATTTCAGCTCAGCAAGCGCTGTATACTTGTCCGTGTCAACCTTGACGACCCTCCACCAGTAGTCTCTGAACCACTCGTACTTCCGAAATGCCTCCTTAGTACTCATGATCTCGGCCTTACCTTCGAGAGCGGTTCGGACTGCCTTCGAAACAACCGAATGGTCAAGCTGAAAATACGTGCCTGACCGTGCCTTGGCTCCGGGAACTATGCCAACTTCGAAAGCGCGCTCCAGCACGTCCTTGGGCAACAACGACACAGGACACTGAGACCAGTGTTTGCTGTGCCTCGAAAACTTGCTTACATCAACATCAGGGCCTAATGCTGCGGGCTTATCCCTTGCTCTTGAGGCAGCTTCCTTATCTTGGGACATTTCATACACCATGCGTATCCTTCATTCAGGATCTGACCCAGGACTTTAACGGGTTCACCTGAACAAGCGATTGAACGATTTATGAGCACATGGGCCCAGTCAGCGTTCACGTAACGGAGAATGTGCCCTAGATGCGTGATGATCAGAGCCGACCGTTCCTCTAACATTTCGCCTATGACCTTGCCTATCAGCTGGAGGTTTTCGACATCAATGCCAGAGTCCGGTTCGTCGAGCATAACGAAGTCGCCGCCCTGCGCAAGTACCTGCAGAATCTCAGATTTCTTTGCCTCGCCGCCTGAGAATCCTAGGTTGACATCTCTTTTTAGAAACTCTTGTGGAAACTTCACTTTCTCAATAAGACCAGTTACTCCTGCTTCGTCAGGAGCCAAGTGATCGATGATGCCACCAAGTTTGACCCCCCTTATCGCTGGCGGGTTTTGGAATGCTACGCTTATGCCGAGCTTAGCCCTTTCGTTCACGGGGAGGTCAGTCATTTCCTTTCCTTTGAACCAAATCTCGCCGAACGATACTTTGTATGCGGGAAACCCCAGTATAGCCATAAGGAGCGAGCTCTTTCCAGAGCCGTTCGGACCGAAGAGAACATGAACTTCACCTTCTGGGATGCTCAGGTTGATATCTTCAAGAACCCTCCTCCCCGCCACATCCACGGAAACATTCCTTAGCTCGAGGATGTTCTCGACCAAGAAAGATGTCACCTTCTCGGTTGCTTGCTAGTCAGATAGATGCCGGCGACCTAATTAAAGTTGCTTCTAGTAAAGTTCGAGGGTTCTCATGCCCTGCTCCGGTGGACATATGCAAGTGTCTCAAGGATTATCTTTGCTGCGTGCACGGCCGTTGAACCCGCGTCGTAGTGTGGGGTAACTTCTGTAATGTCGAAGCCGACTGTACGGGCATCACAGGTCTTGAATAAGAGGTCTAGGAGCACATTAGTGGACAAGCCTTCTGGTTCGGGGTTCTGGACTGCGGGAGCGAAAGCAGGATCAAGGACGTCCATGTCAATTGTCAGGTAGATTCGGTCGCAGTCCTCCAGTTGATTGTTAAGCTGTTCTGCGGCTCTTTCGGCGCCGACTTGGCTTATCCTGTGAGAAGTCAGGTACATTATCTTCTCGTCCCTTGCATAGTCGATCTCTTCCTTGCATGCGGCTCTGGTTCCGACTTCGATGATCTTAAAAGGCTCAACCATCTCGCTGATCCGCCGCACGACGGTTGCGTGGCAGACTGGCTGACCCATGTACTCCTTCCTAAGGTCAAGATGCGCGTCAAAACATAACAGAGCGTGGTCTTTGCCCAAGCCCCCCGTTACGCCTAACGTCAACGTGTGTTCTCCCCCAACGAAGATGGGTAATTTGCCGCGCCCAAGTATCTCTTTAGTGACCAGCTTCAATCTTTCAAGGGTCTCGTTTACATCAGCCGTTACATGGAGGTCGCCTGCGTCGTGAACTCCAAGGTCCTCCGTGTCAAGGGCTGCCCTGAAACTGTAGGTCTCGACGTTAGATGATGCTTCTCTGATTGCTAGAGGAGCAAACCTTGAGCCTGATCTGTACGTGCTTGTAGCGTCAAAAGGCACACCGACTACAACGTAATCAGCTTCCATGTAACTTCGCGTCGAGCCACCAAAAGTGGCAGCTGGAGACGTGAAAAGGTCCAGATAGCTCATCAATCTCTCACCTCGTTGACTGAGCACCCTCGCCGGTCCTTGATCAAGATTTCCCATCTGAGTAGATATATCTATTGCAGGTTGCTATTGTCTTGTGTCTCCCACGTGAAGGCAAAAATGATTGAAGAGTTCGGGCTTGACCCGTTCAGCCAATGCATTTATCTACCTACTTCATGACTACTGCTCTTGGTGTGACAAATGAGGAACAGGTTGAGGGAGATTCTGAAACATGGCGAAGTCGCCTTAGGCGTAACTGTGAGCATCGGACACCCATATATCACAGATGTTCTTGGAGGAGTCGGCTATGACTTCATCAACTTCGACGCTCAGCACACGCCAATGAGCATGGAAACCATCCAGACCATGTTGCAGGCAATGAGCTACTCTCAGACGACTCCGATCATACGGGTGCAATGGAACGATTTCGGCATAATCAACCGAGCCTTGGACATCGGAGCCCAAGGTATAGTCATCCCTTTTGTCAATACCAAAGAGGATGTCTTGAAGGCGATTGAGAATGCAAGATATGCGCCCATAGGCATGAGAAGCTATGGGCCAGTCAGGGCCGCTCTGAGGGACCCTGAGTACGTTCACACGTCAGATGAGGAGGTCCTCATTCTTCCCCAGATCGAGACGAAGGAGTCCCTGGACAACATTGAAGAAATCCTTTCTGTCGACGGGGTCGAAGCTTTCTTCGTCGGACCCTATGACTTGTCTAGGTCGCTTGGCGTTTTCACTCAGTGGCACCACCCAACATTCGACAAAGCTATCGAGAAAGTACTCGAAACAGCAGAGAATACTGGCACAGTGCCGGGAATGCTCGCGTTGACAGAGGAGGCCCAGAAGACAATAGAACGCGGTTTCAGGCTGGTGAACCTAGGCAGAGACACAAGCATGTTGGCGCAGATAGCCAGGTCAGACCTTCAGAAAGCGAAGGGCGCAACCGTGAGAAAGTAGGCCGCAATCTCTTCATCTTGCCTAATAAGGGAGGGTATCCCATTCTTCAGCATTCTTGTATCGTCTTCAGAGCTCTCTCGATAGATTCGTCCTCGTGTACCATTTTTGATATCGCCTTCACCATCGCAGCGGGATTCTTGTGTCCAAAGACGTTCCTCCCCATTATGACGCCCTTAGCCCCTGCCTCCACAGAGTCTTGAACTATTTTCAGTAGACCTTTCGGATCACCTGCGCCCGGTCCGCTCAACACTATCACCGGAGCAGGGCAACATCTGACCACTTCTTTGAAAGTGTCCTTGTCGCCAGTGTAATAGGACTTGATTATGTCCCCTCCCAGTTCGGCTGCGACTCTGTCCACGAACTTCACATGCTCAGGGCTTGGCCACCGCCATTCCGCCTTGGGTTTGAAGTGATGCTCAACTATTTCGGGCGGAAGCGCTTCGACGATGTGTGGTACCCCCCATTTCTCGCATTCTTGGCTGATTTTCCCAATTCGCTCAAGGTTCGGCGACTCGTTCAGTGTCCCCATGAAAGCCATAGAAGTCACTGCATCGGCGCCGCACATTAGCGCCTCTTCAACCGACGAGATCATCCTGTAGTTGGTTATGTCAGGACCTATGGTCGTTGCTGCGCCGTCGAGCCTTGCGATGAGCCCTGTCTTTCGGGCTAGTTCTTCGTGGCACAACCTTATGATCGCTGGGCTCAATAACAAAGCGTCGGGTCTGTATTCGCCAGCGAGGACCTTCTGGATGGTTGATCTGATATCTTCGAGTCCGCTGACGGCGCCCATCGTCACGCCGTGGTCCATAGCGATGACGAAGGTCCGACCATCCTTCCGAAGTATTCGGCCAAGCCTTAGCTTTTTGCCGACGGAGCTCATGGCCAATCCCTTCTGATGTTTCCTGATTCTTCAGTACGTTCTAGGCTAGGATATCACTGTTTCTACGCCTAAGAACTTGCACGCGTCTGCTATGGGTTTCGTGTAGTCTCCGTGAACTAGACTGGCGTGGTGGATGAACCCCTCTTCAACCAAGGTTCTGTAAAGCTGGTCAAGGTTCGGAACCTTTACCCAGCACCATGACCCCCTGAGGTTTTGGTCCGATTTCTCGACCTCGCCTTTGGTCACGAGCATCTTGAACTTACCATCGTATTCAACGAGCCGGCAAAGGGTTACGACACCTGATTTGAGCTGGAACTCGCCTGCGCCCATCGAACGATCGATACCCAGGACCCTGCCCAGAATGCTTTGGCTCTTGACTTGGACCTTGCGCCCCTCGCAGACTAGTGATGGAGGCGCGTTCCCGCAATGCCATGAAAGGAAAGTGTTCTCTTTCTCTTGATGCTTGATGGTCCAGTCGATGAAATGTGGGGCAACCGCCTTCAGAGAGGCTAGGTACTGAATCAGCATCGTCAGAGTGCCATAGATGTCAACCTCGCATGAAGACATTACGCCTTGGTCCGTCAACCGACCCATTGCATAACAAGGCGTGATGCCATAGATCCTTTGTATTGCGGTCCAGCACTGAACACCCATGCCCAAGAGCTGCTTTTCCTCGGCGAAACGTTTCAGGACTATCTCAAGCTTCGCAAGTTTCCTAGCGCTTTCTTCTTCTATCCCAGATAGGTCAGCTTCTTTCCTCATCGCTTTGAGCGTCTTCTGCACCTCTGGATCATTGTCTTTGACTGCATTCGCTTGGTCTACGATATCAAGCAGCGAGACCGGGACGACTCTTTGTTTGAACTGCTTCATCATGTTATCTTCGCTGAAAATGCAGGTCTCAAACCGTTCTGGTCTGGGACCGACGAGGCCAACTCTGGCGCCAATGAACCCTTTCACAATGAAGCATGTTCGCACGAACTCCTGTACCGTGTCTTGGAAGCCATTTTCTTCTGGGAACACGATGCCCGCGAACAAGAATGGAATCTTCCTACGATACAGACCAGAGGAGATTGACAGAGTCCCGCAGAAGGAGTCTGACCTCCGTCCGCCGTCGGGTGTGAAGGGGGCCTCTTTGGTCCCAAAGAGCAGGAGCGGCTTGCCTGAAAAGGCAGATGCTATGGTCAGGGCTGAGACCTCATCGCCGAAGGTCATCGTGCCGATAATCAGGCCGTCTATTTCTTCCTGCCTGAAAAGGTCGATCGTCTTGTCGGCGTCTGCGTCGTCTCTGACGATACCGTTCTTTGTGATCTTTTCTGGAACAACTATGCTCAACCCCTCGATCTTTGAGAACGACTTGAGGCATCGCTCACGCATACCTACAGCCCATTCCTCATCGAATGGTTCTCTGTGAGCTGGAACGAACCCGATCTTGACTTTGACTTTATATTTTGAAGACAGAACTAACCCTCCTTTGAAGGGATACTATTGCCTCAAAACTCATTTATAGCTTTCTGACACCATGCAAACCTATATTCAGCACCTTAAGCCGAGCAAGAGCGGTCTGGGAGACTTGGGATGAACAGCCTTCATGACTCTGACCAGTCTTCAATGTTCTTCAGTAGGCTGACCGCATCTTTCTCCGTGAGACAGGAGGTGCTTACTAGGAGGCCCTCTGGCCTAAGCCCCTTCAATAGAGGTCTGATGTTGCTACTTGACGCTCCTAGCAGCACGAGTCTTTTGCCCTTTTCCTGTATCTTTCTGTAAAGGTGAAACCATGTTGGAGAATCTACGTTGGGGTTCCCTGCTCCCGGAGTCCACTGAATCCCAGTGAGTCTAGGTATGCTTAAGAGCGAGTCTAGGTGTGGAATCTCTCGAGGACCGTCCCAATGGTAAATTGTGTAGTCCAACCTTTCACATTGTTCCTTAATGTATGGGAGTGCAAGGTCCCTGAACAGTCTCGGCGAAAGCATGGCCGAGAAGTCGCATTGGATTGGATACCACTTTCGTGGTGCCCAAAGCCCCATCCAAGCTGAGTTCCCTCTGGCTTCACCTTGCAGCATCTTGTACAGCTCTTCGTAATAGATGTGCCAGAGCTCAAGAATCCTTGATGAAAGTGACTTCACCTTTTCTGGAGTCTTGAACATGTCAGCTATAAGAGTCTGAGAACCTCTAAGCGATGCGGCGATGTCGGTTACTCCTCCTAGATCGGTGATTCCGCACATGAACTTGCCTTCGCTCTGTTCTGAAACGTACGCAGTTATGTTCTTGGTTGTTCGCCACCATCTGTTGCTAGGATTGAACCGTAGCTTCTCCAATTCCTCCCAGTCTTTGGGAGTTTCAAACCAGACGGTTTCCGAGTCGAGTCGAAACCTTGCTTCCGCACCCATATAGGTCGCCGCTATGCCGGGACCCAAGTTGATCCAGAGGTTGGGATAGGCTTCACCGCCAAAGAAAACCTTCTGACACCATCCCTCGAAATGTTTGACGGTTTTCTCCGGCTTACTTGGTTCTTGCGCAAACCTCCAGTTCCACCACGCCTGAAATGGCTCACATCCTTCTCTAGATGCGGTTACTTGGATCAGAGGGCGATAGTTCTCGTTCTCCCACCAAGCACAGAACCTTTCACGAGCTCCAGGCCAGTCTTCCTTGTACAGCATGACAATTCCACAGCCAACTACTCGAAATATGCGCCGTCCTTCTCAAGAGCATCGCGCAGCACCTGTATGTCTAGCTGAGATGGAGGAATCCCCTTCTTCGCCCCAAAAGCTGCGGCTGTGCCTGCTGCCTGTCCTGTGAGCATGCAGCATCCGACGTTTCTTGTGGCGTTGTGTACGACGTGGTCGGTTGACATCGATCGTCCAGCGATGAGGACGCCTTCGACGTTCTTGGGGATTAGGCTCCTATATGGTATGCCGAAAGAGCCGTTGTTTCTTATCCCGTATTCTGCCAAGTCTATCCAGCCGAACCTCCCAATCTCGTCCTCTGCTCCTTCACCCTTCAGAACATAGTCTCGGGGAATGTCGAAGAGGGTTTCGACCAGTCGTGTTCTTCTCACGCCAAGAAGTGGTCCAGTTGAGACTAGGTAAGCATTTTCGAATCCTGGCGCACAATCATGGAAAAAGGCCGCAACCTTGCGAATCTGCTTATGAAGGTAGATCGAAGCCTGTGTCATGCCCCTCACATCGACCCCATTGGCCTCGACTCCTGTGCAGTTCATCTGGGTCATCTCTCCTTCGCGGATCGAGGTGGCCATAAGATAAGTTATTTCCGCGCCGTATCTTTGAATTTCATCTTTCCAAGGCTCCAAGTTGCAGCCAACACGCACAACGGATGGCTTCCCGGCACCGATTCTGACCGCTCGCCCCAGATGTCGAACCGCGCCCCTCTCAATTGCAGCCTGAGCAAACCTGTCTACATCCACCATGACCATGCGAATGTTCATTGAAACCCTTGACTGCTCGACCAACTTGAACGGCGCTCCTGCTCGGGCGGCAACATCAGCATCCCCGCTTGTGTCAACCACAACCTTGGCAAGGAGAGCTTCGCGTCCCGACTTGCTTTCGATGATGACTCCTTTGACCTCACCATCTTCTGTAATGACATCAGAGACGTAGCTGTGTAGGTAGACTCTTGCGCCCGCTTCGAGGACCATTTCCATAGCAAGCCACTTGTAGACTTCGGGGTCAACAGGGGTTAATACGGATAGGAACCGCTTAGAAAACTCGAGATCAACATGTCCTAACCCACCTCCGGACACTTTCAAGCGGTCAACAACCTCCTGAGGAAGCCCGCTGACCAGCTGCTTTTTCCGTGAGAAGTCGGGTTGACCGTCTTCTTCGTGGAAGCAGTTGAAGAATGTGTGCAATCCTGTTGGTCCACCGGTTACTAAACCTCCCAGAAAGCCATAACGCTCGACCACGAGAGTCCTTGCGCCTTGCCTTGCAGCCGCAATCGTCGCCAGCACACCAGCTGAGCCACCGCCGACAACAAGCACATCCACTTTCTCTTTGACTGGGACTACCAGTTTTCCCTCGGTCAGGGTCGACATTACGATGGTCCTCCGTTGAGGATTTCCAAGCATAAGAGATGTTTGGACATTCTATCTACTCTCTTACCGTATTTATGCCTGAACACAAGGTCAGAAAGCGAGAAGACAATCACTGGAGGAGAGCTGATCAGAGCGATCGAGGGGATTCTTGAGCCCTTTATCTAGGCGTTGCCTAAAGGCGGAATCCACGTAGACCTTAGTGTGTGTCTGAGCGTATCCTTTGCGGTAGTCGATGGGATGTTTCCGGGGATTTGGCGTAGAGATATAACTCTGATACTTCATTCACATTACTTGAAGGGCGAAGAGGCGAAAATGCATGAGTGTAAGGGTTCTTGGTGTCCAATCAAGTCCAAACTTGGATGGGTTGACTTGCCAACTGGCGCAAGCAGCTTTGGAAGGTGCGAAGAGTGAAGGTGCTGAAACCGAGCTTGTCCATTTGAACCAGTTGTGTATGGAGTCATGTAAGGCCCATGGTCGAGGGTGGGGCACCTGCCAAACCCAAGGAGAATGTATGATCAAGGACGACTTCCAGAACCTAAGATCCAAGGTCAATCAAGCGAGTGCATTGGTCTTTAGCACTCCCGTGTACTTCGGAGACGTAAGCGAATCAGCCAAACGGTTCCTGGACAGGTGGCGCAGATGCGAAACCTTCAACCATAAGAACTCACCGCTCCAAGGTAAACCAATCATAGCAATCGCAGCTGCTGGAGGCTCTGGGGGTGGTGCGGTTAATGCTCTACGTAGCCTAGAGACTTATTTCCGTTGGTTCCAGTTTACAATCTTTGACCTAGTTACTGTAACCCAGCTATCCAAGCAGCACAAGCTGGATATGCTTAGAGCCGCGGGTCGAAGGCTCGTGGTCCACGTCAATGCATTGCAGGATTACGCTACCCCAGCAGTGTGATGTGAGGTTGAAGTGCTAACGCTTCTGATTCCTAGGCTATTTGCAGTACAGACTGTAAAGACATGTGTCCAGTCGCTAAAGACTCAAGGTCCCACAAGAGCTCCTCTAAGCAGCTGATGATGTGTCTGGACTGCCTATCCCGTTCTAGCCTATGGGTCTTCCCGCCACAAGAACTGTCTTCATACCCGAGGTTTCTGGGGCATGCAACATAAGTCTGAGATGGGCTCACGAGTACAGCTCCCGATGGTTTGGCACAAGAGTGATCTTTGTGGAGACTGTTTGAACTAGAGACTTTGATCCATCAGAGGAGTACAATGCGAAGTTGGATCGTCATTCTACTGCCTCGAGGATTCTGGCATCGAGCCCATTGATCCTCAAGCTGTGCTTGATCTTCTTGCCTTTCACAAGATCTTTGTATACTCTTTGGTCCAATGGAATCTGTAGGGCGTCATCATTGTAGTTCAACGCAAAGAATACCTCGTGATCGTTGCTTGTCCTCTTGGTTGCTTCGAACCCTTCAGCTGAGGGCAAGATGGACCCTATCTTTCCGTTCTTTGCCAGCCAGTCCAGAAAGGCAAGATAGAATCGGTTGTCTCCAAAGACACCAATGTAGACAGCGGCTCCATCGCCAAAAGTGTTCACGGTCACGGCTGGTTTGCTCCTGAAAATGCCTGTTGTATAGTACGCAATGACTTTGGCCTTTGTCGGAGATAGCATTTCAGCCCAGTTCACGCATGTGTGAATGGTCCTGCTTCTTACCCCCCCCAAAGCAGTTTTGATCTCGACCGTAGTTTCACTGGGCAAACCCGTGTACTCTTCTACAGTAGTGCCGAAGATGTCTGACAACCTCCCAGGCAGGGATCCGTCGCATATGTTGTTGTTCCAGTTCTTCGCTCCAGTCCTCGGTGAGGCAACAAGAGTTCCGCCCTCTTTAACATATGACCTAAGCTTTCCCTCAATCTCTTGGTTCATCAAAGTCAGCGATGGAAGAACGACAGCCTTGTATCTGCTTGTGGACAGTTCTTCAGAGATCGGGTTCACGAAGTCTACAGGGATGTTTCTAGCGTAGAATGCTCGGTAAAAGCCTTGGGTAGGTCTCCACGAGTTCATACCGTAGTAATTCTTGTCCCCATAGCCTACCTCGTGGTCAAAAGCCCAGATGTTTTCGTAGACTAATGCAACCGCAACTTCGGGTTCGACTACTGTTCCTTCAATATGTGAGGCGACTTTTCGAAGCTCTTGTGAGACCTTCTGAACTTCGGCATATCTTCTTCTTGGAACAGCATCGTGATCGAGAATTCCGTGCCAATACTCTTCTGCGCCGAACTTGCAGGTTCTCCACCTGAAGTATATTATGCCATCGGCTCCTCTGGCTGCTGACTGAATCGTCCAAAGCCTTATCTCTCCGGGCCTAGGTGTTGGCGCCATCTGGGTTTGAACTGCGCCACTTTGAAGCTCCATGATCCAGTAAGGCTTCTTCTTCAGGCTTCTCATGACATCATGTGCCATGGCCTGAAGCGCGTAGTCGACCTTCTCTGCCCACTTTGGATAATAATCGAAAGAGACCACATCTAATGGTTCGGCCAGCTTGAAGTAGTCCAAGTCTTTGTAGAGTCCCATGAAGTTGTGCGTCACGAGCTGATGCGGCGCATGCTTACGGATTATGTCGACTTGGCACTGCTGGTATCTAACCCACACGTCACTTGAGAACCTTTGCCACTCAAGGACAAGCCCGGGGTTCTGCATTGTGAACGGTTGCCGAGGCGGCATAACCTCGTCCCAATCGCCGTACTCCTGTCCCCAGAAAATCAGCCCCAATGCGTTGTTGAGATTCTCAAGCGTTTTGTGCTTTGCTTTGAGCCAAGTTCTAAAGGCTTCGACGCAGTTCTTGCAATAGCACATTTCACTGGCGTGGCAGCCGAACTCATTGTCAATCTGCCAGCCGATAACATTCGGGTTATCCTGATAGTGGCGAACCATCTCTGTAACAGTTCTCTCTGAGTGCTCAATGTAGTTTGGGTTATTTCCGCAGTAGTTCCTACGAGTTCCCTCTGGCGCTCGCTTGCCAAACCCGTCGATCCTGAGAATGTCTGAATGCACTTTCACTATCCAAGGCGGAGGAGAAGCCGTTGGTGTTCCAATAATGGCTTGCACCCCTTTCTTGGAAAGTAAGTCGATGATCTTGTCAAGCCATTCGAATCTGTAGTCACCCTCTTTCGGCTCGATCTTGCTCCAAGCAAACTCGGCCATCCTGACGACATTAAACCCAGCCTTGCCCATCAACTCTGCATCCACTGGCCATCTTCCCTCAGGCCAATGCTCAGGATAATAGTCCGCGCCGATTAGGAAAGGCACATCACGTCCCCTCTTGTCGTTCGACAGACAAGTGATAACTGGCAAAGCACTATTATTGCTTTTGCACCTTGGTTTTGCTTATATTTGCCCGCAACATTCTCTTTTGTGGAACCCCCCAGGTTCGCTGAAGGGCGCCTGAAATGAACAACATGGAAGAAAGCGCCGCGCCGATTCCCTCTTTGCTTTTCCCCTCGAGAATCAGGAAGTTCGCTCGGCTGAGATCGAACCAAGCATTCGAGAGTATGGTTCACCTGATGCGTGAAAACCTTGACACAAAGAACGTGGAGACTAAGAACGGCGAAACCTTGTTCGCAAGAGCGAAGCTGGGCGGCAGCATTGGGGCAACAGTCAGATTGCAGGTTATCCCCGAGGGCGATACATCAACACTAGAATTATCGTTCGATTACAGGAACCTGCTTTTTGTGGCTGTTGTGTTTGCGGTTGCTGTGGGCGGGCTTAGCGCGGTGTTGGGAACGCCTGCTCTATGGTTGGGGCAGATTTTTATAGTCGCGTTAGCCTACTGGGTAAACTCCAAAGTCCAGAGATTCCTGAAAGGTGTGAACGAGGCGTTGCCGCATCTGGAACGCGAATACGCTCGAGTGGCGCTTGCCGAGGATCGAAGACGATGGCAGGCTGAACCAAAAGACATCCAAGCTCTTCACAGAAGGCTTCGGGACAAGCACATGAAGACTTGGGGAAACACCCGCATCCTAGACTACAAGATTGCTGAGTATGAAAGGCAAGGACTAAGCCGCAACGAATCTGTGAGGAAAGCTGCAGAAGAAGAGGGCATATTCTAAGTGGGATTGCTGGGCCTTCAAGGGTATACTCTGTTGATCAGTCTTGGGAAGGCTATGGCGTCTCTTATGTGTTCAAGCTTGCAGATCCATGCGATTGTGCGTTCGACGCCGAGTCCAAAACCTGCGTGCGGCACAGAACCATACCTTCTCAGGTCAATATACCACTCGTAGTCCTTCTGGCTCAAGTTCTCCTCCTTGATTCTTCTCAGCAGCTCTTTCAGGTCGTCGATTCTCTGTCCGCCGCCAGTGATTTCGCCGTAACCTTCAGGAGCCAGAAGGTCGGCAGACAATGTTACTTCGGGTCGCTTCGGGTCAGTCTTGTGGTAGAAGGCTTTCACGCCAGTCGGAAAGTGCGTGACGAAGAATGGCTTGCTGGCCTTCTCGGTTACGTGCTTCTCTTCGAGCCAGCCTAGGTCGTCTCCCCACTTGAACTCGACTCCAGCTTTGGCCAATGTGTCAACGATTTCATCATACATGACTCTTTCGAATGGCGGCTCCAACTTCCTTAGCTCTTGGGGGGGTCGGCCGAGGGCCTCCAGCTCATCAGAAGCTTTTTCGCAGAGGGTATTAAGAATGTGGCTAAACAGATCCTCCTGGATCTTCATAATGCCTGCAAGGTCGCACCAAGGCGCTTCGACTTCAAGGTGCCAATATTCCGTTAGGTGCCGTCTGGTCCTCGACTTCTCGGCCCTAAACGAAGGAGCAACCGTATAGATCCTTCCGAGACTAGCAATCGCCGCCTCAGCGTAGAGTTGCCAGCTCTGAGCTAGGTAAGCGTCTTCTTCGAAGTACTTAACATTGAACAGCGTAGAGCCTCCCTCACAGGCAGCCGTTATCAAGATAGGAGAATGGAACTCGGTATACCCATTAAGCCTAAACCATTCTCTTGCAGCCTCAAGGAACTTGGCCCTTAAGCGCATTATCTTCTGCATCGTCGGGTTTCTGATCCACAAGTGCCTGTAGTCAAGAAGGAACTCAGGACCATGAAACTTCTTAGCAATGGGGAAGCCTTCGTCAGCCAAGCTGAAGACGTTCGTGTCCTCCACTTGGACTTCGTAACCTCCGGGCGCTCTGGGATCTTCCCTCACAGTGCCCGTGAGTTCAAGCGAAGACTCTTGCGTGAGTTTTCTCGCTTCTTCAAACTTGCCACCTAGAACTTTCCCTTTCTTCATTGTGCACTGAATAATGCCGGTTCCGTCTCTAAGCTGGAAGAAGTGGATTCCCCCGCTTGACCTTATATTGTCAAGCCAACCTCTGACCGAGACTTTCTTTCCTGTGTGCTCGCCTGAAAGGATTGATGACACATCAACCGGTTCACTCATCAGCAACCCTCGTCTACAACTGACAATATTAGTGAGATCGGTACCACTATAAGTCTTTAGGGCTTAGTCCTGTCTTTCTGAGCTTGCTTGCCCCCCACCGTAACGGTCTGAGTAACCGCTTCTTGGAAGCAGGTCTGCCGTTGAGTGAGGTCGGAAAGAAGCTCTATAGGACCTAGCTGGGCTTCTCATCTGGGCTGTACAGTCTTTTCTGGTAAGCGCCTCTTAGTCGGGTTCTTCCTCTGCCCGCTTTAGCTGCAGCCCTTTTTCGAGTTATGTTCTTGGCTCGAGCCTGAACCTTGGCCACCTTTGTCCTAGAAGGCTCCTTGGGTCTTATCGGTCTGCGTCTCAGAGCCATAGCTTTGAAAGCAGCTGTTACAGATTTGCGTCTTTGCCTCTTTCCGGCCTTTTCGGCTGTTTCGTGACGCTCCTTTAAGAATGTGACGATCTTCCCTTCCAAGTCAACGTTGTGCACGTTCCATCCAGCTAACACCCACGCTTCTGAAGCTGCGTGACTTCTTGTGTTGCTCCACCACTGCCTATTGTAGTAGGCCAATGTCGGCAGCTGGCCCCCAAGGATCTCTTCGATCTTGCTGAAGGAAACCGTGACATGGTCGGTGTACTTTCCTCTCTTTGCTAAGTATGCAGTGAGATGAACGTACTTGCTTCTTGGGCCTCCGGGAGCGATCCTTCTCTTCGCGCATCTCAAGCAGATGACCTTGCCTTCCGCATCATAGATAAAGCAGTTTTTGCAGTAGAGCCTTCGGCATGTTTGGCACCGGTATAGTGCGTAGCCGGGATAGGACACCCCACACAACGAGCATCCGTCTTCTACGACGATCGTCCAGACTCCTCCAAAGGGAAGATGCTCTTGTAGAGAATAGTCTGTCACGTAGATAAATGCTGATGGGCTAGCGAGAGCTTATGATTCTCCGAGGAAAACCGTTAAATCGCTTCCGATGGACAATCTTACTTAGGTATCTTTGAAGGTGGTTTGATGAGGAATACTTCGATCGGTATTGCCATGCTCAACGATGAAAGAGAACACGTTTGGAGAGCTAACAGCCGCGAATGTATGGAAATCGTCCAGAAATGGGCTGAACTTATCCGCAAGGGCGTCAAGAACGTGGATGGCACAGCTCCCGAAGTCGTCACAGGCTCGGAGATCATAACCTCCGTCCGAGTCGCCCAGAAAGTCGGAGAAGAAATTGCCAAAGCAAACTGCAAACAGATAGTTCTTTGCTACTACGTCTGGAACTTCCCATTCCTAGTCTGGCCATTCATCAACAGCGTGGGACGGGACAAGCCAGTTCTTTGCCTCTCGAATAACAGCGGGAAATACCCGGGCAACGTCGGTTTGCTGGCTACTGATGGTGCTTTGCGACAAGCTGGGATCAGAACGCATCGCATCGTAGGGGATATGGACAGCCCTGAAACCCAAGCCAAAGTCTTTGACTGGATAAGAGCCTCTCAAGCTCTTACGACCATTAAGAATGAGGTTTACGGCATGTACGGTGGGCACTCCATGGGCATGGAAACGGGCTACTTTCATCTCGTGCCGATCATCAAGGCCTTCGGCGTCACAGCCAGACAGATCGACCAGCTTTTGCTCGTCAAGAAGATGGAAGAAGTCGGCGAGAAGGAAGTTGAGAAGGGCCTGAAGTGGTTCGAGAATCTCCTCGGTGACCGCATAAAGTACGACGGGAAGATGCTGACCCCGGACACTCTGAAGACCCAGATCAAGCTTTACCTGGCTATGAAGATTGTGAACGAGGGGAAGGGCTTTGACTTCTGTGGCTTGAAGGGACAACGCGAATTGACGGAGTACGTGTGTCTCGGTGATGTGCCTGAGATGCTCATGAACGACCCATACGACTGGAACGGGCCAAAAGAGCCAACTGTCTGCGCAACCGAAGCCGATTCACTTGCAGCCGTAACGATGCAGCTACTAAAGTACGTCAGCGGTGGGCTTCCAGTCCTATTCATGGATGTTCGGCTCTATCATCCTAGCAGGAACCTGTGGGACTTCTGCAACTCAGGCAACCATGCGAGCTGGTACGCGTCGAGGAGCATGGACCCTAAAGAGAACTTCAAGAAAGTGACTCTTCATCCGGCTCTGGAGTTCTACTTCAAGGCGGGCGGAGCCTCAGTCGAGTTTGACGCGGCACCCGGCGAGCTGACCTTTGCGAGACTCGGCTTGTGGGATGAAAAGCTCTACATGGTCATGGTCATGGGCGAAGCGGTTGAACTGCCACCAGAAGAGCGTAGAGCCCTCAACGCTGAGACGAACCCAACGTGGCCGCACGTTCACGCGAAACTTCGTTGCGGCTTCGAAGAGTTCCTGAGTCTGTTCCCATGTAACCACATACTCGGAGTCGCTGGTAACCATATTCAGAAGCTGACTTACCTCTGCGAAATAAGCGGGGTCGAACCAGTAATCCTCGGCCCTGAAGCCCAGAAACGCGTGCGACCAGTCTGGGACAGCTTAAAGAAGTAACTGACCGAACAGCTCCCCAGCTTTCCCAGCTTGCGCCTGAAACTCTCTCAGCTGCCGGTCTACGGACTTGTAGGCGAAAGATGTTTATACCTTAGGGCTGACTCATACCTGAGGAATATTCCTTGGGACAGATCAGAGATACACTGGCATGTCTCGAGAAGGACTACGTCAAGGGCAGAACTAGAATCGTTGAGGAAGCGGTGAAGAAAGAACTCGGTGTCGATCTTTCCGCATCCTATTTGGGTCTGAGGCTGAGAAACCCCTTGGTCATCGCCCCTGGTCCGCTGTCTCAAAGTCTCCGTCAGATCGAGAGGGCTGCGAGAGCCGGATACGGCGGGATGGTTCTGAAATCGGTTATTGGAGAAGACAAGAACGGAAATGCATCGATGAGGATGCTGAGGACGAGGCCGACCTTCGTCAGATGGGTCGAAGATGAAGAAGGAAACCCAGTATACCACTGGAACGGCGGACTTGACCTTAGGAATCTAAGTGACTACCTCAAGTTTGCCGAAAAAGCTTTCAGGCTTGGAAGGGACTTGGGGTTTCCTCTCGTGGCTTCGTTCCTTTGTCATCTGCCCAAGGAAAGAGACGAGGAGTGGAAAGTCGATGAATGGGAGTTCACAGTGAGAAAGCTGTGTGAGGCAGCCTCCGTCATGTATGAGGACGAACCAATCGTAATGGAGATAGATTTCTGTCCATTCCTGAAAAGAGAGAAGCTTGCAGTTGACGAAGAAACAGTACTAAGATGGTACAGGGAAGCACCAGAGCTCGTGAAAGAGGCGGCTTCCATCGCAAGGGTCGTTCCTAAGGTCCTCAATCTCGACTTTGGGTTGGACTTCCAAGTGGAGATTGTGAAAGCTGCCGAGAGGTGCGGCGTAGATGGAGTGGTTATTGCGAATAGGTTCTTCACTAGATATTCTGATCCGCGAACTGAAGAAGAGTACTTCACAGCTCACGGCGGAAAGGAGCTGAGGCTGGTCAACCAACGCCAGATCAGTGAAGTCAAGAAAACCCTTGACATTTCTGTGAGCGCGACTGGAGGAACCTACACTGGTAGACATGTGCATGAATACCTTCAGCTCGGCGCAGAAAACGTTCAGGCGCTGACGTACATAATGAGGAAGGGGTTTGAAGCGTCCTTCAGGGACCTCATGTTCAACCGGGAGAATGGGCTTATAGTATCAGTCATCTGAACCTTCCAGATTGTTGACTCGTTACATTTCTGTATTTGGCTCTAGGCTCAAAATGCAACATTATAGCGGAGATTTCTTGTTTGAGCATAACCCTTTTTTTCGAGAGCTGACGCACTACAGGTCCCATCCACCAAGCATCGCCAAGCCAAAAGAAGGGCGTCCCGTCCAGATGCTCCAAGTACCTTCTGTCTATGCTGACTCTGAGTTGACCATGCCTGAAAAGAATATCCTCTCCCATATACGGCTGGATTTGAAGTGTTCCTTTTTGACCATGGGGTCCCCGTTCAACTCGTCTGAACACTTGGTTGCGAAATGGTGCTTGCCAACAAGCTGAGAAGAATAACGTACTCGCCAGAGGTTTCCGCCAGCCCAGAAAGATGGAACGACTCTCTCGTTTCCTTCAGGGTCAATGAAGACAGCAGAGACCTCCACCTCGCTGAACGGATCAGCATACTTCTTCCTCGACCTGAAAGAAAACTCAGCCATGCAGTTCTGTCTGGCACGCTTTAGCTAGGAACCATAAGCTGGACCGCGATTAGTAAGGGGCCTGCCAAGTGACTTGAGCTTTGTCTTGAATAGGTGACAGTCGGAGCATGGACACGTACGGTGGAGAGGGGCCGAACAAGTTGCAGAAAGGCTTAAGAGATGAGAAAGGTTAGAAACGGTTATGGTCCGAATGGACACGAAAGTCGTTGCTTTTGGCGAGATCATGATGCGCCTTACTCCACATGGGTTCCTAAGGTTCGTTCAAGCCAGAACTTTTGATGTGATCTACGGCGGCGGAGAAGCCAACGTAGCCATATCTTTGGCGAACTACGGTATTCCGGTCGACTATATTACCCGCCTGCCTGATAACGACATCGGAGATGCCTGCCTGAACTACATACGTCAGTTCGGGGTTGGCGTGGAAAAGGTCGTTCGAGGCGGAGATCGTTTGGGCATCTACTTCATGGAGATGGGAGCTGTTCAAAGAGGAAGCAAGGTGATCTATGACCGGGCGAACTCTTCTATTGCTACGATTGCGCCGGGAATGGTCACCTGGCATAATGTCTTCTCTGATGCCTGCTGGCTCCATTGGACTGGCATAACTCCGGCCATCAGCAAGGGCGCAGCAGATACAGTCCTGGAAGCGGTCAAGAAAGCTAAGGAGATGGAACTAACCGTTTCGTCTGACCTGAACTATAGGGCTCAACTCTGGAAGTGGGGGAAAACCGCGGGGGAAGTCATGGGCGAACTTTTGAAGTACTCTGACTTGACGATCTGTAACGAAGAAGACGCAGAGAAAGTCTTTGGGATAAAGGCGCCAGGCGTGGACGTTATCTCAGGCAAGGTAGACTCAGAGAAGTATCGTGAGGTGGCGGAGAGATTGATGGAGAAGTTTCCTAGCCTCAAGAAGGTAGCTATCACACTGAGGGGAAGCATAAGCGCAAGCCACAACACTTGGTCTGCAGTGCTACACGACGGCAAGAACTTTTACACCGCACCCACATACGACATAACTCACATCGTGGACCGAGTTGGAGGCGGCGACGCGTTCGCCGCAGGTCTGATCTACGGCCTTCTAAAGTTTGGCGACGACCCCCAGAAGGTTCTGAACTTCGCTGTGGCAGCTTCCTGTCTAAAGCATACAATCTTCGGCGACTCAAACATCGTGTCTGCTTCAGAAGTAGAGAAGATAGCCGGAGGCATAGTCTCAGGGAGAATATCACGATAGGCGTAGAGGAGGAGCATGAATAGAATTGGCGAGATTTTTGAAACATGAAGTCGTAAACAGAATTCTAGAGATCGGGCTGGTACCTGTCTTTTATGAGGGTAACTTGGAAACTGCCAAGAAGATCGTGCAAGCGTGTGTCTCTGGCGGGGCAAAGGTCGTAGAGTTCACGAACAGAGGCGACTTCGCCTATCAGGTCTTCACTGAATTGGCGAAATGGGTTAACAAGGAATACAACGACGTAATCATAGGCGTAGGCTCAGTCATTGACCCAGCTACGGCGGTCCTCTACATCGACAGCGGAGCTAACTTCGTCGTGGGTCCAATCCTCAACATCGAAGTCGCAAAAGTCTGTAACCGCCGAAAGGTACCATACAGCCCAGGATGTGGAACTGCTTCAGAAATCTCCCTAGCGGAGGAGATGGGCTGCGATATCGTCAAGATCTTCCCAGGCGAAGAGGTTGGCGGACCGAGCTTTGTGAAGAACATGCTTGGTCCCTGCCCATGGGTCAAGTTGATGCCGACTGGGGGGGTCGAGGCTACTCGTGAGAGCATTTCAGGATGGATTAAGGGAGGTGCAGCCGCGCTCGGCATGGGTTCGAGGCTAATCTCAAAGGATACGGTCGATGCTGGCAACTTCGAGGAGATAACCCGAAGGGTCGAACAATGCCTATGGTGGATCAAGGAGGCGAAGGGAACACCGCTTTTCCTCGGCATTGAACACGTGGGGCTTTATCCTGATGGTGCCTCTGGAGCGGCTATAGCTGACTGGTACGCCAAAACGTTCGGGTTCAGGAGCGCTGAAGGCACATCGTCCTTCTCTGTCTCAGGTCAGGGCCCGGGCCGGATCGAGGTCATGAAGGCACCTGACCCGGTCAAGTGCCACATCGCCATCCATGTTTCAAACTTCGAAGAAGCCTGCAGATACCTACAAGAAAGAGGCATCGAACTGGAAGAACCCAAGATTAAGAAGGGAGTCAAAGCCATCTTCCTCAAGAACCCAGACCCCGCTGGCAACAGAGTCCACTTACTCTACACAGGTCCTTAGCCGCCTAGAGGCGCAACCTTTTGAGCCTAACCGAAAAGCGTGCCAGATCAGTTGACGTTAAGGCCAAGACTTCGCGAAGCAGACGGTCAGTGGCCTTGGTCACCGGGTCAACTAGCGGCATTGGAGCAGCGATCGCGATGGAACTTGGCAAGGACGGATTCGACATAGCGGTCAACGGCAGACGCGACGAAGAACAGGCAAAGCTAGTGATTAGCAAGATTCGGGCATCAGGAGCTAGGGCGGTCTACATTAGGGCTGATGTCTCTAGGACTGAAGACCGTACCCTGATACTGACCCGGCTGAAGGAGGAGTTTGGCGGCATCGATATTTTCGTGAACAATGCTGGGGTGCCATCTAAGCTAAGAGCCGACATCCTCGAGGCTTCCGAGGAGAGCTTTGACAGAGTCTTGGATGTAAATCTGAAGGGCCCGTTCTTCCTGACCCAGATCATTGCGAAATGGATGGTCGAGCTTAAACAGAGAGACGACAGACTAGAACCGAAGATCATCAACATATCCTCAATCTCTTCCTACACATCATCGCCGTCAAGAGCCGAGTACTGCGTCTCCAAAGCGGGCGTAAGCATGATGACGAAGCTCTATGCGGATAGGCTTTCAGAATATGGCATCAATGTTTACGAGATCCGGCCCGGCGTGATCGACACACCCATGACCGAACCCGTCAAGGAAAAATATGGCAAGCTCATATCGCAAGGCCTAACACCGATCAAACGTTGGGGCAAGCCTGAGGATGTCGCAAAAGCAGTTGTGGCGATCGCGAAGGGTTACTTCCCGTTCTCCACTGGAGAGGTTTTTGATGTCGACGGTGGCTTCCACATCCGAAGGCTCTGACTGATGGAAAAGAAAGTCGTCAAGATCAAAGGACTGGAGATACCAGTCTACTCGCTCAACACGGTCGTCCTAGGTAGCGGAGCCGCAGGGCTAAACTGTGCTGTCCACTTGGTCCTGAATGGGCAGAAAGACATCGCCATCGTAACTGAAGACCTCTATGGCGGAACCTCAAGAAACGCAGGCTCAGACAAGCAGACCTATTACAAGCTGTCCTTATCGGGCGCTGCAGTTGACAGCCCCTATGAGATGGCAAAGACGCTTTTCTCATGTGGTGCAATGCACGGCGACATTGCTTTGGTTGAGGCTACTCTCTCAGCTCAAGAGTTCTTCCATCTCGTCCAGATAGGAGTTCCTTTCCCTCATGACCAGTACGGCGGTTATGTTGGCTACAAGACAGACCACGATCCAAGGCAAAGAGGCACATCAGCTGGTCCTATGACATCATGGCACATGCATGAGCGTCTCTTGAAGCAAGTCAAGGACCTGGGGATCAGCATCTTTGACAGGTATGAAGCGGTCTCGCTTTTCATGCACAAAGGCAGCGTTGTGGGGTTCTTGTGCCTTGACCGGGAAAGGCTTGAAGAAGACAACTATGGGGCTGCATTGTTCAACTGCACGAACTTGGTTTTTGCGACAGGAGGTCCAGCTGTTCTTTTCAAGGCCTCTGTCTATCCAGAGGCTCAGCGGGGCAGCACGGGACTTGCCTTTGAGATCGGCGCCAAGGGCAGGAATCTGAGTGAGTGGCAATACGGACTTGCGTCGTTGAAGTTCAGATGGAACGTTTCAGGTTCCTACCAGCAAGTTGTACCGACGTATGTCTCTATTGGCAAGGATGGAGGAGACGAGAAGGAGTTCCTCAACGAGCTTTTCCCTTCCGTCGGTAAACTTGCCACGTGCATTTTCCTGAAGGGATATCAGTGGCCGTTCGATGCAAGAAGGATCACAGATTACGGGTCTTCCCTCATCGATCTCCTTGTCCATCGTGAGAACGTCGCGCTAGGCAGAAGAGTATTCGTGGACTTCCGTAGGAATATTACAGGGTTCAGGTTCGAGGACCTTGAACCAGAAGCGCATGAATATCTCAAAAGATCGGGTGTACTGTTCGGGACGCCATTCGAAAGGCTTCAGAAGATGAACCAGCCAGCTATTCAGCTATATGCCGACCATGGAATAGACTTGGGCAGAGAACCGTTGGAAGTAGCAGTCTGTGCTCAGCACAACAATGGCGGTCTAGTCGGCAATATCTGGTGGGAATCTAATATCAAGCACTTGTTCCCGGTTGGAGAGGCAAACGGAAGCCACGGCGTCTATAGGCCGGGAGGTTCTGCTCTGAACGCAGGGCAGGTTGGTGGTTACCGGGCGGCACAGTTCATAGCTGCACGTTACTGGAAGGGACCTCCTTCGGTGAACTCATTCCTCAGAATGGTCAAGCCGGCCATTGAGGAGAAACTTGGGATCTTCAGCGACATTGTTGAAGGTGAGAGGGTCGGCGCATTGGCACCAGACAAGGTAAGGTCAGCTATCCAAGAGCGCATGACAACCTATGCCGCTCACATTAGAAGCCCGAAAGGCGTTCGGACAGCTTTGCGTGAAGCCTATGAGCTCAGGAATGGGTTAAAGAAGCGCCTTGCCATATCCTCCGGGCGGGAACTATTGAACGCGTTGAGGGTGATTGAGCTAGCGACGACACATGTGGTCTATCTCGAGGGGATCCGCGCGTATCTTGAGAGGGGCGGCGCGAGCAGAGGATCCTACATCGTTCTTGATCCGGAGGGATTGTGCCCGTCCGAGATGCTGGGTCGGGAATGGTATTTCAGACCTTTCGACGATGCATTGATGAATGAGAGCTCCCAAGTCTGGCTCAATAAAGATGGGAAAGTTGAAACCGAATGGGTTAGCGTTCGCCCGATCCCGACTGAAGAAGGCTGGTTCGAGAATGTCTGGGAACAGTACAGGAAAGGCGAGATCATATAGTCGAACGAAGTGCACAGCCGTATCGCCTCGATCTGGGACTTAACATGTCTTCTTAATGTTGAAGTCTCTGAACCAACGAAAGAACAATACTATTGTACGTCACTCTCATAGACCGGGGCTATTCGACCAGCCTAAGTCGCAATATTCTCTCAGCAATCTCTTCTAGGCTTTTGGTGAATTCTGTCATCAATAGCTTGTCTGTGTTTCCGATTGATTCTTCGAGTCGGGGGTCGAAAGCGATTGCGCCCCAGTATCTGGCGCCGAGTCTTTCGGTCTGTTGTCTTGTATGGTCTGAGTGTCGCATCCTCATGTTTTCGATGACCCCAATGACGGACGCGTTCAGTTCTAGCAGCAGGCTTATTAGCTTTCTGACGGTCTCGAAAGCCAAGTTTGAAGGAGTCGTGACAATCAGGAATTTGATGTCCTTTACGAGTGTGAGCAGGTCTAGGGTGGAGTCGCATATGCCCGGCGACGTGTCCATGATCAAGTAGTCCAGTTCGCCCCAGACTGTTACCGCTAGTAGCTCGGTCAAGGCGTTTGAGATGTCGGATCCTCTTAAGGGCGATGCGTGATCGTGCACGTAATGGACGATCGACATGTATTTCAGACCCTCGATCACGGGCGGTATGATGCCGTTCTCCTCTCTGGGTTTGAGTTTACCTGTGCCCAAGATTATGTGGGTTGAGGGCCCTGTGAAGTCAAGGTCAAAGAGTCCGACCTTGAAGCCTTTTCTAGCAAGTACCAAGGCTAGGACAGAGGCAATCAGGCTTTTCCCCACACCGCCTTTTCCGCTTGAGACCGCAATGACGCTTCGGACTCCTCTCAACCTCTTGCTGATCATGCTGGTTCGCGGGTCAGTCATGTCGGTCGGGCTCCTCTGATAGTTCTGATCAGGATCCCTCGTCCTTCTGTGACTCCAAAGTCTGGGCTCCCGCATTTGGGGCATCTGATGTACGTGTGGGCGACTTCTGGAAGAAAGTGAACAGCCTCTTTCCCTTCTTCGTCCAGCTTAGTACTGTTGAAGGCCCACTGGTTTTCGCAGGATCTACACTTCAGCTTTGCCTTTGCTTTCCTGATGGTGAACTTCGCTTTTCTTAGTTTCGGCGTCCTCAGCTGCAAAAGAGCGGATTCGAATATGTCATGCTCGATCTGTTGGAGTTCGCCAATCTCCAAGACGACCTCCCCAACTTCTTCAAGTCCTTCCTTCTCAGCTATCTCAGTAGCCGAGGATATGACTGCCTCTGCGAGGGCCCACTCATGCATGGGAAAAGCTTAGATTTCACGTTATTTAAGAATACCGTGCAGGCTTGTCATGGTCTTGCCTTGAGTTTCGCTGTTGTGGAGTGTGAATCTGTTTGGCAACAAGAAGCGGGCTTATCACTATGTTGCATGGCGCGGGCGGTTCAGTCATGCACGACCTAATAAAAGACTACATCCTAAGATTTTTCTCTGACACTACCGGCTTGGCCAAGGCCGAGGTTCCGCTGGAAGCCCTAGACGACGCGGCGGTCATAGACAACATTGTACTGAAAAGCGACTCTCACGCGGTCAAACCGATCTTCTTTCCCGGTGGCGACATTGGGCGATTAGCAGTTTCTGGCACAGTAAACGACATAGCTGTCCTTGGCGCTGATCCTGTAGCTTTGACTTGCGGCTTAGTTCTTGAAGAGGGTCTTGCCTTAGCTGATCTTGGGCGGGTTTTGGCCAGCATGCGAGATACTTGCATTGAAGCGGGCGTGGGCATCATAACCGGTGACACCAAGGTCATTGAGAAGGGCAGTTTGGGAGGCCTCGTAATCAACTCTTCAGGCATTGGTAGGCGAACTGAAGCCTTGGAGCATAACCTCGAAGCTGTGAAGCGGTTCAGGAAAGACTTCCAGAGCAGTTGGATACTTGACCGAAACGTGTCCGCTGACGACAAGATTATCCTGTCAGGTACGATTGGCGACCATGGCCTAGCAGTTCTGTCAGCCCAGGAAGGTCTCAGCTTCGGTAGCCAGATCAAGTCCGACACCAGACCATTGAACAGGTTGATTCAGAAGCTTCTAGCCGAAGTTGGAGGCATAATTGCTATGAAGGACCCAACTCGGGGCGGCTTAGCTGACGCCTTGAATGAGTTTGCTGAGAAGTCTAAGGTTGGCATACTCTTCTACGAAGAAAAGGTTCCCGTCCACGAAGACGTGAGGGCGGGCTGCGAAATGCTGGGCCTTGACCCCCTTGAGATCGGTAACGAAGGCAAGATCATAATTGGCGCAGTGAAGGAGAAGTCTGAGCGAATACTCGAGCTGTTGAGGTCAACCGAGGAAGGAAAAGAAGCTGAGATCATCGGCGAAGCAACAACAAGATTCAAAGGAGTAGCCATGCAAACAACCGTAGGCGGAAAGAGGATTATCACCAGACCGATCGGAGACCCAATCCCTAGGATTTGCTAGATCCCTAGCCTGTCTCTTGGGCAGTCACGCAGGAAGGCTGCCTCCCTCTGTAAGCCGAGCTTCCGAACCACTTCTTGCTTGGGTATACCCATCTCATCCCAGCCCCTACAATCGTAGAACTGCTCAAGAAGTTCACCAAGAGGCGGCAGGTTGCTGGCCAAGCCGCCCGTGCGTCTTGGGTAAGTCAGAGTCCTAGCTGGCAGGACATCCTCCTTGCGGCTTACCCCCTCGCGAACATTGTAGAGCCTTTTCAGGTTGTAGATGCGTTCGCCAGTTCTCATGAACTCTCCAAGGTTCATTTTCCAACCAGTAACCTGATTCAGCCATTGCATAAGTTGAGTAGTCTTGACACCTCCGAAGAGGATAAACTTGCACAACTTCATGGAATCCAGCATGCACATCAGGTTCTGCGCCGTTGCCACAAGCTCCCCTTTACCCTCAACGCCGTGCCTATCCTGAATCTCAGGGTACCCCAGATCAGGCAAGGTAACGCTTCTCTCGAAGATGTGGCTGAAACTTTGGAGGTGGCAGCCGCCCCGGTTCGACACCGTGTATGACAAGCCTTGACTGTAGTAGGCGCGAGGATCATGTCCCGGAAGCTCCAGCCCTTTCACATGGATCGCAAACTGGGCCGACGCGCCGCCTAGCTTCTCGGAAGCTATCCTTACTCCTTCTCCCAGAAGCCGCCCAAAGCCTTCGCGCCTCCCAATCATGGCAACCATGGTGACCATGGCGTCGGGGTCACCCCATCTGAGGAGCACACCGTCTGTATCCTCTTGCGTGATCAGGCCCTTCTCGTAGGCTTCCATGGCGAATGCGATTGCGGCGCCCGTCGATATCGTGTCCAAACCATAACGGTTACATAGATCATTCGCCTTAGCCACGGCTTCTAGGCTGTCAACAAGACAGTTCGCCCCCAACATGGCAAGTGTCTCATATTCGGGTCCAGCTCCCTCAACGCTCCCGTACTTGACACTTTCGAACTTCACCTTCCTTCCGCACCCGATGAAGCAACCGTTGCAGTAGTATCTTCCGCTCAGTATCGTTCTCGCCATGTTCTGACCCGAAAGATTCTCAGCGCCCTCCTCTCAAGAGCCCTAGAGCCAGTTCCGAATCGGCAGATCACCTAAGTACTCAATCGTAGCCATTCCGCTACTTGTCCCGTAGTCATGCATGTTCTTAACCTTCTCTACGATCGAAGATGCCAACGTCCTCACCGAAGCATTCAGCTCTTCAGAATGGGCAACTTCAACTGTGCCGGTGCCTCTGACGGCTATGGCCTTCAGCCTTTTGGCACCCATGACCGCGCCTAGCCCGCATCTTGCAGCGGCTCTTCCGTGCTTGCCGTCGTTCATGATCGACGCAATCCTAGCCAACCTTTCGCCTGCAGGACCGATACACGCCGTCACAGCTTTCCTGTCTGTTTCATCCTGTATCAGGCGGTCTATTTCATAGGTGTCGACTCCCCAAAGATGCTCCGCGCTTTTCAGCTCTGCGTGGCCATTGCAGACCCAAAGGTAAACGGGCTCGCGAGCTTGCCCAGTGATGAGGATGCCGTCGTAACCCGCTTTCTTCAATTCGGGACCCCAACTCCCACCCGAGTCACTTTCACCGATCAGACCAGTCAGAGGCGACTTCGAAGCAACTTGATACCTGCCAGACAAAGGAACCTTGGTCGCAGCAACGGGACCAGTCATGAAAACGAGAACATTCTCTGGGCTCAAGGGATTCGTCTCGACACCAGTGTCGTCAAAGAGAATCTTCGCAGCCAGGCTGCTGCCGCCTATGAACTTCCGCAACAGGTGTTGCTTCAGCTTTTCTTCGGTAATCGTGTGTTTGCTGAGGTCTACCCGCAGGGGCTTCCCAACGTAGCCCCCGAACAAGCCGAGCACCGCGCCTATATCTTGACCAGCTGTGATTTCTCTCTTTCGCTTAAGGCTTTTGTGAGATGCCGTCATGTTGAACAGGGCCCTATGAATGCGCGATCAAGGTTCAAAGAATCAAACATTCTCGGTTGCTTGTGGTGGAAGACTTACGCGAAGTTTCAACCCAAAGCGAGATTTCTACAGTGGAGTAGAAGACCAAGACTTTCCGAGCTTAACTGTCTGCCTGGAAAACCGATCCACAAGCTGAGGTGATAGTTGCCCGGACCCCGCGACGAACAGAAGACAACTGGCAGACCATTGGGAAACTTGCAGTCTACAGAGCGTGAGGGCCTAGGTCTCAGAAGGTTAGATGCTTCAGAATCCATATTCCCGCAAGCGGCTTGCCCACGTAGGCAACTTCGCTACGTCTGGACGCGCGACAGTAGTTGCGAAGAACCAGTATTGCCTTAACTCTGGGCATCTCTTCCGGCGCCCTCGCATGTAGAAGACCGATACCTTTTTCTAGACGTATGGTCAAAAGCCTTTTTCACCAAAAGGTAGGAAGGAGAAAATGAGCCGAGTCTTTGGAGTCGGAGTAATCGGCGTAGGCGCGATGGGAGACTGGCACCTGCGGGCATTCACCTCACTCAGAAACGTGAAGGTCGCTGCAATCGCAGACATAAACAAGGAAGCCCTGAGAACAGCATCAGAGAAGCACAAAGTGGACAAAACCTTCACAGACTACCACGACCTTCTTGCTCTGGACATGGTAAGAGGCGTCGCCGTGTGCACGCCTCCTTTCAACCATGCAGTCATAACATGCGACGCAGCAAAAGCCGGAAAACACGTTCTTTGCGAGAAGCCCATGGCCCTGAACGCGATGGAAGCTAAGGAAATGGTTGAAACGTGTAACAAGGCACAGGTCAAGCTTGGGTTAGGTAGTGCACGTTCAAGGTTCAGCCCATCTGTAGAACTGGCGAAAGAGTATGTGGGAAAGGGGAAGCTAGGCAAGATATACTATGCCCGAGCGACGACCGTTCGGCGAAGAGGACGCCCAGGGATAGACATTCTAAAGGAGTCAAAATGGTTCATCAATTCCGCAAAATCGGGAGGTGGATCGCTGATCGATATCGGCTGCTACGATATAGATGTCCTGCTGTATCTACTCGGTGATGTCCAGCCACAAGCCGTCAGCGCATCTACTTTCACGGGCGTGGGGGAACCTCTGAAGCTTGACACAGCATACGATGTGGAAGAGCATTCTTCAGTCTTCGTTAGGTTCAAGGAAGATGTAGCAGCGACCTTCGAAACAACTTGGGCGGCAAACCTCAACTCATATAATGAGACAGTAGTCTTCGGCTCTATAGGAAGCCTGAAGCTCAACCCCTTCACTTACTATACAGAAGAGGAAGGCAAAGGCATAGCCAAGACGATCGATGTTGGAGACTCCAGAGCCTCGAACATGCTGGCCGAAGACTTCATCGCAGCATGTCTGGAGAACAAGCAACCCAAAACGCCTGGGGAAGACGGCTTGAAGGTCATGCAGGTCATCGATATGGCTTACAGATCAGCAAGACTCAAAAGGGAAGCTACGCTGAGAGACCTCGAGAAGTCCCGCTGACGCGGAAACTGACGGTTCCTTGTCTTAGAACAACCGCTTATCCAGCGACCTTCGCCTCGTCCTCGACTGGCAAGAGCCCATCTTCAGCAAGTGACCCCGCTGTAAAGGTTTATTAAGAAGACGAAAAATATCTATAGTTGCGAATTTCGAGCACTCCGCTCGAAACCGCAGCGCGGCGTCAACCCAGACAAGAGAGGCAGTCTGCCTCTGAATGAAGAGTTGACCTCCAGTTGCGGGCACAAGAAATGCGGACCTGATGAAGTATTTAGGTCTAAGGTGGGCTTGGCGAATCCCATCAATTCCAGCTGATCGATGCGACCATCATAACTCCGGTTGATCCTGCCGGACCCTACTGCTATCGGGGTGGGACTTAGGCATGTTAGTTTGTGTCTTTAAGCTATGGTGAAGACACGGCAGACGGCTCAGTAACACGTAGCTAACCTACCCTCGCGACGGGAATAACCCCGGGAAACTGGGGATAACGCCCGATAGGCAAGAAGGCCTGGAACGGTTTCTTGCCCAAAAAGCAGTGGAACCATGCTTTCACTGCCGCACGAGGATGGGGCTGCGGCCGATCAGGTAGTTGGCGAGGTAACGGCTCACCAAGCCTATAACCGGTACGGGCCGTGACAGCGGGAGCCCGGAGATGGG
>CAYXIF010000014.1:0-50691 GCA_964465575.1 uncultured Candidatus Bathyarchaeia archaeon | reverse complement strand
TAGTGCACATGACCCTTCTTAAGCAGTTCAAGGATACATTTACGGAGAGCGTCTCTTTCAGGATCCTTCAACTCAATCGAACCTCCACAGGCTTCAGTTTGCTCTTGTACGGCGGCGTATGTTCTCGGCAGATCATCACAACATCCCAATCACCCGATTCATAACTCTGCGGCGACAAATCAGGCGTAAACGACTCCATCTTCTCGCCACAAAGCGGGCAATGTTCCTAGCAATCACAAGCAGCGAGATCCGCAGGTCGAGGACGACAAACCGTTTTTCCACAGTTGCCGCATTTCCCACAAGCCAAACCAACCTTAACCATTCTCTCATCCCATCGTATGCAGAACACCTGAGCTCTCAGCTAATTTGTCCCCGCCTCAACACGCTTCCAATTTTTTTGTGGTCACCGTTCCTGTTGTTTCCGCCGCGAACCTTAGGATGAATGTTCCAGTGTTGGCTCCATTGCACAAAAAGCCCTTTATTATGGCAATGTTGTATCCAGCTATCGCCGCGGGCAATGTTCCCCTAGAAGTGTTGTAGGCGTCAAATTCTCTGCCTGTAAGAGTCGCGGCTGCCTAGCGTCTTCGCTTGGCTCTGAAGGGGCGGCTTTCGGAGAGGTGCCACGGGATCTGGATGTGAGTTTTCTCGGATAGGTTGTTCTTTGTGTTGACCTGTTCGATTCCCTTCCCTGTTTTCTCGATGCGTCCGCCTCTTCCTGAGTTCAGCCGCAGGGACCCCCTAAACAGCGTGGTGTATCCGCTACGTATCTCAATGACGTCTTGAGGTTTGAACCTGCCGATCTGGTCCTCCCAAAGGGTCAGCACGACGGAGCCTGTTTCGTCCCCGACTAGCGCTTCGGCGACAAAGCGTTGCCTCTGGTCTCTTCTTACTGTCGGGATGGTTCGAGAAGGGCCGACGTTCACGATTTTCACGGTCAGATTTAGGTGGTGGAGGTCAGGCTTCAAAGAAGCAACTTTCACGCTTTCTTCAGGCACCGTACTCACATCAAACACTTCTCAGAACCTAGTTAGAGCACGCCCCTTATTAAGATGAGCGGTTCAGCCTTTGCGATGTTCAGGGGGCAGACGTGCGATGATCTCCCCCCTCTTTCGCCTGATGGCCAACACAGTCTCCTTGGTTTTCTCAAGAGACTCTTCAGCTTCTCGACCCGTGACTTTCTCGAGACCGAACGCGTCGACGGCCTTCCTGTAAACCTCGCAGGGCGATGTCTGGGAATCTCTGAGAAGCCGGAATAGGGACGTGAAGTCGAACCGCGTCTTCTCTACGACAGACACCAAGCATGCGTAGTTCTCGAGAAGGCTGGCTGATGTGTGAACCATGTAATGAGCGGCTTCAGCGAACAAGCCGTCCTTGATCAAAGCGCTTGTGCGAGCTGCAAAACCTTTCAGGAAGCTCTCCTTGCCGTAATAGTTCAACGCGTTCATTGCGCGCACATGCAGAGTCCCTACTGTCGAAGAGTTCGCCTGTACATAGCTCATGACCACCTTCCACATAGCCAAAACCGAATCCAGCATCCTTCCGGTTCTCTGTACGTCCAGACCGGCAAGACCAGCGACCACGAGATAGTCATCGTAAAGCTTGCGGACCCCAAACTTCTTTGTAGCGGACTCGGAAGCCCTGATGAAGCGGCTGTTCGAGAATGGAAGCATGGCCGCATCCACGAAGATTCTGAGGGCAGCTTCGAACGCGATCCCTGCGTTTGCCTTGGAGCTTTGAAAGTCTTTCTTGTCATACGCCGATGCGGCTCTGCTGATGTAGGTGTCAGCCTCTATGAGGCAATTGCCGGCTCTTATCTCGACACGCTCGGGACTCGAGTAAATCCTTAGCATCATTTCCTTAGCTCTCTCAAGCGCTCCGGTACGGTCGTACAAGATCTGGGCTTCATAGAGTTTCTGGTCAAGCTCTGGGCGGATCTGTGGCAGAACCCACTCCGCCGGCACATACTCCAAGTCTAGGAGGTTGTTGCCGATCTCAGCCCGCTCGACGTAGCTGTATTCGAAACAACGCTTGTCAACAACAAGCAGGTCAACATCGCTGCTGGGCTCTGCATCCGCTCGGCTCCAGCTCCCGAACAATCCGATGCCGGTGAGGGACTCCTTGGATTTCAGGTCACCCAAGAGCACTTTCAGAACCGTACGGATGCCTTCTGGACACCTCTCCAACATATCTCTCCCTGGTCCCCCTATCTGTCCCAGACTTGATATAAGCGTTTCAAAACACGCATCTCTTCATGAGACCTATGTGAAACTGGCATGTTCTGTGACCGAAAGGTTTATATATTGAGACAAATCCTTCTGTATTTTCGCGGGCTGATGAAATAAAGCTCTGATTCTGATCCTTCGTGTGAAGAATCGTGTTTTATGAGGTTCTCCCGTCACAGTTCCCTACACCCTATAGGGTGGAGAGGTGTTGAGGATGGAGAAAGCACGACAGTCCCAGCGACTGATGATCGACAAGTGTCCGGAATGTGAGAGTGCGAACTTGGTTCACGATTACGATACGGGAGAGACCATTTGCGGGGATTGTGGCTTGGTTATTCAAGACGTTATGATGGATGAGGGTCCGGAGTGGCGGGCTTTCACTCAGGAGGAGAAGGAGTCCCGAAGCCGCGTTGGGATACCGACCTCCTATTCAGTTCACGACAAGGGATTGTCAACATCGATTGACAGGATTGACCGAGATGCGTTTGGTCGCAAGCTTCCACTATCGACAAGGCTTCAGATGTGGCGGTTGAGGAAGTGGCAGATAAGGTCACGAGTGCACTCTTCCATTGACCGAAACCTTGCCCAAGCCATGACCGAACTCGATCGGCTCTCCGACAAGGTTTCCACTCCGGCTGCGGTGAAGGAGAAAGCTGCCCTGATCTATCGCAAGGCGCTGGACGAAGGACTGGTTAGGGGAAGATCAATCGCAGCCATCGCCGCCGCTTCGCTGTACGCAGCCTGCAGGATCACAGGGACCCCCAGGAATCTCCGAGAGATATCCGAAGCAAGCCTCGTGGACAGGAAGGATATTGCGCGCTGTTATAGGCTGCTGTTGCGGGAGTTAAGCCTTCGCATGCCGATCGCAGACCCAATGATCTACTTGACAAAGATCGCCCGAAGATCCGACGTACCTGGAAGGATTCAAGCGCGTGCAGTAGAAATCCTGAACGCTGCAAGAGCAAGACACATCTCAGCTGGAAAAGATCCGATGGGCCTTGCAGCGGCCGCGCTTTACATTGCGTGCAAGCAGGCTGGCGAGAGGAAGACGCAGAAGGACATTGCAGACGCTGCAGGTGTCACTGAGGTTACCGTTCGAAACCGGTTCAAGAACCTCAAGAGGCAGTTGAAGCTGGATATTCCGGATTAGACTCACCTTTTTTTTCTGCCCTTTCGGATTCTTCGACTTCCATGATTACCGGCCCCATGTAGCCGCAGTCGCTACAGAGGTACCGTGTCGGGGTTAGCCACGCGTCCAGTTTGCTCGATAGCCTGATGTTGACGCTTCCGCATTTCGGGCAGGCTTTCACGATCTTGGGTGATGGGAGCTGCCTGCTAGTTCTACCAAGAAAGGAAGACAGGCGTGTCAGTTTCCCCATTTGACACTTTCTCGCGCTTCTACTGGACTTCAATGTTGTCTTCCGGGTACCCCATCTGCATGAGAAATAGGTGCGCCTTTTCTCTCTGGTCGCCCTGAAGCAGAATCTGACCGCTCTTCGCTGTTCCGCCACAAGCACAGAAAGCCTTCATCTTCTGTGCGAGTCTGCCCAAGTCCACGTCCTTGTCGTTCAACCCGTCTATGACAGTCATGGCTCTTCGGAATTTTCGTGTTTCTCTACGCACAACAATCTTCTGCTGCTCTTTGCTGATCTCGCCACACACACAAATGTCCTTTGGAAGCCCGCATATCGAACAGATTTCAACCATTACTTCTTTCTAGGCTCCTTCTTCCAGCACTACATGGAAGCGGGCATATTTAAGACTTTAGTACGCTACGTTAGCTTAGCATCTGACGGCAGGTTCCTGAGCTGCTCGATAACACGGCTGCGTATCTCTGGGGCTTTCGGGAGATCTGAGACCACCTCGCCATGTTCAATGAGGGGTTTGAGCATGCTCATGGTTTCACCTTGACACTTGGGACACTTTGGCTCAGGCTCCGAGAACGGTAAGACTGTGTCCACGAAACATGATAGGCATCGCCACACTTGTTTCTTCCCGCTCAGCTTCCCTCTCTTGGCTGCTAGTTTCCCTTCTACCTCGACGATATCCAAGGCGAAGTCCACTGTGGGAGCATTGCTGATGGATGTTCCGACGCCAAAAGCCCCTGCGCCAGCTTCACCAAGCGCTTTCACGGTCTCTTCTTCAAGCCCTCCCGAAACGAAGATCTCAACGTTCTTGTAGCCCCTCACATCCAGCTCCCATCTAACCTCACGCACGATCTCTCCAAAGTCCCCTTTCCGTGACCGGGGCGTGTCGAGGCGGACAGCTGAAAGATGATCCGTTAGGGCTTCAGCAGCCATGATCGCTTCAGCCTTCTCATCAAGGTAGGTGTCCACAAGGCACACTCGGGGGACATCTGGCTCGATCACTTCGTCGAAGGCTTTCCAAGCCTCAACCTGGCTGCCCATCGCTATGACTAGAGCGTGGGGCATTGTGCCGCTTGGCTTGATGCCTATGACTTCTGCTCCGATTAGGCTTGAGACGCCGTCTAGTCCGCCGATGTAAGAGGCTCTGTCAAGCATGGGAGCCAGACCAGGATGCATCCTGCGTATTCCAAAGGCTATGACCGTCTTGTCTCCAGCGGCTATTCTTATCCTCGCGGACTTTGTTGCCACACCAGTTGACTGGCAAACCAGCCCCAGCATCGGCGTCTCCAAGAAGCAGAACTCACCGTAAGGTCCCTCAATGAACATAATAGGTTCCTTGAAACCCTTATGGTCGTGAGAGAAGAAGACCGTGCCCTCGGGCATCGCATATACATCTACAGGGCATCCTTGGAAGAGGCGCGCAACCTCTTCAATCCCGCAAAGAACCCCCCAACGCCACTCATTCGGAAGACTACCAGCTGTAACCTCGGCCACGACATGAACCTTATCCACATTCTTTGCTTTCAGAACTTGCGCAGTCCGCACGAAGTAAACATCTGTTGTTTTTCCTTGCTTTATCTCTTCATCAGTTGCGACTTGAAAAAGACGCATAGCGTCTGCCACTTTCCGGAAAGCCCTACTCAACAAGAAACATAGTTTATGATGCTACCTTAAAATCGTTCTGGTGAAAAGGAGCTTGGACGATAAGCTAATATAGGAGTAAGATGCTTAGCCCGTGAAGAAGGATCGACGATCTGAGAACCCAAGAAGTGCTCGACATCTTTTTGGTTTTTCAAGGTCCTTCTAGCAACGTTGAAGCGAGGTGAAAAGAATCATGTACAGAAGGAGAAGCTTTGGCTATAGGGGAACCGGCGGCTCCAGACCTGCTCCAGTAGAGCTAGGTAAAGAATACGAAGCTGAGATCGTCGAGATGAGCCGCAGAGGAGACGCAGGAGTAGCCAGAATTCAAGGATTCGTAGTCTTCGTCTCCAATGCGAGACCCGGTCAACGCGCCAAGTTTGTGATCACGAAAGTCGGTGGAAGATACGCAACAGCAGAGCTCGTGAAGGGAAAGTCAGAAGAGACTGAAGAGGAACAGGAAGAAGAGTAGCCTGCGCTGTATCGCTGGGGCTCTTGGCAGTAAAATTCGATAGTAGCCTTTACTGTTCCTTGCAGAGGCTTGTGATTCTTCTCCAGTTTTCGTCTACCCAGTGTTGGAGGACTTCGATTTCTTGCTGGAACTTCGGTTGGAACAGGTGGGCGAATCTTCCCTGCAGTTTGAGGAACTCTATGACTGGTTTCGGCGTGGGCACCTTGATGTTCAGTTTGTATATGCCCTTTTCGACTTCGTAGACTGGCCAGTATCTTGTCTGCACTGCTAGCCGTGCCATCTCCATGCTTTTGTCAGAATCGTGCCTCATTCCAACAGGACAGGGCGAAAAGACATGTACGACGGCTGGTCCCTTGGCATCCAAGCCCTTCTGAACCTTGGTTATGTAGTCGTTCCAGTACGCTGGTGAAGCTGTAGCAGCGTATGCGATCCCATGAGCTGCGCAGATACCAATGAAATCCTTCTTGAACTCCGGCTTGCCAGGGATCACTCTTCCAGCAGGGCTCGTTGTGGTTGCTGCCCCGTGCGGAGTTGCTCCTGACCTTTGGATTCCCGTGTTCATGTAGGCTTCATTGTCGTAGCATATGTACAGGAAGTCGTGCCCCCTCTCAAGCGCTCCGGAGACCGCTTGGATTCCGATGTCGAAGGTTCCGCCGTCTCCAGCGAACGCGATGATGTCCACTGGTTTCTTCCAGGCATTTCTTCTGGCTAAAGCTTTGTACGCCGCTTCGATTCCTGAGGCGACAGCAGCCGCGTTTTCAAATGCAATGTGAACCCAAGGAACCTTCCATGACGTATACGGATAGACTGTTGAGGAGACTTCTAGGCAACCCGTAGCGTTCACGATCACCGTCGGTCCTCTGAGAGCCTTTAGGGTCATCCTGGCGATTGTGCCAGCTCCGCACCCGGCACATAGCCTGTGCCCGGATGTGAACAGTTCTGCGGTGGGAAGCTCTTTCAGTCTGACCATCACTCCCTCACCCCTATGAACTTCAGAGGCTCTTTAATATCGCCCGTTCTTGCGGTTTCAAGTGCCTCCTCGAAAACCGACTCAACATCAAAGGGCGTGATATCTCTTCCGCCTAGGCCGTAGATTCCGTTGAAGACTTTTAGCTCCTTCCCGTTCTGGTGAAGTAACGCCATGACATCGCTACACAGGGCACCATAGGGAGCGCCAAAGCTGCAAGCCTTGTCAAGGACTGCTAGAGCTTTGATGTTCTCAGTAGCCCTCGCGATCTCTTCTGTTGGGAAAGGCCTGTAGACCCAAGGCTTAATGACGGCCACCTTCTTGCCTTTACTTCGGAGGTTCTTGGCCACAGCTTTGGCTGTCCCAGCCGTGCTTCCCAAGCAGAGTATGCCAGCTTCAGCATCTTCAACTCCATATGTATCTATGAGGCCGTACCTTTCTCCTGACAGATCCTCATACTCTTTTGCCACGGCTTCTATGACTCCTGTGGATTCGCTTAAGGCTTCGACCTGTTGGCGCTTCACCTCGAAGTAATAGTCGGTGAAACAGAGAGCGCCAACAGTGATCGGCTTTTCCGTATCGATCGTTATGTAAGGTTTTCTTGTCGTGAGGAGCTTCTCTACTTCTTCGTCCTCAAGGACCTCGACCCTTTCCATCGAGAAGGAGAGTGCCCAACCGTCAATGTTCACTGCTACTGGGAGAAGAACCTTCATATCCTCGGCTATTCTGAAGGCTTGAAGGGTCCAGTCGTAAGCTTCTTGAACGTTCTCAGCGTAGATCTGTATCCAACCGCAATCTCTTGAGCCCATCATGTCCGAGTGGTCACCGTGAATGTTGATCGGCGCCGAAAGTGCTCTGTTCGCGACGCCCATGACTATCGGACATCTGAGGCCAGAAGCAATGTAAAGCATTTCGTGCATCAACGCCAATCCTTGGCTCGAAGAAGCGGTAAAGACTCGGGCCCCAGTTAGACTTGCACCTATGCAGGCTGACATGGCTGAATGTTCCGACTCGACGCAGACGAACTCGGTGTGCACTTCGCCATTGTGAACGTATTCGCTGAAGGCTTCCACCATTATTGTCTGGGGTGTGATGGGGTATGCCGCTACAACGTCAATGTTGCTCTGTTTGGCCGCGTACGCTATGGCTTCGTTTCCTGTCAATCCGACTGTTCTGCTCATCTTACCTTTTCTCCTCCACCATGGTTATTGCGCCGACGGGACATTCTCTCGCACATAGGCCGCATCCCTTGCAATAGTCATAGCTGACCTCCACAAACTTCTCCAGTCTGTTTATGGATGCGTCGGGGCAGTATATCCAGCACAAGAGACAGTTTGTGCACTTGTTTTGGTCTACAATGGGTCTGAAGGCTCTCCAGTCGCCCGTTTTGTATTTCATCGCTGAACCAGGTTCAAGGAGAAGCCCGCCCATTGGTATGGTCTTCCATCCGGGCTTGGTCTTGTCACTCAACACCTGTCGCCTCCTCGTAGGCCTTCCTTACCGCGGCTACGTTCTTCTCTCCGGCTGCGCCGGGGAAACGTTCCATGACAACCTTGCTCAGCGACTCCAGTCGTGCCAGAGGTGCAGCTTTGATGAGTGCTCCCAGCATTGCCGTATTGTAGATCGGCCTGCCAAGAATATCAAGTGCTATCCTCATCGCGTTGACGGTGTAAACCCTAGTCCTTTCGATCCCAAGCTCTTTCTTCAGATGATCGGGACCCATGTCCGTGTGCGCTACAAGGGTTCCATCTGGAACTAGGCCCCTTGTCACGTCCATCTTGCCAAGTAGGGTCGGATCCACAATCACGACGAAGTTTGGATTGTAGATGTGGCTGTGGATGCTAATGGGCTCATCAGAGATTCTTGTGAAGCTAGTAACTGGTGCGCCTCTACGTTCTGGTCCAAACTCTGGAAACGCCTGAACGTATTTGCCGTCAAGCAAGGCTGCGTAAGCTAGTAGCCTGCTCACTGTGACTATGCCTTGTCCGCCTCTGCCGTGCCATCGAACCTCGACTAGCAATCTTTTACCTCCGCTTTTTTCCCGAGCTTCCCAATTTTCGGGTTAATGTGAACAGAGAGGGAAGATATAACTCTACCTAGAGGACGGAGCTTGAGAGGTCGAGCGTTTGCCATTGAATAACAGCTGTATGAAGAACACTGTTAGGCTCAAGAAAAACCCATATATGAAAGGAGCTATAGGCGCATACTCCGAGACGAATCCGCCAATCAACGGCCCCGCGAAGTATCCCAGACCAATCAGGCTTTCGAAGATTCCCGCTGCATAGCCCCTCGATGAGCTCCATATCCCAAGAATGAGTGATATGGACGCGGCGTACGACACTCCGGCGCCAAAACCGAAGACTAGGAAGCAGATCGTGAGCATCGGGACACTCGTACTTTTGCATGTTAGTAGTGAGGCTAGGGCCAGTGTCGAGGAACCGAGCAGAAACATGGCAATGCCTCCTAGTTTCGCCTTGATCTCATACGCTTGGTAGAAAGTGAATGCTCTGGCGGCTCCGAACGCGAAGGCTATCAACCCTATCTCGAACGGCTGAATCCCCAGATCAGTCGCATAGGAGGGAAAAAGAGTAAGCAGTATTCCAGTGATCGACGAGAAGAGAAAGATCGACGCTAGACCGACTACGATTGAGCTTCGACTGACTGTGGTGCCTCTTGTCTCGGATACCCCTTTGCCCTTTGATTTTCTGGGCGGCTCTGCCACGATTGCGACGCTGAGTACACCCAGGACCAGCAGTATGGAAGAAGAGATGAGGAACGGCGTCTTAACAGACAAGCCGCTGATCAAGACGCCTCCGACCATAGGGCCGATGGCCATGGCTGAGCCCCACGAAACATTGAACCTTCTCAAAGTCTCCTCGAGCCTTGTATCAGCGGAGTCAGCCAGCAACGCTTCCAAGGCTGGCCAGAAGACTGCTATGGACAGCCATTCTAGACTTCGGATGAAGGCAAAAGCGATAGGGCTATCGAAGAAGCTATACAGAAGGCATGACACCCCAAACAGGATCAAAGATGCTGACACGAAAGCCTTTCGGCTGAACTTGTCACAAAGCACCCCAGCAACCAATGGCATGAACGAGTATGTTAGGCCGCCTGCTGCGCCTATGAGACCGATGAGGAACTGCGAGGCGCCCAAACGGTCAGCATATATGGGCACTGCTATTCCTACTACGCCCACGAGCATCTGGCACAGGAATGTGACCGCAAAGAGGAACTGCAACGATGCTGATCTACGCATGTTCCAGTCCACGATCTCAGTCCAAGCCCATTTTCTCTTTGAAGTCCTTTAAAGGCTTGCAGCCGAGATGGGGGACGCAAGCGCTCATGGTATCAGAGATTCTGACTTCGCGAATGCGATGTAGAAAGAATTAGACAGGACCTAATTCAGGATCTAGAACAGAGGGGTCAGTCAAACCTAGAACAAAAAAAAGGAAGGGGTTGAAGGCTCAGGGGCTACTCGAATTCCCCGCCTCCGTATCCGCCTGGTGGGACCCCACCTGGACCTCCGGGAGGAGTGGGCGGAGCCCTCATCTTCCCAGCCGCGATGACATCGTCGATCTTCAGTATCATTGTTGCTGCTTCGGTGGCCGACTTGATTATCTGCTTCTTGACGACTAATGGTTCGTAGACATCAAGTTTCGTCATGTCTTTGACTTTGCCTTCGAAGACATCAACGCCTGCCCAAGTTACGCCTTTCTCATGCTGAGCTCTAAGGTCGGAAGTTATGTCGATCGGGTCGAGTCCCGCATTCTCGCCGAGTGTTACTGGTACTATCTCTAGGGCTTCAGCATAGCATTGAACCGCTAGCTGTTCTCTCCCAGGCAGAGTCTGGGCGTATTCTCTAAGTGTCTTGGCTACTTCGACTTCTGGTGCGCCCCCTCCGATTACCACTTTTGGTTCTTGAACCGCGTCTCGGACCACGCATAGGGCGTCATGGACTGATCTTTCTGCCTCGTCGACGATGCGTTCCGTTCCTCCGCGAATGAGTATAGCAACTGAACGCGGGTTCCTGCAGCCTTCCACAAAGGTCATCTTGTCTTCGCCGATCTTTCTCTCTTCAACAAGATCCCCGAAGCCTAGGTCTTTCTTTGTGATGTCGACTATGCTCGTGACAACTTTGCCGCCTGTGGCTTTGGCCAGTTTCTCCATGTCAGACTTCTTTGCTCGTCTCACAGCCAAGATTCCTTTTCTGGCCAGAAAGTGCTGTGCCATGTCGTCTATACCTTTCTGGCAGATCAGGACGTTTGCACCCGTCGCTGCCACCTTATCGACCATTTCGCGGAGCATGCCCTCCTCTTCCTTGAGGAAAGCTTCCATCTGCTCCGGCGTTTCGATGTTGATCTTAGCGTCAAACTCTGTCTTCTCAACTTCCAGAGCAGCGTCCAACAACGCGATCTTGGCCTTTTCAACGCGTTTCGGCATACCTGGGTGAACGACTTCTTTGTCCAGTACAATGCCCTTGATGAGTTTGGTGTCCGTGACAGATTCACCAGGCTTCTTCTCGACCATGATGTCATCTATGTCGACCCTGTACTCGTCTACGACTTTCTGAGCTACATGCAAGACTGCGTCAACAGCTATCTTGGCGAGTTGCTCACGGTTCTCGGCGACCAGTTTGCTGGCCATCGATGTCATAGCAACTTTCTGCAGAATCTCTTTGTCTGTGGAAGCGACTGGAATGGCTATCTTCTCTAGGGTTTCCAGGGCTTTGTCGGCGGCTTTCCTGTAACCGTCGATGACCACGGTGGGATGAACGTTCTTGTTCAGAAGGTCCTCCGCTTTGGTGAGGAGCTCTCCTGCCACGATTACGGCAGTTGTCGTTCCGTCGCCAACTTCGTCGTCTTGGGTCTTTGCTACCTCAACCATCATCTTTGCTGCGGGGTGTTCAACGTCAATCTCGTCTAAGACTGTTCGTCCATCACTAGTTATTGTGACATCCCCCAGACTGTCCACAAGCATCTTGTCCATGCCTTTTGGCCCAAGGGAGCTTCTGACAGCTTCAGCAATGATTCTGGCAGCCATGATGTTCGCGTGCTGGGCTTCTTTGCCTCGCGATCTTGAAGAGCCTTCTTTCATGATAAGAACAGGTATTCCCTGTTGTGTTGCGGCCATGGGACTTCGCTCCATTTTCTGTTCATAAAAAGCGACGGACAATTATATACTTTTCGAAACTTGTCGAAGAGATCTACTGAAAGGATGGCTTCTTCCTCCTGTCACTTTGCCCCGAAACCGTCACGTTCAATCCTCCGCGTAGAAGAGAGTTAAACTCAAGCATAAGCGGCTCTCGCGGTCTTCGGGGTGAGAGATGGATGTCCGAGAAGAAGAAAAGAAGCCATGCGAACGATCTCTTCGATAGGTCCCTTTCTAGAGACTTTAACAAAGTGTTTGAGGATCTCGAGAAAGGGACGATGAGAGGAATAGGTTATCCGATAAACGTTTCTCAGACACCTCAAGGAACTAGGGTCCACGCAAGGTTGGAAATGACAGGGGGGTAAATGCGCTTAGAAAATAGCTTCAGCAACAGTACCTTGGCGCTCAGATTGAGATTCCTCTTTCTCGACTTGCCATTTGAAGCTAGAATCGTCTTTCACTACATGACTTCTTAGCACACTTTCCTTGGACAAATCAAGATAGGAGACCGACAGTCGGGACTTGGGTGTTCCATGCTAGGTTATCTATAAGGAACCGCCAAGCAAAGCTTAATTAGTTTTTCCATAGCATCATTAGGTTGATCAGATTGGGGTAACCAACAGTGAATGAACCTTTTGATCAGACCATAAGCCAGTTCGAGGAGCTTCTGCAGAAGATCACAACCAACTTGACTAGCGGAATCATCTTCGAGAAGCTTCCGCCGTCCGAAGTCTGGAAGAAGTCGGAATCTGACGTTACAGCTCTACGAAGCTCAGCTGAGCAGCTGAGGGATTTGATGCTTTTACTCAAGCCTGAGAGGGCTTCGTCAGTAAAGAAGCGGGCTGAAGCGCTTCTACTTAACTTGGGCGGTTTTAGGGAGGCGTTGTTTCGTAAGTCTGACGACCCTTTTTCGAACTCGAAGCTTGCGCTTGAGGAATTGAGGAGAGCGGTTCTGGAGGGGTCGAACCTTCTTGATCTGGCTAGGCAGATCAAGACGAACCCTTCGGAAGTCATCTCGACCATTCTAAGGCTGAGGGAAGTCTATGAAGCTAAGGAGTATTTGTCAGCCATACCTGTCCCAGAGGTAACTTACACGCGGTTTGCTGGCCTGCGGAAGACCATAGAAAACCTCAACATGTCCGTTACGAGCGCTGAGCGAGCGCTTTCAGAACTAAAGCAGAACCTAGCTCTTGTCATCGAGGAGCTGGGCAAGTTTCGTTCCCTTCCCTCCGAGAAGGCTGAAGCGCCATCAAAAGATCTTGGTGGTTCAGAGCCATCACTGGTTTCAGAAGACAAACAATAAAAGACTCCGTTGTTTCTCTTCCGCTTCTGGTGCGAGTTAACGATGTCGATGGTTGACATATCAAGCAAGCCCGAGGTCTACAGGGAAGCCACCGCGAAGGGTCAGATCAAGCTCAAGAAGGAGACCCTGAAGCTAATCAGGGAAGGAAAGATCGAGAAGGGCGACCCGTTGTATGCAGCGAAGATCGCGGGCGTGCTTGCTGCCAAGAACACAAGCTCACTCATTCCCTTGTGTCATCCGATTCCCTTGACGAATGTGGAGGTAAACCTAAGGCTGGTCGGCAACACAACAGTGGAGGCTGAGTCAACCGTCAAGACAAAGGCTCAGACAGGCGTCGAGATGGAAGCCTTGGTTGCGACTGCCACAGCTCTGCTAACTGTTTGGGATATGTCGAAACAGTACGAGAAAGATGCTGAGGGACAATACCCTTACACGGCTATTCGGAGTATACGTGTTGTCCGCAAGGTGAAGGAAAGAGCCCTATGAGTGAGACAGTAACCAAACACAAAGCCGAAGCACCCAGAAGCTTAAACTTCGCGGTGATAACCTGCAGCACCTCCCGTTACAGGGAGTTCGCAGAGGCCGGAAGGCTTAACGACCCTTCAGGAGACCTCATCGTTGAGGCCCTTAGGCGGAACGGTCACCGGGTCACAATGCGCAGAATAGTCACAGACAACAGATCCGAGATTCAACACCTAGTCATGAGGGCATTAAAGTCCCGGAAGACTGATGCCATAGTCACCACGGGTGGAACTGGACTGGCCCAAAAAGACGTAACAATCGAGGCTGTCAAGCCGCTTCTCGAGAAAGAGGTCCCTGGGTTTGGTGAGCTTTTCAGAGCCACAAGCTACCAGAAGATTGGGTCCGCAGCCATCCTAACACGGGCAGTAGCTGGGGTAGCCAAAGGAAAAGCCATCTTCTGCTTGCCCGGTTCACCGCAAAGCGTAACGCTAGCCCTGCAAGAACTCATAATCCCAGAGACACCACACATCATAAAACACACACGAGAAAAATAGTGCGATACGCCGTTGGCAATCGGAAAGCTATGCTTAGCGAGCCAAGTATTCAGTCATCTCTTGGTCTAGGTCGAGCCATTGGGCAAGTCCGTTTCTCATATCCAAGTTGTTCTGGAAGATTACTCTCAGATATGGGATAACTTCTCTTGCGGCTTGGGCTGCTGACATGTGGCACTTTCTGCCTATTCTCGTGCCTATGACGAGTCTCATGGCTCTGTCAGCTCTAGACATTGACATTGTTGTGATGCGTGTTGGGAACTTGAAGGGTACCCATCCCGCGGACCTTTTGCTCCATGAAGCGGCAACCCCAGCTGTCATGAAGTCTACGAAGTACCGCATGAGGCGCCAGTTCTGCGTCTGGCCGATTCGTGCACGATAAACGTCGGCTAATGCTATCATCCCCATTTCAGCTGCCAGCTCCTTCGGGTCCTTCACTTGGTATGGCACGTTCTCGTAGATCCACTCAAAAAGCATTTCAAGGTCAACGTCAGCCATGTCCGCAGTACTCCTCGCTGTTAGGCTGTCTTTCGCATAGAAGATCCCTCTGAGCACGTTAAAGATGACGTCTGTGCGATCCCTGACAGCTAGCCACGAAGCATCATCATAAGTCAAACTCGTCTTGCCCTGAGCAAGAGCTTGCAGATCGTTGACTGCTGACCTCACATCTCCGCTTGTCCTTTCAGCCATGAGCTTCAAAGCCGCGTCCTCAGCTTCAATGCCTTCACGGCTGCAAATCTTCCTTAGGTGCCGCTCGACCTCTGTCCTAGTAGGCTTCTTGAATTCAACGAGCTGACAGCAGTTCCTCAGTGAGGAGAACCTAGGGTCAAAGGCATTGTTGGCTGTCAGAACTATCGGTGACCTCGCCTTCTTTGTGATGTCGGATATGACTGCTAGTCCACCCCGGTCAGCAGTGCCAGTAATGCCATCAAGCTCGTCGAAGAGGATGAGCCGTCTCTTGCCGGAAAGGGTGCTGTACTGAGATGCTCTGCCTGCGAACCTTTCTACGGCTTCAGCTGTTCGGTAGTCGCTGGCGTTGCTTTGAACAAGCTCCATGTCAAGGTCGCTGGCTAGAGTCTCAACGGAAACAGTCTTTCCCGTGCCTGGAGGACCATAGAGAAACAGCGCTCTCTTCTTTGGCACTCCCCTGTCCCACGATTGGACCCATTGAAGGATTGCTTTCTTTGCATCTTCGTTGTCGACAACCTCGGACAAAGTCTGCGGCTTGTATTTCAGAGTCCAAGGCACGTACACGCTTATTGTCCCCTTGTAATCTCGGAGCCTGCTTCAACCAGTTTGGCCAGCAATGCGCTGAGTTGGATTTCTTCGTTTGAACCTTGTATGAGTCTGAAGTCGATCTCGCCTATAGTGTCGGCCAGTTTGACTTTCCATTTGTCAGGCACGTTTAGCCTGAAGGCTTCGCTGTGGATCTGCCCAATAATATCGCTTCCAGCCAGCCCATACTTGAGGATCATGTCTCTAAGTTTCTGCCTTGCTCCCACAAAGTCGCCTTTGAGAGCCGTAAGCATCATTTCTCTGATGTCATACGGGTTTGCCCGTCCGACAACTGAGTAAACGGTTTCAGCGTCGATCGGTTTGCCTACTGAAGCCGCGGTCTGGAGGATGTTTGTGGTTCTTCTTAGGTCTCCGCCTCCTATCTCAAGGATGGCTTCGACACCATCGTCTAGGACTTTGAGGCTTTCTTTCTGGGAGATGACTTTAATCCTCTCGATGATGGCTTCGCGGGGTAGGTAAGTGAACCTGAACGGTGCGCACCTCGACTGGATCGGCTCAATTATCTTTCCGCTGTAATTCGCGATGAGGATGAAACGGGCAGTTTCCGTGTACCTTTCCATCGTCCGCCTGAGCGCCTGTTGAGCATCACTGGTCATGTTGTCCGCTTCATCAAGGATGAGGGTCTTGAACGTGACCTCGCCAATAGACCTTGTCCGTGCAAAGGTTTTCACCGTCTCCCGGACGACGTTTATGCCACGTTCGTCGCTTGCGTTCAACTCCATGATGTGTTCACGGTAGCCTTCGCCATACAAGTCATGAGCTAAGCAAAGAGCAGCCGTAGTCTTTCCGGTTCCAGGCGGGCCCGCAAAGATGCAGTGCGGAACATTCCTAGCCTTGACGAAGCTCTTCAACCGGTTGACGATTTCCTCTTGGTCCACAATGTGATCTAGGGAGCGGGGACGGTACTTCTCGGTCCACATCTCATAACCCAAACCCGAACACCACAGCTAGCCTCAACTGAATCAATAGATAAGACACTCACAACCCATACATTAGAGTTGTCCCTAAGCACGGTGTACATACCGCTGAAGAAAAAGACCAGCTTTGTAGCGTAATTTACTTGCTGAATAGTTGTTCTTGCTTGTTAGCCAAGATGAAGCTTCGGGTACAGTTGGCATCATATCAGGGTTTTTTCGTCATGTTCTGTTCGATGTAGTCCCAGTCTATTTCCATGCCGAGCCCTGGCGTCTGCGGGATAAGGACGTTTCCGTCGCTGTCCATTGGGTCGCAGATCTTCCTCAAGGGCGGACGAGGCTTCTCATAGTCCTGCTTTGGGCGGAGGAGCCCTCTTTCATACCATTCGCACAGCTTGGGGCTGGTCGCGCCAAGGATCTGCAGGTTTCCGAAGCCACCTCCGTGCAATTCACATTTGACCCCATAAGCCTCGCAGACATCTACGCATTTCTTGGCCGCTGTTATCCCACCGAGCGACGATTCCATCCTGACCATGTCAGTTGCCTTTCTGGCCAGCCACTCAGCCCTCGTGTAGAAGCTTCCAACACTCATCTCAGGCGCCAAGACTGGAATCTGCAACTCCTCACAAAGCTTGGCGTAGGGTTCAATCCTGTCTTCGCACAACGGCTGCTCAAACCAGTAGAAGCCGAGCTCCTCAAGCTCCCTCCCAACCCAGATCGCTTCTTCAAGAGTGTAGCCTCCACCCGTCCCAACTACCCACGGATCAAACATTAGAACCATGTCCTCCCCGACCCTTTCTCTCACAGCCCTGCAGATCTCAATGTCCTGTTTTGGGAAGGTTTTTGTGTCGGGACAGAACTTCCACTCGACCGGATCAAAGAAGATGTACGGGTGAATCTTGTAAGCCTTGTACCCCTGCTTCTTACACATCTCAGCGTGGACAGCGTAGTCCTCAGGCTTACCAAGATTGGGGACGGAACTAGCATAGGCTTTGACTCGGTCCCTGAAGCCACCCAGAATCTTGTGAACAGGAACGTTGAAGTACTTGCCAGCTAAGTCCCACAATGCCATATCAATGACCGCGATCTCCCCTTCGCTCACACGCCACCTAGTCAAGGAGTACATCCACTGCCAGAGCTTTTCCCTGTCCAACGGGTTCTCACCGACCAACAGAGGTTTAAACCAACGGTCGTTCACAGCCTTGCTCCCTCCAAGACACACTCCTTCAACGCCTTCATCCGTCAGGATTCTTGTCACAGTTCCTGTCGTCTCATAGATAGCACCGTGATACTGGTAACCCCAGCGTGAATAGTGAACCGAACTGTGTGTCCTGAACTCTACTGTTTCAACATTGGTGATCTCCATGACTACTCACCACCAACACAACCCCATACCCCAAGAAAAAATATATGCTTATACTACTGCTCCCTCTGTATCTCACGTGTCGGCGTCCTCCAGCTATCTGGAGCGGCCTACAGGCCATTGGCAGGATAATGGGCTTCGAACGAACTGAAGAGCCATGCTGGGAAGAGATTTATCCAGAGAGGAGAGAAATCTACGTAGATCATACCTTGGGATGAGCCGCATAGGTCTTTTGTTCGCGACAGGTCAGCGAACACATAGTATTTAAGTGGCATCTCACTTTTTCTTTACAAACACCACGGTAAGACGGCACTTTGAGGAAGGTCCTTGGGCAAGAAGAAGGTGATAAGCGAGGAGAACTTGAGTGACCTAGTTCTCCCAGCCACAACCGATGTGTTCGGAGTAGCCACGAAACTGCTCGGGAACGACAGGGTTCTCGTGAAATGCCAAGACGGTTACGAACGGGTCTGTCGGATCCGGGGCAAAATGAAACGACGGGTCTGGATAAGACTCGGAGACATTGTACTCGTCTCGCCATGGGACTTCCAAAGTAGCCAACGCGGCGACCTCATCTGGCGCTACACGAAGGGACAGGCCGACCTCCTTAGAGGTAAAGGCTTTCTTAAACTCTAAGACTGTCTATGGGGGCTACCTTTTTTTCAGCGGCTATTCAAGACAGAGTGAGAAAGAGACTTGAACGCAAAGAGAAGACTTACGAAGTCACACAGTTGATGAAAGAGAGAAGAAGCGAAGAGTACGAAGCACTTGAGGAAGTTTTCGACCGCCCGACGCTCATGACTGTGTACGACTTGATGAACAGGGGAGAGATCGGCGACATATTCGGAGCCATTAAAGCCGGAAAAGAATCAAAACTTTATTGGGGACGAAAACCAACAGGCGAAGAACTCGCGATAAAGATATACCTCACCGGCTCAGCCGAATTCAGAAAGGGCATGCTAACGTACATAACAGGAGACCCCCGCTTTAAACGTGTCAAGAGAAACCCTCGGTCTCTTATCTACACTTGGGCTAAGAAGGAGTTCAGGAACCTCAACGAGGCGTACAGAGCCAGAGTTAGAGTTCCAAGACCTTACTACGTCCAGAATAACGTTCTCCTCATGGAGTTCATCGGCAAGGACGGTGTCAGCGCCCCTTTACTAAGAGAGGCGGAACTGAAAAACCCAGAGCGAGTCTACCCAAGGCTTCTACTATACGTCAAACGGCTTTACAGAGAAGCTAAACTTGTTCATGGAGACCTAAGCGAATACAACGTCATGACTTGGAAGGGAGAACCAGTCATCTTCGATATCTCCCAAGCAGTCTCCATAGAACATCCAAACTCAGACCAGTTTCTAAACCGAGACCTAGAGAACCTCAACCGATACTTTAAAGAACTGGGCGTAAACGTACTAGCAACTCAAGAAGCACACAGGAGGGTTACAGGTGCCCGAGCTCTTCGCTAGGATACCCAAGGACAGAATCGGAGCCCTGATCGGACCTAATGGCTCAGTAAAGGAAAATATCGAGAAGAAGCTTTCAGTGGACTTGACAATAGACAGCGAGTCAGGAGATGTCACCATATCCATGAAAGATGTCACGGATCCATCCCTGCTCTTCAAAGCCAAAGACGCCGTTATGGCGATCGGTAGAGGATTCTCGCCTGAGCGAGCTTTTAGGCTGGTCGAAGACGAAGACACAGTGCTCATAGTCATAGATCTCAGGGAAATCTTCGGAAAATCAGAATCAGATATCACAAGAATCAAAGGCAGAATAATCGGCAAAGAGGGGAAGACAAGAAAAATCATAGAGGAGATGACTGAGGCTTACATCTGCGTCCACGGGCACACCGTGGCAGTGATAGGCGGCCCTGAGCAGTCCGAAACGGCCAGAGAAGCGATCACCCTCCTCATAAAGGGAAGTCAACACGTAACGGTTTACAGGTACCTTCAGGGAAAGCGGCACGACTTGAAAAAGAAGAAGCTGGAGCTTTGGGAGGGCAGCCAGCTCTTTCCCGCCGAAGCATAACCGCGTTTATCGATTTATATAGTGGCGCTTGAGTTTAATATCCTGAAAAGCTCAAAGGCAACCCACGAGACTACGGGAGGATTCAGACTATATCAGAGACCTTCCAAGAGATAAGCCCCGCAGACTTCTTCTACCGCAACAGGGAAATAGCAGGGTTCACAAATCCTGCACGAGCAGTCTTCACGGCAGTTAGAGAACTCGTCGAGAACTCCTTGGACGCTGCGGTGGACATACTCCCCGATGTCTACATTCGGCTTTCGCTTGATGAAGCAAATGAAAAGACTGAGACTTACACGCTCAGAGTCGTCGACAACGGGTCAGGAATCCCCGCACACCAAGTCCCCTTGGCTTTCGGGCAATTCTTTTCCGGCTCGAAATTCAGACTAAAACAGGCTCGGGGAACGTTCGGTCTAGGCGGAACTATGACGATTCTCTATGGCCAGATCACTACTAATAAGCCGGTGACTGTGATATCCAGCACTGGAACTTCCAGGATTGTCGAGTATAGGCTGATGATAGACATCGAAAGGAACCGACCGGTAGTCTTGGACCGGAAAATCCACGCAAACGAGCGGAACAAGGACGAGCGATGGCAAGGAACAGTGGTTGAGCTTCATATTGAAGGAAGCTACAACCAAGCAGCCTCCAAAGTGCTAGAGTACCTTAAGCAGACAGCCATAGCAAACCCCTACGCGAACATCACCTTCGTCGACCCAAAAGGACGCCTCTACAAGTTCGACAGAACGATCAACGAAATGCCTACGCCGCCAAAGGAAACGCTTCCACACCCGTATGGCGTCGATGTTGAAACCCTCCAAAGAATCATCCGGGTAACAAGAGAGCGAAACATGCCCGACTTTATGCAGGCGAACTTCCACCGGGTCGGAAAACACACAGCTCGAAAGTTCATCGAGGCAGTTGCGATACCAGAAAAGACAAACCCCAGAAAATTAAGACCCGACGAAATCGTAAAACTGGTCCAGGAGATGAGGAACTTCGAAAGCTTCCTGCCTCCTGATGCGAGTTGCCTTTCTCCTCTGGGAGAAGACCTTCTCAGAGCTGGGGTCATGAAGGAATTGGAACCGGAATTTGTCGCGGTGCATCAGCGTAAGCCATCAACCTATTCGGGGCATCCGTTCATAGTTGAAGTTGCCATAGCCTACGGCGGAAAAGTGCCTTCTAAAGAGGATATTCAGATCTATAGGTTTGCAAACAAGATACCGCTCGTTTATGACGAGTCAGCTGACGTCTGCTGGAAGGTCGTCAAGTCAGTCAACTGGAGAAGGTACAACGTTGCGCCAGGCATATCGCTCGCTGTCCTCATACATCTCTGCAGCACCAAGATTCCCTATAAAACCGTTGGCAAAGAGATTCTTGCAGACAGACCAGAGATCGCTAGAGAGATATTGAACGGAATTCGCGAAGTGGCTCGGGAACTCTCTTTCTACCTCTCACGCAAGGAGCGCGTGAAAAGGCAGGTCCGAAGGTTAAACGTTTTCGCGAGGTATCTTCCTAAGATCGCTGAGTTCTCGGCTAGGCTAGGAGGCTTAGAGGTGACGCCAAACATAGACAAGTTGTACAGGCAACAACTGGTCTTCAAGGATTTCGTGACCACAAGCCAGTACACAGACAGCGAAGCCTTCAACTCCGGGCCGTACGACACCATTCTCGTACACGTGAGAAACAAGCAGGAGAGCAACTCGGTGAACGTAAAAGTGTTCGGCCTAACAGACTCGCAATGGGTTGAATTGATACCGGAGACTACGATTTCCTCCGGTTCTGAACTCTACGAAACCCTGAAGGGGGAGTTCAGTCTCGTCAAGGTTCAAGCCAAGTCAGCAAAGGCAGACAAGGAGGGCATCGTTGAAGCCTTTGTTGACGGGATAAGCGAATAGGTAGCCAAGGAGGATCAGCATATATGTCGAATGACGTTGTAAGAGACTCCGGAATAGACCGGAAAGACATCGTCGGAAAGAACCTGAAAAACTTAGGAGTGAAATTCAGCCAGGAAATAGACCAAGGCGTATTCCCTTGGATCGAGATGAAAAGCCGATCGATCGACAACATATACTACAGCCCAGAATACCTGCAATACATTCTGGGCAACAAGACCGTGAGAAGAAGCGCTAGGGTCATCTCTCATCTTCGCCCGTTCACCCAGATAGTTTGGACAGCCTACTTCGCTCACGAACTTCTTAGGCAAAGGAAAACAAGCACGCTGAGAGATGTGTTCTATTCTGCCCAGGCGCATGATGTTTTTTTCAAGGACCAGTCCGAATCAGACAACATAATTACTGACCTTGAGACCGCGGTTGAGTACTCACGTGAAGCCTTCAACATATTCCCCGAAGAACGCTCAGCCGTTTTCGGTGATCTGACCATTCAGTACACAGTTCCAGGATACGAAAACAGAAGGCTCAACCTTGCCTCTCACCCAGACGGGATGATGGTTGGTCCCGCCCTCACGGATGCGCGTCTCATAGAAACCGGCGTTGACAAGGTCATCGTCATCGAGAAGGGCGCCATGTTCACACGTTTCATCGAGGAGAGAGTGTACGAGAGATTCAACGCGTTGCTGATTTACACCGCTGGGCAGGCGCCTCGCCAGACAAGGTACTTCATCCGCAGGCTGAACCGAGAAATGGGGCTACCAGTCTACATATTTAGTGACGCAGACCCGTGGGGCATGCACATTGCGATGGTAATAAACTCAGGCTCAGCCAACGCTGCCCACCTGAGAGAGTTGACTACACCGGATGCGAAGTGGTCTGGGGTCTGGGCTACAGACATCGTTGACTACAAGCTGCCCAGCGACCAACTTAACCAGAGAGACCTGAAACGCCTACAGGAATTAAAGACAGACCCAAGATACACAGGGGAACTGTGGCAACGACAGATTAGTACGTTTCTGGACATCAAGCGGAAATGTGAGCTTGAGGCCTTCTCGCGCTATGGGTTAACTCACATCGTTGATAAGTACCTGCCCGAAAGGTTAAAGGAAATGGGTGCCTAGCAAAGCTTATAGACTGCAGCTTAGAAAAGGATTGTCACACCACCGCATGTGAGCAGCTTATGAGCAGTAGGAACCTCTTCACATTCGCCGAGAAGATCGTAGGCTTAGTCCTAGCACTCGTTGGAGCGGCACTAACCTACTATACATTCGTCAACCGAGAAGCGGCGGGGATGTCGGCCAACTTCTTCATCGGAGCCGGAATCATCCTAGCAATCGTAGGCGTATTCCTAGTTATTGCTAGAACGAGCTGACTGGCGCCGCCGGACGGACTCGAACCGTCGACCTTCGAGTTAACAGCCTCAGCCTCCAAGGCACGCAACCTTCAAGAGTCCGCTGCTCTACCAACTGAGCTCTCGTCCACACATCCTTCTGAGAACGTATGAACGGCGGCTCGTTAAGTTGACAATCTAGGCGGCGGCGCTCTTTTATGTGAAGCTTGCTTGGATATTTAAAGCTTAAGTCTTGGCGTCTAGCCGGTTTCGTCGTGCGTGTTATATAACCGTACCACAGAACAGTCTGGTGCGGCCGATCGCAAGGGGGTCCTGGACATGGTTGACGTCAAGATCAGCATTGTCGGCGCGGGCAGCGCAACTTTCTCCCTGTCGCTTATTAAGGATATGTGTCTCACGCCGAGCCTTGAGGGTAGCACGGTCAGTTTCATGGATATAAGCAAGGAGAGGCTGGACGCAGTACATGCACTGTGCAGGAGGTATGCCAAGGAGTTAGGTGTTGGGCTGAAGCTTGAGAAGACAATGGACAGGAAGGAGTCGCTAAGGGACGCTGACTTCGTGATCAACACAGCGCTTGTCGTGGGCTACCGGGGATACAGAGAAGGGTGGGCTGTGGGGTTCAAGCACGGCTACAGGTTCGGCGGCAGCTATCACATCATGCACGATGAGGGTTTCTGGATCAACTTCCATCAACTCCGACTCTTCGACTCAATAGTGAACGACATCCTGGACACCTGCCCCGACGCATGGTACATCAAGCTCGCAAACCCCGTGCTGGCTGGAACCACGTACCTAGGTCGCAAGTACAGAAAGCTCAAGCTCATCGGCTTATGCCATGGATACGGTGGAGTGTACGAGATCGCACAGCTTTTCGGATTCAGAAAGGAAGACATAACCTTCGAGATCCCAGGGGTCAACCACTTTGTGTGGCTAACCAAATTCGAGCATAAGGGCGAAGACGCGTATCCATTACTAGACGCATGGATCATGGATGATGCGACCAAGCTCTGGCAGAACTACCCTCTAAGTGGCGGACTAGGACCAAAAGCAGTAGACCTGTACAAAAGGTTCGGAGTCTTTCCGATCGGCGACACCTGCACACCAGGCGGAGGAAGCTGGCCATGGTGGTACCACACAGATGAAGAGACCGAGAAAAAGTGGAAAGAAGACCCCAAGAAATGGTGGAGTTGGGCCCTAGAACCGCCCAAGAAGGACAGAGTGGCACAACTGATCGAAGTGGCTCATGACACGTCAGTCAAAGTCACCAGCGTATATCCGCCTCGAAAGTCCGGCGAAAGCATTGTCGATGTGGTGGAATCGCTGGCGTGCGACATCCCTAGAGTAGCCATAGTCAACATCATGAACCTTGAAGACTTAGTGCCAGGAGTACCAAGAGACTTCGAGGTTGAAGTTCCAGTTCATTTGAGCAAGAGGGGCGTGCAAGGAATCAAGACCACTAATTTGCCGAAACCCCTGATCTCGCACATTCTAAGAGATAGGGTTGCGCCAGTCGAGACTGAACTCGCGGCTTACGAAGACGGGAGCAAAGAGCTGCTTCTACAGCTGGTCATGATGGACCCTTGGACGAGATCGGAGAAGCAAGCCCGCGGACTCTTGGAGAGTGTCCTTACTCTTCCGAGGCACCAAGAAATGAGAGAACACTACAAATAGTGAACGAGAATCGCCCGTTCCCTCTCCACCCATACCTAACCTTAAGCTGCTTGACCAACTCCACTTCTTTTTGGCTTGTTCTATAGGTTGCCGCCCCTCCCTTCGCAATAGACTTCCATTAAGAGATGATCAAGGCATATGGAACAGAGTCGTAACGAAAAAGCATGCAAAGACACAGAAACATTCTACAACTTCGTCTTCAAACCGAGAAAAGCACCGAAAATAGCCTAATAGAAGCCAGAGAAGTACTCGCACAACAATTTTTTTAAGAACCTTGCGGATAATTATTGCGGACGCCGAGTCGGGCTCGTAGCTCAGTTTGGTCAGAGCGACAGGCTCATAAGCTTTAGTTTGCTCGGAGACCTGTTGGTCGAGCGTTCGAATCGCTCCGAGCCCACCAACCTATGTGCGGAACACATTCTTATGAATCTTTGTTCCCTGTCGGTCTCGAGTCTCAACTCGCGTTCTGAATACAATCAACGACTTGCTTCGGAGAGAAGAAATGGTAGCTGAAATCCGATAGACATAAGGACAAAAGGAAGCAATAGTAGTCCTAGCGGTAATGCTGGTGAGATGTGCCAGAGATGAACTCGAAGGAAAGGGTTCTTGTGTCGGTCGAACATGAGGAGCCTGACTTCGTTCCATTAACCGACCACATTTACATGCAGAAATCACTTGAGGGAATCTTAGGCGAGAGAGGGGTGCGCACGAACACGCCAGAAAAGTATGTTAAGGTTCACCATATCCTAGGCTTGGATTTGATCTGCGCTTTTCCCGGTAGACTGGCTGACACGACTGTACAGAGCTGTGACGCTTCTACCGGAGTGATGGTTAGAGAAGGCGAGTCGGTTGACGAATGGGGAATAAAACAGAAGGACATTGATGGTATGGGTTGGTACCTTGAAGGCGCCATCAAGAGTCCTGAGGACGCAGACCGGTTTGACGTGCCTGATCCATATCTGCCTTGGAGAGTTGAGACAGTAAGAGAGATCGTCAAGCTCGCCAAGGACGAGCTAGCGATAGCTGGGATCGTCAGCGGACCCTTCACAAGGGGTCTTCTCCTGTTCGGTTTCACGAACTACATGCGGGCCCTCTACGTTGCGCCAAACGCCGTACAAAGGGTTACAGAGAAGGTGACACGGTTTGAGATTGAACTTGGCAAAGTCATAATCGACATGGGCGTGGATATAGTCTGGATCCCAGACGACTTAGGGATGAAGGATGGGCCGTTCCTTTCCCCCCAATCCTTCCGCAAGCGTGTCTTCCCCTGCATGAAGAAGATGGTTGAAACCTTCAAGAAAAGAGGCGTGAGAGTCCTGTTGCACTGCGACGGCCAGATTATGCCCCTGATGGACGACATAGTCCAGATGGGCTTCGATGGAGTTCACCCGATCGAAAGGAAGGCTGGCATGAACCTAGATGTGATGAAGAAGGAATACGGCGACAAGCTCACGCTGATTGGGAACGTAGACGCAACAGAGCTGCTTCCACACGGAACATCCCTCCAGATTAAGAAGCAGGTCTTGGAGTGCCTGAGAATAGCTGCTCCAGGAGGAGGATACATACTCGCGTCCGACCACTCCATACACGAAGGAGTCAGAAGCGCAAACGCCATGTTCATGTTCAAAGCAGCTAAGAAATACGGCAGGCATCCTTTGAGATACGCTTGACGCGGCAGTAGACAATGGACGCCACGGCCTATTAGCTATAGATGGTCTAGGGGTCTTCTGCACATACTCTGGAACTGGCCACAAGGAGCTGCCTTTCCGATGCACGAAGGCATTCTTGGGAAAAGGGAGTGTTCGACCAACTATCCGGAAAGATCAGACATACAGAAAAGGTTAGAGACAGAATCAAGGCTCTGTTCGAAATAAGCGCACCTGTATAGAGCTTGATACAATGCCCGCAATGTCGGAAGGAAACACCGTGGAGCCTAGATTCTGCTCTAACTGCAGAAAAAGACTGGAGGCTTAAACGGAGCTCACTAGGACCATGTCCAACCCAATAGCGTTCGGCGCGAAACGCAGGCTATGGCACTTTCGTCCCTTGAACGCTTAGCCTTGTCCGGTATACCGATGTTCTGGCTGTTATGTAAAGGCTCTTCCAGTCCCTATCCCCGAAAGCGCAGTTTGCAGGAATCTCAGGCGTCTTGATCGTTCCTAGATGCTCTCCGTCCGGCGAGAAGATCCAGACTCCCCCAGCTGCTGCAACGTAGAGGCGACCCTCAACGTCGACCTTCATGCCGTCTGGGTTACCTGGAAGCTCAGAACGAATCTGAGTGAAGACTCTGTCACTGCTCAATGTTCCATCATCTTTGACCTTGAAGGCTCTGACGTGTCTTCTAGCCGAGGAGTCTGCAATGTACAACACGTTCTCGTCTGGAGAGAAAGCCAACCCATTCGGACGGTCAAAATCATCGACCAGCAAGGTCAGTTCTCCGCTTGCGGGGTTGAGATGGTACACGCCCTGAAACGGAAGCTCCTGATCTTCTTGTTTTATGCCGTAAGGCGGGTCCGTAAAGTAGACTGTTCCATCCGACTTCACGACCACATCGTTGGGACTGTTGAGACGCTTCCCACAGTACCTGTCAACCAGAACCTTGTAAGAGCCACCTTTGTCGATTCTTGAAAGCCGACGGTTGCCATGCTCACACACCAACAGACAACCTTCCTTGTCATAGGTCAAACCGTTCGGGTTCCCACTCGGTTCACGAAAAATCCTGACGCCATCCGTGGGCGACCACTTCAATATGCAGTTGGCATGAATGTCGCTAAAAAGCAGGAACCCTTGCGAGACATTCCAAACAGGTCCCTCAGTGAACTGAAGACCTGTCGCAATTTTCTCAAGTTTGCTGCTTTCAGCCAACGCCGCTTCTCTCATGCTGACCACAACTAGCCAGGGTGGTCTGCTTGACAGAATGCGCGTTGGTGTCTAAAACCTTTGCCTTCCAGGATTGCATAACTCGGCCTTGGCACTTATCTCAGGCCGGCTGCGGGGTCTAGATCTTCTTTCTTTTCTAGGTTGTGCCGGTCTTTTTAATCGGCTTCTCAACCTTGACGAAGATGAGGATCAGCGATATCGCGATTAGACCCATCACTGAATTCACATAGAAGGGGACGCCATATCCCGGAACAGAGAAGCCCCCAATCTGAAGGGCCTGTAGCCTGTAGGCGTCATAGAGATAGGTAGCCAGCACAGGACCGATGATGTCTCCTATGTCGAAGAAGGTTCTGTATAACCCGAACAGTTGTCCTCTGATCTCAAGAGGTGCCAAGTCCGCTCGCAACGATCGCAGCCCAACCATGTACGCCCTCCACATGAAATCTCTTGCAGTGTAGAATAGCGATGCCATGTTAAAGGTCGTAGCCAGAGGAATAGCTGAACCAAGGAGACGCGCGGGAACGCCGCCCACGGCTATGACAATCTTTCTTCCGAACCTGTCTGACGCTTTCCCTGAAAGGTAGCTCGCCAGTAGCCCCACAAAACCTGAAAAAGTCATGAGGAACCCGATTCGTATGGGCTCAGCGCCGAAGACATCCCCCAAGAACAGCGCCAGCACAGGACGCAAGAAGCCTTCGCCTATCCCCGTCACAAGGGCACAGACAAGAAGAACCTTGAACTGTCTGGGCACGTTCCACCGCTTACCTTTGCGAAGATGTTCTACCATCTTTGGGCGTTCAAACTCTTTCTCGTGAACCCCCAAGGTTACTAGAAGAGCGGATAAGCCGGCGAAGCCAGAGTCGACAAAATATGGAATTCTATAACTGTCTTGTTCGCTGAAGCCTGAAGAGAAGGCTATCCATTGTATTGTTCCCCCGAAGAGAGGCCCGATGTTCCTCCCGATCATGCCGCATGCCATCACGAAGGCGGTTGCTTCCCCGATCTTCTTGTCAGGCGCTGAATCGATGAGGAGTGCCTCGGCTGGAACGAGGGCAGCCGCAGTTGCCGCGCCATTTATCCCTCTGACGAAGAGAAGCCACTCCCAAGAGGGAACGAGGCCCGTTGCTATTCCAGCGATGACATCGCCGAAGAGCCCTACTATCATCACCGGCTTCCTGCCAACCTTGTCTGAGTAACCACCCATATAGGATGACAGCACTGCGGACATCAGCATGAAGCTAGATGTGAACAGTCCCAGTGAGGCAACGGAGGCGCCGAGGGATACGGCGTACCGCGGGAAATAGGAGTAGGGTATTCCAAAGGCTATGGTTTCGATTAGCTGATTCACTCCAAGAACCAAGATCGTGCCGGAGTAGAGACTCTTTCGTCTCCCGCTCACAGGAAACTATCCCCGAAAGACCTACCGAACGAGCTTACCAGGACACACACCAGCGACCTCAACCCATAGCATCACGAAGCACGGACAGCTAAAGCCAGACCAAGCAAGAGGGTCTGACAAGAACCAAAGGCAAATGAGGGTATTAGGCAGCTCTTTTGTACTCCACCTTCTCCTTCAGGACTTGGACTGATTCAGGGTTCATCAGTGTCGTGATGTCGCCGACAGGTTCGTTCCTCGCCAACGCTCTAAGGATTCTTCGCATGATCTTTCCGCTACGAGTCTTTGGCAGATCATCGACAAGTATGATTCTTTCGGGTCGCGCTGTGGGGCCGATGAACTTGTCTACTGTCTTCTTGAGTTCAACCTCCAGTTCCGGCGATGGCTTGTACGACGGCCTCAGAGTGACATAGGCTATTGGGACCTCACCCTTGATATCGTGAGGAGCAGCAACCACAGCGCATTCGACTACGCTTGGGTGCTGGGTTATAGCGTTCTCAACCTCTGCTGTTGACAGCCTGTGACCTGCAACTTTCATGACATCGTCCACTCTGCCAGTGACGCGAATATTGCCCATCTCGTCATAAACAAACGCGCCATCCCCCGTGTAGTAGAACTTCTCACCATAGATGCCGAAGTATTGTTGCCCGAATCTTTCAGGGTCCTTGAAGATTGTTCGGAACATGCCCGGAGCGAAAGGCGACTTTTGAACTAGAAACCCGCCTTCGCCAATGTTCGTTGGTTTGCCTTCCTCGGTCAGAACGGCGAATCTGGTTCCGGGGAAGGGTCTGCCAGCGACGGTAGGTATGAAAGGACCTATTCCGGGCAAGGCGTTTATCAAGGTTGCACCTGTCTCAGTCTGCCACCAAGTGTCGATCACCGGGCATCTGCCACCGCCGATCAGGTCGAAGTACCATAGCCAAGCCTCTTCGTTGATGGGTTCGCCGACTGTCCCGAGAATCCTGATGCTGCTCAGGTCGTGTTTCTTGATCGGCTCGTCCCCAAACCTCATAAGCATCCTAATCGCTGTTGGAGCCGTATAAAAGACTGTAGCGCCGAACTTCTCGATTATTTGCCACCATCTGTCTGGACCTGGATAGTCTGGTGCGCCTTCATAGATCAGTGTAGTGGCGCCATTCATGAAGGGGCCGTAACAGTTGTAGGTGTGGCCAGTTATCCACCCGATGTCCGCTGTGCACCAGAAGACATCATCATCATGAAGGTCGAAGTCCCACTTAGTCGTCCAGTAAGCCTGCACGGCATAGCCGCCAACGTGGTGTTCGATTCCTTTCGGCCTCCCAGTCGTTCCACTCGTGTACAGGATAAACTGCATGTCTTCGCTGTCCACGACCTCGGGCTCACAGTACATGCTGGCTTTCTCGATCAGCTCATGCCACCAGTGGTCGCGTCCTCCAACCATCACAACTTCGTTGCCCACTCGCTTCACAACCACAACGTCCTTGACCGGTGTGCCCTCAACGCCTATGTCAGCGCTCTCCTTAAGATTCACGATCCTCCCTCTTCGGTAGTAGCCGTCAGCGGTGACCAGAACCTTTGCTTCAGCATCGATCAGCCTGTCCTTCAAGGACTGCCCACTAAATGCTGAGAAGACAACGCTGTGTACAGCGCCGATCCTAGCACAAGCCAGCATCGCGATCTGAACCTCAGGTATCATTGGCAGGTAAATGCCCACCCTGTCTCCCCTCTTGACGCCCAAGCTCTTCAGAACATTCGCGAACTTGCTAACCTCTCTATACAGGTCGTAGTAGGTTAGGACCCTAGGCTGTTCGTTAAGCGGCTCAGGCTCCCATATTACTGCAGCCTTGTTCCTTCTCCAAGAGTCAAGATGCCTATCTAAGGCGTTATAGGAGATGTTGAGTTTTCCACCTATGAACCATTGGAAGAACGGTGGCTTCCACCGGTAAGTTTCGGTCCAGTCCTTAAACCATGCTACGCCTTCCTTCGCGAGCTTTGCCCACCAAGATACCGGGTCCTTCTCAGCCTCCTCGTAGGCTGATTCGCCGGTTATCCAAGCTCTCATCTTCAGCTTCTCAGAAGGCCAGAAGACGTTCTTCTTTTTCGGGTCCTCCACCACCCATTTGACTGGTTCCTGCCTCATCCTTGATCACTTTGACTTTTTCGGGTCTTGGGGGTTTGATAACGTCATGGAAGATATAAAGTTTTTTCGGCCAAGACTGAAAGATATCGCAAGAAGCCTGATCTGGTCGGAACCCAGGTGCCTTTGAAAGTCCTAGATCCAAACGCCAGCTCTAGATGAAATCCGCAAGGGTTGTCACCGATTCGTCTTCAAAGGAAATATTCATGGGCTTAAAGGTCTGACTCAGAGCTGTTCTCAGATTCCTGACGTAATCCTCTATGTTGACCTCACGAAAGCTCTCCACGAACTCAGCAGGCTTCACGGTAAATGTCTTTCCGAGGTAGCTGAAAGGTCTAACCTTAACGAAAGAGACCGTTTCACCCCTGCGCGCTCCTTTCCCAGAAGTCATGAGCTGAACAGCGCATTGATAAGGTTGATGAAGCGCCTCCTCCTCGAGTGGTCTTTCAGAGGGGTCGAAGTGGAGCCTGACGCTGTACTCCAAGTCTTTCAGCGGCACTTTGCCGGATTTGAGGTCGCTCACAGCTTTGTTTGCTGCTTTCTGGATGTTGGCTTTTGCTGCCTCAAATTCAGTCCAATTCTTCACGCCGACGAGTTCGTTAACGCAGCGTCTGAAAGTATTCTGGATGAACTGAGGCGAGTTGGACTTTATCGCTGTGAGCCCCTTGACGTCAGGGGTGCCGTCTTTTCTTATGCCGAAGTATGCTTTCATCGCTCTCGGTAGGACGCATACTGAATAGACCTTGTCAACGGCCAAGTCCAAACGGAGCTTCTCCCTCACGCTTCTGACGAGCTCTCTAACCTGTTCATCTCTTGGGTTGTCTAGGAAAAGCGAATCCGTGTCCCCGTACAAGGGCTGCAGGCCTAGTCTCTCGGCGAGGTTCCAGCTCTCTCTTAAGGCGTATCTTCCGTAGGCTGTGATTGATTCAGCTAGTGCAGGCTGGGCCAACCCGTGGATTCTTACTGTCACGCCGTAGCTCGAGACCAGAATGAGCTTGAGGAGCCGAGACGCTGCGTCTGCCAGCCGTCGTTGCTCAGCAGAGACCGAAGAGTCCTTGGACAGGGGCTTGAACCAGTGGACGCGAAGATCTTTGAGGGCGCCGATAAGTATGGAGTAGATGCCTCGTTTCTTCGAGCAAACATAATAGTTTGCTTCTGGCACCTTTTTTCCAACGCATTCTTCGTGTCCGCAGTCAACAGTCTCATAGGATAGATTGTACGTATCTATCAGGCTTGGATAAAGGCTTTCGAAGTCTGTCACTACAGTGTTGAAGTAGGCACCAGTCTTAGGTTGAAAGGTCAAAGCTCCTGGAACGCTTCTCGCAGTTCCACCTCTCCGTAGCTCAGACGATCTTGGCACCAAGATGTTTTTTCTTCTGAGGCGGAAGTGTAGGATCGACCTGATCCATGTACTCACTTGCCGATTGGTCAAGGCGGTCGGCAAAGGAAGGTTGGCTATCCTTGACAGCATGAAAGCCAAGTAAAGCCGTTCGTAATCCACACTTTCGCCTACGCCCAGCTTCGCCAATGGGACCGCAGGTATGGGCTGCGAGCAGAGAATGAACCATGTTTCCAGCATCTCATACTTTTCGGGGTCGTCCTCCTTCACGTTGACGAATTTCTCTTGGAACCCAAGTTTGAGAGTCGCGTTGACCTCGAACATTGGTTTGATTCTCTCGGCTTCAATGAGATATGGTGCTCCAAAAACCAAGTCGTGATCGTAGACATACTCGAATAGATAGTTGAGATCGTCTTCCCATCTCTCTTTGAACAGTCTCTGTGCAGCTCGCAGAAGCGAAGGGCTATCCAGCTCCACACGAGTCAACATTCTCAATTCGCCTGTGAAAAGGTCCTTCTTTTCCACTACACTTGCTGTTGCGTTCAGAGCCCGAACAGCCACATCATCTTCTGATGTAAGTGGGTGACTGGAGAGAAAGTAGGGCCTGTAAGTTTCGTCGCGGATATCCTGCCACTTCTCTGTTGAAGGGTCATAAAATAGAAGTCGAATCGTGCTGCCTTCAAATGTGCCGTCTATGAGGTAGCAGGAACCCAACCCTATCAACCCAGCAACTAGTCATAGCACAAACTCGAATATTAAACAGTACGGAAGTCGCCCATATCTATTAATATCCAACCCATTTTCTGTGCCATTTGAACACAAATGGCAGAGAGGACAAAACCGATAAAAGCTGCCTCGCAGTCTCTCTAGCCCATAGAAGGGTGAAGACTTCATGAAGAGCATAAAAGGAGCGAGCGAAGAGCACAGAAGAAGTGCGCTGAAAACCATCAGCTGGAGAGTTATCGCAACCTCGACAGGCATGCTCCTAGTCTACGCCTTCACTGGTCGGCTAGAACTTACAGCTAGCTTTGGGATAGGCGACATTGCCTTGAAAATGATATTCTACTTCCTACATGAAAGAGTCTGGAACAGAATCTCCTATGGCAGAGGTATTGCTGGTTCAATAGAGTCTGCCATGCGCTCGCCCCCACTTACTGCTCTGCCATCAGACCCTGTTTCAAACGTCATCGCGAAGATGGTTTCTCATGACGCGGGCTCAGTTATCATAGTGGATGATGACAGACCCTTCGGACTCATCACCGAAAGCGACATACTAGGGAGGGTCCTAAACGCTGGCAAGAATCCGTCCGTAACGCTCGCCAAAGATATCATGTCCTCCCCAGTTGAAACAGTCGACTACAACCAGTCTCTGACGAACATGCTGAAAATGATGCGCGACAAACAGATTAGAAGGCTTGTTGTCACTCAGAATGGGAAAGTGAAAGGCATCGTGCATGAAAGAAGAATTCTTGAAGCTTTGGTCTAAGAGCTCAGACCCCCCAACCTTGTCTTCGACGATGAGCCGGAAGCGGAGGTCAGATCCAGAGGCCCAATGATGGAGTACCTTAGAACATTAGACTTGCCTAAGTACGATTTTGGCCATGTTCCAATGGGGTATAATCCTGATTCATTCTGCTTTACCTGGGGTCTTCTGTAGATGTTGCGTTATTGCTACGATGCTTGGACCGTCGACACGATAGACGTGACTATAGCTCCGTAAGCAACCATTGACAAGAGAGTAGGGTTTAAGCCGCATGGTGGGCCGGGCCGGACTTGAACCGGCGACCTCAGCCTTTCCTAACAGGGAAGTCTGTTCGTAAGGGCTGTCTTAGGTCCTTAGGGATATCCTAACCACGCTAGACTACCGGCCCTTTCCGAAGTCGCTGTTTCTAGCCTATTTCTACCTTCAGGCTTATGTATTTAAACATGATGAGCATTTTAAGGTTAGACATACTTCGATGTCTTGTGCAAATCCATTGATGCTTTCATTCTTGATCGTTAGTTTTCCCATACTCACTCCACCTTCACCTACTTTTTTCAACCTTTCCACACCTTTTTCACACCTTTTCCAGCGTGAGCTAAGCCAAGAAACGTTCCATTTCAAAAAACATCTTGAAAAAGGCTCAGAAAGAGCCAGAATTCTACTTCCACGGAGTTGGATGAAGAACCTGCTCAGTTGCCAACGGTTTCCACCACGATTCGCTATCGACATACCACCTGACCGTGTCCTTCAGCGCTGATATGAATGTGTGACCAGGTTTCCAGCCGAGTTCTGACCTGATCTTTGACGCGTCCAAGCTATACCTGAGATCGTGCCCAGGCCGGTCTTCAACGAAAGTTATCAAATTCTCAGCTCTCTCTAAGATCTCAAGGATTCTCTTGACAACTTCAATGTTTGGAAGTTCATTACTTGCGGAAGCGTTGTATATCTCGCCAGGTTTCCCGCGGCTTAGGACAAGATATATCGCGTTGCAGTGGTCTAAGACGTATATCCAATCTCTGATGTTGGCTCCTTTCCCGTACACTGGTATCGGCAGGTTCCTTATAGCTCGGATGATCGTCTTTGGTATCATCTTCTCTGGAAACTGATATGGTCCGAAGTTGTTGGTACATCGCGTTATGTTCACGTCAAGCTCATACGTTCTGTGGTACGCCAAGCACAGCATGTCGGCTGCCGCCTTGGTCGCCGCATAGGGGTTCGAAGGGTTCAGCCGATCTACCTCACTTGACGATCCGACGAGTACATCCCCGTATACCTCATCTGTTGAAACCTGAACGTACTTGGCGTCCTTGTTTAGCTTGCGAAGTGCTTCCAGCAACGTGAACGTGCCGATGACATTGCTTTCAACAAATGAGCCTGGATCGGCTATGCTTCGATCCACATGTGTCTCAGCTGCGAAGTTAACAACAGCATCAACTTCACTGACAAATCTGCCAACAGTCTTGGAGTCTGCGATGTCTCCTCTGACGAATCGGTAGTTCGCCGATCCTTCAAGGTCCTTGAGGTTCGCTAGATTCGAACCGAAACCGATATTGTCAACGTTAGTAATCTTGAGGCCAGGCTGTTCTGTGAGAATATACCTTACAAAGTTGCTGCCGACAAACCCCAAGCCGCCAGTTACGAGAAGATGCATAGTCGTACCTCTATCACTTATGTCTATGAGCAAATTCCTTGAATACGCTTACCATGTACTTCAGCCTCTCTTCGTCGAGTCCCGGGTAAACGCCGAGGAAGAAGGAGTTCCTCATGATACTGTCACTATTGCTCAGCTCCCCATGAACACGGTGCTTCACATTCCTGTACGCAGGTTGCCTAAGGATATTGCCTGCGAACAGCATCTTCGCCTCGATATTGTGCTTCGTGAGCCATTGGATGATGTCCTTCCGTTTAAAGGGCGCATGTTCTCTAACGGTTAGAGGCAAGGCGAACCAACATGGTTCACTCTTGGGCAACGACTTCGGCAGCACGAAGAACTCTTCGTACGTCCTGAACTCGTCTAGCAGAAACTCGAAGTTCCTCTTCCTCGTCTCGATGAACTGTGGCAGCTTCCTTAGCTGGGCTAACCCCATTGCTGCTTGAATCTCGGTGGGCTTGAGGTTATAGCCAATGTTTGTGAAAGTGTACCGTTTATCATAGTCTTCGGGCAGACCGTTGAAGCGAAGGCTCTTCTTGTGGCGAACTGACTTAGGGCACTCTTTGTCAGGACAGTGCAGAGGGTTGCAGACTGGCATGACACAGGCTCTTCCCCAGTCTCGAAGGGACAGGGCGATATTAGACAGCTTCTCATCGCTTGATACGATGGCGCCTCCTTCCCCCGTCGTGATCTGATGTGCGGGGTAGAAGCTGAATGTTCCGTAACTGCCAAAGGCTCCGACGTTGGTACCATCATACCTCGATCCTAAAGCGTCACAGGCGTCCTCAATGAGGAACAAGCTGTGTTCCTTTGCGAAGTCGGTTATTGCGTCCATCTCGTTGGGGTTTCCGAGGGTGTGGGACACAAAGATGGCCTTCGTGCTGTCCGATAAAGAGGCTTCCAGATCGTCCGCAGGCATGTTGAGGGTTTCAACATCCACATCCAAAAGCACTGGAACCAGACTATTCTGTATTATCGGATTGAAAGTCGTGGGAAAGGTCAGAGCAGACGTTAGCACTTCTTCACCGGGTTTGAGCCTGACACCGTCCTCGAGTTGCTCAGAAAGGAGAGAGGAAACAGCCAGCAGGTTGGCTGAAGAGCCTGAGTTGGTCATTATTGTTCTCTTTACGCTTAGGAGCTTTGACAGTTCTGTTTCGAACCTGTACGCGTACTTTCCGACGCCAAACCAACCGTCGAGGATCGCGTCGATCATGCTCTCGACTTCTTCGTGGTCGTAGACCGCCCCGGCATAGCGCACAATGTCCTTGACAGGTTTGAAGGATGCCTTAGAAGCCCGTTCTTCGAAGATTCTCCTTACGGTTTTGTGAATTTCCTCGCGGAGAAGGGCTTCAGCGTCTTTCATCGGTTTTCAACCTCATTCCTTTGAGCCAATTTATGGTTTCCTTTATGCCCTCTTCTAAGGAGGTCTCGGGTTCCCAGCCAGTGAGTCTCTTCGCCTTCTCATATGAGCCAACTTGACTTCTTATGCCGCCGAAAGCTTTCGGGTAGTCAACGAACACGATTTCTGAACTGCTTCCTACCATCCTGCTAATCATCCTCGCAACCTCAAGATTCGTAGTAGCTACACCAGTCGCAAGGTTCACCGCCTCGCCAGATGGCAGGTTCCTAGCCAGCCACAACCCTCTCACTATGTCGCCGATATAGACATAATCCCGAGTGTCAGTTCCGTCGCCGTAGACCGTAATTGGTCTGCCGCTGGCAGCTTCGAGATAGAATGTGGGCATGATCTTGTTGAGCTGCTGATGCGGACCGTACGGGTTGAAAAGCCGAATGACCTTCACATCCAAACTGTAGCACTTGTGATACATGTAACAGAATCTGTCAACGGCCGCCTTGGACGCGGCATAGGGATTGGGTGGATTGAATGGAAAGTCCTCTGTTATGGGGGCCTTCGAGTCGCCGTAGATCTCGCAGCTGCTGGGGTAAATCAGCGGGATACTGAGTTCTCGGCAAACCTCCAGAACGTTCAATGAGTACTTGACGTTCACTTCTATCGCGTGAACAGGGCTCAAGACACTCTCGCTTGGCTTCGCTTCAGCTGCAAAATGGTATACTATGTCACATCGCTTCGCTGCCTTGCGCAGTTGATCCATGTCCAAGACATCGAAACCACTACGCCTCGAGAACCTTATTACCTCGGCATCTTCGTGCCCAAGAAAGGCTTTCATGTTGCTTCCGATGAACCCTGTGTCTCCAGTTAGTAAGATACGCAATTTTGACCCCTGTTTTCTAGAGGGTTATCTGCGAGGACTCACCCAAGATGAATTTTCTTCCGCTGGGCTTCGTATCGATGTCCGAAGTTATTCTTGTGTTCGGCCCTATCAGGCTGTCTGTGACCCGCTCGTTCACGTCTATGAGGCAGCCATCCATTATTATGCTATTCTCGATCTCGCCTCTTCTCACCACAACGCTGTTTCCTATGCTGGTGTATGGTCCTACGTACACTTTCTCTTCGATGACGGAACCCTCGCCTATGATAGCGGGACCTCTGACTAAGGCTGCACTTTTCACAATAGAGTTCGAGCCTAATGCCACGCGACCTTGAATCGAATGTTGATCTTCGACTGTGCCCCTCACCTCAGCTTTCAGCTCATCCAAGACAAGCCGGTTAGCTTCCAGAATATCCTCCGGCGAGCCGGTGTCTTTCCACCAGCCGCTCACTTTGTTGTAGCCAACGTTGTATCCACCTACGACCAAGATGTGGATGGCTTCAGTTATCTCAAGCTCACCCCGCCAAGAAGGCTTAAGCTTCCTAATCACGTCAAATATGACGGGTCGGAAAAAGTATATTCCAGTCAAGGCGTATGGGCTCGGGGGAATTTTCGGCTTTTCCACCAAGCCCACAAGCCTTCCGTTCTCGAACTTGGCTACACCAAACAGTTGAGGCCTTTCAACCTCACAAAGCAGAATCATGGCGTCGTAGTTTGAGCCTACGAACTTATGGGTGAACTCCCTTATGCCTCCCTTCAGGAGGTTATCGCCAAGGTAGACGACGAAATCCTGTCCTTCAGCAAATTCCTCACAAAGACCCACGGCGTGCGCGATTCCCTTCGGCTCTCCCTGATGGATGTATGTAATCTTGACGCCGAACTTGCCTCCGTCCCCATAGTATTCCTCAACCTTCCCGGGGTAGATGTCGCCCAAGATTATTGCTACGTCATTGACGCCTGAGGCTCTAAGGTCTTCCAGCACGTACTGGGAGATCGGTTTGTTAGCAACAGGGATAAGCTGCTTTGGACCAGTATGTGTGAGGGGGCGAAGCCTAGTACCGTGACCGCCGTGAAGAATCACTCCCTTCAATTTCTAGGGCTCCCTTTCTTCGATCACTGAATACACCCTCTGCCAAATTAAGCTTAATTGTAGCAGTAGAGCCCTGCAGAAGGGAAGGGATAAGACATGCGCCAAGTGAAGTCTTGGACTTGACCTAGGCTGGTTTTGCGGCCACCTTCATCAGTGAGTTCCTTATCTGGTTCAGTTCATTCTTAGTAGCCGCCAAACCCAGTTCGACAGCGTCCCTTTGCTTGCCATATGTTCCATCATCTATCTCTTCTGCGGCGTGGTGTATCTCCAACTTCGCAAGGAGCAATTCAAGAAGCTGAGTCTGTTTCTCCAGCTCCTCAGCCCTGTCGGTCATCCTCTCGGCATGCGATCTGAGCTGGGTCTCTAGATCCCGCATAGTCCCTGTGAGCCCCTTCTCCAGATGCTCATAGGTAGGTCTGGAAACTCTTCCTGTGGACAACAGATCGTCCAGTGCCTGCTTCTTTCTCCTCGCAAGTTCCAGTTCCTGGCTGACTATCTCAAAGGACTGTTTCCACGAACTCAAATCGAACACCAACCCAAACCTGCGTGACTTCCAACCTAACCTTTAACATTGTTCGAATATATTAATGGAATGCTATGTCTCGTACGTTACTTCAGGCTTCTCCACTTCGCCTCCAGTTAATGATGTGACTATCACGTATGGCACGCGCTGTTTAACATAGTTGACTATCTGCTTAAACCTTTCTGGGTCGTAGCTGAGCGTGAGCTCGTCGACGATGAACAGGGGGAAGTTGGGCAAGAACGTCTCCTTCGCTGCCAACATCAGAATGAGGCTGATGGTGAGCTTCTCTGAGGCACTCAGGGTCTCCACTGGCTGTTGAACGCTGTTCTCCCGCACAAGGTGGAGCGAGAAGTCTTGGTCCAAGAAAACGGTCTCGAAGCCCTTTAAGCCTAGCTCTTCAAAGGCCTTTGTGATGTTTCTGTTGAACCTGAGCCTTGCAGTCGTCATTCTGCGCAGATACTTCTCCTGGAAATACGCGATCGCTTTGTTCAACCAATCGATCTTCTTGAGAATCTCTCCGCGAACCTCAATGACCAAGCGGCCAGTATATTTCGGGTCTTCAGCGGCAAACTTCTCTGCCTGTTGAATGTCTTCTTCCTTGAGGATGACAGACTTGTTGATTCGTCTGAGTCTCTTTTCCAGACTTCGCAGGCCTCTGATTTTCCCGGTTCTCTTCTGTTCTGCCTCGCTCTTAAGCCTCTCGACCTCCTTCTCTAGGACCTCTAGTGACTCTGTTCGCTTCGTGACCTCTTCTCCGATCCTGCTTTGCTTAGCCTTTGACTCGGCTATCCCATCTCTCAAGCGGACGGCAACTTTTGAGGAGTCGTCCGTCAGCCCAAGAAAGCTAAGCAGCTGCTGCTCCTTCTCTTCTTCGCGGGCCAAGTTGTTCTTAAGCACGGACAGCCGCGTCTCTTCTCTTGATAGGATAGATGCCTTGTCGTCGGCCTTCTTCACCATCTTATCAACTTCTGCCTTGTGGCGAGCCTGCAGGTTCTTGATCCTCTCCTTGATCTGGTCTCTCTGTATATGCAGCTCTGTCAGCTCGGTCAGGAATAGTGGCAACGCCTCGAAATTCTTGAAGTTGGGGCCAGCCAACTCTCGGCTCAGCTCGTCCACTAGTTCCTGAGCTGACGAAATCACTACACTGTAGTACTTGCCATATGACAGGTTCTCTAAGTACTCGCGGAACGCAGCGCCGCCGCCAGTGATCTTGTGCACGACACCAGTGTCGGCCAAGGCCACGCAAGCGTCAAAAGCTCTGTGATCAGCAAAGGGCAACATGCTTCCTGAGGACAATACTGACCCATTAGTAGTTCTCCTCAAAACCTTCTCATAGACTGCTCCATCATATTGGACCCTGATTCTGCCTTGGACATTGTCCAATGCTAGGATGTGGCCAGGAGGGATCCTATCAGAAAACATGGAAGTTAGCGCCCTCACCAAGCTGGTTTTGCCCGAGGCGTTCGGGGCCCTGATTATGTTCAAGCCTGGTCTGAACTCAACCCCAATATGGCTCAGGCAACCGATGTTCTCAAACTCTAGATGGACGCTCTTTTGCGTACTTGGCCGCATATCTCTCTAGCAACTCCTTCAAGTCTTCTTTGGTGCCGTCTTCATTCCTCAGGACCCCTAGAGCTAAAGGTTCAAATTCCAGAATATAGGGAACTCTAGGGCGAGAATTGTTCTTGTCCGTCTTTGACACGCATTTCACACCTGAGAACCCGAACCGAATATACTCACCAAACAGTAGATTTAAGTCTTACATAAAATGCTTCTTAACATCAGAAGATAGAGACCAATAATATACCTGACCCAAATCAGTCAGTCACGCCAGATGTGCTCCTCTCTGCGAGGCCCATCTTCCAGATATTCTTTGCCCTCAGACTCGTCCGCAAACCAGCCTTTCCTATGAGCCAGATCGCCAGTATGTCTGTAAAGGGGTCCGGCAATATGAATAAGGCAACAGCTACGCAAAGAATAATGATGTTCCTGATGAATTGGCGGTCTACTCGGCTCGTGCTTCCAGCTGGAAGTGTTACTTGCCCCGGCCATGAAACTGATCCTGTCTCACTCATGTTAGCGTCTTAATCTATAACTGAAGGACGTCTCATATCCTAGTTGTGAAGGCAAAATGTAGATCGCAAACACGCATACGTCAGATGTTCCGGAAAGCAGCTATGATGCGTTTTTTATCTCTGTCTTACAACGCCTATGGTGCATTTTGTTGCTAGAGCTGCTATCGCACCTAGGCCAGCAAGCCATGGGGCTGCCACTGCACCCGCAACTCCGACACTGGCTGGCATATCGAGAAGGATCCTTCCTTTTTCATCCTTGACGATGATCCTTGTAACATTCCCTTCATGAAGTAGTTCCTTGACTTTGTCCACAAGGTTTTCGGCAGAGACCGTTAACTCTTCGCTAGTCGCTCCTTCCATGCCTGTTACTCCTTGACTGGGCTGCTGTATTGTCTGCGGCGGGTATTGAGCCGCAGGCTGTTGCGGCACGTATCGTGCAGGTGGCATTACTGGTATGGGAACGTACTGCGGCGGTGTATGGCTGGATGGAGGTGTTGTTGGGGTCGGTGTTGCTGGTGGCGGAGAATACTGCGGTGGAGGTGGCACTGCTGGCGGAGGCTGATACCTTTCCTCCTTCTTTTTCCTGGATCGAGTCGCAGCACTAGCAATGCTATATGCCAGCCATACTAGGAAACCGTAGACAACACCATTTACTATTGCTGTAATGAGAAGAGACGCTGGAATCCCCACAATAGGGTAGTTCACTCTTGGTATCTCAAGAAGATTGTGAATCATATCGCCCGGCGGCAATGTCGGGACTTCTAAGGTCAGGACCAAGAATAGGACAAAGAAAATGACGAAAACAACAGCTCCGATCATCATTTCTCCTCCATAGTGGACTTCACTGTCACAAGAACCTAACTTAAGCTTTGTGGTAAAAAGCCCCTGTCACTGGCGGTCTTGGACTGCTCAGTACTGGGCCATCAAAGTTGCGGCGTAGTTCTTGGCCACAGCTGAATACAGGTCCTTTCTGTCAGCTCCTTGAGCATATCTCCAGTTTTTCCAGTGCAACGAAGCTAGACGAGAGGCGAGCATCTTTGACCCAGTTATCTGTGTCAGAGCCTCTTCCGGGTGCATCTGTCTAAGCGTTGCCCTCAATTGGCTCTCAAAGCTTGTCCCAACCCATAAATTGTACCATCTACCCTTTCGGATATATCTCACCTGTGACGAAATATGGCTGAGGATGCTTAGCCTTTGGAAAAGAACCTGTTGCATATAGTCAAGCTCATCACTGAAAGTCAAAGGTAGAGGAGTGTGGAAGTTCGGATCGAAGTCGATAAATATCCTTGGGATGTAGCCGACTACTTCGTACCAAAGCTCTCTGTAATGATAGTCAGTTGCTATCCATTCTGGTTGGGCAGTTCTTGCGTTGACCCAAACCTCTACCCTCTCCCAGTCAGTATGCGGAAATGGGACGGTCATTTCGATCGGCCAGAAGTACATGTACCTAAGGACCCAATAGAAGTCCGCTTTGGCCCAGACTGGTTTGTCCTGTTGGTACCATAGCGGCTCCATGTCGTTCCATGCAGTCTGGTAGAGGTAGATCGAGACGTTTTCAAAGTCCCTGATCCGTAGCGAAGATGCGAAGAGGATTGCGAGGGAGCCAGAGAGTATAGGTAGCCAGATTTTGGCCGTTCCCAAGTCTCCCGTCATCTGAGCAAGAGCAACTTTGGAAACGCCATATGTCAGAATAGGCATGAGTATGGTTAGGAAGAGAAGGGTGAGAGAACTCTCTGGCTTCATGTCCCGGAGGTGCCTGACCTTTACTATGAGAACAGAGGTGAGAATGAAGACAAGCAAAACTGGAAATACGGTGCTGAGCAGAACTGATCCCCAGTTGGCAACGAAAAACAGCAAGTCCCGCAACGAAACGAACTGAAGATACCTCGTGAGGCTTCCCACTATAGGAAAGATATTCCTTGCCGACAGAAAGACTGAAAGAACCGAAAGAAAAACCGACAAGGGCATCACCCACCTTGTGATCTTCTTTTCAACAGCAACTGGTATAGGGTTCCATACCGGCTCAAACCGCGCAGCAAGGTTCTCGGGATCTTGTAGATCGGAGGCAAGAATCCTATTGCTGTACGCGTCGACAGCTTCGACGTACTGGCCTTGCCGCCTCAGAAAGAGTTCAGGAGAAACGCTGTGGGGTTTGTCTCCTGTACTGAGGTCAAGGGAAGGACTCTCAGGAAACTTGTTCTTGTCAAACATATACCTGTTCGACCAGTAATCCCTGAAAAAATGCACGCGATTGCCAGCCAAGCTTTTTCTTCTAAGTGGCTTGGAAAGCCGATCTAGGTATCGGTGGAGCCCGCCTAGGCTTGAAATGAAGGTTCCCAGAAGTATGTAGTTCAGATTTCTCAGAAGGAACCCAGACACGGCTTCCAAGGGCTCAGATGGAACATAAAGCTGAATCGCCATCAACGCGTCACCCATGAATGCTCCAGAGTCTATCAGATAGTATGGGTGAGCTATCGTCTCAACAGAAGCTCGGGCAACTCCAAGCGTGAACCCTGAAATCGTGGCACGGCTTCTGGAAGCGGCTCCTTGACCCAACTTGAAAGCTGCTAAGGGATATACGAAGGAAACGGCCACTCTAAGAAGTTGCTCCAACTCATCCGGAACATGCACGACACGGAAATCTTCTTCTAGCGCATGCAGGACCATAGGAAAAGAAAAAGCGACAGCAAAGACCAGAGACAGAACTAAGCTTCTCACGAGGTTCGAGGCGAATCCCAAGCCAATCCCCTCCCAGCATTCGCTGCATACTCGATTTGGTTGCGTCAGTAGTGCGGCATTAAGATCTCTTGCCAAACCATTTCTTCACATGGGGTCTCGTCAGATAGTAGATGATCAATACATCTATGAGGACACCAATCAGGCCACTAGGCAATGACAACAGCCTAATGAGCAGACTGACCAGGGCAACACCTAGGCCAAGAGGCCAGGCATAACCACTGCCATTCCAGTACCCGTATGCTAGTGCGAAACCCAAGATCCCGAGAACGATCATCACGACCCCTATTGCGCCTACTATAAGGCTACCCAAGAAGGCTATGAACATATCCAAGTGCCCTAACCCGGCTATCCGTAGAAAGCCGGATATGGCTAACATAATGAGACCCAGACCCAAGAAAGCAAGACCGCCTAGAACCTGTAGAACAGCCAGTATCGTAACTCCTATCGGTCTCTGCACAACTGTCCCGCGCGCCCTTTGACCTTCGGTAGCGGCGATTTCCAGTCCACACCCTGGGCAGAAACGACTGCCTTCAGGCACTTCTATGCCACATTTGGGGCAGTATGGCATGTTCATAACCTCACAGTAATTGCGACAAAGTCACTTATGTCACTTGCGCATTCTGTTCTTGAGAGAGAACAAGCCTTGCATGTCTCCGCTCGGCCTAGACGCAGACAGTGCGCATATCACCCTGATGATGGGGCCTCTTTCACATTGGCACACAGAATATAAAAGACAGAAATGGATGTTCAGATAATAACTGCTATTTGCAGCGTAAGATAATGTTCTCTGGTAGGTAACATGACCGCCTCCGAGAGCGAGATCTCCCGTCTCTACACGATGCTTGGTCACCCTCTAAGGCGAAGCATAGTAAGGACAATAGGAGAGGCAGATTCAGCCAGCTTCACGGATCTGAGGGCAAAACTCAGAGTGAGCGTCGGGACACTCTACTACAACATTGACCTTATGGATGACCTGATCACTCAAGATGAGCAAAAAAGATACACGCTTTCCTCCAAGGGCAAGGCCGCATATCGGCTTCTGATAGAGAGCGAGGAGAAACTCGCATCAATGGGCGTTAAGGGCGAGAAGGGCCTAGCATGGCTTAGGTGCCTAAGCAGCGCTCTCACGATGCAGAGCCTTTTCTCGTACCTATATGAATCGCCAAAACTGTTGCTTCCTTCCGCTGTGACTATTATGGTCTATGGAATGTGGATCACCTACCAGGCCAGACTCCTTCCTGTCCTGCTTCTCTACACTGAGAAGCCCATCCTGCCATGGATCTACGCTCCAATCCTTTTTGTAGCAGGCTGGATTGTCATAAACTTGCTTGGAAACATCGTTCCCTTCATCCTGTACGGTAGACAAAGGGAGGGGGTCGGACGCCTGCTGATAGGTTCGTGTTACGCCCTTCTGCCGTCATTGGCACTTCCGTCTGTCTGGACAGCATGCACGTTTTTCTACATAAAGCTCAGCTTGATGGCTGCTCAAGTGATCATGTTGGCATCCATGGGCTATTCTCTGTGCCTGTTGACGACTGCTGTCTCCATGGCTAAGGGAGTAAGAACGGAAAGGGCAGCCATAGTGTCTATGGTGGTTCTTTATCTTGCTGCTGGCTTCTCTCTTGCATTAGGGTTCTGATTCTTCGAATCTTAGTTCGGATCCTTGGAACCTCTGTCTTCCAGAAAACTGAAAGAAAAAGCTTAAAACAGGCGAGGAGCACAGTTTTGGCGTCTTTTGGCAAGAAGGTGGAATAATGGGAAGAACCGCAAAGACGATGTCCTTGAGCACGCTTCTGGCAGCGATTGTGCTATCGGCGAGCGCTGCGTCTCCGGCTCAGGCGATAACTGCCAAAGGCTTTCTGAAGAATGGAGAAGACTTCGTGCACTTTGATCTTACCTTGGCAGCTAATCTAACTGTGACCGCATTCAACATAACGAAGCAGTATTTCAGGGAGCATAGGGAAGACTGGTCAGCGAAATGGGAAAACTGGAAGAACCGGTGGGAAGAAGAGCACAGGGAATGGAGAGAGAGATGGAATGAGATGATGGCGAAATGGGCAAGCTTAAGCCTTCAATGGAGAACCGACTGGGAGAGAAGGTGGAGGGAAGAATGGCATGAAGCCTGGAATGGAGAATGGGCTGAGAGATGGGATGAATGGGAAGAATGGATGGAGAAGTGGGAAACAAAATGGGACGAACTCAAGATCAAGCACATAGATGATCTCATTGACGTTGAAATCCCCGAGTTCATCAAGCCCCCCTTTAAGCAGAAGATGGATGAGAAATTCTACGAACTGTGGGACAAGCATATGAATGCTCCATTGCTCGCGAGATGCTGGCTTACTCCCGCCTCACAGTTAGGCTTGAAGAATGCATTAGGTCATAGCCTCAACAAGACACTACAGTGGCTCTACAACTCCACAGATGTCTACGTCAAGAATTTCAGCCTCAACATAGAGGTTACGGAGAGGACAGTCTACTCTGACGGCACCTTGGCAAAAACGGGCTTCTACAACCTGACAGAAAGCTTTGACCTGTACGGCGTAGTAATCAACAATGCTTCAGGCACCTTCGTAAAAAGCCAGTTCCGCCGTCTCAATGTTACAGAGAAAGTAGATGGTGGACGATTCGGCTTCCACGGATGGGTCTTCACACCCAGCAAAGCCTTGTTCATGGACCTTTCCGCCTTCGGCGTTCCGCTGGAAGAATGGAAGACGACATATGATTCAGCCATGAACACAACTACGCTCACACTGGTCAAGGACATCAACGTAACTACACCGTATGGGAACGTTGTGATAGACCCGGAAATGATCTTGGTCGTGCCAGGACGCGCTACGGGGACTGGGGATCTTTTGACCGTAGCATCAATCCTTCCATCAGACTTGGTGTCCGTTAGACTTGGAGCGGTGGCAATGATCGCTGGCACAGTACTTTTCGCTGGATACTACTTGGCAAAGAGAAGGTCAACTATTCCCTCGCGGACATCACAACCCTAGTGTTTTTTCCTCGAGATGCTTCATCAGCTGTCTGACACTACAGTTCTCGCGTCCAGCCTCAGCCTGTTGCTCCAGCGCATGCACGTCTAGCGCGTCAACTGTTCTTGTGGCCGTTGCCTCGATTCATGCAGGAGTGATTAGCTGGACGAATGGAAGACTGTGGACCTAGCCGGGAACAAGACTTGCTTGACGCAGAAATTCTGGTAAGACCTTTGCTACGTAATACTCTAATGCCTCCATTACGTACTTGCATACACTTCTGATGTCGTTTTGATGAAAGCCCGTTGTGTACGCCAGCACGTACGCCATAGGTACAAAGGTGACTAGTACTGCCATTACTACGCAACTTCTAGGCCCGTGGAGCATGCCTTTACTCTCCTTGCCTTTGTTATCCCAGAGGCTTCATTGCTTTCTAAAGGCTGCGAAAGAATGTTTCTGAAGCAAGATACTGAAGAATCGCTGGCTTTCTTCTGCGGTTGCTCGTAAGTGCATCTAGTTTGGGTAGGAAGTGTCTGAGGTTGGATTCATCTTGTGGAATTGATAGCTCAGAGATAGTTTGACGATTCATAACTCATTTATTTCTAGTATTAGCAATACGCTTCCTAGAGGGCAGGGCGGCAAACTACAGTCTGTTTCAGAGCCTCAGACTGGGGGTCGCGCATCCCCCCTCAAAACCCAGCCTCTCGCTGTCACAAGTGAACGGAAGTTGGTCAGTCTCAACTTACCGAAACCTTTTACTGAACTGCTCGTAGATACAAACACAATGATCAAACGGCCTCAGGCTTGGCGGCGGGGGAACGCTGGTCTTGCCTTTGTCTTAGCAGTGGCTTTGACTGTTAGCTTAACGGATCTAGGAGTATTCCAATCGCTTGCAGCATCCCCCTCAGTCTTGCTGGAGGATTTCCGTTGGAATAGATTTCCGTTGAAAGTACTTGCGGAAACTGGCGAATGGAGTAGCCCTGACTACATTGTCGCGGTGCGTGATGCGCTTGACAGCTGGGTGCTGAGCATCCAGGCCTACGGAAACAAGTACTCTGACAAGGCGCTGCCGAACATGAGATATGCTTTCTATGTGGGTGGAGTCAACTCAACGAGCTCCTACGATGTCATAATTACGTTCAGTCAGAATGCGATATCTGGGTCTGTAGGTGAGACAGTCTACAGATGGAACCCATTGACGCACGAGCCAATACCGCCAGTAAGGATAAGCATTACCACTTACTCGAGAACAGCTAGGCACTTGTTTGTCAGGAACGTTGCCATGCACGAACTGGGACACGCGGTTGGGTTGGGCCATGCAACCTCTGAGGACACGGCCGATGGTCCCGAGCTGATGTATTACAGAGCAACTAGCGACCAAGTTCTTTATCCCTCCACTCTAGATCTACATGCGCTTAGTATGCTCTACCAGGGCAGTTTTGGCCAATCAGTCTATCTGCCATCTCTCATCCCCTACAACGTGGTATGGCCGCTCAAGTCAGGAACTGTTGCAATCATCGCGGGCATAGAAGACCCATCAATCCTTGGGGCAGGTTCCTATCCACTAGGAACGATGGTGACCCTGAAAGCGCCAGAGTCTGTTCTACTAGGTAACGAGACCAGGCTATTGTTCTCCTACTGGGAATTTCCGGACATAGGTGTCATTATCTCGACGCCGGTCACTTCCGTTGTGGTGGACAGAGGTAACGTGACAGTTGTTGTGGATTGGAGGACAGAATACTATGTTGAAGTCACTTCCGCTTTTGGGCCTTCCTATTCAAGGTGGATGTCCAAGGGAAGTTCAATCTATCTGGATTCGCCCGATCTCATGCTATCGCCAGATTGGTCTGGTCTTCTGGGAGTCAGGTACCGCTTCGTTGGCTGGACGATAAACGGCCAGCTCACTAACTCAAGATCCTTGTATCTGAATGTAGATGGCCCTCTTTCTGTAAAAGCAGTCTACGAATCTGACTATATGTACACATGCTTCTTGGCTGCGATTCTTTTCGCGGCTGCCGTAGGCTTATCCTTAGCGAGAGTTAGAAAGTACGGATCAAGCGAAACCCAAAGCGCAGCTGCCTCACCACCTGTCTAGATGAACTGTGTTGTAGCTGCAGATTGTGTCTGCCAATCCTCGACTGCACTATCGCACAGTCCAACGCACAAGCTTGCAAGCTCAGCTGATCGACTCTCCGGAGAGTCGATCAGCCATTCTCTTACTCGTTTCGGGGTATGGTCTATGCCCCTTTGTGAAGTCATAAAGTCTCATTCTGGAAGGATCCTCGGATCAGAAGGGGAGCGGCAGTAAGACAGTTCAGACTTTTCTTTCAGTGTCAGGCGACCATAAGACACTTTCTCCCCCATTTAATAAGTGCTCCCTTAGATGAACTGACCGGTGAAGAGAGTACGAAGACTGGGAAGGTCATCTGGAGATTGCTTGATAGCACCAACCGTCTGGTCGGTTTCTTGATTGTTGAGCGTGGCAAGATGAATGTGAAGAACTTGGAAGGCAAAAAGTTCAAGGTCCCTTCAAAAATGACCCTGAAACAAGCAGTCAGATTCATTCTGAGTAAGCGATCAATGATATGTTAGTCAAAAGAGAAGAAGATCTCAAACGCTGAATCCTTGGGTCTGAGTCGTACCGCTCCTTGAACAGGAAACGAGAATTCCAACCCATGCATGCGAGTTCAACTCTAGACTAGGCATGAAACGGCAGACTCAGTAGGTCCTTTTTCATCACTTGATTTCTTCACTCCCATAGTCAAGCAAATCGTCTCTTCCACTTTCATAACTGGCTCTGATCCAAGCATCGCTTCTCGCCGTGTTGGAGATACGGACTTCATCGAGTCTACCGTCCCAGAAATCCACGTATGATCCACCATAAAGACAAGATGCGATGCGAACTACGCCTGTGAGGGAGCTGTAACTAGGATTAGATGTCTGACCGGTTATCGTACCATTAACAAAGCCTCTTAGTCTGCTCGAAGAAGCTGTATCATTGTAGCGGGCAACTAGGTGCTTCCAATCCGTACCAGATAGAATTGGTCCAATAGTACGTTCCACGGCGTCCCAGAAGGTCAGTCTGCCTGCGTTGGTACAGAAGTCTCTGGCGTCACCGTCAGGAGCAATAAAGGTTCTCCAGTTAGACCACGTGTCTGCTTTGGCCCACACCTCAAAGGTAAACGATTCAAAAGTGATTTGCGCGGAACTGTCTAAGCGATCATTGGAACCGTCGAAATCGATAGCTTTTCCTATCATGCCGTCAACCAGATTACTTGCTGTCATTGAACCGTATGAGGTCAGATCGGCATTTGTGTTGGTACTGTCGTAGATGGTGCTATTGGGCGTTTGCGCCATGTGATAGATGGCAATAAAGCTAGAGTTCCATACGTTCTCCGCCTGAGCCGAATTTGTGTCTCCCACATAGTTTGTGTTGTCAGGTTGGTCTCTGTCATAGTATAAGTACAGGACAGTATCTGCAGAGCTACTTACGCTCGGAACCTTCACCCATATCCAAGCCTGCCTGTTAGCATTATCCCACTTTTCAA
>CAYXIF010000013.1:0-50959 GCA_964465575.1 uncultured Candidatus Bathyarchaeia archaeon | reverse complement strand
GTATTTAAGGAAAAAATTTTTTTCTGCGCACAGTGTGAAGAAAGAAGGTCAACATCTCGGAGTCAGGGAACCCATCTGGGCCTTCTGAACCTTGCCTTGCCCCGCGTTTAAGCCTCAGGAGCCGGCCGATGTTGACGCCAAATCAGAAATGCAGGATCCCCCTCTACGTCAGGACCCACCCTGCCCCATCAACCCTTAGAAAACGATGGGAACCCTGTCCGTACTAGTGCAGAAGGGGGGATTTATGCATGAACTCTGATTCGAATTTCTTCTCTTGTAGCTGTTCTGACACTCGCTTTCTTGCCCTAGTCAAAGTTCAATCCTAAGATGTCGCATAGGCTTTTGGGGAAAATGGAGATTACGGCTCCACTGTCAACGATGACGTCAACGCCTATCTCTTCTCTGCCTTGTAGATGGATCTTGGCTACTGTATCGAGACTTCTCCAAAGATATCGGAACGTACACGCTTATAGGGGAAGAACAATCCCTTCAAAGGATGAGCTCTTGCTCTCTGGGTATGAAGGCAAGGGTCGGCTTAGACTCGGGATATTTCTTCTTCGCCATCTGGTATGCTTTCTTGGCAGAGCTCCCATGTCCTGTTACGCGCTTGTTCCAAATGGCTACATGCTTTCCTCTATATTGTTCGAAAGCTTCTGGATGCTCAACATACCACAGGAAGTCATCGTCGAAAGATGATGCGGGGGACATGAGCTTACCCCTGTTAGATTCGTATTAATGAGTCCTCAAATCCTTTTCTCGCGGGACAAACCTCAATGACAGACTCCATACTCATGTGAAGACCCCCTTTTTGTTGCGGGGAATGGAAGTTTGACTCGAATATAGACCCACCCTACAAACCTGTCATGACACATTTTGTGATTGAGAGCCTATTTTCCAGTTAGAATGAAACGAATCACGACATATGTAATGACATCAATTGAGTAAAATCATAAGCTGTTTTCGCTTTGTCAAGAGGCGAGCTCCTCCATTTCTGATCTACTTTTCTCCTCAGAAGATTAAGCAAGTTGTTAACAAGATCAATTATGGATATTCCAGTCTTTATATGATGGGGGGTGGGGTTTGAGGATTTACTGGGAGCCTTCATTTTTCTCTTAAAAGTCTGAGGAACTCTTCTCGTGTGAGACCCGCTTCAGCTATGATTTCGATAAGCAAGCCTCTTTTGATTTCCTTGTGTTTCGGGATAGGGACGACATACTCGTTCTTTGCGAGGATTAGGTGGCTTCCTTTCTGTCTTATGACTCTGAATCCCGCGTTGGCTAAGACTTTGATTACCTCACGCCACGAGAGTAGAGGGAGCTTCAACGGCTATTTCAACCCTTTCTCCTCTAGCCCTCTTTCCTAGAAGCTCGGCTTTAACTTCTAGATAGCCCTCTATGGCTTCCTTTATGTTTCTTAAGGCTTCGTCTCTGTTTTCACCTTGAGTAGCAACTGGGAGCTCTAGACACTTGACAATGAATCCTCCCTCCTCAGCTGCCTCCAGAACAACGGTGAAACTGCGGATAACCAATGAATCCACCATATAGCGGTATCAGAACGTGAATAGTTAAACCTATCGGATAAACATCTTGGATGAACAGAAATCTGGTGGGGGGAGGGATTTGAACTCCCTGCAGTGCGGAGACATCACCCGCAAAACCCTCTTTTTTCTGTCTAGTGATGATTTATCTGCTCTTTTGGGCGAGTTGTTGCATGCTTTATTTGGCGTTAACCTTGTGCAAGGTTTGATGATAGTTCGAGGTAGGTTCAAACTTTCATTCAAAACTAGAGATGATATCCGAAGCCACTACACGAAAATTCCGAGAATTCGAATTTATTCCGCACGAATTGTAAAAGACTTTACAGTTAATCTGCAGCGCACGTCAAGAAAGTGGAACATAAACGTGTATGGTTCATAAGAAGCATTGTTTGCGTTGAAAGGATTCTTTGATTGAAGGCGACCTGGGTTATGTCAAAAGAAAGTCTGTTACAGATCATATCAATCTTTCTAAGTATCATCGAGAGCATGAGAAGTATTACGGTCAAGCACCCCTGGAAACGGCTACTGAGATATAGAGCGCTTCAAAAGCATTGAAAATGCTGGCAGACAGATGGATCAATTTGCGCCAAACAGAAAAAGCCGAAGGAAACCCCTACATGGGATGTGAAGATCTCAACGAAAAAGCGGCCATACAACATGATGGGCTTCTGTTTATGGAAGGAGAAGGCGAGCCTGCAGAAATATCTAAGCTCAAGCGCAAAATGAGTGATATTTCAGAAGATTATGAGAAGGCAGGTGCATGGTTGTCAAAGGCTATGGAAAACTCCTGGGAAACAGCCATTCAACTAATCAGGATTCCAACAATTGAAGATGTTTTGGGAGAACGGCACAGAATCATAATAAACGATTAGCAAGCAGCACATCTGAGTAATCTGATGGCGAAGTTGCTCCAGAGAGCTCTCCTGATTTTGGGTCAGGTTGATTTCGATCCTAAATCCATAAGAGAAGATATTTCGATGGTGAAGAGGTATCCTGAATTGCTATATTCAGCTTCAGAACTGTTGGACAGGGCAGCGGATCTTTCAAGTGAATCTGCCATGTTGGTCCATGATAATGAGCGGCGATGGAGAGTCTTTCGACAAAAGATCGAAAAATTAACGACTCAGTCGACGAAACAAGAAGCTAAATCTTCCCATCCTCATCATTACTGACTTGAAAGTTTGAACGTCGTCCTGACTAGGTTTCATGGTAGACCGGGAAAGCTTCAAACTCCCACCAACGTATTGCTTGGGTAGCGTTCAAAAGCTTACGCCATCAGTTTCCGCTTGGTTTCTCTTTGGTTCTTGTGAGCGCTTCTTCTGTTTCTCTACGTAGTTTTGGATCCATCACATGCTTCAAAGCCTCGAGTAACATGGGCTCTATGGGCTCCTCATCCTCATCAGTGACATACATCCACAACTTCTCACTCTTATACCAACCCAGCAACACACGCACGTAAGCTTCGAGACCTTCAGCCTTTCCTACTGTCTCCATCCAACTAAGCAAGGAGACCCCAGACTTCTCGTGCAATACAAGCTGTAGAAACTTGTCTGCAGGCTCTGCTGGACGGAATCGCTCTTTACTGCACAGCTCTTTGTAAGCATGCCAAACGGAAGCGTCAACCCAAACGCCTATCTGCTTCTTCAAGAGTGTTACCGCCAAATATTACTTCTAACGTTACAAGTAGAAAGGGGGGTCGACATCGATGGCCAAACCCTTCTAGGAACTTCAGCTTTTTTTCTTTAGGCATTGGAAAGCCACAATGGATTACCACAAGACGAAAGACCTCCTCCACGTCATGAAAGTGCTCGGCCACAGGGACATCAATAACACGCTTGTTTACACGCAGCTCGTCGACTTCGGAGACGACGAACACACGGACAGGGTCGCCCACACGATAGAAGAAGACAAGCAGCTTATCGAGGCTGGATTCGAATACGTCACCGAAAGAGACGGCTACAAGATTTACAGAAAACGCAAACAACCCTCCTAAAAAGTGGGGAGGGTTCGTTGAATAGTGCGGGGGGTGGGATTTGAACCCACGCACCCCTTCGGGACGGGATCTTGAGTCTTACGCGCCCCGGTTGTGCCCTGGGGCTCCGCGCATCTAGTCCCTTTGGGAAGGGTTGACCTAGCTCTGCTACCCCCGCGGAACGTTTCACTATTATGGTTCTGGGTTCTATTACTCTTTCGGTTTCTGGTCAAGCCAGGATCTCCTAGCAGTATCGTAAAACCTTTTATAAAGTTAATAGAGAATAAGATTCGGCTTCGATGTGGAGGAGATGTGATAATGGCGATTGAGCCCAAGTTCGAGCGTGAAATGGTTGACCTCTCAGGTTTCTGGCATTTCAAGATTGACCCCGAGAAGAAAGGCGAACAGGAGAGATGGTTTGAGCTCCAGTCTTTCAAGGGCTGGGACAGACTCTACGCACCTGCATCGTGGAATGAGCAGGACTCAAAGTACACATGGTATGAAGGCACAGCTTGGTATGCAAGAGAGTTCTATGTCCCGAGAGACTGGAACACAAGGCTAGCTCTCATCGGCTTTGAAGGCGTGAACTACAAGGCTAAGGTCTGGGTCAACGGTGCCTACTTAGGTGAGCACGAAGGTGGCTTCACTCCCTTCGCTTTTAGAGCGGAAACAGCTCTGAAGTTCGGTGAGCCCAACCGTGTCGCCGTCATGGTTGACGACACCCTAACGAAGAAGACAGTTCCGCCCGGCGAAGGGATGAACCAGACATACTTCGACTTCTTCCAGTATGGCGGAATCCAACGCGAAGTATACCTCATGTCAGTTCCCAAGCTACACATCAAGGACGTAACCATAAGAACGGACATTCAAGGCAACGACGGTGTAGTAGACATTGACGTCACAGTACTGAACGGACATGACGCCAGACTCTTCTGCAAGCTGACGCTCCAGGTCTTTGATGAGGGAGCCGTTACCCCTGAAAAACCGGTCAGGGTCATGATAGCACCGAAATCCGAGAAAACCATAAACGACAGAATCCTCATCAGAGCCGCCGAGTTCTGGAGCGTAGAATCGCCTCACCTATACACGCTGAGGACAAGCGTAAGCTACGAAGAGACCGAAGCTGACATGAAAGACACGAGATTCGGCATCAGAACCGTGAGGGTCGAGAAGGGGAAAATCCTGTTGAATGGGCGTCCAGTCTTCCTGAAAGGCTGCTGCCGGCACGAAGACTTCCCTGTTCTCGGGAAGACCCTTCACGGTGCTGTTCTGAGGAGGGACTATGGCCTGATGAAGGAGCTTGGCTGCAACTCGTTCAGAACCTCTCACTACCCCTATTCAAGAAGTCACTTGGACCTAGCAGACGAGAACGGGTTCCTTATCATTCTCGAGATGCCTACCTCGGGCTTCCGTGCGGCGATCGAACGGTTCGACGACCCAGAGATCATCGAGAAAGTGAGACGGATGACCCGTGAAGCAATCCAGAGGGACAAGAACAGACCTTCGGTTATCATGTATAGTCTGTTCAACGAGCCAGACAGCGAAAGAGAAGACTTCAGAATACTGTTTAAGGAAGTCAAGGAAGAAGCGACCAAAGCAGATCCCACGCGGCCCATAACTTTCGCCTCACACAGGCACTTGAACGACTTAGCCTTAGACATGGTCGACGTGTTGTGCCACAACTTCTACTATGGGTGGTACACTCTTTGTGGGGAACTGGACAAAGCAAGAACCACTCTAAGCGAAACCTTGGATGAGATCCACAAGAAATACCCCGACAAACCATTGATCGTGACAGAGTTCGGCGCAGACGCGATTGCGGGGGTTCACAGGGATCCTCCGGAAATGTGGTCGGAGGAGTACCAAGCGGAAATGATCAGACTCTACTGGGAGGTCTTGGTCTCCAAAGACTATGTGGTCGGAGGGCACATCTGGAACTTCGCTGACTTTAGGACTGGACAAAGCCCTAGAAGAACGACCTTGAACAGGAAAGGAATCTTCACGAGAATCAGGGAGCCGAAGCTCTCAGTGAACGTCGTCAAGAAGCTATTCACGAACACGCCAACATACAAGTAAAGCAGTCAGTTCCGATTCAGCACCTGCCAGCATAGCCCAGCTGGAAGTGGTAACATCTTGAGAGCTGTCCACAAGTGGGGCGCCTTTGAAGTTGAGTTCAACAGCAAGACCAGCCATGCTGACCCGTTCAGAACAGTGACGCTCAATTGTGTCTTCAAGGCCCCGAGCGGCAGAACGTTGCTCGCTCGCGGTTTCTGGGATGAGGGTTCGACGTGGCGCGTCCGGTTCATGCCCGACGAGATAGGAGTATGGACGTATGCAACCGCCTGCTCAAACAGGGACGATAGAGGGCTTCACAACCAGACTGGAAGCTTCAAGACCATGCCCTATGAAGGAGACAACCCCCTCTACGTTCATGGACCCTTGCGCTTGTCCGGCAACCGACGATATCTAATCCATACGGACGGAACCCCATTCTTCTGGCTCGCCGACACCGCGTGGCACGGCGCAATCAAATCCACCCTTAACGAGTGGAACGCATACCTCAAGGTGAGAGAGGAGCAAGGGTTCACGGCTGTCCAGTTCGTGACAACACACTGGAGAGGCGGACCACTCGACTCTCACGGAGAGAAAGCCTACGAAGGAAAAGACAGAATCCAGAGCCTTAACGTAGCCTTCTTCAAGCGTCTTGACCCCAAATTCCCAGCGCTGAATGAACATGGTCTAGTGGCGGCTCCAGTACTGCTATGGGCAGCCGCAATTGACATAGACCCGGGACGGACGCTTGCTGAAGAAGACGCCACTCAGCTTGCACAGTACCTTACAGCAAGATACGGCGCATACGTTCTGGTCTGGATTCTCGGCGGGGATGGAAGGTACACGGGTGAAGACACTGACCGTTGGAGAAGGATCGGCAGAGGAGTGTTCCCGGATAAGAACAGACATCCAGTAGCCATGCACCTCTGCGGAAAGCACTGGATTCTTCCCGAGTTCCAACATGAGGAATGGCTTGACATAATCGGATACCAAAGCGGCCACGGTGTCGACGAAGACACTCTGAAATGGCTTTGCCAAGGTCCTCCGAGCAGGGACTGGCTCCTAGAACCAGCAAGACCGATCATAAACCTCGAACCCAACTACGAAGCGCATCTCGCATACCACATACACACCCCTATAACACCACACCAAGTCCGCAGAGCCACTTGCTGGAGCCTCCTAACAGCACCGACAGCAGGCGTGTCTTATGGGACAAACGGAGTATGGTCTTGGGCCAGAAAGCCAGAAGTGCCAATCAATCACCCGCATGTCGGCGTGGCACAGCCTTGGAGAAAAACCATTAAGCTTCCTGGTGTTGAGGCCGTTTGCAGCATCAAGAAGGTCTTCTCTGAGATGCCTTGGTGGACCCTACTCCCCGACCAGAGTCTTTTAGCAGAACAGCCGGGTCTACAGAACATCGAAAGATTCGTTGTAGCGGCCAGAACCGAGGACCGAAAAGCCGCAGTACTGTATGCACCACAAGAGCAAGAAATAGACTTGAGCCTTACTAGCCTTCAAGGCCCCCTAGAGGTGACATGGATCAATCCAACGACAGGCGAAAAGACAACTCGCAGGCAAGTCAACGCTGGAAGCGCAAGCATGAAGCCGCCGGAACCAGGCGACTGGATCCTGATCCTAGCCTCAAGCTTGGCAGAGAAACTCCAGAAAAAGGAAGCCCCATAAATCAGAAGCCTTCGATCACTGGATGACAGTTCCCACTTCTTCCCCCCTTATGGCGGCCGCTAGGTTCTCCGGTTCGAACCCGTTCACAACAATGGTTCTCATCTTTCTCTTCTTTAGTATCCGGACCGCTTCGGGGTCAATGATCTGGTGGATCCCCGCTGTGTGCTTGTCCTCTTCTAGAAAGAGGTCTAATTCGTCGAAGCTTATCCTGTCAAGCTTTCTAGCATCAGGGTGCTTCTTGGGGTCCTTCGTGTAGACCCCGTCTTGGTCTGTGGCCTTCACAATAAGATCGGCGTTGATCTTGGAGGCAACTGATGCGGCAACTGTGTCGGTCGTCCAGCCAGGCTTAACCCCTCCCATAACCACAATTTTCCTGCTCTGAAACAGTCTAGCTGCCTCCTTCGTTGATGTTGGAATATCCTTCCAGTCTAAGCCTAGCTTTATCGCCAAGAGTTGTGCATAGAGTTTTGAAACGGATATTGCCACCTCATCTTGCTCTGGCACGGTCAACCCCAGTTCTCTGGCAAACTGGATGAACTGCCTTGCCAGCGACCCCCCTCCCACGATCACGGCCAACTCGTGCCCTTGTTCCCTCAAACCTGAGATGACTTTGACGTATCTCCGTATAAGTTCAGGGCTCGGCGGAGAAGCAAAAGTCGAGCCTCCGAGTCGGATGACCGCCTTCATGAACCGCACCGAACAAACATTCTAAGGTCTGAGTATAAATAACTCGCTCTTCAAGAGTTGGCTAACTAGTGTCGAATGAGGTTCAGTATGGAAAGCGTTTATCAGTGGAGTATTGCTAGATAACAATACTCAATAGGTCATAACATACTGTGCGGATGGTTTACGGGGTGTACGAGATAGTTTTCCTTGGGACTGGTGGCGGTCGCTTCGTCATGACAGCTCAGAAGAGAAGAACTGGCGGTCTTCGCATACTCTCGAACAAAGTGAACGCTCATGTGGACCCTGGTCCTGGAGCCTTGGTCTACTCTCTTGAGATGGGGTTGGACCCTCAGAGGATCGATGCGATCCTTGTCTCTCACTCTCATTTAGACCATTCAAACGACACGAGCGTTCTCATAGAAGCCATGACCCATGGAACAACACAGAAAAGGGGCATACTGGCCGCTTCGCACAGCGTCCTAGAAGGAAACGACGTCTGCGACGCCGCGATCTCAAGATATCATAGGAACCTGCCAGGGAAAGTCATCGAAGCCAAGATCGGGACAAGCTTCGCGATGAACAATGTCAACGTCAAGGCAAGCAAGGCTGTCCATGCCGACCCGGATTCGGTTGGGTTCCGCTTCGATACTCAGGACTTCGGAGAGTTCGCCTACATGCCCGACTCAGAATACTTCGAAGATGTTTGCGACTTCTATGGAGGCGTCAGGCTTCTGATCCTCTCGGTCTTAAGGCCCTCGGGGAAACCATGGAAGGGACACATGTCAACAGATGAGGCAACAAAGATTGTGGGGGAGGTCAAACCTGAGATGACCTTGATAACGCACTTCGGGATGCCAATGATACTAACCGGACCGGAACGAGAAGCGGCTCTGATTGAGAAGGAAACGCGTGTGCCGACAGTAGCCGCCACAGATGGCATGCATCTCGCTTTTGGTAAAGAAATAGTCACAGGTAAACCTGAGAAACAAGCCAACCTCACTGGCTTCCTAGGTTCACTCTAGCCTGATGCTACCTCCGGATTGTGTGGCGGCTAGCAAAGACTAGTCTAGAGCGTAGATGCCTTCAGAGAGCTTCTCTGCTCTCTCTTTGGGCTGCCCGAACAGCAGGCTTCTGATCTGGTGCATGACCTTAAGATCTTGTTTCAAGGGTTCGAGCTCGACCGGCACGCATATTGGCATGGACAATTCCTGGCTTAACGCCAATCCCTTGGACTTCTTGTATCGCCAAATAGCATTGTTGAGCTCCATGAACTTTGGCAACAGGGTGGCTAAGTCGCTCTTCCAGTCAGGGTTCTCCTCTGGAAAGCTCTGAACGTGGATGCTCTTCTGTGAGTAGAGTTGAAGCCACAAAACCTCAGTGATGAAAGGAGCAATTGGGGCCAGAAGCTTCAGGATAGTCTCGAGGCACATGTGAAGCATGTGCCAAGCGCCCCTCTGCAGCTTAGTGCCAAAGGCTTCATTTCGGTTGTAGGCCCTCGATTTAGCGGCTTCCACATAATGGTCCGCGAAAATGTTCCAAGTGAATGTGCGTATGGCGGTAGCCGCCCGGAAAGCGTTCATCTCTTCGTACCCTAAGCGGCACTCCATGATGAGCTCGTTGAGATATGTGAGAATCATCTTGTCCAATGGTGCCAGCTCATATTCATCTGTCACGCGTGGGAAAGACGAGACAAACCTTGCGATGTTCCAGATCTTTGTCAAGAATTTCGATGTACCTTCGATCCTTTCGAAGGAGCAACGGATGTCGCCTTTTGTGATGTTTCCTTCAAGACTAGACCATATGCGGAAGGCTTCAGCCCCAAATCTCTTCAAGACTTCCTGTGGGTCAATCCAGGTCTCTGGGTCGCTTTTGCTGATTTTTCTGCCTTCCTCGTCGACGACATGCATGTGTATCCAGGCGTCTATGAAAGGCGCTTTTCTGAACAGCAGAAAAGACTTCAGTATTGTGAAGTAAAGCCAGTTCCGCACGATCTCCTTGCCTTGAGGTCGAAGCGTGCAAGGAAAGCTCTTCTCAAAGAAGCCCCTGTTCCAGAGGTATCCTAGCATGTAGACTTCTGATGTTGCTGAGTCGAACCACGTGTCGAAGGTTCGTTCCTCCCCGCGAAACTCCTTTCCTCCGCATTTCGGGCAATCTGCGATCGGAGGCTTCTCCTTCCAAGGCTGATAATACCGTTCCGGCTCAGGAACATAGGTGTACGCGCACTTCCTACAGTACCAAAGAGGAATCTCTGTTCCGTAGTATCTTCGCCTCGAGATGACCCAATCTATACCAACAGAGTTTGTCCAGTCGATCAGGATCTGCTTGCTTTCAGGTGCAAAGAACCGCATTTGGTCAGCCATACGTAGAACATCGTCTTTGAACTCAACCTGCTTAAGATAGTATTCCTTCATCGGCACGAACTCGATCGGATTCTTTGACCTCCAACAAACAGGACGTCTCTGCTGGATCTTTTCGGCTTTGTCGATGAGCCCCTCTGACTTAAGATCATCTATGATTCTCTCCTTTGCTGCTTGGACTGTTAGCCCCCTATACTTGCCAGCGTTCTTGTTCATTCTTCCCTTCTCGTCTATCGCGTAGATCGGGTCCAAGTTCAGCTCTCTCAGGATTCTGGCATCGCTGTAGTCGCCGAAACTGCAAATCATGACCAACCCTGAGCCAAACTCTGGCTTCGCATAGGGGTGAGACTGAATCTCGACAATGAGCCCAAAGGCAGGAACAACGGCGTGGCAACGGTCCAGATGCTGGTATCGATCGTCATCTGGGTTGAAGATCACAGTTCTGCAGGAACAAAGCAGTTCTGGTCTGGTTGTGGCGACGACTATGTCTTCACCTGTTTCCTGGACTTTGAACTTGATATAGTTGAGTGTCGTTTCTTCTTCCTCGTACTCTACCTCCGCATCAGAAATTGTCGTCCCGCAGACTGGGCAGTAGTTCGTTGTTTTCTGGTCTTCGTAGATGAGTCCCTTCTTCCAGAATTCAATGAAGGTTTCCTGAGTCAGCCTTCTGTATTCGGCATCGTCAGTCTCGTACCTTCCGCCGAGACAGCGCTCAAGGTCCCAAGCGTTGCAGCTAAGCCCTAGCTGTTTGAAGGTGTCCAGTGAACGGTCTCCGCTTTCCGTGAGGATTTGTCTGCACTTCTCGATGAACTCCTCCCGAGATGTCTCGTGCATGGATATTCCGAAGGTTTTCTCTGTCTGCACCTCGACGGGTAAGCCATTCTTGTCAAGCCCCATTGGGAACAGAACGTTGTGCCCAGTCATCCGCCTGTACCTTGCGAACATGTCCATCCAAACATAAGTGTAGGCTTGCCCTATGTGAACTGGCGTGTTCACGTACGGCGGCGGAGTGTCAACGCTGAATGTTGGCTTATCAACGTTCTCGTCGAACTTGAAGATCCCCTCTTCCTGCCACTTCTCGAAAATGGCTGATTCGATCTCAGGATTCCATGTCTTCGCCTTCAGCTTCGGCTTGAAAGATAGAGTCTCCTTCTCCATTCAGGTTCACCTAACTGAAACAAGCTCATAAAGGATGAAGTGGAGGACACAGAACAGCCTAGGCAAACTCACACAAGGTGCCCCGTAGAGGGCTAACGTACTTGGCGATACCGGTGCTGCAGTGCCAAGTTGCCACCTATCCTCCTGCGAGCAGTCAATCCAAATTCAACGATATAGCTTGATATAAATATAATCGTTCCGATCGCCACGACTCTCATCTAGATTGTGAAGGCGGCTGTTGCCGCGTCTCAGAGGGTACGCCTTGTGCAAGTTCTTCCCTCCCGCGCAGTAGCGAAATTATCCTCACTATCTTATCTGGACGGATTCTTTCTGTGTTTATAGCTACGTCAAAAGGTGGCAGCTTCGAGATGTCGACGCCGTACAAGCGTTTAGTGAGCCTTGACACCTTACGATCTTCGTCCTCCAGCTCCTTTAGGGCAACAAACTCCGGCGCGTGAGACTTCATTGACTCTCTTCGAACCCTCTCGTCTTTCGAGGCGACCAGCAGAACGACCATGCCCTTGTCTCCCTCCTTGGCAGCAAAGAACGCTGCCTCCCCTTCAATTACAGAGGCACCCTCTGCCTGAGACAGTAGTTCATTGACCTTTTTCGCCATCAGTCTCTCTTTCATGCTTCCAATAAACTTGAACCTGAAAAGGGTCAAGGCTTTTGGGGATCCTCTTGTGATGGCAGCCTCATCAACTACATCAACTGACAGTTCCCTCTTGATGAGACGGGCTATAGAGGACTTTCCAGTAGCAGGCAAGCCATACAGGATGATGTGTGGACCCAAGGGTTGAGGCGGCCGATGAACTACGAGGGTTTCGGGAACAAGGAAAATCAGGAGCGGGAAACGGATCAAACCGTCGACAAGAATGGCAACTGCGAACGGCAACCTAGTATCCATATTCCACAAGAAGCCACCGAGGACACTCGCCGGAATAGCCATTACGCGCCACAGGAAATCTCTTGTTGCTTCCCACTCGCTCTGAAGCTCTTCCGGAATCACTTCGGTTGACGCCGCGGTCCAAGAGGGACTTGAAGACTCGCCTATCGCCCGCATAATCCAAGCCAAAAGCGGGACAAAAGGTACCCATGTTAATCCTCTGAAGGTGCCCCCCACAATCAGGGACGCAACACAAAGATATAGGAACGGACGGGTAAGCAAGATGATTCTCTTCCTGCCTTTCCTATCTGATATCTCGGCAAGCGGAAACAGCAGAAGAGCTGCAATCAGGCTATGGGCTGCGGGAAGAAGTCCCAGAACGAGTATGGGAGCACCACAAGTCTCTGCCGCATAGATGATCCAGAAAGGAGCAGCAACCTCCCATGCCCATGGGCCGGTCAAGGCAATGAGCAGCCACGACGTAGCTTTTCTCTCTTTTGACAGCGTATAGATCATGCTCATCTGCCCGAATATATCGTTCACAGACTCAGTGAGGCCTTTAGGTTGGCTTTTGCTAGGCAAGGATCTGTTCTCTAGCCTTCTGTATGTGTAGGCTAGAGCTCCAAAGGAAAGGAGAAATTGGGCAAGAAAAATCCTCCTAATCTCGTTCAATCCCCCAAGCCTCAAGACCAGCAATGCTCCGAGAGGAGGCACAACAACATTGGCCATGCTGGTTAGAGTGTTCATGAGGGCTATAGCACGGCTTCTTGTCTGCTGTTCCGAAGAAGAATAAAGCAACGCTACGTAAGCAGGCGCAACAAGCGCCGACCCAATTGCTCCGAGCAGATGCGCAAGAACCGTGACCCGCCAGTCTAGCGCCAAAGCAAATATGATCGGGTTAGGTATGGTTAGAGCCATGCCCGCGATTAGCATCTTCTTCCGATCATAATGGTCAGATATCCATCCGCCGATCAGGATGAAGACGAGGAAGACGCCTGACCAGATCGAAGCCAGTAAGCCTAGCACGACTGCGTCAGCACCCAATATCTCCTTGATGAAGAGAGAGTCTAAACCACCTGTAAGCCCTGCGATAGTAGTCAGCAAAATGTCTCTGACTGTGAGTGCCTTGATGTTTCCCTTGACCAAGAAACGTGTGTCCGAGACTAACTTGCCTAGCAGTAACACCACCTCAAAGTAGGCGGAGTCTTCGAGAATAGGAAGTTCCTAATAAGCTTCATCTTCATCTGCGTATATACCTTCTAGACATGGCACAGAGGGCCAAACGCGCATGTAGAACCGAATGCAGACAATTGCTGAACCACCAGCCTTGAGCGAAAACGCAGTGCCAAGCCGAACCCTTAGGCATCCGTGGGTTGGAGACATGATACCCATATATCTCGCGTATCCTCCACTCTATGTGTTGGCAACCTCATGAAGGAAGATATCATAATCGAAGAGAAGATCCATCTGCACAACGCAATCATGGTTATAGGTTTGAGCGGCTGGGTGAACGCGGGCGAAGTCTCAACCTTCGCCGTTAAGTACCTGGTCGACAATATGGGCGCCAGAAGATTCGGCGAGATCCCTGCTGAAAGATTTCATGACTACTTCGTCCAGAGACCACTAGTTTCGGTAAAGCAAGGCGTAGTCCAATCGTACTCTCCTCCCAGAAACAATCTCTACTTCTGCCAGAGAAAGGATGACAACGTGGACTTAGTTCTTCTTCTTGGGTGTGAACCCCACCTTAACTGGACTGGATACGCAAAAGCCGTGCTTGGACTGGCAAAGGAAACTGGTGTCGTGCGGGTCTATGCCCTCGGTGGATACATAGCTGACATCTCCGAGGAGAGCGATGTTCGAGTGACGGCTTCAACGACCAACGAGAAACTCGTACCCGAGCTTAGGGAAGCTGGGCTTGAGCTCACAAGCTATCAAGGACCGACCAGTGTCTATAGCGAGATAATGTGGACAGCAAGGGAGATGGGGGTTGATGTGATAAGCCTATGGTGCGCTGTACCAGTATATGTCATTGGGCACTGCCCGGGAGCTGCGTACGCGATCCTCAAGAAAGTAGCCCAGTTATCCGGTATAAAACTTGATCTGAAGGATATCAAAGAAAAAGCAGAATCCTTCAGGGCGCAGTTCGAAAGACGTAGCGAAGACTACCTACAGCTACACAGAAGAAAAGTAGCAAAGGAACCATCCTACATTTTCTGACATTAAAGGCCTCCTCAGTTGAAAAGCTGCCGACAAATATTCTTGACGGCATGTTGAGTGTGGGAAGAGGCGTGCAACTCTGAACAGACATTAGGAGACTTCAAGAAGACTGTTGTACGTTCAGCGTGCTGTCAGAGAGTAGTTGTGAAGGTAAGGTGTTCGGTCAGTTCCTTGTATCGGTTTCTTATGGTTACTTCTGTTATGTGGGCTGCCTGTGAAATCTCGCGTTGAGTTACCTGCTCTCCCCAAAGGACCGCCGCAACGTAGAGGGCAGCCGCAGCTATGCCGCGTGGGCTTCGTCCTGAGGTGAGTTTGAGGTCGGCAGCTGCTTTCAAGATGTCCTGGGCTATCTCACAAGCCTTTCCGCCGATCTCAAGATGGTTTGACAGTTTCAAGACATGCTGCATCGGCCTCGATAACGGGACTGTATAGTTGAGCTCTTCCGCAAGGATTCGGTAGCTTCGGCTGACCGTCTTCTTGGTCAGGTTTGAGGCGACGGCTATATCGTCTAGCGTCCTAACTTGGCCACACTGCCTGCATGCAATGTATAGTGCTGCGGCGCTCATACCCTTCATAGATCTGCCCCGAATGAGGTTTTTCTTTAGAGACTTTCTATATATCAAAGCTGCCGTCTCGACTATGTTTGGGGGTAACGAAAGGTTCTCAGCCGTCTTTGCCACCTCAGAGAGAGCGAACGCTAGGTTTCTTTCGGTGGAATCTGCGACACGCGCGAGCTTCTGCCATCTCCTTATTCTATATAACTGATCCTTCTGGGCGGAAGCAACGCTCTTCCCGTAGGCATCCCGGTCGCGTTTGTCTATGTTGGTTGATAACCCCTTATCATGTATGGTGAACCTGAGCGGCGCGCCAGCGCGGGCCTTCTTCTCCCATTCCTCCTCGTCAAAGGCTCGCCATTCAGGTCCCTCGTCGACAATGTTACCGTCTACTACGAACCCGCAGACCACACAAACAACTTCGGAGACTTGATAGTCCCAGACCAATCTGCCACTGCCACATTCCGGGCAGTGTCTTTCTTCATTAACAGCAGATATATCTCTGCTTGTCAATCTTTGGCACCCAACAGGTGAGGACGGGCACTCTCGAGAAGCAAGTAGTAGGATGCTTCGTCGTGAAAGGAGCCGTCTTTCTGAAGTCGCTTCTTCCTGATGCTTTCGAGTTTGAACCCTGATTTCTCGGCGACGTGTCTCATCGCTGTGTTGTCACGAAGAGTCTCAACCTCAAGTCTGACGACTCCCTGTTCCCTAGCCAGTCTTATTGCCTCTTTTATGAGGCGAGTTGCAATCCCGTTACCCCAGTAAGTAGGATGCACGCTGACGCCTATCGTCGCGACGTGATCCATGAACCTCCCTAGTCTCCATAGGCCTAGGAACCCTACGACTCGCTTACCACTTTTTGCGACCAGAACCTCTGCCCTTCGGTTCTTCCGCAATCGTCGGAAGAAGCGTTTGTATGCAAGAAGCTCTTTTTCGACGTTGCCGATGTACTCGATAAGCCACTCTCGAACTTTGGGGTGACACTCAATATCAACAATCGCTTTTATGTCGTCAACCTTCAGAGGTCGTTGCTTGGCGTCGAAAATCTCAAGCTTCAACGCATCCCTCCGACGCTGAGACAGAATTAAGCCGTACTATTAAAGGTTTATCTTGCGCTCAAAGTTTACTTAGATAGTTAACTGCTATGCCAAGAAAGAAAGAGATAGACATGTTGGAGCAAAGGGAAAAAGCCACGTTAGCGACAGACACAAGGGTCGGGATCCTCTACAACCTGCCAGGGAAGCGAGCAAAGGGCGAACAAATCGACTACGTGGCTGAAGTCGAAGTCGAGGAAGAGGCAGCAGCCGTTCGAGAAGCCTTGGAGAAGCTCGGTCTCCGGCCAAGGTTTCTCCCCCTAAAGCACAGTGCCGAGAACCTTGTCAAGGTGATTAGGTCGCTTAGGCTAGATGTGATAGTAAACCTCTGTGAAGGAGCCTTCGGAGAGAGCCACCTAGAGATGCATGTGCCCTCTCTACTTGAGCTTCTGATGATACCTTACACAGGCTCGTCACCCTTGACTTTGGGGCTCTGCCAGAACAAAGGTTTGACCAAGGACATACTGAAAGCAAATGGGATACCCACACCGAAGTACGCCGTCCTAAGCAGTCCGAAGGAATGGAAATGCGAGTTGGAATTTCCTTTGTTTGTGAAGCCGTTGAAAGAAGACGCAAGCGTGGGTATCTCGAAGAAGAGCTACGTTACAAGAGAATCCGAGCTGGAAGCCCAAGTGGAATACATAACACAGCAATACAGGCAGCCGGCCTTAGTAGAGGAATATGTAGCTGGAAGGGAGATTAACGTGGCGGTGATGGGCAACGTAAAGCCAAAGGCTCTGCCTATTTCGGAAATCTTGTTCGAGTTTCAGGACGAACCGAAGATTGTGGACTACCCAGCCAAATGGTTCAAGGAAACCGACGAATACAGGAAAACCAAACCGGTCTGCCCAGCACATTTGAAGCCCTCTGTGAAGAGCAAGGTTGAAAAGAGATCTCTGGAAGCTTACGAGGCGCTTGGTTGCCGAGACTACGCGAGGATCGACATGCGGCTAAAAGCAGACATACCCTACGTTCTCGAGGTCAACCCGAACCCAGACATATCGCCAGATGCTGGTTTCGCCCGAGCCTTGAAGGCAGCTGGAATCCCCTACGAAGAGTTTGTGAGAACGATCATCCTTTACGCTCTTGAAAGGGGCGCCTAAGCATTAGAAGAGAACCAAAGGATTGCTACCGAAGTCTCACTAACGAAGGGTTCTTGAACAAGTGCTGCATGCCGTATCTTTTCAAGGCTTGCCAAAGAACCGTGCAGATAAGCTCGTCGTAAGTGAAGCCCGCAGTACTCGCAGCCTCAGGTAGGCATGAATGAGCGTCAGGGTTGGGTATCAAACCCGGCAGAGGATTAACCTCCAGTACCCGAGGTTTGCCTTCAGAGTCCAGCCGCATGTCGATCCGGCACAAGTCCCTACAGTTCAGAGCCTGGAATGTCTTGGTTGCGACATGCCTTATCTCTGTCTCAAGCTTCTGTGGGATATCTGCTGGACACCGAAATATGTCCAAGGGCTTCTCGGGCACATCCCAGATCCATTTTGCTTCATACGAGTAGATGGGGCTGGCTCCGCTCGGAAGCTTGTCAAGAAGAATCTCGACTATCGGCAGGACTCTGGCATCCGCGTTTCCAATCAGGCCGACCGTGAACTCCCTTCCCGGGAGGAACTGTTCGACTATTGCTGGTTGCCCATATGTCTCAATGACCCATGAAATCTGCTTTCTCAGACTCGGCTCGTCTCTTACAAAGGAGCTGCCTCTGACACCCTTGCTTGAGCCTTCCGCCAGCGGCTTCACGACAAGTGGAAACTTCAGTCTTTTGGCCAGCATCTCGCTGGGGGTTTTGAAGACCTGGAAGTCTGGAGACCCTACCCCATTCATGCTGAGATACTGATGGGTCAGGGCTTTGTCCAAGGCTATTGCTAACGTCAGAGGTCCTGAACCCGTGTAGGGAATCCCGAGCATCTCAAGCATCGCAGGTATGTGGGATTCCCTGCTTTCGCCTCGCAGCCCTTCAGCTATGTTAAAAACGATGTGGGCCTTCAAGTTTCGAAGCTTGCCGTAAGCTTTCTCGTTCGCTTCTATCTTGGTAACTTCACATCCGCCCTTGCTCAAAGCCGAAGCTATGGCATCTACCGTGGGTTCGTCGTCAAATTCTATGAAAAAGTCCTCAGGCAATCGCTCGTTAGCACTTACTTGCCTTTTCAGGTTGTAGGTTAGCCCTACCCTAAGGCTCATTGCTGGTCAGCTACTTCACCGGCACTTCTATGGATGCGAGCTTCTCTTCTCCCTGCAGGATCTCTGGGTATGTATACAGCTTTCCTTCATAGTTTCTCAGCACAATTCTGCCTTCTTGATAGCTTAGGAGGTAGTCAGGTTGGATCGGAATTTTCCCTCCCCCACCTGGAGCATCAATAACGTAACGCGGGACAGCGAAGCCTGTTGTATGGCCAGTAAGAGCCTCGATGATCCTAAGTCCAGTCTCAACCCTTGCTCTGAAGTGGTATGTTCCTTTGACAAGGTCCATCTGGAAAAGATAGTAAGGCTTAACCCGCATCTTGAGAAGCCTATGGACCAGGGTCTTCATCACATCTGCGTCATCGTTGACGCCCTTTAGGAGGACTGATTGGTTTCCAAGGGGAATGCCTACGTCAGCAAGCAAGCCGCAAGCGTTTTGACTCTCTTCAGTTATTTCGCGTGGATGGTTGAAGTGCACATTCAAGTACAGAGGATGATGCTTCTTTAGCATGTTGCACAGCTTTGGCGTTACCCTCTGGGGGAAGGTGCACGGGACTCTGGAGCCGATTCTCAGGATTTCCACGTGAGGTATGGCCTTAAGTCTTCTCAAGAGAAACTCAATCTTCTCGTCTGGCAGCATCAAGGGATCTCCACCGGACAATAGAACGTCGCGAACAGCAGGGTGTTTCTCAACATACCTTATCTGATTCGAAAGTACGTCTTGGGTGACGTTGACGACAGGCTTTCCGACCTGCCTCTTTCTCGTACAGAACCGGCAGTAAGTTGCGCAGCTGTTCGAGACACACATCAAGACTCTATCGGGGTATCGGTGAATCAACCCTGGTGCAGGGCTGTCTGCTTCTTCATTCAACGGGTCCTCAGAACCGTACGGGTCCTGAAGTTCCATCGGGCTTGGGATGCACTGCTTCCATAGGGGATCGTTGACTTCCTCTATGAGGTCAAAATAATGCTTGGAAACCCTCATAGGATATTTGGCGACAACGGCTTCCAAGCTTTCTGTATCAACATCAAACTTCTTGAGGATCTGATGTGGCTTCGTTATACACTGTCTAAGAAGTCTCTTCCAGTCCTCAGCCATCTTTTTTTACGCGCTCTGTGACACGATTGTTCATGCCACGAAAGAAATATGCGTTCAAACGGATGCTTTTAAATCTTTCTATTATATAGGCGTGGAAGCCTGCTGCCGGTCCGACCTATGCAGTTGGAGATCTCTAGTTTCATGTGCAAGGTTCTATGCTCCAAGAATGCGATCCCAGTGGCAAGTTCCACTAAGCTTTGGCCGAGAAGAAATCAGCATATTCTGGTTGAGCGGAGATGTAGCGTTCGTATGTGATTGCTGAGCAGTAACGTTATGTGATCACGATCTGAGTCTTCTGATTGTGACTCAAGTTTATATGAGGTGCTTGTGGAGTTCTTGACTAGGTGGCGAAATGAGTACCACGAGTATTTCGTCCGGTTCGGTCGGGCTGCTCGGCAAAGTCGAAGGTGACTTGGGCTTGGCTGAAGGTGCAACGGTAAGGGCTAAAGACTCAAACAAGGTGGAGGTTTCAGGGGCAGTCCAGTTCGAAGGCGACTGCACTTTTGAATGTAGCCTCACCGCAAGCGCTGTGAAAGGAAAGCGTGGGAACATAACCGTCGAAGGCGATCTCATGGTTGACAAGGCGATCAGAATACAAGATGGGGGCCTGGAAGTAAGAGGAAACCTGTCCGCAAAAGAAGTTGAAGCGGACAATAGGGTCTCGGTTGAGAAAGACCTCGCTGTGGAAAGTATTGAGGTCGGCGGGAGAATATGGGTTGGCGGGAAGACGGCTGCAAAAGCGATTGATGTCGGCGGGTCATTCGAAGCGCAAGGGGATGTGTTATCCGAGAAACTTGAGGCTGGCGGATCTGCTATTGTGGAAGGGACAACCACAACGTCAAGCTTGAGGGTGGGGGGCTCCTTCAAAGGCAACGGCAAGGTGAAAGTAGACGACGTAGATGTTGGAGGAACCTTTGTCGCTGAATCCGAAGTCGAGATCGAGGAACTTGACGTGGGAGGTATAGCTAAGGTCGCAGGTGGCTTCGTAAGAGACCAAGTTGATGTGGGCGGATCGTTTGAGTCAACTAAGCCCTTGAATTTCGGCTCGATCGATGTCGGCGGGAAAGTGGTCTTAGCTGGTGGGTCAGTGGGAGAAGATATCGATGTTGGCGGGGCTCTTAAAGTGGAGGGCGCCTTAAGATTCGAAGACATCAAAGTAGGCGGCACAGTGGACATAAGCGGAGACGCGGGAGGAGAAACAATCGAGGTAGGGGGCAGGCTCGTTGTTAAGAACAACCTGACCTTAGCAGGGGAACTTGACGTAGGAGGAACAGCTGAAGCAGGTGAAATACTAAAGGCAGAATCTGTGCATGTCGGCGGCTCACTCAAGGCTCGACGAATAGAAACAAGAGACTCAATTGAGGTTGGGGGGCGAATAGAGACAGCTGAAGGAGCCAAGGCTTCTACGGTCAAGATAGGAAAAAGAGGGAGGATCGTAGGTCCCGTTGTTGCTGAAGAGGTCGTGCTGAGCGAAAGGGCAGAAGCCGATAATATCTACGCAGGTTCCTTGACAATGGAGGAAAGATCAAAAGCGAACAACGTGTACGCAAAGAACGTTTACGTGGAAAGGGGCTGCAGAATAACGGGGGAGCTTCAGTATACCCACGAACTTAGGATGGAAGAAGAGGTCAACCTCGCAAGAGAACCCAAGAAGACGGAGAGTCTTCCGTCTCCACCAATCTGATTCGCGACACTCAGTAGCATTGCCGGCTGGCAATCGAGTCAAGTCAGGAAGATCGAGTTCGAGGAATTCGTGAAGTCGATCAAGATCGGAAATTCTTAGAGCTATGGAGAGACTGGAGGCTGAGTGGGCGTAAGAGGAAAAAGGGGTCTGGCGCAAGCGAATGAGCCCATTCTCGATCTACATGCTACTGATTGTGATGGAAGGCAGATGGACTGCTAGACCCGCGATTTCCCGGGACGGCATGAAGGGCTATGGGTTTGAGATACCTATTGACTCTGGGCAGACCGAAGTCTTCACGGGGGAGCTGAGAGAAGGCGAACTTCAGAGACACATGACCACATCGATTGCGAGCACTTCCGTCTAGCCGTGGAAGCTTTGGGCCGCTGCATGTAGATAGCTAGGACTGGGACTACTACTTCTCGACCAGAACAAGATGGAGACAGACTATATTCCTCACCGAAAACTAGGAAACTGCTAGTGGGAAAGAGATAAAACCAAAGAGTCCCATAGTCATCCCTGAGACACTGGGAAGATTCTCCCTCCGAGTCCAGAGCACCACGGGATGGAGTTGGCGAAGAGAACTACGTACGAGATCTACCTCGACGTTCTCGAGACGGTCAGAGGTAAGGGCGTTTGCCCAGTCACTAGACTTTCCTATGGCGCCGGGCTCCCAGTTGACCGGACAAAAAAGGTCGTCAAGTTCATGCTGGAACGGGGACTCCTAAGAGAAGTGATAATCGGCGACAGGAGGCTGTACCGCATAACGGATAGAGGCGGGGAATTCCTCGAAGCCTTAAGAACCGTAAGAAAGTTCGTCCAATAGGGTTCCGTGGGTTGGAGAAGCCACAGAATATCTCGTGGTCGAGCCTAGAGACCCCACTGGAGCCATGAAAGCCCTCGCCAAAGAAGCAATCAACCAGCTACTCTGGCTTGTGGCACGGACAGTCGGAAGCGTCTTGCCTTCGAGAATATTCTCAAGTGGGTTTACACTGATGTCTCTTCTTTTATCTTTTCTTCCAGGCTTTTGACCTTCCCGTGTTCGAGAACTCGTATGCGGGTTCGAAGTCGAACCCTGAAGCCAAGGCGCAAAAACAATCCGTAAAGCTCCTCCCCAGTGATTGCTGCCCTTAGCTTCCCTTCCTGAATCAGTCTGACAAGAGTCTTTTCGATCTCCACAGCGACTTGCGGGTATTGAGACTTCGCGGCGTTGAATACTTCCCATGCTCGGTCGACAAACAACCTGTTGAGCACCTCAGTTGGACTGGCCGTCTTACTAGCTTCCGAGGTCTGCGACGTGCCAGCTACTGCTTTTCTTTCTAGCTGCCTCTTCAGCTCCCACAGTTTCTTGCGTCTTAGGGCTTCGAGTTCACGATTAGACATCTAGGACCCTACTGTTGCTCTCCAGCTTATCTCTATACAAGTGAGAAGCATCCAAAGTATTAATGTTGTGTCTCATTACCGGTTTGTGAGCTTGTACCTTAGCGTTGCTGCGATTCCGCCGAAGGACTTCCAAAGCATCTGGCCTTCTTCTGTCTCGGTAGATATAACCTCCACGTTCGAGCCTGCCTTCTCAGCGGCTTCTGCCAGTTCCTCAATTACTTCTTTCTGCTCGGCAACCTGAAGCGTAGCAACCCCACATTTCGGGCACGATTTCCCATTGAGAGAGGCTTCAAAGTCCGGGATCCCAGCAGATTTCATCGGCTGGTGGAATGCATTGCCACAAGAGGTGCACTCAACCTTGACCCGCGCAGTCTCCAGATTCTCGGAAAGGAGTAGCATTTCAACCACACCGGCGTGCAGAGCCCGTCTGACCTCTGTCTCTCCGTAAGTTGCAAGACCCGTGTCATGCCCGACCTCATATAGGAACTTCTGGACGATCTGTTTCTCTTCGACGTACCTGACATTTCTGATGATCTCTGGAGCCTTCTCAACGACCTCTTCGACTCCCTGCTCACCCGTGTAGGCTGTGTCGATTGTTACGACAATTCTCTCTTTAAGTCTGTAGTCGAGGTATCTGCCCTTGTCGAAGTCGTATTTTGTTGGTCCAGGTCCGCCTAGGATTATGCCCTTCAGATTAGGCGTGGAAAGGAAAGCCTCATTCGCATGTTCTCCTACACGTTTGAAGAACTCGAGCACCTGAGCTTCGCGCACCCGCTCGAATCTCCTTGCAGACTGTCCACCCGCTCGATGTTTTCCAGGTATGCCTGAGGTTATGTCTTCCACGATCAGCAGTCGTCTTCCGGTTAGCGTGGCGAATGTTGCCCCGCTTGAGTCAAGAAGGAGGATTCCGTATGTTTCCCTTTCCTTCAAAAAGTCCGTTAGGTGCTCGGTGTGAAACCTTGCATCACACCTGTACAGGTATATTCGAACCGGCTCAGGCGGCACCACAACGTATGTTTCGATTCTTTCGCTTCCAGGCCCGTTCTGGGGGATGGCCCCGCAGAATATGACTAACCCGTTGTTCGGGACTGTTCTAAAGAGTTTCAGGCGTTGGATCACTCTCACAATGGCATCTTGAACGTTCTTCCTCGTCGTGGTCGATTTGATGTTGGATGCAGTTCCCCACTCATCCTTGAGCATCTGTGTAACTTCGCTGATCTGACGTCCCGGAGGCACATACAAAGAGACGAGCTCCGTGCCTCTGCCTTCTTTGGAAGCCAGTGTATCCAACATCCTCTTCAAACGGAACCTGTCAAGCGACGTTCTCTTTTGGCTCATTGTAGATTGTGCACCTTTGCTCAAACCTTCGGGGAGGGTTGAGTGCCCCATCCTTTCTTCGGTTTGGTTGCAAGATATCCGAAAGTAGCGCAATTAAACGTTTAGATTCGGTAACCGTTATCTGTGCCTAGGCTCGGATTCGGCTCGATATGATGCCTTGGAGACCTGCTTCTGGACAGTCCTCAATAGCGCAGGTTGCGTTAGCATCAGGACGGCGAGGGAGTGGGAGCACCTTCCTTTCCTGACAAAGCCAAGACAGTTACAGTTTACTGTTCTGTCAATTCTGCGGGCAACCGTGTAGGTTCCGTGCTCCCCAACCACATTGAACAGTTCATCGCCTATGGCTTCAATCCGTCCTTTCTGTACCAGATCATAAGCCTTCTTGATCATAGTATCTATGGGCAAGGCAGGCTCCTCAGCAAGCAACAGAACCATGAAAGACTATTCGCAGAACCTTATATAAGCATGGTTCCATGATGGGAACCTTCAAAGGCAGTGTGAGAAGTGTCCTGCTTCGGAGCTCGGATCAAGTCCGCGTTCTTGCGCCTGCGTTGGGAAATCGATGGTTCTCTCTTTGAACTTAGGACTTGTCCAATGCGAGTATGTGATTGCTGAGCGGCTGAGGACATTTGAGACGGAAATATCAGACTTGGTTATCATCATCCGCAGCCATAAGTTCTGGTCGAGAGTTTTGGAAGCCTTCTATGAGGAAGTTAGGCCCAATGGGATTCGTGCAAGAGTTTTAAAGTAGCTCCAATCTACTTAATCCGTGGTGTTACGGGTCCGCGGGGGCGCTTTATGCCTAGGATGCGGAAGGAGGCGGTGCAGATCAGGTTTGAGGTTCTAGAGTTTCTTTACTATCATACAGGTCCTCAGCTCCGCACCTACATCTGGCGGAAGGCAACATCGCTATCCTATGACGACTTCCTTAAGCATCTTACATTTCTGAAGGAGAAAGGCTTAGTGATCGAGAACGAAGAGGGCGTATGCAGAATCACAAACGATGGGAGGAAAGTCTATGAAGAGCTGCGGAACACTCTGTCATCTATTCTTTGATGACTGCTCGGAGACTTTCACCTCTGGTGCATCACCGTTATCAATGTACGTGGGATATATAGGTTGACGAGAAGATGAGTGAAAAGGCAGATGCAGAGTCGTACCCGTTGAAGTCCCTGCACGACTTTCTCAACGAACTCGACAAGGAATGGGACGTGTTCAGAACAGCGTCCCTAATCGGGATGATTACGTCAGGCATTCTTCTGGCATTCGTTATCTTCCGCTTCTTATCTCTACTGGCGGTCTTGAGGGAGAGACGACCCGGAATTGGAATCTTTAGTGTGTTTGACGATCTCATTTTCTCGATCTTGGTAGGGGCATTCGTTATTTACGAGATAATCCTGCTTTTGAGGCAGTACAAGTTCTTCAAGAAATGGGAGCGCAGAGTAGGCTTACTCCTGCACCTAGAAGAGAGGCTAATGGGCGAACCAGAGAAGAAAGAGCCAACCTTGAAGGCTCAGTGAGGAGGAACCGCATTTTTCGGTATTGGCATCCGCTTCTTCCTTAGTTTGCATACCATTGTATAGACTGGGTCGCAAATGTTTCCTACATCGTACTCAACACATTGCCCCAACAGGATGTGCGTCGTGCGCGCATCCAGAGAATAATCTTCTTGAAGCCACCGAACCATCTCAGTTGTAGCATGCTGGAGGGCTTGGTCCAATGGCCGTGCATTGCCCACAGTCATGATGTAGTCCTCGTTCTCTGCACGTGGCCAGTTGATCTTCTTGCCTTTGAACAACTTGACTGTGAACTGCACATCGAATGAGACCTCAATGCCTGTTCCTGTTATCTCTCCGTCTCCTTGTACCGCGTGTCCGTCTCCCATGAAAAAAAGAGCCCCAGGAACAAAGATCGGAAAATACACGGTGACCCCTTGTGTGAACCGGTTGTAGTTCATGTTGCCTCCATACGTTCCAGAGGTGGAGGAGGAGATCGCCTGTCCTTTTGGCGGAGCAACACCGAAGCATCCCAGCATTGGTGACGCCTGCAGGGCCAAATGCTTGAGCTTTAAATCAGACTTGGAAAGCGTGGCTATTCCCCTTTCCAGGTCTAGATCCCAGTCAACCCGTTTTAGGGGCCGACTTGGCATTTCAACGAAATAGCTTGCGTCAACCGCGTCTGCAACGATGAGAACATTGCTTCGCCCTATCCGTCTATTTGGCCAAAGTCTGTTGAAGAGAACAGCCAAGGAATCTCCGGGTTCGGCTCCCTCAATGTAGAAAGGTCCCACTAGGGGGTTCCCATCAGGCGCCACTTGCCTATCGAAGGCATCCAATCCAGCACAGTCCACGGTCGTTGTAACAACTGTGTCGCCGTCGCTTATCCGGAGGACCGGTTCATAGGAGCCTAAAGCATTGTAGTATAAGCTTGGTTGAAAATGATGAACTGCCAATGCCTTTCACTTGTCCTGACTGCTTTCCTGACTGTATTTCTCTTGGTCTAACCTAATCTTGCTTTCGACTGATCAGAGAATCTTCCAGTTGGCGAAAGCTTTCTTTAGTCGGTTCTGTCCGTCCAAACCTTTGGGCATGTCTTTAGTTGATGTGGCCTTCAGGGCACCGCGTCACTCAAGCCTGAGGGCCTTCGAGCGCTCTTCGTCATCGAACGCGGCATGAGCCGACATAAGTACATGCCCCTAGGCGAGATGCCACGATTTACCAGTCTGATGTCGGAGCCAGCGGAGTGTCGTCCGAGCAGGCTGAGCAGATTTTCGCTGGTCTGCTGCTGGGTCGGCTACTAGGCAAGCCACATCCTTAACCTTGATCGCTCTTGCCAAAAAAGCGTTTTTGGAGGCTATGCTTTGGAGGTCAAGAAAGGCCAAGACCTCGATATACTATGGCACGGAAACCTTTTGCGGGTTGTTCTCTTGAACCTCGACTATGATGATGCTGGAGTTCGCCAGCAGTCTCTTGAGTTCAGAGACTTGATCTGACGGACCGTGCACTGGAATCACCTTCTTAGGATGCAGCGTAGCAGCCATCTTGAGAGCCTGTAGGGGGGAGGCCGTTTGAGAGGCTCCGCCTACGGGCAGAATTGCGAGATCAACCTTTCCAGCGAGCTGCTCGAGGGATGGGCTGAACCCAGAGTCGGATCCATGGAATAGTGTCATGTTTTCCACCGATATTGCATACATGACAGGCGATGAGCCCGAATGATTTGCTATAAAGGCTTCTATAACTATGCCATCTATCGTTGCTTTCTCCCTCGGCTCCAGTTTGACCAGCTTACCAGCTTTCTGAATGAGTCCTTTCAGACTGTCGTAGGCTCCCATATTCACGACAACGACAGCGTCCGTTGCGCGAAACAGTTCGGTAGCGGCTCCAGGGTCAAAGTGGTCGCTATGTTCGTGAGTGACAAGGATAGCACTAATCCGGCCTAAGGTTTTAGCTGCCTCCGTGGAGATTTTTCCAGCCGGGTCGACGATTATCGTGTGCTGACTGGTCTTTAGGACAAACGTTGAGTAGCCCAAGTAGAGCATGCCAACCTCCCCCTTACTCACCTGCATCTCCCCAAGCTTCGCAAAGGGAGAAGGTTGTAGGGTCAGGTAATAGTATGCCGATGTCACCGCTATAACTGCAACTAATGCCATGACTAAGAAAGTAAGTATCCTCTTCATGCAAACCCGATCTCCGTTCCGGTCATGACCCCCTGCATCAAGGATGTACGTTAACATGGTCATTAAAACCATGGTCATTCTTAAATCTTGGGGAAAGCCTTAATTTCGATCTTAGTAGAAGTTTGTTGAGATTCCTGATTGCCACAAGGAGACGAAGAGAGTGAGACCAAACATTCTCATGGTCATCACACACGACACAGGTCGTCATCTCGGATACTACGGTAGAGGGGTGGAGACACCAAACCTAGACAGACTTGCAGGGGAAGGCATCGCTTTCTCCAACCTTTTCTGTTCCGCTCCGCAGTGCAGCCCGAGCAGAGCTAGCTTTCTGACGGCAAGGTACCCACATAGCAACGGGCTTATTGGGCTGGCGCACCGTGGTTTCCGCCTTAACGCTGATGAGCCGCTTCTGCCAGCGCTACTTGCTCAACATGGTTACGTGACTCATCTTTTCGGTGTGCAACATGAATCTCTGGACCCGAAAACTCTTGGCTACCAGAACGTGGTTCCAGTTAAGAGCCGTTCCTGTTTGGACGTGACGCCACCGGTTCTTGAGTTTCTGGCCAAAAAGCCGAAAGAACCATTCTTTGCCATGGTCGGGTTCACAGAGACGCACCGTCCGTTTCCGCAATACGACGGACCGGTCGACGCTGTTCAGCCGTTGCCCTACTTGCCCGATGTTCCAGGTGTTCGCAGAGACGTTGCAGCATTGAACATCGTTGTCCGGCGGGCGGACGAGAAGATTGGAGAGATACTTGACACTATTGAAGAGACTGGTCTCAATGGCAACACTTTGGTCACTTTCACAACTGATCATGGAATCGCTTTCCCCGGCGCTAAGGCAACATTACTGGACCCCGGCATTGAAATAGCGCTCTTAATGCGCGGTCCCTATGGGGTTGAGGGCGGCAAACGGGTTGACGCATTACTATCTAACATAGATTTCATGCCGACAATTCTCGATTTTTGCGATCTTCCGGTCCCTAGAAACGTGCAGGGAGAAAGCATGCTGCCTCTGATTCGAGGCCAGACCGAGGCGCTGCACGACGTGATCTTTGTGGAACAGACTTACCATGCGGCTTACGACCCAATGCGTGGGGTAAGAACTAACAGATATAAGTACATAAGGAGCTTCGAGAAAAGATCTTTCTGGTTGCCCCCGAACATAGATGCAGGATTCTCCAAAGAGGTTGCCCGTCAACTGGGCTACTTCGACCTTGCCCGACCGCCCGAAATGTTATTCGATCTGAAAGATGACCCTCTAGAGAAAAACAACCTTGCCGCGGACCCGAACTTTGCAGACTTGCTTAGACTAATGCGCACTACACTCAGCAATTGGATGCGTGAGACCAATGACGCGATGCTTAAAGGATATATTCCACCACATCCCGGCTCAAGGATTACACCTCCCGAATCATACCGACCAGATGAGAACATCGTACAAGTTCAGCAGGAAACCTGACGTACTCTGCTTGTGGATGTTGGATACTGGTCCTAAGCGGTCGATGACGACCTTGCGAGAACATCAAGAAGATCCCTAAAGGCAAGGAGTGCAAGATGAGCCGAGCGTCATCAGTTTCCTCTGTCCTAGTTAAGCCAGTCTCGGCTGACTGCAACCTGGCATGCAAGTATTGCTTCTACTTGCCGAAATCAAAACTGTATCCAGAATCAGAAAGGCATCAGATGAGCGAGCGCGTCCTCCGAGAACTGATCGCACAGTTCATGCTTCTTTCGTGGGACCGAGTTTCCTTCTGTTGGCAGGGAGGCGAACCAACATTGGCGGGCCTAAACTTCTACAAGCAAGTCGTGAAGTACCAGTCCCTTTTCGGCGTTCCTGGTCAGCTTGTCGAAAATAGCCTTCAGACGAATGGCGTCCTAATCGACAGGGAATGGGCACGGTTCCTTGCTCGTTACAGGTTCTTGGTCGGTGTGAGCTTGGATGGACCTGAGAAGCTCCATAACTACTACCGTCGAAGCCAGATCGGGCATCCCACATATCACAGAGTCATGAAGGGCGTTAAGTGGCTCAAGATGTACAATGTGGACTTCAACGTTCTTGTGCTCCTGAACGACCGCAACGTCGAGCACCCTGAGCAGCTCTATCGGTTTCTGCTGGGTCAAGGGTTCCGGCATCTCCAGTTTATCCCGTGCGTAGAGAAGGACCCAGAAACGGCTCGTGTGAAAGCTTTCTCTGTCACTCCCGAGCAGTATGGCCGGTTCCTTTGCAGGGTGTTCGACGAGTGGACCCGTGAAGGAGTGCCTCGGGTCTACGTCCGTGAGTTAGATGATCTCTTGATAGCCTATGTTGCCGGTGACGCGCCCTCCTGCCCGTTTTCCAGCGAATGTGGCAGGTACCTCGTTGTAGAATACAACGGCGACGTTTATCCCTGCGACTTCTATGTGGACTCGCAGTGGCTTCTGGGGAATCTAACTGAGCAACGGCTTGAAGAGATAATCAGGAACAGGAAGTTCGCTGAGTTCAAGGCGAAGAAACTTTTTCTCGCACAGAAATGCCATCACTGCAGTTGGTGGAAGTATTGCCGAGGGGCTTGCCCAAGGCACTGGTATGACCTAGGCTTGGACCACAACTACTTCTGCATCTCGTATCGCATGTTGTTTGAACACGCTCATCGGAAGCTCCTTGATCTGAAAAGTTTCGTGCAAAGAGGAAAGGGAGCAGATGCTTGCTAGAAGAGAGTTCTCAGCGAGCTAGCCGACGTTCGAAGTGCAAACAACCGAGCTGCCGATGAATAGAAGAACCTCAGCATTACCGCATTGTGAGGAACTAGGAATCCGTTAAGAGGGACGACGTTGACTATTATTCCAGTTGTTTGTGTCGGGATAGTAGGGGCATGAGACGGCTGATTGTCGGGGTCGATCCCGGCGTAACCGTGGGATTGGCTGCTTTGTCGCTGAATGGGGTTCCCGTCTTCGTCGATAGCAAGCGTGGCTGGGCGTTTCCTGATCTTATCCGTGCGGTGTCGGAGTTGGGTGAGCCAACGATCATCTCGAGCGATGTTGTGCCAGCTTCCGAAATCCTCGAACGGCTTTCCGTCAGCTTGAATGCCGTGCTGTTTGTTCCGTTAATCTCGATGGGGGGCGAGGAGAAACATCAGACCGCTAAGGACTATGTGGAAGGATATGGGCTTAAGCTCAAGAATGCACATGAGGTTGATGCGCTAGCGGCGGCTGTGAAGGCTTACCAGCACTACAGGAACAAGTTTGAGCAGGTTGAGGCACGAGTAAACAGGGAGGGCCTGAAGGTCTTGGCTGACGACGTGAAGGATCTCGTGGTTCGAGGCTGCACGCTGAAACGGGCAATCCATCTCCTTCTGCGGTCTGGGGAAGAGAAGGCTTCTGCGGTCTTGCGACCGATAGTTCCCCGAGAAGAAAAGATGAAAACAATGATCGAAGAGCTTACGGAAAGGTTGACCCTTGAGAAAGAAAGGTTTAAGCGGTTAAGGGCTACGAACGAAGAACTGAGGATTAGGATCAAGGAGCTAAAGGTCGAAGTCTCCGGCCTAAAGGAGAGGATTGGGGAGATTCGCGGGACCCAGCTTGCCCAGATTAGACGTGAAAGGGAGTATCAGCGTCTAGAGGACGAGGCTGGAAAGCTCAGGGGGAAGCTCTCAGCGTGTCATGGACAGCTTGAGGACTATAGGCGTCGCTTTGACCAAATGCAGAGGCTAAGGCAGCTTGAGTCGCAAGGAAGGCTTGTTCTTCTAAAGCCTGTGGAAGCCTTCACGGAGAACGGGCTAAGAAGAGCGTTCACTTTATACAACATCAAGGCCGGCGACTCCGTGCTTCTACTCGATCCAAGCGGAGGAGGCGCTGCAACCGCCGAAACACTGGCAAAAAGAGGGGTCAGAACAGTTGTCTCCAAAGGCTCTATGGCGCACCAAGCTCAAGAAGTCCTGACAAGATATATGACGCCCGTCATACCTTCCAAGATTCTGGAGATTGAATGGATCGAAGGGTTCCCGTACGTAGATGCTGAGAGTCTAAGGAAAGCCCTGAAAGAAGCTGGAAAGATAGAGGTCGCAAGGGCCTTCGAAGAGGTCAAGACTATCCTCGAGGATCACAGGAAGGAGATTGAAGAGGGGTGACAGCAGACACGTTGCAGTGTCTTGTGTCAGCCGAAGAGGTTCTTTGATAAGCTTGCAGCAGTCTCTGAGGCTTTCTCAACTTAAGGCAGGACTCTTCCTGCAGCTGCCCCATACAGCTCCCGGGGACGTCGGTATCTGAAACAAGACAGCCTTCATAGCGTATTCTGTAAACGCTTCTTTAGCCATACAGTGGCTACTTCTGAACGTCCGAAAGATCGTGTGTCTTTAGCCGACTGTTGGCGGCTTTGTATTCCCACGTGGGCTTCCGGTGGGAAAAGAAGCTTCGAGATTTCTCAAGCGTTCTTAGATTTCGATGTCGCTTGTGAAGGTTGTCTCTCCAGAATCTCCCTGATCATCTTTAGCTCAGCGAGCATCCGTTGGGATACGTCTCCTTGTGTGATGGCTTCGGGCTTGGCTTTATCCTCTCCGATCTCGGTGTGCACTTCGACAGCTACCGGCTTAAGGATCCTGGTCCGGCTCAGAATGAAGTCCCTAATCTCCTCATAGTTTTTGATGCCAGTAATCGTAACTTCCGCGACTGCACCTCCGCCCGTTGCGCTGTAGCCAGCTGTTTGAACCCTGACTTTCGCAAGTCCGAAACGGCGTGACAGCGGGCCTTGAACAACATCTATGTTGGTGATCCGATTGTATGGGACCGTATTCTCTTGTTTCCACCAGACTCCTCTTCCCACAGAGATTTCGGCTTCAGAGAGAGCGTATGAGATCGAAGCATAGTACCTCGGAATCCAGAACGCAACAAAAGCCACCGAGAACAAGAAAGGCGAAACAACAAAGCCAGAGACAATCAGCGCCTCCTCTGAGGGCATGAATATCAAGGCGGCGGCAACGACGGGCAAAACCACTGTCAACACTCCTCCCGCCTCTGCAAAAAGCAGGTAGCTGAAGTAGAGCTTCATAAGCTCCTTGTTGGGACTGATCTTCTGAGCTGTCTGCATCTTGGCACTCGTCCAGCGTCGATTAGACAGGTAACAGCTAATAAGCCTTGTTCACATGATCATACTTCAAAGGAAGTGTAAGGGGTTTGACCTGCTACTTTAGGCATCTAGGCGCAGTTTTTGAGAAAGCCGGGATTGAAGTGACGAATGAGAACAAACAGGAGGTCGACAAAGTCATTCACGGGATTGTGGGCGCAACGTACAAAAACTGTCCAGCCGCATGGAAAGAGGCAAAGAGGCAACTAGCCAAGAACGAAGAAGACCTAGCCACTCGACTGAAGCAAGCGTGGAACAACAGGACATAGCGCACTGACCTCCAAGGTTTTGTGAACCTCCGCTGAACACAGCAAAGGATAAGTTGTACTCGCCACTTCTTCTTGAGGATCGGGAAGCCTTTCACTGGTATGCGCCACACTGAAAAGGCTAGAGCTTAGGCAGGGAAACCTGGGAAAACCTCACCTGATAGACCCGGATCCGTGACGAACATAATCGGTGAACATTGAATCGGTGTTCCTACATGAAGATCCCGCCGGCCTTGGTTCTGTTCTTTCTCGCGCCCGCAATTGCTGAGCTTCTGCTGGGTTCTTCCCCTCCCTCAGAGTTCTTCAACCCGTTTATCTTGTTGTTGCTCAGTTCACTTTATGGAAGTGGCGCATTGGTGGTTCGTGAACTGAAAGTCAGATGGGACAAGGGTTACGTCTCAGTCTTTGTACTAGGTGCTGCCTATGGTATAGTCGAGGAAGGGCTTATGGTGAAGAGCTTCTTCGATCCAGAATGGATGGACCTTGGGATCCTAGGCGTCTATGGCAGATGGGCGGAAGTAAACTGGGTGTGGGCTGAATGGCTCACGATCTACCATGCCCTATTCAGCATAGCAATCCCAATAACGCTTGTTGAGCTTGCCTATCATGAAAGAAGGAACGAAAGATGGGTCGGGAACAGGAAACTGGCGGGACTAGGCGTTCTGCTGGGAGCGGTCACGGCCTTTGGCTTCCTCTTTCTGACCAAGTACCGTCCGCCGTTGGTGCAGTACCTTCTTTCAGTCATGGCTGCAGTATTCCTTGTGATTGTGGCTTGGAGAGTGCCTTCCCGGCTAGGGAGATGCGGGATTCTAGATCCATGGGAGGCCTCAAGACTAGCATTGATTGGGCTTCTAACCGCTTTGACCTTCTTCCTGCTTTTCATGGTAGGACCGTATGCTGTAGGTCAACCGCCAATCCTGATGGTAATGGGTATTGCATTGGTCTCCGCATTGTTTTTCTTCTTGAGGCGATACAAGTGGGGTGAGGCGACACTGTACCACAAGTTCTCCTTAACGGCAGGCGCAGTTGCCTTCCTAATAGCATTAACGCCCTTCCAGGAGCTCGACAAGAGCCGACCAGACAATACTCAAGGAATGCTGATCATCGGTATCATCGCCTTGGTAATGCTGTTGCTTCTTAGAAGGAAGATGAGGCGTCACATGAAGCTTCAAGCCTGCAGACAAACAGTGATGTGGCCAAGCGGGTTCGGCTAGTCTTCTTGCTCATTCTGCCTGCGTGAATGAGGACGATTATATACTGGCTTGTCTGCAAGATATGGCAGAGCTGGTGTAAGATATGAGTCGCCAAGCGGTAAGTTTCGAGGGTAGGGTAGCAGTGGTCACAGGCGGTGCCGGCGCCTTGTGCAGTGTTGTGGCCAAGGCTCTTGCCGAGCGTGAAGCAACAGTCGCAGTCCTAGATCTGAGGCTGAACGCGGCCCAGAAAATCGTTTCCGATATAGAGGCCGAGGGCGGGAAGGGTTTGGCTGTTGCGGTTGACGTGACTGATCGCGCAAGTGTTGAGGCAGCTTGCCGAAAGGTTTTGGACGCCTTTGGAACCGTAGACGTTCTTGTAAACGGGGCTGGCGGGAACTCCCAGAAGGCCACGACGAGCCCAAGTCTGAGGTTCTTTGATATCTCCGTTGAGGCTTTTGAATCCGTCATCCGACTAAATCTTCTGGGCACGATTGTTCCATGTCAGGTTTTCGGCAAAGTCATGGCTGAGAAAGGTTCGGGCGTAATTCTGAACTTCTCTTCAATGAATGCTATACGCCCCTTGACTAACATCCCAGCCTACTCTGCTTCGAAAGCTGCTGTTTCAAACTTCACACAGTGGCTTGCTGTTCACATGTCGCAGAACTACTCAAGGAGGATCCGTGTCAATGCTGTGGCTCCCGGCTTTTTTGTCACCGAACAGAACCGTTACCTGCTCGTCAATGAGAACGATAAACCCACCCCAAGGGGCAAATCGGTCATTGACCACACGCCTATGGGAAGGTTCGGAGAACCCCTTGACCTGCTTGGGACGATTCTTTGGCTCCTCTCCGACGAGGCTGAGTTCGTCCACGGCATAATCGTCCCCGTTGACGGGGGATTTTCAGCCTACGGTGGGGTCTAACTCCAAGAGTGTTGCGAAAAGGCTTTAATATCCACGGACGTGAATTGTGAGGACAAGGATGCATATCTCTGTGGTGGTTTGATGAAGAAGCTTCTTATGCTTACACATTCAGCTGGCTTCAGGCATGACTATCTCCTCACAGCCGCAGAAACTGTGAAGCTCCTTGGCGAAAAGTCAAGGCAGTTCAAGGTGATAGCCACGGAGGATTGTGCGATTTTGAACAAGAAGGACTTGAAGGGGTTCGATTCGATCCTTTTCGCAACAACAGGCGAACTGCCAATCTCAGACGAGAAGAAGAATGATTTCATCTCTGCGATCAAAGCTGGGAAAGGTTTCATTGGCATCCACAATGCAACGGACACATTCTACAAGTTCGCCGAGTACGGGCGGATGCTCGGGGGATACTTCAACGGTCACCCGTGGACCCAGGAGATAATTGCCAAGGTTGAGGATCAGACCCATGCGGCAACTAGGCACCTTCCTGCCTCATTCAAAGCCAAAGAAGAGGTCTATACGTTCAAGGAGTGGAGCCGGGACCGGACTCATGTATTGATCGGCTTGGACATTAGCTCCGTCGACCTGAGTAAAGGAAACAGACCCGACAACGACTACGCTTTGTGTTGGTGCCACAAGTACGGGGAGGGCAGGGTCTTCTACACGGGCTTCGGACACTTCAAGGAACTCTGGAACGAAGCTTGGTTCCAGAAACACCTGCTCCAAGGCATACTCTGGACCATGAAGCTACTCGAGTAGCATTATTTGTTTGGCCTTCCTGTTCATACTAGGAAAGTCGTCTTTCTCTCGTCATTGACAGTGCGCGGAACCTTGAGAGTGATGAGTCCTACATTTAATGGGTTAGGTCTCGTTGCCAACGGTCGGTCTCGTCTAGAGCTTTGATGCCCTCTATGAATGCTTCTCGAGCATATTCAGGGCTCTGCATTACTTTGTTCCAGTTTGACACGTGCTCGAAGAACGTGGAGAAATGGCCTTCGCACCTGATCCCTTCTTCGACGAGAGGTGTCAGCTGGTCTAACCTCAGCCTCAAAGTCTCCTTTGGTTTCTTGGTCAGCATGATTGCAGCGGCATGTAAGTGGGCCTTCAACGTCGCGCCAAGTAGCCTGACAATCGGCGGGACTTGGGTGTTCGGCTTGTCCACGAACCTTCTGACAATCTGCTTCTTGTGGTCGCTGATGTCTGCAAGGAACCGCTCAGATGACTGGACGTAGGCTACATCATCCTTTTCGTGTGCCGTCGCCGGCAACTTCCCCCAACAAACCTCGAATGTTCCTTCGACTGGTGGAAGCCAGTCAGCCGGGTACTTCTCTGAGTTTATGAAGTAGATCTGGAATTGGCTGGCTCCGAAATCAGCGGGCTCGATGTGTCCGAAGGCTCTTTGGAACCGCACTGCGTGCTCGGCTTTAGGTACTCTTTCGCCTTCCATCACTGAGGGCTTCAAGTAGATGTGGAAGTCGAGGTCAGAGTAGCCTCGGATGAAGTCGCCTTTCATTGCTGAACCCTTCAATGTGACGCATTCGAGGCTTTCCGCGAAGACATCTTTGCAGGCTGAAACCACAAGATTGACAGCGGCGTTAAGAACCTCGGGGCTGGGCGGATCAAACTTCATGTAGGACCGCTCCTAGATTTCGTCCATCCTCTAGGCAACGAATGTGCTTCAGTGTCTTAACGATTGCGGGACTCCGATCTAACGCAAAATGATAATAGGCGTTTCGGCCAAGAAGCAGTTCGCTAGGGATCTTTGAAAGGTGGGCGAGGATGAGGAAGAGCATAGCGTATTTCGAGAAACCTGGTGGGCAGAACACTGAGGAAACTGTCCAGCTGGCTTTTGAGAGGGCGAAGGAGTTGGGCATCAGAGATGTTTTGGTTGCTTCTTCGCATGGTGGAACCGCTTTGAGGGTGGCTGAAGTCTTCGGCAAAGGCATGAACATCGTTGCTGTCACTATCTGTGAGGGTTTCCGAGACCAAGGCTGGACGATGACTGAAAAGGAAAGAGCGAAGGTTCAAGCCAAGGGCGTCAAGGTTCTGACAGGCGTTCATGCCTTGGGCGATGATGTGGGCTCAGCCTTCACGGAGAAGTCTGGCGGGACAACGATCACCGAGGCTGTTCGTGAGACGTTGTACAGGTTCTGTCAGGGCATGAAGGTAGCCGTCGAGATTGCGCTTATGGCGGCAGACGCCGGGTTAATTCCAGTCGACAAGGAAGTCATGGCCATTGCAGGCACAGGAGAGGGCGCAGATACAGCCATCGTTGTCAAGCCAGCATACCCAAGGAAATTCCATGACCTAATAGTCAAGGAGATCGTCGCTAAGCCCAGAGAACCATAGTGTACAGTATCTGCATCGAAGTCTGAGCTTGAAGCCGAAGACGTCTGGAGTCTCGGAGGCGTTCTGCGCTGGGTTAGGAGAGTTGCTTGAAAGGCTGAAGAAGCCTTTTTCGTTCGTTGTTGGAACATGCCAGTTCCGAGGGTGCACGAGTCCAGAACAGTGCTTTAACTTTGATGTGGCTTAGGAGGACACTGCATCTGCTTTGTGAAAGAGGGTTTTGATGACGGTTTTCAGTCAGGTGGAAGCACAAAGAGGTCCAAGATTACGATGAATATGACGGTGATGAGAGTCGCGACGGACGCGATTGCCGCCACCCAAGCCAAGAACCTCGCTTGGGAGGCTTCTTGCTGAGCTGCCTCCGAAGCCACTTTTGCTTCTTGGGCGATTGAGGGCATGTTCGAAATGGCTGAGATTCCGGAGATGACCGTTGCCAAATCAGTTCTTATTGTGGCTGTTCGTTCTTCAATGGCTACTATTCGTCCCGTAAGGTTCCCCAAGACAGTCTTTATCGTGGCAAGGTCACCTTCGATGCGGACGATTTCTCCCTTTATGACTAGGATTTCTTCTTTGATGGCTGTCACATGAGCGTTCAGGGCGCCTATTTCGTCTAGGATCGCCTTCTCTTCTGCCCTCACCACTACGAAAGTCGTGTAAGCCTCAATCTCGTACTTGTAGCCTGTCGTTTGGGGATACTGGGTTCCTCCTTTGACCGCTGATACGGTGTGCGGGCCAGAACAGCAGAATCCTGAACATATGAATCGGAATGTGATGTTGCCTCTGCAGTCTGGGTTGAACCCTTCGTATGTCCCTGCGAACAGTGCATTGTCTATGTACCACAAGTAGGGCTTGCCAGAAGGGTCCAAACCATTGCCGTAAACGGTCACTATCGTCCCATTGTTATAGCATGTGCTCGGATCCACTCTTAATGTAGGCGTGATAGTGAAGTTAGCGTAGGCAACTGTGCTGTCATTCGCAGCCGCCGTGATAGTGTGGGTTTCCCCGTAAGTATGGGGGACGACGAAGCTAACTGTGAAATTCCCTTGAGCAGAAGCCATCACCCAAGAAAGCAGGAAACTCTGGTTCGAGCAGTAGTCGATGGAATCCCACCACAATGTTACGTTGTAAGCTGTTGTACTGCTGCTGCCAGGAAACCCACTGCCATATGCAGTGACGTGAGTTCCAACAGGCCCTTTGTCTGGAAGGAGTACAAGGTTCGGCAGAACCAAGACTCTGAAGAAGAACCGGATTTTTCCATCGTCAACAACCACGTCGTGTACGCCTTTCTTGGCTTGCGGAACCTTGACAGTGATACCGAATGAGCCTTCCGCGTCAGCTGTTGCTGTTCCTGTATGCACGGAACGATCCCACAGGATCCGAACTGAGCCGGGGCGAAAGTATCTACCTGAGATGTAGAGGTCACCGTAAACCGTAAGCTTCACGGAAGCGGAGAAATCGGTGTTGTTCCCCCACAGCATGCCAGAAGCTGCTTTCTGGTCACCAACCTGCGCCAATCCTCTCCAGAACTGGGCGAAGTCAACGGTGTCTTCACACACTGCCTCTTGGGCCCTGAACGAGACCGTTGAGTTCTGTATTGGCCCGGTTGCAGGCAAAACCTTGCCTAGGTCAGGAGCGACGGTGGCATAAGTAAACTGGCCGCTCTCGTTAGTCTGAACGAGGTCTGCGAGTGGGTTCCAGGAGATGCCGCCGTCTGTTGAATAGCTTAGGTTCGCGTGGCTGTTGGCTGTGTGCCCATAGCCTTTGAGCATTATTGGTGCCTGTCCAGGCCCGGAAGATGGGGCAACTTCGAGCATACATGTGACGTTTACTGGTCTGTCTGTGACTGCAACGGAGGCTGTAAGCCCATCAAATCCTTTGATGAACCATTGTCCTCCGGCAATAGTCTTGGGTATCGAACCATTGATCCAGCTGAAGCCAACTACGTAACCGTCCACATTCTTTAGAGTGCTGTTCCTTATTTCGGCAACACTGAAATCTGGACCATAGCGTACATCATTGTTAAGGTCAAGTGACGAGTAGCCGTTCCGGCTCAGGTAAAGCCTTACCACTCCGCCGCTGAATTCCACGAGCTCAAAACACAAGCTAACCGGCCCGCCGGCTTGAACTGTCTTTGGAGGACTTGGCGGGGTCTTGGTATCGATAAGGATGTTTCCGGTTGACACGCTTACCCGAACAATGTCGGGCATTGTCGAAAACACAAGGACTAATGCTAGAAGTATGGACGACTTGCTGTTTGGTCTGAGCATTTTCCCTTCATTCCCATCAACAGAATCCAGCTGGTTTTATTTATGGCTTGTTGCCGTAGTGCTGCAGACAGATCTGAATCATTGCTTTGAGGTTTCAAAGTTATAAGCCGGAAACAGGATACTACTTTCAAGGTTGGAGATGGTCGTGAGATGACGAAGGTTGGGGAGGTTTACCTCTGCGAGATATGCGGCAATAAGGTTAAGGTGCAGGAGGCCGGTGTAGGAGCATTAGTCTGCTGCGGGCAATCCATGACCCTAGTGGGGTCTCAGGGTTCTAAGAGACCTCCGAAGCAACTGTCGACGGAACCCAACTGGTGACATATTCGTTAGACAGAGCTGCACGATGGAGCAAGCTCATGGCTACGGGCTTGCATTTCGGCTGGACGCTTAGACTTCCTTTCGAGTAGTGCCAAATGCACGCTTAAGAGTGCGGTTCACGTGGTATAGGCGTGAACGGAGGGACTGGGAGTGGATTTTGTCGAGGTGGTACAGAAAAGGAGGAGCATTAGACGTTATAGGCCCAACGCAGTTTCTGACGAGGTTCTTGGCCATGTGCTTGAGGCTGCGAGGCTGGCGCCTTCTGGCGGTCATCGTCAACCGTGGCATTTCATTGTTGTCAAGGATCCTGAAAGGAAGCGGCGGCTTGGGATAGCTGACTGGGCAGCTCAGGCTCCCATAGTGATAGTGGGATGTACTGATCCTCAGGCGTCACCTAGGTGGCATGTTGTGGATCTGGCAATTGCCTTTGAGCACATCGTCCTTGCAGCTGCCAACTTTGGTTTGGGAACCTGTTGGATCGGTCGATTGGATGTGGATGAAACCATAAAGGAGGCGTTGGCGATCCCGAAGCATATGAAGGTGTTGGCGGTGACGCCTCTAGGCTACCCTGATGAGACGCCGCCTCCAAAGCCTAGGAAGTCTCTTGAAGAGATCATTCATTGGGAGAAGTTCTAGGGAGATTGCAGTGCATGAATGGGAAGGTGCCAGTTCCCCTGGATCGTGCGTTGCAGGTTGGTCCACCCACAACAGTTGTCTTGGCAACTTGCGCTTCTCGGGAAGGTAAACCGAACATAATAACTCTGGGAATGTTCATGCACATCTCTCGCAACCCTCCCTTGGTCACGATTGGGGTCTCTCCGAGAAGGTACTCTCACCGGTTGATTGAAGAGACGAGAGAGTTCGTGGTGAATCTGCCTTCCAGACGCTTGGTTGAGCAGGTGATGTTCTGCGGAGCGGTTTCAGGTAGGGAACATGATAAGTTTAGGGAAGCAGGGTTGACGCCTGTGCCGGCGAGCAAGGTGAAGCCGCCGTTGGTGAAGGAGTGTGTCTCAAACCTTGAATGCAGAGTTGTGGCAAGCTACGTTTGTGGAGACCACACGCTTTTCGTTGGAGAGGTTGTGGCTGCACATGTAGATGAGGACATGTTGAAAGGCGATGTGCTTGATGTCCAGAAGGCTGAACCAGTAAGCCATAGAGGCGGCATATATTACACAGCCAAGAAGATAGAATGACAGGAATGCTGGTGGGTAGGGCTTGGTTAGGATTGTCTGGGACTTGACGAAGCCGCTTCCCAGGCGCAGAAAGAACAGGAGCGTTGCCGTAAAGCCTATTGGGGAAGGCCAGCTGAAAGAGGTGGGTAAGATACTTGTTGTGACGTGGGGAGGCTTCATCAAGACTCCGGAGGTGTCGGAGGGATATTTGAAGCCGTATGTGGAGGCTGGTGTGGAGCAGCCTTTCCTTGCGTTTTTGGGTTCGAAGCCGGTTGGGTGTGTCAGTCCGAGAGTTGACAGGGAGACTAGGGTGGGGGTTCTTGATGGAGGGGTTCATGTTCTCCCAGAGTATCGGAGGCAACGGATTGGGACTGCGCTTCTGGGGGCCGCCTTGAAGTGGCTTAGGGATCAGGGGATGGAGAAGGTTTGGGTGTCTCCTTGGAATCCGGAGGGCGAAGAAGCCATTCGAAGAGCTGTGGCCTTCTACCTTTCGACGGGAGGGGTGAGGAGTGAGTGATCAGTTCGGTGCTCTTCTGCTTTCTTTCACAGAACGCTGGTTGTGGAGGCATTTTGCATCGTTGTGGAGTTGAAGGCTAAGGATAGGATTCTGCCGGTTCTTTACGGGGACTGTGTCGCTCATGTCGAGGAGATTTCTTTGGTTGAGGAGGATTACCTCTGGGATAATGTTCGAGTGTATGTGGATAGGGTTCCTTCGATGAGGCAGTTTCTTGTCGTTCATTCTCCCTCCTTCTTTATGGGAGGCAGAAGTGTGGACGCTTACATGAAGGCGGAGAGCCCGAGGGCGGTCGCTGGGTTCGCGCATATCCTAGAAAATGAAAGGGATGCTGCTGTTCATCTGCAGGTTTCTTTGGAGGCGGAGTCCTATGTTGAGCGGTGTATGGGTTGGTTGGATAGGGCATATACGGTCTCTTATTACCGTGCTGACGCTTGTACGTTCAGGCCCAGCTGCAAACATAAGGAGAGAGCGGTTCTTTTGACGCCTGAAAACGTGAGGGAGTATATGCCTTTGGCGTCTGACCATTTCATTAGGCGGTTGGGGACGGCGCAGGTCTATGGCTATTTGAATGAGGGGGGAAGGTTGGTGGCTACTTCGGGGGTTGGTTTCCTTACTAAGGGGTCTTTTTCGATTAGTTACACTGAGACTGAGCCGGAGTTCAGGAATCGTGGGATAGCTAAGTGTTTGACGTCTCTTGCTTCTGAGCCTCTTATTGGGAGGGGGTTGGTTGGTGTGTACGCGGCTGATGTTGAGAATATGGCGTCGACGGGTGTGGCCGCGGGTTTGGGGTTCTTGCCTTACAGGCGTATGAGGTGTTTCTGGAAGCTTGGGAAGTGAATGCTGGCTCTTGGATGAGCCTTGCTGTTGAGCTAAGCATCTTCCTTTGCTTCTGGTGAATTTGTGGCCTGTGCAGCGGGGTAAGAGACCATGCATGTGGGGTCTATGTGGGATGGCGGGAAGACTGGCCATGATGCTGAGCTCGGTTTGGCTCATCTTGTTTGGTAGTTCGGGGCTTGATTTATCTTCTGTCCCGGCTTTTTTTCACACTGTGCGCAGAAAAAAAAATTTTCCTTAAATACTTATGAAACTTCAACGGGAAAGCTTGATAACTTTGAAGTCAACAACCGAAGCTCTGAAATATTGAAGAACCCTTGGTCTGCCAAGGACTTCGTTGAAGATTCTTTAACAAGCTTGCTGCGAAACCTTTGCACAGTTCGAGTGGATGTGCCTGTTCATCCTTGATTGTTGGGGAGCCATTTGCTTCGAAAGATCGTAACAAGATCTATGTGTGTGCGATGGATTCTATTGCATACAGTGAACTGGATGTCTCTTGAGTCTGTTACAGCAAGGCTTCCCCGCGACATGCTTGCAGAGGTTGAAAGGTTGGCGCAGGAGGAGAAGGTTGATCGTTCTGAGTTGATTAGGCGTTTGCCGGCTCATGCGCTACGACAGAGAAAGACTGAGGCAGCTGTGGCGGCATATCGCGAGGGCAAGGTGACTCTTTGGAAGGCTGCTGAGATTGCCGGTATTTCGCTTCGGGAGATGCTGGAGATTGCGGGGGCGAGAAGGATACCGGTACCATACATGTTGGAGGATCTTAGGCGTGACATAGAGTATGTCAGAGAGAAAACCGGTGGCAAGTAATGCTGGCCCATTGATCTGGCTGGCTAAGATTGGCAGGCTTGTGCTTCTCCAAACCCTTTTTGGAAAGATCGTTGTTCCGAAACGGGTATATGAGGAAGTGGTGTCGGAGAGGAAGGTTGTCGATTCGATTCTGATTTACAGGGCTGTTGAGGACTGGTGGATAGAAGTTTCAGAGGAGAGAACGGAGGATGCGGTCGTTCTAGCAAGAGTGTCGGGCGTGCATTTGGCGAGGCTGATGCTATTCTTCTAGCCCAGAAACTACGAACAGAGTTGATCATTGACGAGCGGGAGGCATCCGTTACAGCTCAAATGTTTGGAGTTAAGCCTATTGGCACTATAGCGGTGTTGCTGCTTGCTCTGGCAAGAGATCAAATGACCCTACGCGAGTTTAGGGAATGCTTAGATACTTTGATTGCTTCTGGTTTCTGGTTGTCTGTTGATGCGTATAATAAGGCGTTGGAGGAGGCTCAATCAATAGCGAAAAGGATACTGTATACTTGTTCATGATGAGAAATCATTCACAACGGTTCTTTAAGTTCTCTAATACTACAGGATATGGGTCAAAGATAGTTTGCCGTTCGGGTCAGGTTCATGAAGGGATAGGAAAGAACTTCAGCAACAACTATTTAAGCAAAATTAGAGTGTCCTTTCGGCGAATCAACTCAAACTGATCTAGAACATCTCTTCCGAGAAGACTGGGCAAAACCATTAATTTTCTCCTTAAATCAGCATTTTTGGTTGTGTGCTTTATAACTGCGAGCTTCTCCAATCTCACTCTGAGGAAACCTTCTTCTCCGTCTTTTTTGAAAGCGAGCATTACATTTTCCATATTGTAGGTGTCTGCTGTTCCGCCTATCCCCAAGGCTGAACCACCTTTTTTTAGCTTGGAATAATCAATGCCAAAACGAATTGCATCTCTTTCGCTAATGGAAGTCCTTGAAGCACCAGTATCGACCAAGAAACGTATTATTTCTATGAAGTCCAAATTATCGCAGGCAACAATAGCGGGGATATACGCTTCCGTATATTTCTCACCAAAATAACCTCGAATTATCAGTGTAACCGCCAAAAAGTGTGGAAGGATTTGGGAAGAATCCAAATCATCTAGTTGGTAGTATCAACTCGAAATCTTCTGCACTCACAAATTCTATTGCGAATCGGCTTATATTATCATTATACTTAGATTTCAACCTCTCCAGTAACGCAAGCATGTCTTTATCGTGGTCTATTACACGTTTCTTGTAAGCCGCCACATATTCATTGGGATATTGTTCTCGTAGCTCGTCGTACTTATTAACCAGCCACACAGTATCTTGTGCCAAAGTAGCCAAGTCATCGCTTGTTATTCCTTTTTCTTTCATTATCATAGAAAGGGAAGCCATATTGATCACTTTACATACGGGAATTTGTCCTATATAATTATGCCTACTTAACGCTTATGAATTTTTGGAGACACCATGACTTTCTAGGTACTGATGAATTGCCTAATCAAGTCTTCTATGACTTCATTCTTTTTCCGTAGCCCTTTTTCCTCGATTACTTTTATACTAAACTTCTTCCACAGTTCTTCGTCCACATTTATGGTCGTTTTTACCTTCCCCAATTCTTTCACCTCAAACAGAATGTGTCTGACGCTTATTTAAGGGTTCCCTTCCATACAGCAAACCTTAAATACTGCTTATGTCCTGACGCCCATTTCTTTTGAAATCGTGATTCTTCTTCTTTCGTCGATAATGACTATCGCCATTCAAAATTTGGATGAAGGGAGATTTCAGCCTCAGCGACGGCCCGGGCTTTCTTGTGGTACCGATCTTTCAAGTCTTTCATACCTAGCTGATGGTAGCCCTTGTTTCTCAAATGCTCCTAGGATGGTCAGGAAAAAGGTCAGGAAAAGGTCGGATTTGCCCCCCTCTCCCTCTCTGAGCGTCATCCATGCTATTGCAGGAAATCTTCACCAATACGGCATACCTCCTCCCCTTTCTGAGTTGTTGGATCAGTACGTGGGTGCTTCTATGGAAACCTTAATTACCTACGCAGAATAAGTGGTGTGTGACCGATCAGTATGGGCTATGTCTACGTTAAAGGCCTCCTAGGAGATCCAACAAGAAGAAGGATCCGAGAGGTTAAGTTTCTAGCCGACACTGGCGCTGGATATGTAGGTTTGCATCCTAAACTAGCGGAGGAGCTTGGGCTCACATCGGTAGGTAAGACCAAGGTCGTCGTGGCGGATAATCGCGTTATAGAGGTTGATGTGACACCAGTATACGTGAAGGTTCTTGACAGGGAAGCTATAGTACTGGCAGCTATAATAGAATCTCCCGAACCCCTTCTAGGAGCATTCACACTGGAGGTTCTGGGGTTGGCAGTTGACACCTCAGCTGGTGAAGTGAAAAGTACGAGGGCTTTCACTATGATGCTCTCAGTTTCCTAGACTGAAGCTCAACTTCCACCCATTTCACGCGTGAAACAACCGGTTTTTCTTGACTGTCTGGCGAACTTGCGCATATTTTCCCCAAGGGTTTCAGCGATGTTTTTCTAGGTTAGATACTTGAGAATCTAAAGAAAAAAGCGACTCGGATAATCCTTTATTCGGGTTCCAGCGGGTTCGCCACAAGCCCTGTTAGGAAAGAACTTCCTAGTTTCAGGAAGAGCTTGCTGTGAAGATTAGCGAGCGAAGATGAGCGTAAGAAGGGATTATGTAGGGTTCTCGGCCTTCGACGAGGACTATGTTCAGGAGTCTGTTTGCGGGAGCTACAGCGTGAAGAAGAAGGAAGTTTTCAGGTCTTTGAGAGCCTCAGCTATGCCTCTTCCGCTAACGTAACAAAGCATTCTACCGAATCGGTCTTACATATTCCCACATCTATGTCTCGTTATGCATCAATTAATTAAGCCTGGACCATTATGCATTATGCCTAGGTGAAGGGATTGCTATGATGAGGATTTCTGTTTGGAGTGGCGATCTTTCCGATTCTTATCTCAGACTCATAGCCCAGCTGGGAACCGACTGCATCGATTTCAACCGAAGTACGGACTTCCCCACAGCCAAAGAACAAGGATATCCCGACTTGGAAGAAGTGCTGAGAATAAAGAAGAAGCTACGTTCATTGGGTTTGGAGATCAACCGTGTAACCTTGCCCGACATAACTGAGAAGTTCATGAAGAACCAGCTGGAAGGTGAAGTTGAATTGGAGAACACGTGTAAGGCTTTGCGAGTGTTCGGTGAGGCTGAGGTACCACTTGCCCGTCAACGTTTCGTTGGTGACGTCTTTAATCATCTTGTGACCCGTTATAGTTCAGAGCATAGGGGTGGCTACCGATCGAGAGGTGAGATTCTGAGGCCAGTGGACAGATCTATTCCTTTCAGTTTAGAGGAAATTGAGGATTGGTGGCTTCACTTCCGCAAGGTCTATGAGAATCTTGTACCCATCGCTGAGGACTATAATGTGAAATTAGCTATTCATCCTTCTGACACTCCCTTGCCAGGAACACCGTTGGGAGGTGTCGGCTTTCACCGTGTAATTGATATGTTTCCAAGCCGAAACGTTGGCTTCATCTACTGTTGTGGCACGAGGGCTGAGGCTGGAGGATTGGCACTAGTGCTTGACGAGATCAACAATTATGGTCGTAAAGGCCGTATCTTCCAGGTGCACTTTCGAAATGTGAGGGGGAGTCTAGCCACATCCGGCGGCTTTGAGGAGGTTCTTCTTGATGATGGTGATATGAACATGTTCAAGATTCTTCTGGAGTTGAAAAGAGTCGGGTTTGATGGGTGCTTGAATCCTGATCATATACCATTTGTTGAAGGAGATGGACCGAGCATCCATCAAGGACTAGCTTACTCAATTGGATATATAAAAGCCCAACTCGCAGCCTTAGCTGCTATCCCTTAAGATATCAAAATGCAAGAAGAAGACGAGTTTGCTCTATTGACTGAAAATTTCACCAATAGAGCTATACCCCCCCCTTATTTTTTCAGTTCTTTATCTAAAATTTGTTTACATTAGTTCTAGATAGTCATCCGTGTCAAACGAGCTTTCTGAATAGCCTACTTCCTTTAAAGCTTCGAATCCTTCAAGGTTGATGACGCTTCCGCAAATCTTGCATTTAATGGTAACTTTCTGGAGTAAGCCATCTGCTTCTTCGGCTTCGAGGACGTCATATACTTTACCTGAATCGTCGTCGGGAGAAATGGTTTCTCCGCATTGAGGACAAGAGAATTCGCCTTCTCCCTCGATATCTGCAAGGTTGATTGCGAAGCGTCCCATTCTAATTTCGCCTTTCAATTCTGTTTCTTGACGCAAGGGTATTTATTGCTTTTTGACACATGGAATTAGCTGTCCATGACATGAAAATCCCTTAGCCGTCTCCAGAATCATTGCTAGTCTTACTTTTGTCTCGGCTAAACCGAACACCGTAGGCGAAGATTCAATCTTGCTGTATTCTATCCCCAAGACTTGGGCGGGCTTCCCTAGATAACGCGTAGTTTGACGTGCATTGTCACTTTCTTCGCATGGGCTAAGGCTTTCTCAGCTGCTTCTCTCGTGTAGAATTTGCCTGGTGCGAGAAGTTTCAGACCTCTGCGAATGGGGTATCTGGCCTTTGTAATGTGCGGTTCGAGAACTATCATGGACTCAATTATTTCCTTCAAGGCTGGTCGCAGCTCTTGGGTGGAGCTTGAGGCCAGTCTGTTCAGGACCATTGAATTCCTACGTTTCTTGCTAGGTTTGGCGCCAAGCGTTATGAGCAAAGCTGAGCTGGCGTTCTCGGCGCATGAGGCGCTGAGGAAAGCGCATAGGGCGTACCTTGCCTCTCTGAAGGCTAGTTCCGCATCTTTCAGCTGGTCTTCTGCAGTTTCAAGGTAGGAATTAGCTTCTTCTGAATCCACGCTTGTGCCTCCTCATCATAAAACCAGTCTTCCTGAATCTCTTTCTTCCTTATGGAGAGCATGCTTTCCAATCCGCCACGGTCATATAGTATTTGGTAGCCTTCCAACAGCCCAAAGGAGAACGCAGTCTTGGCTTGGAGATTTATGACAAGATCATCGTACGTCAAGAAAACCGCTTCCACAGGGGCATCATGTTTGAACATGAGGTTGTAGACCATAACATTCAGCTGGTCCTCTATATCCTTCTCTGTTATCACCAGTAGATCGATGTCGCTTTCCTCTGTGGCCTGCTCTTTGGCTAAGCTTCCGTATAGAATTACTGCGACAACCTGAGCATTTTGGCTTATTTCCTCCGCGATCAATCCTGCCTTCACTTTGAGCGGGACCTCTCTTTGAATGTATTGTGCAAAAACAGGGTCAGCATCAACTATTTCTGTAGGACTCTGAAGTCGATAATTGCTTCCATGGTGCTCAATCAGTCTAAGTGAGGAAAGCTCCTTCAGCTTTTTGGAGAGCCAGCGGTCGCTTAGCCCTGTCATGGATTTTAGCTTGCCGTAACTTTGGGGACCTTTGATCAAAGCCGCAACAATTTTGCCTTCAGGGGTAATTTCGACTAGTTTAGGCAGGCGCCTCATCTCTTTTCACTTAGTAAAGTTTACTTTACTGAGTATAATAAACCTTACTGCTCGCAACATGTGAGAGGACTGAGCGCTTAAGGTCAAGTCTTATCCTGCAAGGTTGTTGCTTACTCTCTCTGTGGTATAGGGAGAGTTGGCTTTACTTAGTAAAGTTTTTATCGGCGCATTCACTTGCTGTTCACATGAGGGTTAAAGGTGGAGTTGGTTTCTCTAAGCCCTGAAGGAAGAATTCTGTTGACTTTGAAGCATGGGAAGCATACCTATAGCGAGTTGAGGTTTGAAACCGTGTTGAGCGATAGGTGGTTGACCATCAAGCTTGGCGGGTTGGAACGTGCAGGGGTCATTGAAAAGGGGGGTAAGTGGTATGGCATAAGTGGGAAGTTGGAGGTTTCTGCTTATGAATTGAGTATGTATATGCGTTTCCAAGCTAAGCGGATGGCGGATGAGCTTGCAGGGCTGAGTTCTGTTAGGGCTATCATCCTTTTCGGCGGTGTAGCCCAGAAAAATGCTCAAGAATATAGTGATTTAGATGTAGTAATTGTTGTAAGCGGGTCGTTGGACAATGTGAAAAATGAGGTGGTTTCAGAAGTATCAAGGTTAGAATCGAAGTATCATATGATGGTTGAGCCGTTGATTTTGGCTGAAGAGGATTTCCTGGACAATGTTTACTCGCGTGAAGGCGGTATCATTTATGGGATCGCTGAGGGTTATGAGGTTTTGGCTGATAAGACAGGTGAATTCGCCAAGATCTTGCATAATAGGGTTGAGGAGATCAAGCGTAGCCATGATTACTTGAAGGAAGTGAGGATATGGTTGAAAGTAAGATAGAAGTGTTGCTGAAGGTTTCTGAAGTGAACCTTGCTAGAGCGGAAAAACGTTTTGAGATCGGAGAGTTCGATTCCGCTGTTTTTCACGCTTCGATGGCTGTTGAGAGTGCTGCGAACGCTCTCATTCTTGAGCTCGGGGGCGATGAAGCAAAGAACCACAGAGCAATCGCTGGTCTAGCTGCGGTTCTCAGAAGAGTGAAGCCGGAGTTGTTGATGGAAGATGAGTATGTCCAATTGATTGAAAGGGGAAGAGAGGTACAGAGAGAAGTCGTGTACGCGCGTTACCCTCTTGAAGTTGCTGGAAGATGGGTGACTCCTATGGAGTATTACACGGAGGAGAAAGCTAGAAGCATAATTGATGACGCCAAGTTTGTGGTTAATGGCATAAAAACTCACCTCGGAAGGAAGGGGACTTAGGGATCTCCTGTGCGTCTTTTTGGGAGGTTTGTGTTCTTGAGGGAGGCTGTGAGCAGGTTAAAGGCGCGTAGAATAATGCAAGTTTGACGGTAAGCCCTTGTGCGTCAACTGAGTAAATGGACGCCGTGGAATCGTGCCCTAACAAGTGTGGATGTTCGTTGAAGCGTCCAGCCAGAACATTGTTTCCAAGTCTTGTTACCGTTTGCTGCCTCATAACGTGCTTTCTCAAGTCTTATTATACATCCCAGCCTGTACCATAATCAGAGCGTTAGGAATAGAGGTGAAGGATGAGTGTCAAAGTGCAAGATGACTGTGTTACTGACTACTATGTTTCTGTTGACCATAGTGCTGACCGGTTTGCCAGCGGAGCCCGCATACTCTGAGGAAGCACCAGCTTGGGCAATGAAGATAATGAAGAACATCACCATAACCGGTCTCACTTATGAAGGAGAAAGGCTGGAAGTCAGCTACTTGGGCAAAGGATCCTGGAGCAGCACTGTCACCGACGTTTGCTACTTCGTTCTGTGGAGAATGCTACGCATCGAAGGAAGCTGGAGAAGAGACCTACAGGCCCACATTGAACTAGCGAAGGTTGGTGAGGGAGTATACGTTATGGAGGTTTACCATTCATGGCCGCCACCTACTATCACGATGCCTTACTCCTTTACAGTGGTGCGAGAGACTGACTACCTTACCATACTGAGGATTACGGCAGAGGTCTAACCAGACAACACAAGTTTGGTTGATCTCTTTTTCTTTAGGTCACATTATGTTTGTTCCAATGCTCTTGTTGCTGAGGCCATCCTTTTTTTGATCTGTTAGTTATCTCGATTCTGAAACTTGAGACTAGAAGCTAGCTTCAGAGCTTTTCTTCCCAAGTTTTAATACTTGTTTGTGCTATGCAACAAGAACATATAC
>CAYXIF010000012.1:25682-53913 GCA_964465575.1 uncultured Candidatus Bathyarchaeia archaeon | reverse complement strand
AAGTATACCAGCGCGCCTATGAACAGGATTACTAGCAGCAGCCAGACTACAGAAGGGATCAGGAGTAGCCACGGAAACCCTTCACCACGAATAGCTCCATCAACCACAGGAAGACGATGGAGGCTATGAGCCATCCTACGAGTCTGTTGAACCTGACGAACCTCTCCACGGCAAAGGCTATCGCAGCGGCGTGGAGGGCTATGAAGAAGAACATGTAGAGGGCGTAGATGCTATCGATAGTAAAGGTCTTGATCAATTCTACCAAACTGATGAGGTCGAAAAAGGCCCTATCAAAAACCCTTGCAGAAAGCTAAAACAAAGCGAAATAAACTGTCAGAAAGCCTTTCGCATTCTAGTATACAAACTGTCACAGAGCCATGAAGGTAGGACGTAGACCTCACTATCTCCTAGTATCTTTCTTACTCTCCTTCCAACATCTTCACTGGGAACGATGAACACGACCCTGCCCATCATCCTGCTCTTCTCATGATTTCTCCTTACCTGCTCTGTCAGGTCTACTTTCGAAAGCCTCCAGACAACGATCTTACCGGGCTGCCAAAACCGCTATGATCTGGCTACGACTTGCATACTGGTCACTACGATTTGCCAGCGACAGACCGTTGAAAGGAATATAAGGCGAGGTAAGGAATACAGCCGCTAATATTTGAGAACCTTTTCTACAAAAAAGACGAGAAATGTGGTTTAGGTTACCGAGACATCACCTTTCTGCGTTTGAATCGTGATGCAGGTTTCGCAGCAGGTTTGTTCAGGATTCTTCAATAGAATCCTTGGTCTGCCAAGGATTCTTCAAAATTCCAGAACCTCCATTGTTGACTTCAAACTTTCCAAGCTTTCACGTTGAACTTTCTTCAGGTATTTAAGAAAAAAAATTTTTCTGCGCACAGTGCGAAAAAAGTGAGAAAAAGAAACTGCCCTAGCACCCGTCCGCCTGCGTTCGTCCCCACTCATCAAATAAGCCTTCGAGCTGCCCAGCCCTTCTTAAGAAGAACCGGTATCCAGTCTGTTGTGGTTCGCCATCAACACATTCATGCCGCTCAACATCGCTTCCACACTTGCCATCACTATGTCTCCATGGGCACCCAAGGCAGTGGCAACTCTGTCGCCTTTCCGTAGCCTGACAGTGACTTCAACCAAAGCGTCAGTCCCACCCGTGATCGCGTCCACATGATACTCCTCAAGGCGCATGGGCTCAACCGCCGAAACAGCCTTCCTGACAGCGTTCATCGCAGCGTCAACAGGCCCTATACCCGTGGCCGCCTCCGTCAGAAGCTTACCGTTAAGGTTGAGCCTAACCGAAGCCGTTGGGGTAACACGGTCTCCTGTCACAACTGTCAGCTCCTCAAGCTTTATGGCTCTAACACTCGGCAAACCCAACACGGACTCTGCTACCACCTGGAGATCTGCGTCTGTCAGCCTCTTGCCCCTGTCACCTATCTCTTTCACCCGCCTAAACACTTGGCCCAACTGGTCGTCAGTCGGGTGAAGCCCCATCTCAGTCAGCGCAGCCTTTATGCCCCGTGAACCAGCATGTTTCCCAGCCGCCAGCCTTCTTGTGCGCCCCACAATCTTCGGCGGAATCGGCTCATAAGTCATTGGCTCAGCAAGTATAGCATGCGTGTGGATACCAGACTCGTGAACGAACGCATTCTCGCCCACGATCGCCTTGTTCGGCTGAACAGGGATACCAGTTAGGCGAGAAACGAGCATCGAGGTGTCGTAGAGAAGCTCTGTTCTGAGTGCTGTGTCAATGTTGTAAAGAAGCTTCAAAGATATGACGACCTCTTCAAGCGCTGCGTTTCCAGCTCTTTCACCCAAACCGTTGAGGGTGACGTGAACCTCCTTTGCGCCAGCTCTCAATGCAGCCACCGAGTTCGCGACAGCCATCCCAAAATCATCGTGGCAGTGGACGCCAAGAGGAACATGTGGGAACGTCTTCTTCAGATCCCAGAAGAACTCATAGGTCTTTTCTGGCGTGAGCACTCCTACTGTGTCGCACGGAGTTACCCTGTCCGCTCCTGCAGACACGCCTTGCGCAATCATCTCCTTAAGGAATACGATGTTGCTTCTTGTCGAGTCCTCTGGACCCAGCTCGACCATCAAGCCTTGATCCTTCGCATATTGCACGCACTCTCCAGTCAACGCAAGCATGTCTTCTCTTGTCTTCTTGAGTTTGTGGTGAATGTGCATGTCAGAGGACGGGATCACAAGGAAGACGGAGCTGGCGCCACTCTTCAGCACCGCGTCTATATCTTCCTGAACTCCTCTGGCGAAGCTACATACCTCTGCTCTCAGCCCTTCTCCGGCTATCAGCTTCAGCGCTTCCAACTCGCCCTCAGAAGCAGCAGCGAAGCCAGCTTCTATGACATCCACTCCTAGCTGATCAAGTTGTTTTGCCACAGCAAGTTTCTTCTCAGGGGTTAGCGAAACTCCAGGGGTTTGTTCTCCGTCTCTCAGGGTTGTGTCAAAAACTCTGATTCTCTTGGCGAACGAGCTAGATAAAGCGACACCCCATTGGATGAACCTCGAAACAACATCACACAAGCACCTTTTATAAAAGGCTTTTGGTTCTCAAGACCTTGAATGTTAGGCCAATGCTAGTTGATGTGGTTGCGCAAAGTTTAAGAGCGTTGGCCTAAAGAAGTTGTGGGGCTTGCGACCTTGAGAAGCGATGTTGTTAAGCGCGGCATTGAAAGGGCTCCACAGCGGGCCATCTGGAAATGCCTAGGCGTGACCGACGAAGACTTCAGTAAGCCTTTCATCGCGATCGCGAACAGCTTCACGGAACTTGTTCCAGGCCACATGCACCTAAACAGACTAGTTGAGCATCTCAAAGCAGGCGTCCGAGCTGCAGGAGGAGTCCCCTTCGAGTTCAACACGATAGCAGTCTGCGACGGCCTAGCCATGGGACACGAGGGCATGCACTACTCTCTTCCATCAAGGGAACTAATCGCTGACTCCGTAGAAGTGGTGGTTCAAGCACACAGGTTCGACGGCCTAGTCCTGCTGACGAACTGTGACAAAATCACACCCGGAATGATGATGGCAGCCGCGAGGATCAACATCCCATCAATCGTCGTGACAGGCGGACCCATGCGGTCAGGTTACTACAAGGGCAGAAAGGTTGACGTGACGTCGATATTCGAAGCCGTTGGCGAGCTATCGGCAGGCAGAATATGCGAAGACGAGCTCAAACGGATAGAGGACCGAGCTTTCCCAGGATGCGGCTCCTGCAATGGCATGTACACCGCCAACACAATGGCATGCGTAGCCGAGTCTATAGGGCTATCTCTCCCCGGATGCGCAACAGCCTTGGCGGTTTCCTCGTCGAAGGCCAGAATCGCCGAGAAAAGTGGGAAGAGGATCGTGGGACTTGTCAAGGAGAATCTGAAGCCCTCACGCATCTTGACTAGACAGGCCTTCGAGAACGCAATAACAGTTGACATGGCGCTAGGAGGATCAACAAACGCCGTTCTCCACATCAAAGCCATAGCTGAAGAAGCAGGCGTGCGCTTGCCCCTCCAAGTCTTCGATGAGATCGCTAGGAGAACCCCACACCTTTGTGACATGCGGCCCGCTGGTCCCCACGACCTAGAGGAGCTCGATGCGGCTGGAGGAATTCCGGCTGTGATGAAAGTGCTGGGAGATCGACTTCACCTCGATGCGGTGACTGTGACCGGAAAGCACGCTACAGAGAACATAAAAGACGCAACCGTCTACGACCCGGAAGTGATTCATTCCTTGGAAAGCCCCGTACATAAGGAGGGCGGCATAGCCATTCTGACGGGGAATCTGGCGCCTAACGGAGCTGTTGTCAAGATGACCGCTGTCTCGCCTAAGATACTAGTCTTCAAGGGGCCAGCCAAAGTCTTTGACTCCGAAGACAAAGCGATGAGGGCGATTCTTCGCAAGGAAATCGAAGCAGGCGACATCGTGGTCATACGTTACGAAGGACCAAAAGGCGGACCAGGAATGAGGGAGATGCTTGCCACAACAGCAGCCGTTGCAGGCATGGGCCTCAGCGAATCCGTAGCCCTGATTACCGATGGCCGGTTCTCCGGCGCATCCAGAGGACTCTCAATAGGACACATCTCTCCAGAGGCAGCTGAGGGAGGACCCATAGCCGCATTAAAGGATGGAGACATGGTTGAGATCGATGTTTCTGAGAGAAAGCTGAACGTAGCCCAAAGCGAGAGAGAGATTGGACGCCGCCTTGCTAAGCTGAAACCCAAGCCACCGAAGGTTCACAAGGGCTATCTCAGAAGGTACCGGCACCTTGTACAGTCTGCAGACAAAGGCGGAACACTCCAAATCCCGTAACTCAGGCTTTTAAGCCACAAGCTCCAATTACCTTTGGCTGGGGTGTTCCATTCTTGAGGTTTGACTTAACTCTTGCCTTGGCTGACCGGCCAGGCCAGCTCCTTAGAGCTTTGGAACCAATCGCCAAGAACGGCGGGAACATAGTCTCGATCATCCATGAACGGGAGAAGCCTGCTGAGGGCTATGTCCCAGTAAGCCTTGTCGTGGATTTCCCCTCAAAATGGAACCTCAAGAAGACGATCATGGACATGAAGGGGTTGGGCGTGTCAATCACAAAATCCGAGGAGATCATTGAGACGACAAGGCTGACCCTGATCTTGATCGGAAGCATGGACTTGAAGAGGCTTGTCGAAACCAGAGTTGAAGGCGTAAAGGTTGTCGGCTTCGAGGTGTCTGCGCCCGGTTCCAAGGATGCTTGCGTAAAGATTGATCTTGAAGCTCCGACAGAGAATGTCGATAAGGTTTTGGATGAACTGAGAGCCTTCTCGAAAGACGAGAACGCCCTCCTCATCTCCTCGATCTGAGGCATGGTGAGAGACTATGAAGGCGATAGTAGTTGGGTTCGGGTTCATAGGAAAGGACTTTGTGAGAGCGGTTCTCGAGAAGTCAGATCTCATAAGAAAGATTGACAGGCAGTTCAAGGTTGTGGGGGTCTCCAACAGCAAAGGGTACCTCCACAAAGAGAATGGACTGGACTTGGACCGTTTGCTTGGCATTAAGGAACTGCTAGCCTATCGTAAGAGCTACTACGCCGGCGAATCTACGGTTGATCTCATCGAGAAAAGCGGCGCTGACATCATGGTAGAAGCCACACCAACACGCATCGAGGACGGCGAACCCGGCTTAACGTTTATGAAACATGCTTTGGGCAGAGGGGTCCATGTTGTTACCCCAAACAAGGGTCCCCTCGTCGTGGCCTTCAAGGAGCTTGAAGAACTTGCTGAGAAGAACTGCTGCGAATTTCTCTACGAAGGCACAGTAGCAGGTGCGATACCGTTGTTCTCATTGATTCGGGAGTGTCTACAAGGAGATAAGGTTCTGAAGATATCAGGGATACTGAATGGAACAACGAACTACATCTTGTCCAAGATGTACTTCGAGGAAACAAGTTTTGAGCTCGCTTTGAAGGAGGCCCAAGAGAAGGGAATTGCAGAGAGAGACCCTTCGTACGATGTCGATGGCATAGACGCTGCCTGCAAGGTCGTGATACTGGCAAACGCGGTGATGAGGCGCGACGCAAAGCTCAAAGACGTCGAAAAAATCGGGATACGTAGCATCACACAAGATGCGGTCAGCTTGGCAAAGAAGTCGAACTTCGCGGTGAAACTGATCGGAACGGTTGACAGAACCCTTGAAGTTGCGCCCAAACTCGTGCCCTTGAACCATCCCCTCTGCGTGCACGGCACTCTCAACGCAGTTCATATAGAGACTGACCTAGCTAAGGAAGTGACCTTGGTTGGGTATGGAGCTGGAAAGGAAACGGTCTCAGCCGTACTAAATGACTTGCTCACAGTCCTCAGAAAGAGGGGCAAGGCAGCTTAGATCAAGTCTGATCAGGACCCCACTAGCTGGACAGCCAGTTTCTCGGAAGCCAGTGCTTGAGCAACTGAATCCACAGTGGCTTCCACCTCAATGGGTTGGCGGCATTGCTTCAGGACAACATCTGGGTCCTTCAACCCGTGACCCGTCAAAATGCAGACAACCGTCTCATCCTTGTCTACAAGTCCTTTGCCCGTGAGTTTGATTAGCCCCGCAATGGAGGCTGCGCTAGCGGGCTCAACGAACAACCCTTCACGCTCGGCCAAGAATTTCTGCGCCTTAAGAATCTCCGTGTCAGACACAGTCTCGATTAGCCCACTGGATTCCTTTACGGCTCTGACCGCTTTCTTCCAGTTGACTGGTGAACCAATCCTGATGGCCGTTGCAACAGTTTCGGGTTTCTTCACAGATCTGACGACTTCCAGTCCCCTTTTCATGGAGTTGGCTATTGGTGCTGCTCCTTTGGCTTGTATGCCGACCATCTCCGGAAGAGTCTCTGCTAAGCTGAGCTCGTGAAGCTCCTTGAAACCCTTCCACATGGCGCTTATGTTCCCAGCATTTCCAACCGGCACTATGACTTTGTCTGGAATCTTTCCATTCAGTTGGTCCCGAATCTCGAATGCTATGGTCTTCTGCCCTTCTAGCCGATACGGGTTCACAGAGTTGAGAAGGTAGATGGGACTTGTCAGGCATATATCCAGCACGATCTTGAGGGCTTCGTCGAAGTTGCCCTTGACCTGTATGACCCTGGCTCCATGAGCAATGGCCTGTGTGAGTTTTCCGAACGCAACTCCACCAGACGGAATCAAGACGATGCATTCAAGGCCAGCCTTCGCCGCATAGGCAGCCAAAGACGCAGAAGTATTACCTGTCGAAGCACAAGCTACTCGTTTCATCCCAAGCCTCCGAGCCTTGGTCACGCCGACGGTCATGCCTCGGTCCTTGAAGGACCCAGTGGGGTTCTCTCCCTCGTTCTTGGCGAAGATGCGTCTTACGCCTGTCTCTTCCGTCAGCCTCAAGCACTTGTTCAAGCTAGTTCCACCTTCTCCTAAGGTCACTATCTTCGCCTTGTTGTCTACAGGCAGTAGCTCAGCGTAACGCCAGACTGAGAGTAATCGTCGTCTCCATACTCTGTCAAGGTTGGGCGGAAACGTTGCCTTATCGTACTTGACTGACAACAAGCCGCCGCATCGGCGGCAATTATAAATGACCTCTTGGGAATTGTATTCGGAGCTGCAGTCGATACATTCAAGATAGTAATAGGGCTTTTCCACACCAGTCAGCTCTGAGGACAGGCTTCGTCTGGCCGTTCGGTATCTATCATTGTGATAGTTTAAAACGTTATCGTAATCCTTCTTGGCGGGTTGGTTGCTTTGGTCTTCTCAAAAGCTTTTATCGGACGGCGAACAATGTCTTCATGGTGGTTCTCGTGGAGACTCGTCGACTAGGCAGAACTGGACATCGCGCAACCATAATAACCCTTGGCGGCTGCGGACCAGGGCACGTGAGCCAAGAAGAGGCTGACAGGGCTATGAATCTCGCCTTGAGCCACGGCCTCAACATAATCGATGTTGCTCCCACGTACGGCCAAGCCGAGCTCAGGCTTAGACCTTGGATTGAGAAATATAGAGACCGTTTCTTCATTGCTGAGAAGACTGGGAAGAGGACTAGGAAAGAGGCTTGGGAGGAGCTTAACCAGTCGCTTAGAAACTTAGGCACAGAATACATTGACCTTTACCAGTTCCATGCTGTAGGGAGCGTGGGTGACCTGGAACAGATATTTGGGAAGGATGGCGCCATTGGAGCCTTTAAGGAAGCAAGGGAAACCGGTTTGGCAAGATATATCGGCATAACTGGTCACCAAGACTTTGGGGTTCTCTTGAAGGCTTTGGAGCTCTTCGACTTCGACACTGTTCTGTGTCCCATCAACATCCCAAGCATGGCTTACCCTGATCCTGTGAACGATTTCAGACCGCTACTGAGGGCAGCAAAGGATAGAGATATTGGAGTGCTCGCCATCAAGATGATTCTAAAGCGACGGTGGGTGGGGGAGAAGCGGTACGGAACATGGTACGAACCCCTCGACGACCCTAAGGAGATCGAAATGGCATTAAGATTCGGGCTATCTCAAGATGGTGTCACAACGTACTCGATGCCTTGCGACATCAAGCTGTGGCCCACTGTGCTCGAAGCTGCAGAAAGGTATCGAAGGATCAACGAAGACGAACAAGAAGAAATCATCAAATATGCACGAGAACATGGCTTCAAGCCTCTGTTTCCCACATAAGGATTTTAGCCACCGTCACCTAGTCTAGTTTGTGCCTCTAACACCCTATCATCTTGGCCCAGGGTTGCTTGCCGGGCTATTGCTCCTTAGCCTAATAGATTTTCCAACGCTACTGATTGCCAGCATTATAGTCGATGTGGAGCCGATCACCATAGTGGTCTTTCATTTGGGCTACAGGCTTCACGGTTTCTTCCACACGTTCGTGGGAGGAACCCTTATCGCTCTTGTCCTTGCTGGCGCAATGAGCAAAATAAGAACACATCTCACACCTCTGCTAACATTTTTTGGACTCGAACAGAAAGCCTCGTTCAGAAGAATCCTTTCGTCGTCCCTTCTTGGTGTTTACGTTCATATTCTGCTAGATTCGAACATGCATTGGGACATCCAACCGTTCTACCCAGTAAGCTACAATCCTTTCTTGGACCGTAGCGTTCTGCCTGGGTTGTACCTGGAGCTTATGTGTTTCTGGTCTTTCATCGGTGCTGTAATCCTCTACGTACTGAGGTTGTTTCTGATCTGGCGGAAGGGCCGCCTAACGCAGGCTACATGAGGTCCTCAAGCAGGGCAAGCCCGATCTAGTGAGTGGATTGCTTTGACAATCTGGGCGTCTATGTTAAAAGGAATCTCAGCTGATATATGAATCAAGGAAATAGAATGAGAAAGCTTCAATGCGTTAGGTGTGGGAAGGTTGTTGATCTAGTTCACTCCAAGCCTAGGTGTCCTGGCTGCGGAGGCTTACTTGAGTACACCATGGATCTTGAAAGACTGAAGGATGTAAGTTTTGTAGGCGACTTCACTTTTTGGAGATATCGAAGCCTTCTTCCAGAAGTCAAGCGACTTGCCACTATGCATGAGGGCGGGACTCCGCTTTGCAAGGCTGAACGCTTGGCTCGTCAGATGCGCATGAGCGAGTTGTACTTGAAGGATGAGACTCGTAACCCCACCAACTCCTTCAGGGACAGGAGCTCTGCTTTGATCGTCTCCAACATTCTGGACTTGGGCTTCTCAGCTGCTGTTTGCGGAACCAATGGAAACATGGGCGCCTCCTTGTCCGCCTATTGCGCGAAGTACGGAATCATCTGTCATACAATTGTTCCAAAACTCGTTGACATGGGAAAACTGGCTCAGATGCTCGTCTATGATGCGGTCATCGAAGAACACGGGGAAACTGTGGACAAGGCAATAGAACGGGCCGAGAGTATCACAGAGGAGACAGGCTGGTACCAAGCCACCGCCGAGGTGAATCCGCTGGCGATCGAAGCCCAAAAGACGATAGCCTTCGAGGCAGCCGAACAGATAGGCGTTCCAGATTGGTTCATAGTCTCCATGGGCAGCGGCGGAAGCGCATATTCGGTCTGGAAGGGCTTCATGGAACTTCATGAGCTCGGCAAGATCAGCAAGTTGCCTCGAATTGTTGGCGTCCAGGCCGAGGGATGCTCGCCAATTGTTGACTCTTACCTCGATGTGAAAAATCGTCCCATAAATCCCTCAACCCACGCCATTGGGATTCTTGTAGCAGAACCTCTGCACAGAGAAAGAGCTCTAGCGGCTATCAGGAAGTCGAAAGGCTTAGCTGTTGCAGTCTCAGACCAGGAGATCTTTGCAGCGGAGCAAGGGATAGCCAAACTGGAAGGGCTGTTCGCGGAACCAGCGAGTTCGGGCACAATCGCGGCGCTTAGGAAACTCCGAGACGAATCAGTTATTGACAAAGATGAGACCGTAGTCTGTCTCATAACAGGCAGCGGACTCAAAGCCACGGACGTTCTACAGGCACTCTCCAAGAAGCGGAAGACGGCCATCGTCGGAGCAGAGCTTAGCACAAAGGAGAAGATACTCCGCTCACTAGAGAAAAAAGAGGGCTATGGTTACGCGTTGTGGAAGACCCTCGGGAAGACCATGACAAGAGCCGCTGTTTACCAGCACCTCAATGAGCTCCAGAACCGTGGGCTGATAATCCCCCGCACCAAGGAAGACAGAAGATACTTCTCGATTACCGACAAGGGGAGAAGGATTCTGAGGGCCATAGATGAAGTGAAGACAATACTGTAACTTCCTTGGACCTCAAGCCTTGCCTATTTTACTCCATACAATGTCTGGGGGTTTCGAGCCAAGACATCCAGAGCCAGTTCCCTCGCCAACTCTTCTGTTGCGTATCCTTCAGCTACCATCTCCGCAAGCACAGCCGCTATCTGTCGTCGCACTAATGCGGACTTGGCGTAGCTCCACTCAACCACGTAGGCGTCGCTGAAAAACCCGTTGAACTTGTTGCGTGGTAGCATCTGAAACCTTTCGCGGAGAAACTGTCTTATATACGTCGGGTAGAAAGCGTACCACCAGTAACCAGAAACATGAACGTTAGGGTAGTTCTTGGCGACAACTGTGAGTTGGTGCGACAAGACTTGGCTTGCAGTGAAAACGTCGAACTTCACGTCTTTGAACTCGCTGAAGAGGGGGCAAAGAGATGGAACTGTGGTCGCCTCGAACCCGGCGATAGCGTAGTCAGGGGGAGCGGCGCCGGAAACAGGTCTCTTCACGCCAAGCATTATCTGGAAAACAAATCCTGACTTCGTTACAAGACCTAGGACCTGGCGAACAAGATGGGATGAGACTGTCCGCCTTTCCTTAGGCGTTGAACTACCCTTCACAAGCAGATTCTTGAAGGACTTCTCTGCCTCTCTTTCGTTCGGCTGTGCGAACGAGTCTTCTGGTTGAAAGCTTGCCGTGACCGCGACGCACTTCGAAAACTTCTTGAAGAGTCTGCCAAGTGCGTCCATGAAATCGCCAATGGAAGCTATGGATGCACCCGTGGCCTTCTCGAGGCTTTGGATGTTGTCCTTGTTCAGCTGGGTGATGAGCGGGTCAAGTCTTAATGCACCCACAAACAACTCGGGGTTATATTGTAGGTTTTCTTCGGTATGCCTGAGCGTCAAGAAAGTCTTCTTTATCTTGGCTTTCTCAGTCAAAACCCATCTATACCTGTTGTCTTGCACAGTTCCCTTCCCAATGGCTTCCACGATTTCGTTCCAGTTCTCCTTGTTTATTTCGTCATTCTCAAACCCGTGAAGATCCTTCAGCATCGTCATGAGGCACCAGTGAGTCGAAGTATTCCGGATCATCGAGAAGTACGGAAGAGCATTCTCTACTGCCTCTTCGGCGGGCAGATTCGGAGCCACGAGTTCAGGAGGCATGCCTGCTGAACGCAGCTCTGTCGCAATATAATGGTATAACAAGACATCCCGCGCACTTCTGGCGTGAGGATGGCTCCAATCTATATGGGAATGGATGTCCATCATTGGGATTGAACCGACATCTTCTATAAGCCTTTGAAAGAGTTCCTTCTCGGATTTCATAGTGTTTCATCTCTAACAGCCTATATCCTGCTATGATAGCTTGGGTTGATAAGTCTACTCCCCCAAACATGCACGCAGACTCTCTAGTCTTCTCGCGGCGCCGCAAAGCTTTTATCCCGAATGGCATGGTATAGTTACAACTATACCACATGATGCGAAGACTTGTGGGGCTTGTTTGCTCGTTGAAGAGGAGAAATCCCTTAGTTCAGATCTGTCTCGCTGCCATGATGACCGCTTTGGTCACGGTGGGAACTATGCTTATACGCATACCAAACCCCATGGGGGGATACTTCAATGTGGGAGATGCTGTAGTCTTTGTGTGTGCGTTGACTCTTAACCCTGCTGTAAGTGGTTTCGCTGGGGGAGTAGGCTCTGCTATCGCGGACATGATCGGGTTCCCATTGTTTGTAATTCCAACACTGATCGTCAAGGGGCTAGAAGGACTGCTCGCAAGCTTGATCTCAAATAGGAAGAGTGTCTTCCGAGATTTGCTTGCGGTCGGCATAGCTGGGTCCGAAATGGTGATAGGTTACTTTCTGGTTGAGCTTTATCCCCTCGAGTGGGGACTCGCAGGCGCATTAGCAGAAGTTCCCGGAAACATCGCGCAGATCCTCATCGGCGGACTAGTTGGGGTTCCTTTAGCATGGGTTCTCAGGAAAAGGTTGCCACAGCTCTCCGAATACTGAAGACCACGATCCCGAAATCTGCTAGACAGCGTGTACAATCAACGGCAACCACGATTTTCTAAGGGCAATGACAATTCCGCGTACGTTGCCCTCCGCAACAACCGGAAGGGGGGCAACCGGGGAAGAGGCCGACCTTCTCTACAAGCTCTTATCTCATTGATAGCAGATTATCTTGTGCCGCAACTAAAAGCAAACGACCTATACTACTCGATGATACATTTAGTCTAGCTGATATGCGCTCCGAAGTTGGTAGAATGACTGAAGATTCGATGACTCCTAGAGATCGTTGGTTGGCAGTGCTCAGACGACGGAGATGCGACCGCATTCCTACGGACTACTGGGCAACAGAGGAAGTCACGCAGAGACTCATGCAGGATTTGTGCTGCAGGAACCGGAAGGAGTTGTACAAGCGACTTCACATTGACGCTGTCATAAGCGTAGGACCCAGTTACATAGGACCGCAATTACCCGAGGATTCTGACATCTATGGTTGCCGTTACAGAAACATGCAATACGGAACCGGAGTCTACAGAGAGTGCGTATACAACCCCTTAGCCCAGTACAAAACGGTCGAAGAGATCAAGAGGAGCTTCATATGGCCGACTGTTGACTTATATGACTACTCGATTATTCCAGACGAGATAAAAGACTGGAGCGACTACCCCATCCGAGGAGGCGGCTCAGAGCCCTTTCTCACCTACAAGAACTTGCGGGGGATGAAGCAGGCCTACCTTGATCTCTACCTTAACCCGGAAATAGTTCACTACTGCCTCGACCAACTATTCGAGTTCTGCTACGAAAATACTAAGCTTATCTACGAACAGATACCTAATGTGGTTATGCTGAGCTACGTTGCTGAAGACTTCGGTTCGCAGACAGGACTTCTGATTTCGCCCGCTCACATAAGAGAATTCTTCCTTTCTCGGATGAAAAAAATGATGATACTCGCTCACAGCCATGGCGTTTATGTGTTCTTCCACAGCGATGGAGCGGTACGAAAGATAATTCCAGATATGGTTGAGGCCGGCATAGACGTTCTGAACCCCATCCAGTGGAGGTGCAAGGGGATGGACCGCGAGAAACTTAAGCGGGACTTCGGCAGCAAGGTCGTATTCCATGGGGGGATGGACAACCAGCAGACCTTAGCCTTCGGCCTCGAGAAGCAGGTTCGCCAAGAAGTCAGAGACAACCTAAACATACTCGGCAAGGGTGGAGGCTACATACTTGCCCCATGCCACAACATCCAACCGGTCACGCCAATAAGAAACATTCTAGCGATGTACGAAGAAGCTTACAAGCAAAGCCTACACAATTGCCCCTGATCCGTCGTCAGAAGACATTTGTGTAAGCACGACTGGACCGTGCAGCAGTGGCAAAAGAGACACTGTTCATAAGGGATATACGGGCGAATGTGGCAGCACAACGGTAAAGAAGGAAGCAAAAGACGGAGATTCATACTAGACACTAGGGGCGACGATCTAGGTAGAGCGAGAAACGTGATGATTCTTCCGAAGAGTGAGCCGTCCAGTCATTCGGACCACATGCAGATCTTCTTCAATAGTGAAACGTAGTATCTGAAGTCATCTAGCGCTATGTCCGGGGGAACAGCATGGTCTACGCCGGGGAAGTAGCCTCTCGTCTCAACCAAGGCTGGGACTTTGTGCAAGACCTCTTCGTCTATAGCTTCCTTGCCTTGGGATAGTTTCCTCTTGTCGATCCCACCCACCATGACGAGACGCGGATACTTCTCTCGAAGCCTGACCACATCCATGCCTGCTGCGGCTTCACACGGTGAGATACCATTGATCCCAAACTCCTCCCAGACTGGTATAAGGGGTTCAATATTCCCGTCGCTGTCAACGATTATAGTCTTCACGCCATGCCCCTTGAAGAACCTCGCTAGCTCTCCGTACGCCTGGCCCATGAAGGCTTTCATGGTCTTGGGTCCGATCATGGGTCCACCCTTGTGCCCCATGTCCTCGTTAAGGATAACGTAGTCCACCTCAAGTTCTTCGAAGGCTCTTCCCAAGGCTTGAACCTGGAATTCGCCACAAAAGTCCATGATCTCCCTGATGAGTTCTGGCTCCTTATAGATTCCCGTGGCGATTCTGTTTAGTCCCATCATGTCTCTGGTCCACCAGAACGGCCCCCTAATCATCGCGCAAAGCGGATACTCTCTCTTCCTATTAGTTCTCACGGTCTTGTTCCAACCTCTTCCGTATCTTCTGGGGTCTTTCGGATCGTACCTTTTTTTGATCTCGACGAAATCGTTACCATTCTTGACGGGGAAATCCATAAAGACCCTTGTCGCAAATCCACTCCATCCATACTTCCAGTCTTCTTGGAACCCTTGCTGAGTTACGCCGAGGCTGTCTACCCAGACTCTGTACCTTTCGTCTTCTCTTATGATCCTGTAATCAAAGGGCGGCATGGGCCCAATGTTGACGGCCGAAGGGTTGGGAGTCCATTCGAAGCCTTCGCTAGGGTAGGACGTTATGTTCAGAGAACCAATACAACATGCCTTGCAGTTAAGGAACTCAAGCACGTTTGCTTTTTCCTGCAACCCCTGACTGATCCATGCTTTTCTAGTCGCTGGTCTGATGTCCCCTAGGGCTATAGGTATCTTGTCAGGGTTGCCGAAAAGTGCTACCTCAAGGAACCTTTCCCTTGCGTTCACGGATATCCATCATGGCTCGCGGGAAATATAAGGCTTCAGCTTTTCGTTATCCTTGTGATGATGTTTCTGACAGTTACGACATCGGCTACGATGTTGATAAGGTAGGGCTCAGCTATCTCGAAGAGCTTCCTAAAGAGGTCCGCTCTTTTCCGTATTTTCCTCTCAGTATAGATAGTCAAGTAGTTGTTGTAGAACTGTTCAGGCGCGTTCTCTAGGATCTCCACCGCTTCATTGGGATCTAGGGATCTGGCGACAACGTTTTCGTTCGGGTTCCTCTCAAGTAGGAAGCACTTGCTGATTCTTATCTCGTTCACTACTTTCTCGGGGCTCAGGATTTCCCTAGGATCGATCATAACCCTTGGGTCAGGAGGGAGGAACTTCTCTCTGGGGTCGTCGGGTTTCACATTCTCAAGCTTGTGTGTTCGGAAAACGGGTTCCAGCCACGGGAAGTTCTCGATGGAATTCGTCCTCATATAGAATTGCCTCTCCGAAGGTTTCCCAATGACTTTTCCGGCTTCAAACTCAACGAAAATCCAGTCATCCTGATGGAACTCGCCACCTGGATGATATATGGCTGGACCATAGGAGTGAGTTGTCTTTCCCGTGTTCGTCGGAGCTATCAGCAAGTATCCCTTGCCCTCAATTGCACCTGAAGCACCGTGGACCGAAAGGATGTCAAACTGGTCTTCGAATACATCGGCTGCAATTCCCAGAGCTGAAGGCTTTGTATGCCCATAGTAGTCCTGGTTTAGGATTATGGCAGTCTTTGTTTCTGTGCTGTACAGCCCACCAGCGTTGACCTCGGGATCTTTCATCGGACCGTTGTAGTAGTCTCTGATGTTGACCTTCCCGCCGTCATCAATCGTGTAAACCTGTCCGTGAGGAGTAACGTTGTGCGAGTAAGACCACCAGTTCTCGCGCCAGAAGTCGTACACGTGATCAATGTTCGTGTACAGCCTAACGTTCAACCCGTTGAAATACGCATTGTCCACATACCTAACGAACTTCTTGCAGTATTCAACTAGCTCGTCTCTTGCATCCATCGAGATCGTCATCGGATATTTGGGTGAGTAGTAGTTCACTCTGCCCGGAAATCTCGTTATATAGTAGCTGCTCATTTTCGTTCCTCATTTTCATGCCTAAGCGAGAGATTTCCTGATCCTTCCCAGATCCAGAATCATCTTGCTGAGGTTTTCTTTGCTTATGCCGTTGAGGTATTGAGCGACTTCTCCTTTCTCGATGAGAATTGCCAGCCTCTTGCCTTTCGAAGTCTTCCCGGTCAGCATGTCCTTGATATACGCAGAGGCCAATCGACTAAGAACTTGGTATCTGCCGTCAGGTTCCTCTAACTCTAGGAAGCTGCCTAGCTCCTCGATGCTCTTCAGCAGTCTAGATGTCAACAGGATATTGCCTTCAAAGCTTTGGTCCAAGAACCTCGATGCAAACCTGACATCAGCCTGCAAAGAAGGGTAAACGTCACTCAATAGTCTCTCCACAGCTTTTTCCCCCATGGTCTCCTTGATCTCTTTGAGAGCTGACCCCAAACCGATGAACTCGGGCGGTAACCCACAAGTGTAGGTGGATGCCACGAACCTAACCCACCGCGGCGGCTTGTGAAACGCCGTGTAGGCGTAGCCCATTATGCTCCTCTTCACCTCTTTGTCAGGGCACAGCCTCAGGATGCTTTCCACGTTCCTGAGCTCACGATAATAAGCGACCTCCTCAACATTTAGGAGACGCTCTCTCTGATCTGGAATGTAGTCCGCAATCAGCGAAATCTTCTCAGCAATCTCTGAGAGCTCGAGAAGATAGTTCTTGGCAAAGATAAAGATCATGCGTTCCATCTCCTGAAGCTCAGTCTCGTCGTACTCAAGGGGCGGTTGGTTGACGGCTTCCCTCATCTTCTCAATCAGGGCTCTTGTCTCCACTGCTCCGTGATCGTACCTTAACCCGGACTGAATCGTGTACGACCGTGCACCTTGGTACTCCTTCAAGAACGAGTCCGCATTCTCAAGCGTCATATGCCCCCTAAAGGGCAGGGCACCGCAACCGAGAACTGGGTAGATTGCTACGTCATAATTGTCCTCTGCCTTCTTGCAGCCCGCAATCGCAACTTTGCAGGAGAGGACAGAAGCCATGTGTCCATATAGCAAGGCTGCTTCGGATTTTCCGACGAACACCCTTGCATATCCTTTAACGCCCACCTCTTTGATGAAGAGGGAGAGCACCTGCTCCATTGAAAGGTGTTCAGCGATGCCTCCGAAGAGGGGTGTTATCTTTATCTCCATGGTGTCCGTCTTCATCTTTAGGTGTCTACCTACCAGTCTCAGAAGGTCCTCGCACCTCACCTTGCAGTTTCTCAGTTCCTCCGTCGTTGTGACCCCGGCTTGGATGACCTCGGTTATTCCTTGTACGCCGTAGTTGTCTGAGCAGTATTTTATGCCCTCGACTATGGCTGCCATGGTCATCAGCTGTCTGAAGGGCTCTTCCTCGAAGGAGCTGACCATCCTCGGAGTGACGAAGATATCGACTCCGGGCTTGAAGCTAGTTTCGGCATGTATCTTCTTGACTATCTGTCCGATCTGGTGGTACGGGGTCAGCTTGCCCATATAGTCCACGAGGTACTCGTCGCAATTGAACTCGTCCTTTTTGAATGACAGGACCGCCTCCTCAACCTCCTGTCCTACAGTGATCCGTCTCGTCGCAGAATCAGCATGCTGAGTAGCCATCGCTACGGGGATCTTCTGCAAACACCCACACCTTGGGTTGTACCGCCATAAGCACACAGAATCTGGATTTAAGCTTTTCGTCACAGAAATACGATTTTCGGACCTACATAACACGCCAGTCTGGAACGTGCCCCATAAGGCGATTGCGGTTCTGTCTCCAACCAAAAGACATTAATGTGACGAGACAGAAAGGGAGAACCCTAGACACGAAATCCCGAGAAAGAATGCTAGAGCCAAGAGGGGCAACACCACAAGATATGGAGCCCAAGAGAGCAACCCGAGTTGCGTACCAAGGCGAGCCAGGAGCATATAGCGAAAGCGCCGTTTACTCCTTTTTTGATCAATCCGTTGAGGCCATTCCCTACAAAGGGTTTTCAGATGTCTTCAGGAGCGTCGAGGTCGGTGAGACTGAGTTCGGAGTGGTTCCGATAGAGAATTCGATTGAAGGAAGCGTCAACCAAGTCTACGACCTGTTCTTGATGTACGATCATAAGGTTTCTGGAGAGATCGTCCTGAAGATCACCCACTGCTTGATTGCGAATCCCGCCACCAAGCCTGAAGACATAAAGGTCATCTATTCGCATCCTCAGGCCTTGGCTCAGTGCAGAGGCTTCCTAGAAGGCCTGACCTGCGAGATGATCTCGACGTACGACACCGCTGGAAGTGTCAAAATGATCAAAGAGAAGCAATTAATGGACGCAGGCGCCATAGCTGGGGAAAGGGCCGCTGAAATCTACGGCATGCACATCGTGGCAAAGAACATTTCCGACAACCCGCACAATTACACGCGTTTCTTTGTCCTGTCTAAGGCAGATGCGGTCTTCTCCGGCAGCGACAAGACGTCAGTAATCTTCTCCACTAGACATATCCCTGGCGCGCTTTATCAAGTTCTCAATGAATTCGCCAAGAGGAACATTAACCTCACAAAGATCGAGTCGAGGCCGACAAAAAGGAGACCATGGGAGTACAACTTCTACCTAGACTTTGAAGGTCACAGAACCGAGAAACACTGCGCAGAAGCCTTAGAAGGGCTGAGGAGCAAAGCGGTCTTTGTCAAAGTCCTAGGTTCCTACCCGAAAGCCCCCGAGATAGCCAACACTATCTAGCGAACTGCATCCAGTCTTTCTACTTCACGCTTACAATCTTCGGAAGTCTGCCCAACATGCCTGTGCGGTCCTCTCGAACTATGAGGACGCCTCTGACGCTCTCTATGCTCTGAGCCCTCTTTAGGCCTAGCTGGATCGATTCCTCAACGTTCTTGCCAATTACGGAGTTGCAGATTGCTGTGGCTGCAGCGTCGGCTAACGAAGCCTTGTCAGCTACTACGGTAACTGAGTCTGCCTCGCCGAAGCTCAGGGCGTGTCCAGTCTTGCTAGAACTCGTGCCAATTCCGATAGGACAGTCTTCTTTGGTTATTCGGAAGCCCAGTCTACCTAGAACGTGTGTGCTACATGAGATCAGGGAAACGAGTATGGGTTGATCCACAAATGCAGCTATCTCTCCACCATCCTCGATGATGGCTGTCTTTGCCTGTTCTCTGAGCGCGGCTTCCAAGCCTAGGTCTGCTAGTGCACCAGCGACCGAAGCCATTGGTCCGACCCCAGCCGTTTTCGACGATCCGGCCATTACCTGAACGATCCGCGGAGCGTCATGGGAGATTTCGATAGGATTCAGTGAGTATTGGAACTCAGGATTCCTCTTGATGTACTCGACGAGCTCACTTCTGTGGCGCCTCATTTCCTTCATGGCTTCGAGAATAGCTCTTCTCTTACTGCTTTTCATGTGAATCTTTGATTCGCCCATGACCAGCGCTTGCTCGTAAAGTGGTTTGGACATGCCCTCACTTTCTCTCAAGCTAGATCTCGGGCTTCAGAGAGTCGAAAGCTCTTAGGAAATCGTCCATGCGGACCTTGATCAACTCTAGCTTTTCTTGGGGAATCTCTTCATCAGTGATCTTGTCGTCTTCGATTGATCTTCGAAGGGCAAGTCTTGCAGCTTCCTGGCATATCTCCCGTAGAAGAACTCCTCTATACCGGTCAGTCATGTCCGCCAGCTTCCCCACGTCGACATCCTTAGAGAGCGGCATTTTCTTCATCAGAATCGTCAGAATCTCATACCTCCCCTGCCTATCAGGTAGGCTGACCTCGATCTCTCGTTGGAACTTTTGCCTAAGCGATTGTTCAATTTCCTCCGGCGACGAGGCTATGCCTAGGACGACAACGCGACCGAAATCCTCGAGAGCATCCATCTCCGTGAGCAACAATCCAAGGATTCGGTCTGCCGGATCACCAGAGCCTTTCTGCTGCCTGGACAGAATCCTGAGGTCAGGTATAAGGATAGCGCTTGGAGCATTCTCCTTAGCTTTCTGGAATACGCCGTGAAGCCTCATCTCGTTAGGGTCAGCCGCAATCCGCTCAATGCTGAGTACATAGAGCCAAGCTTTCGCCTCTGCGACGGCTGCTCGGGCCAGTATGTTCTTGCCTGTTCCCCGGGGCCCATGTATGAGGACTCCTTTGGGCGGTATCAGATTGAGCCATCTGAAGAGCTCGGGGTGTCTTAGAGGCAACACAATGCTCTCTCTAGTCATCTCAATCTCCTTCTTGAGTCCCCCAATGTCGCTATACGAGACTGAGAGATGGTGAGCCGGGATGCTAACGGCCAATTCCCTGCCCCGTTGCCTATCCAGCCAGAACTTCAATGCGTTCGTAACCTCTTGGCCTATGTTGCCGTACAGGTTGCCATACAATGCAACTATGCCGCTTTGAAACTCTTGCCAAGCCCTCGAGTCGACGCCTCGGATCGTAACTGTGGTGTCTGACATTCTTTACTCACCGACTTTGAGCCTATCACATTGTGCTCATTGCTTGCATATAAGCATTCCTATTGCATGCAATCAACTCGCCACCTCAATCAGAAGAGCAGTACCTGAGCACAGAGCAAGCGCATAGATCGTTAGATCGTTGAGAAGAGGCGTGAGCAGGCTTTTTCCTTGCAGTCGCTGTGATCAACATCTTACAGTTGGGGGCTTATGACCCTAACTGGGCAGGCGTCCACACAAGTTCTACACGCTACACACTTTTCTTCGTCAAACTGCAACGTCCAGTCTTTGTCGAAGGACAAGGCTTTCGTTGGGCACGGGGATATGCACGCGCCACAAGATATGCACCGGTCGTGGTCTATCTTGAGAATCGACGTGAACTTCTGAACTTGCACGCCAGCTTCGCTGAAGGTCTCAAGAATCTTCTCTAGTTGCTTGCCAGTTGTCGGGATTGAGACTATAAGTTCCCCTTTCTGCGCGGTTACCTTGGCTTCAAGTATGTTGATCGGAATGCCTGTTCTCAATATAGTCTCTGCCAAGACTGGTCTCTCCACCACTTCAGGCGAGTACGTGAGTCTGACTCTCATATCGTGGTTCTTCCTCCTACCAACTTCCTAGAGATGTCATCTGTTGTTATGATGCCTACGACGTGGTTCGCTCCGTCCACAACTGGCACACCCGAGATGTTGTGTTTTGCCATTCTTCTGGCAACGACGTCTATCGACTCGTTCTCCGAAGCCGTTACGACCCGTTTGGTCATGATCTCGGCGAGTTTCCTCTTTTCGTTGGCTATGGCTCTCGCCAAATCCCAAGAGGTCACTATGCCAATAAGCTTCTTGCCGCCGTCGACAACGGGAAGATGGTCAATCCCATTCTCGACAAGTTTCTTCGCAACATTCCTCACGTCATCTTCAGGCTTAGCCGTGATGACCTCCTTCCTCATCACGTCGTTCACTTTCGGCTCTTTTGCCTTAACCTCAAGGGGCTTGAAGTCTCTCTGTCTTGGGAGCAGCTCAACTGGCTTTGTCAGAAGGAACTTACCGCTCTGAATCCATTTCTTCAGGACCTCGGAAATCTCTCTAGCGACCTTGTAGCTAGACAACGATGAAGAGGGTACGTCCTTCTCCCCGATCGTGACTCTCCCAGATCTTAGCTCCGCATACGACACTTTCTTGACAACCGGTCTCAAGTCAGGTCTAGCGGCTACTCCGTAATCGCGCACGTTCACCATGATCTCTTCGTCTCTTAGTGCCGCTGTTGCTGCAACTCGCTCGTCGATGATTGGTATGGGAATTCCGACGCCTACGTACAGTGTTGTGCCGTACCTGTGGAAAGTGGCGCCCCTTAGGTATCTGTTGTTCATTTCTTTGAGGTTGCCCCGAACCATGAGAGTTCCAAAGCTTCCCTTCGGACTATGCTGAGTACCTTCGCCAATGATGTAGCCAGTTCCTCCGCCCAAGAAGATTCTTGAACCAATCCCGATCGTGTCGTAGTTCGCATCTTTTGTGAGAGGGTTGAGTTGACCAGCTCCTGAAAAGGTGATGTTCCCGTAGTCTGGCAGAAGCGTGCCCATGTAAGTGTAAAGAACCCTGTCGGTGCTATTTATGGCGGCATCATATCTCTGGTAACAGTTCCTAGGGTTCAGAAGAACGGCTTGGTTCAGATCGTCGATCGTTACGAGCGTCTCGATGTGCCGACGTGGATAGCAGTCGGTCCCATAGGATTCTGCCTTCAGCTCGGTCTCCTTGCCCGAGACAAGATCCTCTATAACATGTCCACCGCCATACTCGAACCCCTTGGACTCGCTCAAAGCTGTTGCGCCCAGATACCCATCAACTGCAGCAAGCCCCTTATAGAGTGGAACATCGTTCAACCAGCATCGGGTCATCTTAATCGGAGGATCCGCGTGCCCGAAGTTCAAGAACACACCCGAGCTACACATCGCACCGAATGTGCCCGAAGTGACAACATCAACTTCCTTCGCAGCAACCTCAACGCTGCTAGTTTCTGCGAGCCTGATCATTTCCTCTGCTGTAAGAACTACAGCGTCGCCTCGTTCTATCTTTGCATTGATCTCTTCAACCGAACGAATCTGTTTAGCTTGCTTCTTGACAGACATGTCTCTCCTCCCAAATATACCTTAAATTGCATATCACGGAGCGATAATATGTAATATATGGAATATTTAAGCTTTGCTTACAGCGCCACGTTTACCTTTCCTATTTGACGCACAGAGGACCAAGAACTGCACTTGAGATTTGACACAAGGAATATATAATCCTTCAGTCCTTTCTATGCGGGTATTTGAGCCGAGGTTGGTCAGTTCAAATGGATGAGTTCTGCGAGTTGGCCCTTGAGCTCGTCGAAGCTAGCGAGAAGCACGAGCAGTACCGCGATAAAGAATGCGTAAACTTGATAGCGAGTGAGGGGTTGAAGTCTCCAGCGGTCAAGGAGATATTCAGGTTGTCAATGGACCTAGAAAGCCGATACGCTGAGGGGGACAACGATCTAGCTGGGCACGTAAGAAGACGGTACTACCAAGGCCAACGGCACATGACCGTCATCGAGGACCGCGCAACGGATCTAGTTAAGAAGCTTTTTGGATGTAGCTGGGCAGATGTCCGTCTAGTGTCCGGTACACACGCGAACCTTGCCACGTTCAAGGGTCTTTCGATCGCGACTAGGAACCAGAAGATGGTTGTGACGCCGCTTAGCTGCGGGGCGCACATCTCGCATGACTACGCTGGGCTGGCTGGAAGGGTCTTAGGGCTGGTGAATGTAGACCATGCCTACAGCCTGCAAGAGATGAACATAGACCCTGACAGGTCTGCTGACATAATCAGAGCGGCGAAACCGGGAATCATAACGTTTGGGGGTAGCCTATTCCTTTTTCCGCATCCAGTCAAAGAGCTAAGGTCAGTGGCGGACGATGTGGGCGCCTACATTGTGTACGATGCGGCTCATGTCTTCGGGCTTATAGCGGGTGGCATGTTCCAAGATCCGCTTAGGGAAGGGGCGGACTTCGTTACGTCCTCAACCCACAAGACATTTCCTGGACCACAGGGAGGCGTGGTTCTCGGCGACCTAAAGGACAGCAGAATGGAGAAAGGCATCTTGAACGTTCAGTACGCCGTCTTCCCCTTGAGCACGTCGAACACCCATCTGGCTAGACTGCCTGCTCTCGGCGTGGCCGCTCTTGAGCTGAAGTTCTTCGGCGAAGCTCTCGCGAAGCAGACCGTAAGAAACGCTCAAGCAGCTGGGCAGTACTTGTTTGAGAATGGGTTGAACGTTCTTGGCGAGGCGAAAGGTTTCACAAGATCCCATCAGCTCGCTGTCGATGTCCGCAAGTACGGTGGCGGCAAGAGAGTCGCTGAAGACTCCGAGGCAGCGAACATCATCCTAAACAGGAACCTACTGCCTTACGATGATCAGAATAATCGTGAGAACCCTACGGGCATCAGAATAGGCTTCCAAGATGTGACAAGAAGAGGCTTCAAGGAAAGCGACATAAAGCATCTTTGCGACTTGATGCTTGATGTGATCAAGAACCAACGTGCACCTTCAAAAGTCAGTGAAGACGTACTCGCCCTAAGAAAAGAATTCGACAAGGTGGAATATGGGTTCCAAAGCATAGAAGAAGCCTTGAAACACCTTCAGGAAGCTTGACAAAAATAACAGCCTCCTCTTGGACTTCTGAGTAAAGGACCTGTGGGGCAAAGACAGACTCTTGAAAACCAGCTGACCTGGTTGCGCCTCTTAAGGTGATCTATTGCCAAGAACCTGTGGTCGCGACGATTCGGATACCATAAAAGGGTTGGTCTTTGACATTCAACGGTTCTCAGTTCACGATGGCCCAGGCATCCGGACAACTGTCTTTCTGAAGGGATGTTCACTTCACTGTTTCTGGTGTCAGAACCCTGAGGGCATTCGCCTTCACTCGGAGATCATGTTCTACGTTGATCGATGTATCGGTTGCGGCCGGTGTGTCGTTGCTTGCTGTCAAGGCGCCCATGAGATAAGTAACGGGGTCCACAGGTATATTCAAGACAAGTGCATTTCCTGCGGCAATTGCACGGAAACGTGTTATGCGCAGGCGCTTGTGGTTACTGGTAGGTGGATGACTGTTGGTGAAGTTGTTGCGGAGGTCTTGAGAGACAAGGTCTTCTATGAGATGTCCAATGGCGGAGTCACTCTTTCAGGCGGGGACCCTCTTGTGCAACTTGGCTTTTCCCAAGCGCTACTTGAACAGTTCAAGGCTGAAGGATTGGACACAGCGATCGAGACCGCAGCCAACTGCCCATGGAGGAGTTTCGCCAAGCTATTACCAGTGACCGACTTGGTTATGATTGACATAAAACACCTAGAGCCGGGCAAGCACCGCAATGCGACTGGCGTCTTGAACCAAAGAATACTTAGCAACGCTCGACGCCTAGCAAGCACCGAGAAACCAGTGATCATCAGAGTGCCCATTGTGCCATCCGTGAATGATACGGTTGAGGAGGTCACGGCGATCGCACGGTTCGTTAAGGACTTTCCGAACCTGCAGTATATTGAGTTTCTGCCGTTTCACCGTCTCGGGGAAGGGAAATACCACGCTTTGGGGCTGGAGTATCCCGCTAGCCATTTGCAGATGCCCTCCAAGGCGAAGATGAATGAGCTGGCGACAGAAGCCCGTAGATGTGGTGTCGACGTCCGGATTGGGTGATCCGCGAACTGCTCTCTAGACTACGGACTTCGCCTAGCATCGTCATTCTTATTAGCAGGCCGACCATCAGCATAGCACCATAGACCACATGAGGCTTGAGCGATGGCCCTCATGACCCGCGAGCTAACCTATGCTGAACGGCTTGAATCTTTGCGTGAGACAAAGATTAGGCAGACCCAAGAGAAGTGGAGGGTCATAGGGTCAATGGATATGGATGATCACGGTCGAATTCTCCCGCCTCTTGAGCTGACCGACCTAGTCGAGTACATGGGCCCCTCAGGCGAACCCGTTCGGGACGCGAAGATAAAGGGGTTCAAGCCCACAAGCAACCATCCTAGCGGAGGTTTCTTTGGTCCAAAGGCTTGCGGAGAAAACTTCAGGCGCCTTCTCGAAGCTTCTCCCGTCTACATTGACCCGACGAGTTCACTCGCCGGCGGGTACATGGTCTACTTCATGTCTTACCGTGACATCGGTTGGAAGCCTGAGTTTGACTACTCTCGCCTTCACGAAGAGCAGAGGAAGTATGGAATCAAGCCTGGTATTGGGGCCACCCAGCACTTCTGCCAAGACATGACGATCGGCTTCCAGCTCGGTTGGAGAGGACTTCTAGACAAAATCCGGCACTATCAAAAGGTTAGCCCTCAAGCCTCGGACTTCTACGATGGGCTGGCAAGCATCGTCCTTGGCGTTCAGGATTGGATGCGCCGCCATGTCGAAGCCGCTAGAAGGATGGCGGAAACCGAGAGTCACCCCTCGCTGCGTAGGAATCTCCTTGAGGTCGCCAACATGAACGAACGATTGATGACTGAGCCGCCGCAAAGGTTCCGAGAAGTGTGCCAGTGGATCGCATGGTATCAGATGATCGCGCGCATGTATAACGGCAGCGGTTCAATGGGTCAGCTTGACGAATTCCTCCGCCCCTATTATGAACGTGATACCGCCTCAGGCATTTTGACCGATGAAGAGGCGATCTTCCACATAGCATGCCTGCTCCTGAACGATACGCAGTACTTCCAGCTGGGTGGACCAGACAAGAACGGCAAGGACCTAACCAGCAAAGTCTCGTTCCTTGTATTGGAGGCTGTTCACCGTTTGAAGACGCCTGCGAACATCGGCATTCGAGTTCATGATAGCCTGGACCCAGAGCTGCTTCGTAGAGGCATCAAGATACTCTTCGAGGACAAGACAGGTTTTCCGAAGTTCCTAGGCGACAAGGGCGTCACCGAAGGTTTCACTAGGAACGGTTACCCGGTTGAGCTCGCACGCCAACGCGTGTATTCGGGTTGTCACTGGTTCGCCCTTCCTGGCAGAGAATACACGTTGAACGATTGCGTGAAGGTTAACTTTGCATGCGTTTTCGATGTTGCACTGCGGGATATGATGGCCGACCGCAGCGTGAAGCATAGCGTCAAGGAGTTGTGGCAGCGTTTCGAGAAGCATCTTCGACGTGCTGTTGCGGTAACGGCTGAAGGGCTGGACTTCCATCTTGAGCACATGCATGAGGTCTTTCCGGAGTTGGTGTTGGATCTGCTATCGTATGGTCCTATAGAGAAGGGGCTGGATGCTTCGCATGGCGGCGTCGAATACTATAATATGTGCATTGACGGCTCAGCCATAGCGACCGCAGCCGACTCCTTGGCGGCGGTCGAGCAACGTGTCGAGAGAGAAGGCAGACTAACATGGCAGGAACTGATGCACCACTTAGACAGCGACTTCAAGGAGGCTGAGGATGTGCGGCTGATGCTCCGAAGCATTCCTCACTATGGTCGAGGAGGAACGCACGCAGACGAGTGGGCAGCCAAGATCGCCCAGACCTTCACAAGACTGGTTAAGGAAAACCCTACTCCCAAAGGGTTCAACATGATCCCTGGGCTGTTCTCTTGGGCTTCGATGGCTTCGATGGGTCAGGATGTGGGCGCTACCCCCAACGGGCGGACTGCGCGTGCCCCGATCTCTCATGGAGCGAATCCTGAACTAGGCTCCCTAAGCGGCGAGGGTTCTCCCACGGCGTTGGCTGTGGCTGTCGCTTCTGTTCAGTGTGGGTACGGCAATGCGGCGCCATTGCAGCTGGACATGGATGCGGGTCTAGCTAAGGGTGAGGAAGGCTTAGCAAAGGTTGAGGCGCTCATCCTCGGGCATTTTGCGATTGGCGGGACAATGATTAACATAAACGTCGTCAACAAACAGCAAATCCTCAAGGCTCACAAGGACCCGTCTAGGTTTCCGAACTTGATAGTGCGGGTAACCGGGTTCAGCGCATACTTTGCCAGTCTATCAAAGAGCCTCCGCCAGATGATCGTCGATCGTATACTCAGTGAAGAAGCATAGAACTAAGTCCATCTGTCTGCCCATACCTCAGATGAACTTGCTTGTGTCGTTTTCCGTATAGGTATCGCTGCAGTCTCCCCAGTCTGGACGGCTTTCTTGGGCTTCCTATCGCTATCAAGGAGACATTCCACGAGGCTTCTACCTATAGAGGACGTGACTCTTCACCAAAGTCCTCATAACCTTGATGAGCGTGTCACTCGCTCCAAACCCACCTGCCTTAGTGACGACACCCATTCCCTCATGTTTGCCGCCAAGCACCCAACCCAACGGAACCCCAGGCATGACCTCCCTTTCGATCCTGATTCCCTCTGCGCCTAGAGCGCCTACCATGCTGATCGCCGTGTCGCCACCTATGAGCACCAAACTGGCGATCTCATGTTTCTGAACGATCTCTCTGATAGCATTGCCCAAGATTGAAAGGAGTCTCTCGACAGCCTTCGCGAGAGAAATGCCGTGTTCCTTGCCCCTTGTCTGGGCTCTGCTCATCTCGTCTCTTGACTTGGCCAGTCGGATAATGACCTGCTTGCCTTCGTTGAACGCTTCGTCTGTCTCTCGCACAAGCCGTTCTACCTCAGCCGTCAGCTTTCGGCGACTCGTCAAGACTTCAGTGAGATCAGGCTCAATGACCCTCACCTTCAACTCCTTCTCCGCCATCGCGATCTGGCCCAAAGTGACGGTGTTCACGCTTCCCGTGATAACGAGAAGCCTTGGCTCGGGAGCCAGAAGGCGCGCAACGTGCTCAGCCAAGCCAGCTGAGCCGCAAGGCAGGAGGTG
>CAYXIF010000012.1:23471-25582 GCA_964465575.1 uncultured Candidatus Bathyarchaeia archaeon | reverse complement strand
GTCTTGCTCAGAAGCATGCCATTGACCAGCAAGTTTCCGCTCTTGACTGTTCTGTGGTGTGCTGGAAAAGAGGGCGCCACCAGAACCGCCTTGACCCCGTGCTCTTCGTTTAGAACAGCGTCAAGCTCGGCGCCGATGTTACCCCTGAGCGTCGAATCGATCTTCTGGTACGCAAGCTTCACGCCCATCTCTCTAAGTGCCTTTAGTGTCCGTTTAACCTTGCAGTATGACTCTTTTGGGGCTAGGTTCCTAGTTTCTGTGTCAATTACAGCGACATCGAACTTTCCCTTCAGATCTTCTAGGCCTTTTGTGTCCGTCAAGACTACTGTTTCGAGCCCACGCTTCCTGAACTTTACGCCGACATCGCAGGCCCCAGTAAAATCGTCTGCAATTGTAGCGAAGCGTAAGCGCATGACCATCATCCAAGAACAATGGAAGCAGCTGGAGCTTAAAGAAGATGCGGTCAACCCACCCCTGAAGATGCTCCTAGCTCACTTGCCTGCTTCCATGACCCTTGGAATCTTGCCAGATCTGATTGCATGGTCGGCGAGGACGAACGCTAGGCATGATTCAACTACCGGCACTGCCCTTGGGACGACGCATGGATCATGTCTGCCACGGATTTCGATCTCAGTCTCCTCCATACGACTCAGGTCAACAGTTTTCTGCTTCCTAGCTATTGAAGCGGTCGGTTTGAAAGCAACTCTGACTATTATGGGCATGCCTGTCGAGATTCCGCCGAGGATTCCGCCAGCATTGTTCGACGACGCGACGACCTTGCCTTCCGTTATGCCATATTGGTCGTTGTTTTCTGAGCCCCTTAATGAAGCCGAATGGAAGCCAGCTCCAAACTCTACACCTTTCACAGCAGGCACGTCAAACATCAGCTTCGAAATGTCCGCATCCAACGAGTCAAAGACGGGCTCACCAAGTCCGAGGGGAACGTTTAGTGCGATGGCTTCAACTACACCTCCGACACTATCGCGTTCCTTCTGAGCCCTGACGATCTCTTCCTCCATGAGAGATGCGGTTCTAGGAACTGCGCAACGAACAGGGTTACTGTACGTGTTCTTTCGGATCTCATCGGGCGCTACTTCGCCAGAGACTCTAACTTTACCAATCTGTACCGTGTGAGCTAGGACTTCCGTACCTAACGAGCAACCCAGCAGCTTCTTGGCAACAGCTCCAGCCATAACGTAGGCAGCGGTGATGCGTCCTGAGAACCTTCCTCCGCCCCTAGGATCGCTAAAGCCACCGTACTTGACATGCGCCACGTAGTCAGCATGCCCAGGACGAGGCCTGCCCGCCATCCGCTCATGTGCTTCGGACTTGACGTCAATGTTTCGAACGATCATGCAGATCGGCGAGCCAGTCGTGCGACCCTCGTAGACCCCTGAAAGAATCTTGACGCGGTCCTCTTCACGCCTTGAAGTGCTGATGGCTGAGAAACCTGGTCTCCTCTTGTCCAATTCGGCTTGGATATCGTTCTCTGAAAGCGACAGTCCCGCTGGGCACCCATCAAGGATCGCTCCGATGCAGGCGCTGTGGCTCTCACCGAAACACATAAGAACTAATGCTTTGCCAGTTGAGTTACCGCTCAACAACCCTTCCCCCAATCGCAACCAAGTCCCTAATGAAATCGGGGTAGGACTTATTTATGCATTCAACGCCGTGAACCACGCTGGAGCCTTCAGCCATCAAAGCCGCAATTGCGCAGGCCATGCCAACTCTATGATCCCTGTGCGAGTCTAGCTCTGCACCCTTGAGCTTTTCCACGCCGATCACTTCGAGGACGTCGTCCAGAGCTCTCATGTTGGCACCCATCTTAGTCAACTCAGCGACCAAAGTTGCCACTCTGTCAGACTCCTTGAATTGCAGTCTCCTTGTGCCTCGGATGACAGACTTGCCACGGGCGAGACACGCCAGAACCGCGCAAGCAGGAACCAAGTCAGGATTGTCTCGAAGATCGATGTCCAGCGTGTTCAGGCGGCAACTGAGTCCCTGCACTTCAACAGAGTCTTTTTCAGTCCTTGTCTTAACTCCCATCCGTTCAAGCAAGTCGACGATGACACGATCGCCTTGCAGTGAATCTCTTCTAAGGTTTTCTACAG
>CAYXIF010000012.1:22055-23371 GCA_964465575.1 uncultured Candidatus Bathyarchaeia archaeon | reverse complement strand
GCCTGAGATGAACTGAGAGCTAACGTCGCCTCGCATGCATACCTCACCACCCCTTATGCCGCCGCCAGAAACTACTATCGGAGGGTATCCATCATTCTTTGCAGAGTGACAACGCACACCAAGCTGCCTCAACGCCTCCAGAACGGGTTCCATGGGTCTTTTTCGTAGGCTTTCTCCGCCTGCAAGTACAGAGATTCCGTCGGCCAAGGCACAAATTGGTGTTAGAAAACGCATTGTCGAGCCTGAGTCTCTGCAGTCGATGATGTCCACGGGGGCTTTAGGCTTTGGTTGGCCGAGAACCTCGAAAGTCTCCTTGCCAGTTTGCTCCATCTTGGCTCCGATCAGGCGACAAGCATTCACTGTGGCGAGCGTATCGTCGCAGATTAACGGCATGTATATCCTTGAACGCCCTTCTGAAAGCGCGGCTGCAATAAGAACTCTGTGCGTCACGGATTTCGAAGATGGCGCCGGAACGGCACCGCTTAGACTGGTGGTTTGCTCAACGATAAGGTCAGTCAAGAAGATCACCGAAGTATGCAAGCTTTCTCAGTGTTAATGCGAGTCTCGATTAGACTGCCGCGGTATTTCTCCCAAGCATCTCTGACACTCTCAGCTTTGCCTTGAGGCACAACCGCGGCCACCGACGGTCCCTTGCCTGACAGTCCAGCTGCCAGTGCCCCCGCTGCTAAGGCATCCACGGCGATCTTCGGTTCATAACCCAGAACTGTGGAGTAAAGGAGTCCGTTAAGGGTCATAGCTTGCCAATAGTCACCTAGAAGCGCCAATCTGTGAAGCGCCTTCGCCTCGTCAGCTATGAGCCTCATTCTGCCAACGTCGGACTTGGCTGTGTAGGATTTCCCGGAGGGCACGAGAATCAAGACCTGCAGAACTTCGTCCAATGGAAACTGTTTCAGGATTGTCCTGCCAAGATTGTCGGTGACGACGACGCTTCCGAAATAGGAGGCGCAAGCATCATCGAAGGCTCCGGTTATTGTTACCCCAGCTTCTAGTGAACCGTCAACCCCGAGATTCACCACGGTCAAGTCGTCTGCATCTTCGCCTAGAGCAGCAAACGTGGCAAGCGCAACCGCGTTGGATGCAGCGCTGCTGCTCTTAAGCCCTCTCGCAATCGGAATGTCTGAGGCTGTTTCAATGTATGCGCCGTACTCGGTTTCGAGGCGGAACTGTCTCAGAACGCGGTTGACAACTTTCTCGATCAGAACGGTGCTTTCGTCAGGGTCAGATAGAATTCGTCCTTCGATCCGTCCTGGCTCATTGGTCAACTCTACCTTTGCCTCTGTTCTTAGGGCTACGCC
>CAYXIF010000012.1:0-21955 GCA_964465575.1 uncultured Candidatus Bathyarchaeia archaeon | reverse complement strand
TCCGTCCTGGCTCATTGGTCAACTCTACCTTTGCCTCTGTTCTTAGGGCTACGCCTAGGGCTGCTCCGAACCCGCAGGAGATCGCGTTGATGACTGTCACTGCGCCGCGTGCAATAGCCTTTCCCGCGAGAGCCACTTGGCTAAGAACCCTCCTCTATGTGCGTTCGTCTTCTTCCCAGCTCTTCCATTGCGGCCTTTGTCATGACTCCGATCGGCCCCTTTTTCGCCGTCCAGATCTCGAACGAAGCCGCACCTTGATGGACCAGCATCGATAGGCCGTCAACTGTCCTCGCTCCAATCTGTCTCGCTTCTCGAAGTAGCCTTGTTTCGAGAGGTTCGTAAACAAGGTCGAACACGGTAAGGTCGGAACGTAAGAGGCTCTTGCTGACAGGGGTCTCAGCCTCCTTTGGGCGCATCCCTACAGAAGTCGCGTTAACGAGCAAGTCAGCGGCTTCCAGTTCCTTTCTGAGGTTGCGGCCGTTGAGTTCTCCAGCTCTCAGATTCGAATCTCTTCCTAATAGGCTGGACAGGTCCTTTACGAGGTTTTCGGCCTTCTCACCCGTTCTGTTCAGGATCACAAGCTCATCGGCCTCCTTCCCTAGGCTGAGGGTGACGGATCGGGAAGCCCCTCCGGCTCCAAGGACCACGATCTTCTTGCCACGAGAGTCAAAACCACTATGGGTTAGGGCGTTCAAGGCTCCTACGCCATCGGTTGTGTACCCGATCAACTTTCTGTCCTTATTCAGGATTGTGTTGACTGAACCCACGTTCTTCGCTGTTTCGTCAAGCACGTCAAGATACCTGATGACATCAATCTTGTGTGGCATCGTCACGTTGAGCCCGCGGAAACCTAAGCTGCGTACGCCGTGAATTGCATGTGCGAGACCTTCTCGCTTGACTGTGAAGACGACGTACACGTAGTCCAAAGCAAGATGCTTGAACGCCGCGTTCTGGATAGCGGGACTTAAGGAATGCTCCACTGGGTCGCCGATCAGCCCACAGACCCTAGTAGCGCTAGAAGTCATCATTCAGTAACACCAAGTCTTCTGTAAAGCTCCTTCAGCTCAGCGATCGAGATTTGACCAGAAGCCGTTTCCAACTCCTCCTTAAGCGAGGCGAAGGTGAAGTAAGCGCCGAAGATTGGTGAGAGCACTCTCGATAGCAAGCCTTTGGGCCCTATTGCGAAACAGACGACCCTCGTAGCCTCGCTCAATTGCCTTGTGACAGATAGGCATCTCAAATTGTCCTTCACGTCGTCGGCCGTCGTGACGAGTTTGCATATCTCTGCTCCAAGCGCGATCTGAGACCGAACAATCTTCTTCATGACGGGCTCTGACGGCGTGTGTTCCAGATCGTGGAAGGAAACAATGGGCTTCGCCCCGCAGGCTCTCACCTTCTGTACTGTCACTTCAACATCGGCTGTGGTCAGTTCCAGATCGACGTACTGGAACCCAGCCTCCGCAGCTCTGATCAAGGTTTGAACTCTAAGTTCCTCATTTTGGCGACCATGACCTCCTTGCTCGTGCTGCCTGTTCGTGGCGATAAGAGGGACGGAGGCTTGCTTGATGATCCCCTCGAATTCATCGATCAAGGCCACATTGTCGATGCCCATGTAGTCCAAGCGGACCTCGATCAAGTCAGCGCCTGCACGTTCAGCTCTCACGATCAACGATGCAAGCTCAGAAATGCTGCTTGCTGGCAATGGTACACAGACCCGGGGCTTCACCTTTCAATCACTTTCTCATCTTTCACAAGGGTTCCGAAATGCCGGCCTCCCTCTTCAAGATGGATCAGAACGGTATCACCGACCTTGATATCTTTGACCGATCTGCTGCCGTCCTCAGTGACCAGTCTTATCGTCTCAGCGTTCTGAAGGATCGCCTTCACCTTTTTCCCGCGACACTCCGCCTCAAGTAGGAATAGTGGTCTCCACTCAATCTTAGCGCGACAAACGCTTGTGGTTCTGGTTCTTCCCTGCCGATCCACGATAAGGACCCCTTCGCCAGCATTCAGTTCTGAGAGATATCTAGTCTTCCCGTCTGGTGCAAGAACGTAGAGAGCAATTGATCCTGCATTGACTCTGAAGGGACGGGGAGCAACGAAAGGTGTCTCATGAACCTCTGCCTCGATGAGAAAGAGCCCCACTGACTGGCAACCGACAAGCAAGCCTTCACCCTCCTTCATCACGTCGCATGTATCGATGCATACTCGTGCGCCAACACCCAAAGGTCTTGTCTGCGTGATAGTTGCCGGTAAGAGTATCACGGTTCCTGTGCCTTCAATCTCTGTCAGTCTGGGCGTCAATCGACTTATTTCTTCATGAATCTTCGTTATCTCGTTCAGGTCGGATAGCTCAGCGACGACACCGTCAACACCAATCTCTAGCGTTTCAAGCGCTGTTTTCGCCTCTTCAGAACTTGCCACAAGCGTCAGCAGCTTGCTTTTTCCATGCGTCTCCGCGATAAGATTTTCCAATGGTATGATCTTCCAATCTGCGCATTCGGCTATGACGAAGTCCGCCGAGGACCTAGCAGCAGCAATCAATCTCCTCTCGTCTCCTTTTGTCTTAACCCTCAAGCGAACGCAGGCCCTTTTTCCTTCTTTCTTGGCCTTCGCCAAGTCCCTCAGGTTCGTCAATAGCCTAATGTCTGCGGCTTCAGACTTGGAAACGACGGTCTTTGCGCCCAACTCTCGTGCTCGCTCAATATCGATCGGTTCGACGATGTGCGCAGAAGCCAATGCAGCTGTACTCTCGATGAGCTTCGCTTTCTCGTTTTCCAAGAGCGAAGGCTCGATCTTTATCCAGAGTTCTCTCATCTCACCTCATCTCCTTCCGATGTTGCCTTGATTGAAGTCTGTCCTCAAGGTCTCGTCGATCAAGCGAATCGTCTTCTCCTTGTCTTCGAGATCGACGAAGAGTGAGACGTTAGACGCGATCGTGAAGACACCATAGATATTGATGCCAGCCAAGTTTAAGGCTTTGGTCATCTCATTTATGACGCCAAGTGTTTCCTCCAGCCTGCTTCCTTTGACCCCTATGATGGCCAGGTCATTCCGTACGGCCATGGCCATGGTTCTCTTGCCCCTTACGACGATCGAGTGAAGACTGCCAAGTAGACCGTTAGGTATTGTCAGAGCTACTTGCGTGCCCTGTTTGGCTTTCTTGACTACCAAGTCGGCTGAGCGGCATAAGCTTGGACCGTCAGCTAGACTGGTTCCTCCGAATTTGGCCATAATGCGATCAAGCAACTTTTCGTTTCTGTTTCTTTTCAGATATAACACAACCCTCGAAGAAGGAAGAGGTAAGACAAGCGAAAACTGATGGTTCTCGTCTCTTCCAGCCTATTATGCGGTATAGTAGCTACCGAAGTAGCGGAAGAAACTCATCGTACAGAGAAGCCTTGACCTGAAGCAGCTGCTCATTTGAAAGCTCTCCGTCCCCCATTTTGGTGAGCACTCGGCATATAAACCTTTGTGCGGGACAAATACATCCCTTAGCTGATCAAGACTGGTCTTCGGTCCTTCTGAGGCTAAATCTTTTATTCCGAGTCCTCGTTTATTCTACGAGGCACATTCATCATTGGCTAATGCAAAGCAAGGGTGATGGGATCGTGACAGAGATCGGTAAGCGGATAAGACTGGACAGAATAGTAAGCAGGGATACCAGAAGAACCGTGATTATCCCGATGGATCACGGCTTGACGCTGGGACCGATCCAAGGTCTTCAAGACATGAAGAGCATCGTAAACCAGGTTGCAGAAGGTGGAGCAAACGCTGTTCTGTTGCATAAAGGGATTATAAGAGCAGGGTACAGAGGCTACGGCAAGGACATAGGCCTGATAATGCATCTTTCCGGTAGCTCAGTTCTTGGACCAGACCCCGACGACAAGGTTTTGGTCGCCGATGTGTTGGAGGCGATCAAGATGGGCGCCGACGCCGTCTCGATTCACATTAACGTCGGCTCCAAAACTGAGCCGGCACAGCTAAGGTTACTCGGCGACATGGCCAAAGTCTGCGACGAATGGGGCATGCCTCTGCTTGCAATGGTGTACCCCAGAGGCGAGAAGATCATAAACCAGTACGATATGGAGGTTGTCAAACACGCTGCGCGCATAGGCGCGGAGCTTGGAGCCGACATAGTCAAGACGAACTACACGGGAAGCGAAGAAACCTTCAGGGAAGTCGTCAAGGGCTGCCCAGTTCCAGTCGTCATGGCGGGCGGACCTAAAACCGAAACAGACCAAGACTTCTGCCAGATGGTCTACGACTCGGTCCGCGCAGGCGGAGCCGGCGCCGCGACAGGAAGAAACGTCTTTCAGCATAAGAAACCCGCAAAGATGATCCAAGTCCTATGCGGAATCGTCCACGAAGGCTTGGACGTCAAAACAGCCCTCAGAAAGTACATGCAACAGACGCACCTATAGAAAGCTTTATATAAAAAAGGGCTCGCCTATTCTTGCTTGTGGTGTGAAGTGAGGGATCGAGTTCACACGAGGCGGTCGCGTTCATCCCTAGCCCATGCAACCTTACGTTGAGCTCTACACCACGCAGACGGTTTATCTATCTGACCGGCTTCTCCGAGTTAAGTTTCACTTGTGCCGTGCCATTATTATTTCTTCCTAAACTATGCAGAATCAAGGTGATGTATGATGAAGAAGGTTAGGATAGCAGTACCAAAGGGACACTTAGCAGAAGGAACGTTCAGTACGTTAGAGCGCGCCGGATACGTGATATCAGGTGGTGAGGACACCTACCGACCTGCCCTAAATGACCCGAAGATAGAGCTGAAGGTTCTTCGACCACAGGAAATCCCGATCTACGTTAGCGAAGGACTCCAGGACCTAGGGATCACTGGACTCGATTGGCTACGTGAAACAGGCGCCAACGTTGAGGTTCTTCTCGACCTTGAATACTCCCGGGTCAGGCTTGTGATCGCTGTGCCGAAGCCTTGGACGAAAATAAACTCGCTATCGGACCTTCTGGAAGCGTATGCTAGTGAGGGAAGACCTTTGCGAATCTCCACGGAATATCTGAACCTTTCGGCCGAATACCTCAAAAAGAACCGGGCCTACCAGCAACTCTACGGGAACAAGGACCCAGTAACGATTACGCCGTGGTGGAAGAAAGGCGAGAACCAAGACGTTGCCCTGTTCCTTTCTTTCGGTGCGACTGAAGCAAAGCCTCCTGAGAACGCTGATGCCATAATCGATGTTGCCGAGACGGGTGCCACGCTTGAGCAGAACGACCTGAAACCGATCGAAACAGTGATGGAGTCCACCACAGTCTTGGTGGCCAACAAGCAAGCCCTGAAAGACCCGGAGAAGCAAGAGAAAGTTTTCGACATCCTAACGTTGCTAAGGGGGGTGGTTGACGGGAGAAAGAAGCTTCACATATTCGTGAACGTAAGCAAGAAGAACCTCCGAGAGCTTCTGAACAGCCTGCCAGCATTGAAGAGACCCACAGTCTCGCGGCTTTCAGACAGGAACTGGTACTCAGTGAACACAATCATCGAGAGAGACCGTTTCTTAGAGCTGCTTCCGACCTTGAGGAGACTAGCTCAAGGACTGGTCGTCTATGAACCCCGGCAAGTCCTTCCGCTTGACGAGATAAGCCTAGAAGAAGGGGACGAGAAGTGAGCAGCAAACTGAACCTCAGAATGCTGAAAACCTCAGATGTGCCCGCAAGTGTCCTAGAGAAGAGATGGCCAAAAGCCAGAAGGCATGATCCTGAACTCGAGAACTACGTGAAGGCCATAATCGAAGAAGTCAGAAGAAGAGGCGACGCTGCGTTGGCCGACTTCACAGCGAAACTTGACGGTGTGAGTTTGCAGCCTAGTCGTCTACGTGTAAGCCCAGAGGACGTCGACAACGCTTACAGAAAAGTCGGTGAGGAGCAGATAGCCGCGATCAAATATGCGAAGGACCGCGTGGCAAAATTCCAGAAGAATCTTTTGAAACGAAGCGATTTCGAGTACAGATTTGAAGGTGTCAAGATTCGAAGCTGTGCCGCGCCGCTCAGACGAGTCGGTTGTTACGTTCCAGGGGGCCGAGCGGCTTACCCTAGCAGTCTCGTCATGACAATCGTGCCAGCCAAAGTTGCCGGAGTGCAGCAGGTCGTTGTGTGCTCGCCACCCAGAGAAGAGGGCGAGATCAACCCGCTGATCCTTGTGGCCGCAGACGTTTGCGGGGTAGACGAAATCTACAGAGTCGGCGGAGTTCAGGCGATCGCGGCTTTGGCTTACGGAACCGAGACCATCCAACCCGCAGACAAGCTATTCGGTCCTGGCAACAAGTATGTCTTGGCTGCAAAAATGCTTGTTTCACACGACGTCCCCATTGATATCCCTGCCGGCCCAAGTGAGATAGTCATCCTTGCTGATCGATCAGCCCAAGTCAGAGCTGTTGCACTTGACATGATTTCGCAAGCCGAGCATATGGACGGTGTCTCGGTTCTGATAACGCCTTCTAGGAGGCTAGGGCAAGCCGTTGCCAGCGAACTGGAGCGGATGGCTTCGTCTCTGCCGAATAGGGAAATAGTTGTTCCGAATCTGTCAGAGAACGGGTTAGTTCTTTTGGCCAAAGACCTTGAGGAGGCTATTGGGTTTGTGAACGATTTTGCGCCTGAACACGTCGAAGTGATGGTGCGAGATGCTTGGCGTGTCGCCGAGAGAATCACATCCGCAGGTCTTGTGTTGGTTGGCAGACACAGTCCCGTCTCTGCAAGCGACTACTGTCTAGGAACGGTTCACATTCTACCTACAAAAGGCTTCAGCCAAGTCTACTCAGGCCTTTCTGTCCTCGATTTCATCAAGCGGTACAATATTGTTGAGTGTTCAAAGGAAGGCCTCGAAAAAGCAGGGACTCACATAAGAGTCCTAGCCGAGAGCGAGGGCTTGATAAATCACTGTCTGGCTGTGAAAGGAAGGTTGGAAGATGCCTGAAAGGAGGAAAACTGTGCTCAGGGAAGTCTTAGCAGAGTCACAGATCTTGGGGACTTACGACATGGGCGAGACCATCGAAGGTCTGGCACGCAAGTTGGGCAAGGAACCTTCCGAGATCTTGAAGCTTAACTCGAACGAGAACTTCTTTGTCCCACTCGACTTTCTCAGAAGCGCATTGAGGGAAGTCGCGAAAGAGGTTGATCCCAGGATCTATCCTCGAGACGAGTTAGGAGAGCTCAAGGAAGCGCTCGTTCGATATGTCAACGTCTCGCCGGAGCATATTGTGATTGGCACAGGAAGCGACCAGCTAATCGATCTTGTGACAAGAATGGTTCTGGAACCTGGCGACGAAGCTCTTTCGATCGCTCCAACCTTTTCCATTTACGAACGTTGCGTAAGGATTCAACGAGCCCTCTACAGGTCAGTTCCACTAAGAGGGGATTTTTCGCTTGACACCGAAAGGATTTTGGGATCAGTCACGCCGAAAACGAAGCTGCTTTTCATATGCTCCCCCAACAACCCAACGGCGAACCAGTTCAGTCGCGGAGACATTGAGCTCTTGGCAGACCAGTTCGACGGGCTAGTAGCCGTTGATGAGGCCTATGTCGATTTCTCGAACGGCTCCCTAGTAGACCTCGTGAATGACGTCGGGAACCTCATCATCTTCAGAACCTTTTCCAAAGTCTTTGGACTGGCTGGTTTGCGGCTGGGCTGCGCGATAGCGAATCCTGAACTCACGAAGGTCATAGATGAAAGGTATCAAATGCCTTACACGGTCACGATCACCGCTGTGAAAGTGGCTCTGAAACTCTTGGACAAGATCGGAACTATAGAGAAGTCCATTCGGGAAATGAAGTCTGAGCGGAACAGACTCACGGAACGACTGAACATGCTCATCGGGGTCCACGCTTTCAAGTCAGAGACCAACTTCGTGCTCGTCCAACTTGAGAGAAACTCAGATGAAGTCTACAAGGCTTTGTTGGAGAAGGGAGTGATCGTGCGGAACCTAGGCACAGTCCTTCACTTGGACAACTGTCTAAGAGTTACTGTAGCGCCGCGTCCAATGATGGCAAAGTTTTCAGCAGCACTGAAAGGGGCGCTAATTGATGTTGCCTGAAGGATATGTTGTGCTGAACTTCGAAGGAAACAAAGCCTATATAAGAAGGGACAGGCTGTGGCAGCTAAGAAGAGTCTGTGCCGCGGTTTTTGACTGTGACGGAGTGCTCCTTGATATAAGAGACTCCTACAACAAGGCCATTTCGAAGGTAGTTGCATTCGTGCTCGAAGGGTTAACCGGATACCCCTTCCCCGTGGACCTGGTCTCTGACGAGATCATATTTCTCTTCCGAAAGACGGGGGGCTTCAATAATGACTGGGACACAGTCTACGGAGTCCTCATGTTTGTCCTGTCCGGCTTAACGGAAAAACTCAGAGGCAAACTCAAGCGACTCCTAGAAAGAACGGGGCGACGACAGTGTGCTTTCGAACGTTTCTTTGAGGTAACGCAGACAGCCAAGGAAGAGCTCAAGTCGTTTGGTTCCGGTGAGGGCGTCTTCGAAGGACTAGCTGAAAGACTGAAGGGGTTCGCAAGCCTTCTCGATGCGACGGGCGCGGCATCCGTTGATAGGAACCTACTGACGGCCTCTGGATGGTCTGAAGACTTTGCGGACTACTACAAAGCATTGAAACGCTTTCTTTACCATTCTTCGGAGGTGGGCAGAAGTGTCATCCCCACGGTCTTCGAAGAGTTCTTCTGTGGTTCAGGACTGTTTCGAGAGATGTACGGAATCGAGCCAAGGTTCTGCAAAGACCTCGGTATGGTCGAGAACGAAAAAGTCATTGTCCAGCGCGAGACCCTGGGTTGGTTGGCGTCCATCTTTGGAAAGCACAACCTAGGCATCGCTTCCGGCAGTAGACCTCAACCAGCAAAGCATGTTATGGGAGACCTTCTGGGCAAGTTCAGGTCTGAGGCCCTAGTCTTTCTTGATACTATGGAAAGGGCTGAACGTGAGAGGTCAAACAAGGAGGGACGATATGTTAGTCTGAAGAAGCCGCATCCTTTCTCGCTTCTTAAGGCCGTTGAAGCCTTTGACCCCTTCGATTTCGTCTTGTATGTTGGAGATTCCATGGAGGATGCTATAATGGCGCGTGAAGCTGCGAAGGTTGCCAACCATTTCTTGTTCGTCGGCGTCTACCATTACACTGGTCTTGAACAGTCGGTTCTGTGCAGTTTTCTTGAGGCGGGTTGCGACATGGTTATACCTTCAGTCAACGAGCTACCTTCTGTGTTGGAGGCATTAAGGAGAGAGAAAAGGTGAGAGAAGGCGAAGTCACTAGAAGAACGAGTGAGACAGACATCTACGCAAAGGTCAACCTAGACGGTCAAGGTTTGGCGGAAGTGAAAACTGGCGTCGAGTTTCTTGATCACATGCTTAGGTCTTTGGCAACACACAGCCTGATCGACATCACTGTGAAGGCCACAGGCGACTTGGCTCATCACATGCTCGAAGATGTGGCAATCTGCCTTGGTGAGGCACTGTCAAAGGCTTTGGGTGACGCCAAGGGCATAGCAAGGTTTGGGTATGCAATGGTGCCCATGAACTGCTCCTTGGCTTTTGCTGCCATCGATCTTGCGAGAAGGCCTTACGTGGTGGCAGACTTGAAGCTCAGAGGCAAGAAAATTGAGGACACTCCTTGCGAAAATATTCAGCACTTTCTGGAAACCCTTGCTATGGCGTTGCGGGCAAATGTGCACATCTGGGTTCAGTACGGAACGAATGACCACCACAAGGCTGAGGCAGCCTTTAAAGCGTTGGCGTTATCGCTTAGGCAAGCCGCTTCAATTGATCCTAAAAGGAGCGGAGTTCCAAGTTCCAAGGGGGTCATCTAGAATCCCAAAGGCAGCCGTGATCGACTATGGCATTGGCAACCTCTTCAGCATCAGTTGCAGCCTACGGAAGGTTGGGGTAGATGTCGATATCGTTTCGGCTTCGCAGAGAGTAAGAGACGTTGATGCCGTAGTTCTTCCTGGAGTTGGCAACTTCAAGGCGGGATCACAGAATCTAATGGCCTTTAGGCAAAACATACTTGGCCCGGTTGGAAACGGAGTTCTACTCTTTGGCGTATGTTTAGGTATGCAGCTCCTATTCGAGAAGAGCGAGGAAAGCGCAGGGATAGGTCTAGGCTTGCTCAAGGGGCAGGTCGTGAGGCTGCCTAGACAAGTGAAGACTCCACATATGGGATGGAATACACTTCGAATCTCCAAGCCTAGCAGTTTCTTAGAAGGAGTCAACGAGAAGGACTACTTCTATTTTGTGCACAGCTACTACGGTACGCCTTCGGAAAGCGATATTGTCATAGCAAAAACTGACTATGGCCTGAGCTTTCCTTCAGTTGTTGCGCAAGACAACATTTATGGCACGCAGTTTCATCCTGAGAAGTCAGGAAAACTGGGCCAACGCGTGCTTGCGAACCTTGTAGCCATCATCAAAAGATAGGAGAGGGCGACTGGCATGGATGTGATCCCCGCCGTCGACATAATGAATGGCAAAGTGGTCAGGCTTCCCAAGGGGGATCCCAAGTCAGCGGTTTCATACGCACATCTAGGCGATCCTCTGACACTTGCGAAGAGATGGGAAGCTGAAGGCGCACAGATCGTCCATATTGTAGACTTGGATGCCGCTCTGGGACAGGGAAGCAACATGAAAGTGATCGAAGAAATCGTTGAAGCCCTCACTATTTCAGCTCAGGTAGGTGGGGGAATCCGAAGCCTAAGCGCAGCACGTGCACTGCTCAACAAAGGCGTTGGTAGAGTGATCTTGGGTTCGCTTGGTTTTGAAGATCCATCAGCCGTGAAGGCTCTCCTCAATGAGTTCAGCGATGCTCGTGTCATCGTTGCCTTAGACAATCTTGGTGGCATAGTCATGGTTCGCGGCTGGAGGGCCTCTTCAGGCATTACTGTAGATGAAGCTTTTGAGAAGTTTCAAAAGCTGGGAGTCAAGTTCTTCTTCGTGACCTCAGTGGAACATGATGGAATGTTGTCCGGTCCAGACCTTGCCACGTTAGGTAGGTTGTGCGAGAGAGGTGTAAGCGTGATTTCGGCGGGCGGCGTAGGAGGTCTGGACGACCTTGTCGCCCTGAAGCGTTTAGGCGTTAGAGGCGTTGTTGTTGGGAAAGCCCTATATGATGGTGTTTTCAGTCTAGGTAAAGCCTTAAGAAGCGTTGGAGAGGAATAAGGAAAGCGGAAGATGGCAACATGGTTTTGGCAAAAAGAATTATCCCCTGTCTCGATGTTGATCGCGGCAGAGTTGTCAAGGGGATCAACTTCGTGAATCTTAGGGACGCGGGGAGCCCGGTTGAACTCGGCAAAAGGTACAGCGACGAAGGCGCAGACGAACTTGTCTTCCTGGACATAACGGCCTCACCCGAGAAAAGGGACATACTGATTGATGTCGTGAAGTCTGTGGCGGCTGAGCTGAACATCCCGTTCACAGTCGGGGGAGGAATCAGAAGCGTTGAAGACGCCCGCTCAGTCCTGTGCAACGGCGCAGACAAGGTCTCAATCAACACGGCTGCTGTTGAGAACCCGCCTTTGGTTCGAGAGCTCGCTGAGACTTTCGGAAGGCAATGTATAGTCGTAGCAATCGATGCCAAGAGGAGGTACGAGACTCGCAAGGACAGAATCACGGTTGAATCGGTTGATGGTTCATGTTGGTTTGAAGTCTACACTTACGGCGGTCGGAAGCCTGAAGGAATCGATGCTCTGGAATGGGCCAGAGAGGTTGAACAATTGGGTGCGGGAGAGCTCCTTGTTACGTCGATGGACAGGGATGGGACTGAAGACGGATATGACCTTGAACTTAATCGTGCCATAGCTGAAAGAGTCAACATTCCGTTAATCTCGAGCGGAGGTGCTGGGAAGCCTGAACACTTCCTCGAAGCTTTCACAATCGGTAAAGCAGATGCGGCTCTGGCAGCTTCAGTCTTCCACTACAGCAAGTACCCAGTTCCCTTTGTGAAACGGTTCCTTGCCGAGAGGGGAGTGCCAGTACGACTTTGAGGACCAAGAAGCTCCTGAACATCGACGAATTAAACTTCAGCAAGGGCGGCGGTTTAATCCCTGTTATCGTCCAAGACCACGAATCCTTGAAGGCGCTAACCTTGGCTTACGTGAACCATGAAGCTTTGGAAAGGACCATTGAGACGGGTTACGCGCATTACTATAGGCGTTCCCTCGGCAAGGTCATGAAGAAAGGCGAAACCTCAGGAAGCATCCAAGAAGTCAAGGAAATCCTGGTCGACTGCGACCAAGACGCTATCTTGTTCTTGGTAAAGCCATTGGGGCCAGCGTGCCACTTAGGCGAGGAAACGTGCTTCAGCGGCAAACTAGAAGAGGAATGGCCGAGAAAGTGATCTTTGGCGACGCCTGACCCTGGCCCTTTTCTTCGAACTGCCTATTCGACAAGCGTTACTAGGTCTTCTAGGATGTAGTTTATGAATTCGTTAATGGTGCTTCTGCTGAAGAGGGTTACGACGAAGTTTCGGGTGATACCGACGACGATGCCGCGTTTCTGAACCTCGAAGACGACGTACCAGATTTTCCCGTGTTTGAGGTACTCATGGTAAAGCTCGGTGTCAACTATGTCTGGCCCCGCTAGGCAGAGCTTTTCGACTCCAGGTATATCGACATCGTCGAACCAGATAAGCTTCGTCGCGGCGGGGTTCGACTCGTGAAGCTCTCTGAGCGTCTCATTCGAGATCCTTGTCTCAACAATCACACCTGGCTTGATGAAGAGAACGCGGCTCAGTCTATTCGCTACGGTACCAGACAACAGCTTTTTGACCCCGCGGGCGGTGGAAGGCGCGAGCACAATCAGAAAAGTCCTATCCCTAGCCTTTTTGATCCAGAAGGGAGCCTCCTCAGTCACGGGGGTTTCAACGGTCTCCCGACGGAACAGGCGGGTTCCCATATAGTCCTTGCTGAAAGTCCCCGATACCGAATCATCTTCGATCTTCAGGTCTAAGATTTCTGTGACTAAGTCAACTGTTTCGCCTGATTCCGCTTGAAATGGCTCATCTTCGCGGAAGCTCTTGAGCTTCTGAACCAAGAATACGGTGTCAGCTTCTTCCTTGATCTCGAAGACCTTAACCGGCAGAACCAACCTGCACACCAGTTAGATGGTTATGTGGCACGTGGCTTTAAAGGTTCCACCGTCTGCCTGTGCTCTGTCTAACGGTCTGGGATGGGGTTTGCTATTTCCTTTACCTTCGAAAGGTTCTGTGTGTCGCTTCTTCTAGGGTCCTTTGGCGTCTCAAGTATGAGGGGGAGCTGACCTAGCTTGCTTCGCAGAATGCTTCTGAAGCCTCGTTCGCGTATTTTTCCGAGTCCGATGTGTTCGTGGCGGTCTATACGAGAGCCTAAACCGCCAACCGAATCATTCAGATGAACTAGCTTCAGTTTCTCAAACCCGATGACTTCATCGAACTTCCTAACTGTTTCATTGGCAGCGGATTCAGTTCTGAGGTCATAGCCTGCAGAGAAGGCATGTGAAGTGTCGAAGCAGACTCCGACCTTCTTAGGATGTTCCAAGTAATCGATTATTTGCTTGATATCTTCGAAAGAGCCGCCCATGCTATTCTTTGTTCCAGCTGTATTCTCAAGAAGCAACATGACATCCTTGTTCTCAACACTGAAGGCACCATCGATAGCTCGAGCAATCCTTTCAAAGCCCGCTTGCTTCCCGCTTCCCAGATGGCTACCTAGATGGGTTACTAGGAACGGGATCTCAAGCTTCCCGCATCTTCTCAGATCGACCTTCAGGGCTTCGACAGACTTAGAGTACACATCTCCTCTTGGCGACGCCAAGTTTGAAAGGTAGGGCATGTGCGCGAAGACTGGCTTCAGGTCAGAGCTGTTCACCTTCTTGGCGAAGGCTGTTGCCTCCTTGTCGCTAAGCGCCTTCACCTTCCAGCCTCTGGGGTTTCTTGTGAAGATCTGGAACGTATTGCAGCCGAGCCTAAGTGCCCGATCTACAGACTTGTCGACGCCTCCGTAGATCGAGACATGAAACCCAACCCTCACAACGCCTATCCTCTGAAGATTATCTCTCCAGACTGTTTTTAGATTTTGCTACTGGCGAGCCCTGGTTGAGGATGGGATGGGCTTTCCTACCGTGAAGATTGGACCGCAACTGTTATAAATGTACGATGCATCGTACATCGCAACGGAGAAGGAATCGTTCCTTGACGACGGAGATGACGAGCCAGACTGAGGAGTTTCTGGAATCCATCTACAGACTCCAAGAAAGAGACGGGGTAGCCAGAACCACCGAGCTGATAAGGATGCTCAGTGTCGTGCCTGGAACTGTCACAAATACTGTGGAACGCCTAGAAAAGAGGGGGCTCATTACCCATGAGACGTATAGGGGAGTTAAGCTGACAGAGAAAGGTGTCAACATTGCCTTGCACGTCTTACGAAGGCACCGCCTCTCTGAACGCCTCCTAACAGACATCCTACATATGGACCGGGACCAAGTGCATGAAGCAGCCTGCCGACTCGAACACGGCCTAACCGAGGATGTTACAGAGAACATCGAGAGAGTCCTTGAATCGCCGAAGACTTGCCCTCATGGAAACCCAATACCGACCAATCTGGGCAGAATCGCAGAGAAGCAATCCGAACTACTCTCCAGCCTTTGTCCCGGAGAGAAGGGGGGTCGTGACGGGGATGAACGAGGAAACCCCCGCAACCCTGGAGCACATCAGGAAGACAGGTCTCAAACCAAGTACGCGAATCGCGGTTCTAGATAATGCTTTCCTTGACGGCCTCTTGACTGCGAAAATCGGTGAGTTGATGTGCAAGATCGGCCCCGAAGTGGCTTCGATTGTCAGAGTCAGGAGGGTGAAGCCTAGGCCTTAGCTCAGAGCCGAGCGAACTCAAGAGAGCTGGGAGCAGTATGGTAAGCAGTATTGTTGACATTCTTGTATTGAGTGCGTTGGCTGGCTTGGCTACAGGTCTTGGAGGTTTTGTTGCGATAGTAGGGAAGCCGGGAAGGAAGACATTAGGCTTCTTGTTGGGTTCAGCCGCCGGAATCATGATCACGCTCTCTTTCTTGAAGTTGCTGGCTGAGGCTTGGAGAATATCGGGACTGTATCTCGCTGCATCAGGCTTTGTGACTGGTTCGCTGCTGATGTTCACCCTAGACTTCCTGCTGCCCCACAGGTTCTTCTCCGTTTACGAGAGGGGCATGGCGGACAGAAGAGGAACAAGGCGAAGAAGAAGGATAAGAGGAAGAGCCAGGTTCCTCAAATCCAGCATGTTGATTGCAGTGGGCATATCGCTCCACAACTTCCCAGAGGGCATTGCTGTTGCTTCTGGCTACTCCTACCTGCCTCGACTCGGCTTGGTCATAGCGATCGCGATGGCTCTCCACAACATACCAGAAGGAATGGCCATATCCTTGCCCGCCTACATTGGGGGGGCTTCAAAGTCTTCAGCCGTCAGGCTAGCTTTGATCTCAGGACTGGCGGAGCCGCTGGGCGCGATAGTCGCTTCGCTGCTTCTGGAGATTAGCCTGAGCCTTGTGCCCTTCGGGCTTTCTCTGGCAAGCGGGGTGATGGTGTTCGTCACGCTGGACGAGTTGATACCCGTGGCGCACGAAGGAGGACACGAGCACTTCACACCTCTTGGAGTCATAATGGGCTGCGCCGCAACTTTCATTCTGCTGGGCGCTCTAAGCTGAGTCACCACGTTCCGCGTAGGCAGGACAGGCAAACTTAAGAACAACAGTGTCCAATCTTAAAACCTGTACGTGTTCTGTCGGAGTGAAAAGGTTGGGAAAATGAAGTTCGGTTTGAGGGTTCCGACTTTCCCGGTGGACGGCGCCAGCAGCAATGAGTTCGTGGAACATGTGTTGAGGTTTGTTTCTACAGTGGAGGGCAGTTTTGATTCAGCATGGGTTGACGATCACTTCTTGCCTTGGGCAAGATTCGTTCCCGAGACTACGCCCGTTCTGGAAGCCTTCACAGCAATAAGCTATCTCGCCGGCAGGTTTCCTAGACTGACTTTTGGCAATATAGTACTCTGCAACTCCTATAGGAACCCGGCTTTGGTCGCAAAGATGGGCGCAACTCTCCAAGCCTTAACTAAGGGACGGTTTGTGCTCGGCATCGGCGCGGGATGGAAGGAAGATGAATACATTGCGTACGGCTACGAGTTCCCGGTGCCAAAAATCCGAATCCAACAGCTCGAAGAAGGAGTTCAGATAATACGGAAGCTCTGGACCGAAGGCAGAGTCACTTTCAAGGGCAGATACTACGAGATCAAGGAGGCTGCTTGCAGCCCAAGGCCGGAACCGGTCCCGCCGATAATGATAGGCGGCGGTGGGGAGAAACTGACCTTAAGGGTCGTCGCCCGCCATGCCGACTGGTGGAACCTGCCAAACATTTCCCCGAAGACCTACAAGCAGAAACTGGAGGTACTCGAAAGCCACTGCCGGAAGGTTAGCCGAGACCCTGCCACTATCGTTAAGACTTTGGGAAGTATTGTCGCAATCGCTGAGACCAGTGAAGAAGCGAGACGTCTAGCTTCGGCGAGTGGTTTCATCTCGCGGGGGGCCGAGGACAACTTCATCGTTGGCAACTCTGATGAAGTCACAGAAAAGGTCTCAGAATACGCCAAGTTTGGCATCGAACACTTCATATTACGCTTCGCGGATTTTCCAGAGATGGATGGGGCAAGGCTTTTCGCAGAGAACGTCATCCCGGCGTTCAGAGAGTAAGCTTTAGCCCGTTCTGAGATCAGAGCATCTTGTCCGCGCACTTCAGGAGGCGTTCGACATCCAGATCCGGGCTTTGACTATCAATGATTATGAACAACTGGTTCAGCTCTGGAGAAAAGCAGGATTGCATATCAGGGGCTGCGGTCGAGATAGCAGACAGTTGATCAAGGCTCAGATGAAGGAGAACCCCGACTTCTTCATCGGGGCTTTCGAGGGCTCCCGGCTGATCGGTTCTGCTATCGCAAGTAGTGATGGAAGGAAAGGCTGGATAAACCGGTTGTCTGTGGATCCCGGCTTCAGGCGAAAGGGGATTGCGAGAGCCCTGATTGCGGAAGCGGAAGAGGTACTGCGGAAACGAGGGGTACAGGTCTTTGCTGCCTTGATAGTTGACTCCAACGAGGCTTCCAAGAGTTTGTTCAAGAAATGTGGTTACACAGAACTTGGCTTCATAAAGTACTTCAGCAAACGTGAAAGCGAAGAGGCTTGAGTTTAGGCAGTCACCTTTCTAGTTCTCAATAGCTGATGCGGGCAGCTTAGGTGCCTGATCAGGTTGCGGTAGATTTCTTCTTCAGCTCGGCGCTTTGGTCATTTTTTATATGGAGTCTTTTTTCCGCAAATCTGAACCGCGCTGGAACTTTCTTTAGGGCTTTCGCGCGTTCAAGTCTGGTGATGATAGCAGCAGTTGCCTCGCTCAGGGAGGTGCTAGGCCTTGTTTCTGCGGTAGTTCTCCACTATCTTCTTCTTTATCCGTGAAGAGCTGACCAGGTCTTTCTCCTCGAACTTGCCAATCTTCACAACCTGAACGTTCAGCTTGTTCTTGAGCATGTGCTGGTTCAGTTCTTCCTCAACGTTCAACTGGTCGTGACCCAAGGCAACGATGTCTGGCTTCACTTTCTCTATTACCTTGACCATGTCCATGTCCTCGTAGCCCAGAACCGCTTCGTCAACAACCTTCAGAGACTCGACAAGGGCTCTTCTTCGATCTTCAGAGATGACGGGTTTTGTCCCCTTCAGCCTTTCGACGGTGGCATCCCTTGCTATTATGACTACGAGCTTAGCGTTCTCGCCGCCAGCCTTCTTTGCATTCGTCAGATAATACACATGCCCATAATGAAGGAGATCGAACACGCCCGAAGCCAACACAATCTTTCCTTTCTTCTCATTAGCCATATCACTTCATCTACCATGAGAACTTAACTAACCCCAGCATGCGCAATGCGTCCAAGAGTCCCTCGCAATATGCAATAGACGCCAGACTGGTCTCTAATCTGTTTCCATCAAGATAATACTTCGCATCCCGTGCGTACCTCTTGGCCTCCTCTGTAATGACTTCAACTTGTGGTTTGTCTATGCTCAACGGCCGCTCAGCAAATTTCAGTTCCTTGAGGACGTGGCTAGTCTTCTGGATGTATCTCGAAGACAACTCTCGCAGCAAGGTCTCGGTCATTGAGCCATCTCCCTGACCCATTCTGGGCCTTGGGTGAAGGTTATCAGAGCCTCAGCCTCCATGAAATGAAGCTTCTCCGATGGCATAACCAGCACGTGTGGAGGACCACCGAAGTCGAACCGAATCAAGTGCCTCACCTTTTCAGCTCTTACCGAAGCGTCAACAGCCCCTACTCTTGCAGCACCCACGGCTAGAGTGTCCGACGTAACAATTCTTCGCTTCCTCTTCTCTTCCAAACCCAATAGCAGTTTCAATGCTTCGTTGATGGTCATGTATCTCTTCTTCTCGGCTTGGATGTCAAGGAAGCACAGGGTGTGAAGGTTTCTTGCCTTGTTCTCGGCGATCACGGTGTAGGGAGTTTCAGAGAAGGATCCGTCTTCAGGGAAGGGGATTGTCACGCTTCTGCCAAACCGGTAGTTCTGTAAGCCTGAAAGTCCAATGACAGCCGAAATGATAGAGGCGCCATGGATGAGTCGCGTTCTTATGCCTCGTTTCTCAGCTCGGATTCTCAAGTCTACGTGAGTGGTCGCGATCAGTGGGTCACCCGGTACTAAGAAGGCAACCCTTCCACCCTCAGCTTTCTGCAGGACTTGTTCCCCATTCTCGTCCTCTAGCATCTTCCTTGAAACAACAGTGACTCTTTTTCCGACCTCTTCCTCGAACGAGTCCAGAGAAAGCCCAGCCATGAGGTTCGTGTAGAACTCAGCAAAGACGAAGTCGGCTTCCTTGACCTCGTTAAGTCCATGAACCGATATGTCGTGGTGGTCGAAAAGTCCCAAACCCACAAAGACAAGCTCACCCAATACTAGATTCCTCCGTACAGAAAACGAATTCTCGAGATTGGCACACCTAGAATATCTGAAGAGAAAGGTTATTAGCTTTGTCGGGTCGGATTCCAGCTGAAGAGCCTTGTAGTTCTCGATACATTTATTTCAGACATTCTCTTTTCAGCACAAATAAAACTATTTTAACGCCTTGAACCCATTCTGAGAAAGGCTAAGGTTGGATGCATGCCTTTGAAAGTCTTGTTCGTGGAGCCGCCGAAGAGCTTCTGGTTTGTTATGGGAGAATATCTGCCACCTCCATACGGGATTCTCCAGCTTGCAGCATACCTAGAAAGAGAAGTCGAGGACGTTGAGATCGAGGTGTTGGACTGCAACGCTCAACAAGTAGACTGGAAAGGACTGGAAAGCCGAATTGAATCATCCGATCCTGATATCGTGGCTTCGAGTGCGTTAGCGACCTGCAACACTTATGTGGTCGTCAGAACCGTTGAAACAGCCAAGAAAGTGGATCCGGATATCCTCACGGTCACTGGTGGTCAGCATTTTACAGAGACAGCCCAAGAAAGCCTGCAAGCATATCCTGAGATTGATGTCATCGTTCGGGGAGAAGGAGAACAGACCCTTGCAGAACTTGTCAAGAAAACCGAGGAGAAACCGTCTTTCCCTCAAATTAGAGGAATCTCCTTCAGACACAATGGAGAGATTTTTCATAACCCTTGCCGTCCATTGATAGAAGATCTGAACGAGCTTCCATATCCAGGATACCATTTCGTGCGGGAGCATATTCGCAAATACCATTTCGCAGCAATGGCTGGCCGTGACGCTCCGTACGCGTTAGTCGAGGGCTCAAGAGGTTGCTCACATCGATGCACTTTTTGTACGCAGTGGCGACACTGGGGCGGAGCTTGGAGAGCGAAGTCGCCGGCAAGGATAGCTGACGAGATAGAGCTTTGCTATCAGGAATACGGCAGCAGGTTCATCTGGCTGACGGATGACAATTTCGGCTCAGGCAAACGAGCGGGTAGCCTCACGGATGAGCTTCTCAAACGTGAGTTGGGGGATGACTTCCTGTGGTTCATTCAGTGGAGATGTGACGACATCATCGAGAACAAGGATGTTTTGCCTAGAATGCGAGGGGTGGGCCTGCACTGGGTCATGGTTGGGGCGGAGAGCCCTCAAGGTTCAACACTTGAAAGGTTCAGGAAGGGTATTACAGCAGAAGATACGAAGAAGGCTGTGAAGCTGTTAAAGGAGAATGACATCTTTGCGCATACGATGTTCGTTATAGGTGAACGGAAAGACACGGCCAAATCAATCATGGCGTTGAGAGAGTTTGCAGATGAGTTGGACCCGGATTTCGCCATCTTCACTGTTCTTACTCCTTTTCCCGGAACAGAGTTTTTTGAGGAGGCTAAACGGAACGGGTGGATCGAAGACTCTAATTGGTCTCACTACGACATGGCTCACGCCATAATGCCGACGGAAACATTGTCTAGGCAAGAAGTGCAAGAGGAACTCTACGAATGCTACAGAAGCTTTTACGGTTCTTGGAAAAGGAGACTCGCAGGAGCATTGTCCAAGAACGAGTTGAAAAGAAGAATCTACCTTTACATGCTAAGTAAGGGGGTCGTAGGTCAGTTCAAGATGCTGGCACGTGATCTGTTTTGAAATCTTGTCTAGGGCATTCTATCTCATGAGTGATCTCTACTTAGACTACTTTCACTTTCACCCTCAAGAATCGGAATATCTCTGTAGATCTCCAAGTTGTGTCTGATCCTTTCTTTATAGGTCCTCTTGGAAGAATCCTTGTATGAGATCTGCACCGAAAACTGTGTAGGCTGCTTTCTTGCAAAGTATGAGGTTGCGGAATCAAGGAGAAATCTGATCTCTTTCTTAGGAGGCATGTATTCGATTCCCTTGAATATATTCATGTTGTTTACTTCTTTCATTCCTCCAAAGCCAACTATCTTCCTATCGAGCCTAGGAACGACTCCAAATGCGGCCCCACTACCGATGTTCCTTATCGCGATGAAGAACAGACCTTTCTCGAACTCTATATCCAAAATGACCATAGGTCTGTGTGTCTCTTGTTCTGTTATTTTGGGCTTGGATCTCATTTTATGGCATCGCCTGATGCGTGGAAGCGTTATCTACCTCAAGACGAGGAGTGTAGGCGTGGCAGCTTATTCAGAGCGTTGCTTACGCAGGTTCACTGAAGCTTGGCTCCACAGGTTCGCCGACATCATAGTCTCTTTCCCATCCTTCGTTCTCAAGTTTGATACTTTGTATTGCCACGGCATGTGCGTTGGAGTCAAGCTCTGGAAGGGCTTGGTATTCAGATACCCAGCAACGGTAGATTTTGTATGCGATCGCTAGTTGGCCAGCTTCATTGTAAACCTCGATAATAATGTCCTTACGGAAATCGCTTAGCGAAATCTCCGAACCGAGTCCAGCACCATAATTCCAGACCTTGTTCGCCCATTTCTCGAACTCCACGTCATGGGTTACGCCTCGCTCTAAGACAATGGGCGCGTATTCGGTCCTCCCCGGTGACTTACGGCTAACACTTGGGTCACCTCCCTCTCTCCACTCGATAACCTCTGTTTTTCTCTTGAGGGCACCAACTTTACTGACACCTGCCACATAACGTCCATCCCATTTGACACGGAACTTAAAGTTCTTGTAAGGGTCGAAACGTTGTGGGTTTACAGAGAATTGAGGCATATGACCACCTCCTGTTCACTATTAAGTTCCTGGCTATATAAAAAAGAGATGAGAAAAGCTCTCCGCCACGGTGTTGATCTCTTTGTTCCTGCCAGATTGGAAAATAAGTATTCTGATCAATGACACTCAGATGAATTCTCGAGTCTGAAGAGATAGCAGTTCCCAGAACCGACTTAGTTAGTGGCGCACCTATAGCCGAGGGGTGTCTTTTGAACCTAATGTTCATGCCCTAATCAATATGAAGGCAAAAAAGTAAATGGTAAAGGTTATTAGCCCTTTC
>CAYXIF010000011.1:13906-56247 GCA_964465575.1 uncultured Candidatus Bathyarchaeia archaeon | reverse complement strand
TTCAGATTCCTTTTGGTGTGTTTCAGAAGGGCGTTCCCGCATGGAAAAGGATTTTAGAGCTGACTCCGTAGACAGGCTATTCGTGGAGGCTTTTTGGCTTGGTTGAGGACCTAGCTGTTTTTGGAGGACCGAAGGCGGTTCAGGTTGAGATCCTAGAGAAGCTGAACCTTCGTCCAGGTTGGCCTATCATTGACGAGGAAGAGATCCAAGAGGTAGTTAAGGCCATGCGTGCCTGCGACATTTCAGCTGCTGGAGGCGGCGGCGTAATGCAGGAGTGGGAGGAGGCCTTTGCAAAGTACCTGAACGTGAAGCACGTCATCTCCACGAACTCCTGTTGCGCAGCAACGCACATGTGTTTAGGGGCTTGTGGGGTTGAGCCGGGGGACGAGGTTATCACGACTCCTTACAGTTGGGGTCAGACTGTAGCCCCAATAATGCAGCAGAACGCTATACCCGTCTTCGTAGACATAGAACCAAAGACGTACACGATAGACCCGAACAAGATTGAGGAACAAGTAAGACCCCAAACAAAGGCGATCCTCGTCTGCCACATCTACGGGCACCCAACTGACATGGACCCAATAATGAAGATTGCGGAATCCTATGGCCTCAAAGTCATCGAGGATTGCGCCCAGGCGATCGGCGCTTCCTACAAGGGTCGCAAGGTCGGGACCCTTGGGCACATGGGTTCCTTCAGCATTGGTGATGGAAAGAACATGGTTGGTGGCGAAGGAGGCATGGTTACAACGAACGATGAGGAACTTCATGAGAGGGCGCTCCTCGTTGGGATGCATCCCGCCCGGTCGTCTAAGGAGATTAAGGATCCAAGGCTGCGCAGATGGATTGACAGCGTAGCCATACCGACATACAGGATACATCCGCTCTCATGCGCCATTGCCAAGGCACAGCTGAAGCATCTAGATGAATGGAACCACTGGCGCAATGAACACGCGAAATGCTTCTCGAAAGGTTTGAAGGAGCTTTCTGGAATCGAGCCTGTGTATGAGGACCCGAAATGCTTCCACGTCTATCACATGTACTCTCCAAGCTATCTGAGTGAGGAGCTCGGAGGACTTGAAAGAGACAGGTACATCAAGGCGCTCAGAGCTGAAGGAGTATCGATAGGAACGTATGTTGGGACACCAATTCACCTAAGACGCAGAATCCAGCAACACCATTACTGGGGTAGAGGCTGTCCTTGGAGCTGCAAGTTCGCGGTCCGTGAAGTCAACTACAGGAAAGGAGACTGCCCAATCGCTGAGGAGCGTTGTGACAAAAGAGAACTCAACGTTGGCTCAATAAACTGGTACAACAAGGAAATGAGGGCCATCGTCGACATGTACCTCGAAGCCTTCCGCAAGGTCACGGCCCAAGTCGACAAGCTCTGAACACGGAACCCAGCAACGTGAGATGACAGACTAGAGCGTAAGCATTAATAAGCTATCCCCAAAGCGACTTGTAATGCAAGGCCATTGGGGGAACCGTGCAGGCCTCTAGTACAGAGCTAGACTCCACGGTTCTGAACTGCTTCTTCCAGCGTAGCTTGGCCCATCTGGCTAGAATTTGAGATCAGAGAAGTCTGGAACACCCCATCCAGACTTCAAACCGTGATGCCTGATTACGATATGTTTTCAGGCTTTATTCCAGAGACCGTTATGCTCGCAGCTACATTCGCAATCTCATTTACTGCCTCAACTGGCACATTCAAGTTTTCGATGATGGCTTGTGCAGTAGGATCATTGACCATGCACTCAATGGGGAACTGAGTTTCTCCAGTTATCTGAACTTCCTGAAAGCCTGCGTCCTTTATAGCTTCCATATATTCGTCTTTCTCTACTGCACCAGAAAGACAGCCAACGTATGCCTCAACACTCCTTTGAAGGATTTCGGGGAGTTCCTTCAGTAGAACGATATCTGAGATCATTATTCTTCCACCCGGCTTGAGTACTCTGAAGGCTTCTTTGAAAACGCGTCTCTTGTTCGGTGAAAGGTTGATTACGCAGTTTGAGATTATGACGTCGATGGAGCCGTCTGCAACCGGAAGATTCTCAATCTCGCCCAGTCTAAACTCCACGTTTTCGTATTCGCCTTCCTTAGCGTTTACTCTCGCTTTGTCAATCATATCAGGCGTCATGTCTACGCCTATGACTCTTCCTTCTTTTCCAACCTTGCTTGCTGCAAGGAAACAGTCCAGTCCTGGTCCTGAACCTAGGTCGAGAACAGTCTCACCCCTTCTTAGAGATGCAAGGGCAACTGGATTACCGCATCCCAACCCCAAGTTAGCGCCCTCAGGAATAGATCTGAGCTCTTCTTCGCTGTAGCCTATCTTTCTACTGATATCTCTGTTCATTTCTGTTCTGTCGCAGCAAACCGCTGGCTCACAACAAGCACCTTTTTTTCTTGCTATTCTTGCATAGCCTTCTCTTACCCTCTTCTTTATCTTCAGCTCTTCCATGTTACCACCACGTATTCATCGCAACTGCGGTCAACTCTGCATCCCGCATTGCCATTCATTCCCATCCCTGTACACACTGCACTAGAATATTTGAATCTTCCTACTTTCTGGAGGCTCACTCAATGGTCGCTTAGAAACTTGTTTCACACAATCGTCATTGTTCAATAGATCGGAACAGCTTGTTCCGAAAAATAGTATTATATCAGTAGCATTCTTCATAGGTCGCGTGATGAAAGATGGGTACACTGGAGAGAGTAAGACCATCGTTTCTTAGAGTTGCAGGCTACCTAGTACTTCTTTTCCAGTCGCTGCCTCCTTGTGGTGTCTGGACTGGCTTGATGACAGTTCCACTCATCAGTTATCTTGTAATGGTAGTTTCGTCCCTCCCCGTAAGTCTTCCCTCAGCGTTTTATGCCTTCTTCTTGAGCAGTGAGCTATTCCTTGAGAGGGTCACTATTCTTGTCGGGCTTTCAATCCTTGTATATTCTACAGTTTATCTGAGAGCTAAGAGAAAAGAAGGGCTGGTGACTTCGGGACCTTATGGTCTAGTTAGACATCCCCAGTATCTAGGAACGATACTTTTGACCTTAGGTTTGACTAGCTGGAGTTACTGGATCCTCACGCATACTTTCGGAATTGGATTCCTCAGTCCATCGATGACAAGAGACGTGTGGTTCCTCGAACTGTTCGCATACGTTCTGCTAGCACAGATAGAGGAACTATATTTGTCCAGAACGTACCAAGAACCTTTCGAGAACTACAGGAAAAAAGTGCCTTTTCTCATACCCTTACTTAGGACAGACAGAAGATACCTTGATGTTCTCATATCCATTCTAGTTCCAGCTTTGCTCCTGCTCCTTCTGATTGGCATACAGGTGTGAGAACGTCCTATCGGAGAGAAGCTTCAGCACGAAGATCTAGAACAAGTGGACTCCAGTATTGAGCACTCTTCACATTCGCAGTGGCCCAAGCAGCCCCTCAGCTGTACGTTTCTAGTGCGACTTCCCGGATTCTAGGCTCAATAACAGCCATTGGAACAGGCGTTTCACTCGTTGGAACATCCTTTTCGGAGTGTCCCTAATTTAGGGCGATAACAGATATTAACGTGGTGAATGAGTGTGCTGAAGCACGGAGACTCGCCCGATAAGAAAAAGCGGCGGAAGACAGCAGGCCCAGAGGAGTTGGAATACGCTGCAGAAGAATATCTTAAAGGATGGAAGGACGCGGGGAAACCAGTCAGCAGTAATTGTCTGCCCAGACCGGGCGACTGAGACTTAAGACTTCGTTGGTGTATGAAAGCTTCACTTCCCGAGCCTATTCATTAATCTATTCCGCTCTTTCTCTCCGTGTAGGCTTCTTAGATCAGCATCTTTTCCCAATTGCCCACAGTTGCCCAACCTTCGTCGGTTTGGGTTGAGGTCGCTCGCAATGAAGATGCAGATGTGTGGGTTTCGCACTATGGCAGGCCCACTGGGACCCAAATAAGAGTTTATGCGAGTGCTATTTGAGTAGTTGACCCAACACTTCAACAAGTTCTTCCTTTCTTCTGTAAGCCTCTTCGTTGATAGGCATGCTTTTCAATTGCCCGCCGACCAATGGGTTGGTAGGAATACTTATTAGTAGGAAATATCGATAATAGGATTGGTGGGCAAAATTGAGAGAAAGGGAGGTCGTCGTGACGCGGCGGGGCCAGACTACAATTCCCGTTGAATTAAGACGTAAATATGGCATCACTGAAGGAACCCGACTTGTGGTTCTAGATATGGAGCAGGGAATAGTTTTTAGAAAGGAGCAGTCAACCTTAGACTTGGCGGGTTCAGGTAAGGCGGGGATAGAGAGGGTCTACGAACTCCTAGACAGGATGAGAGAGGAAGATGACAAACAGGAGAAGAATCTATGATACAAGGTTCTTTGCCACCCTCTACTACTCCAAAGACGAGGATGAGATAAGAAGGATAAAGCTGGAGTTAATGGGGAGCCACACGAAATCCATCTCTGCCATAACGATCTACGAGATCTATAAACTTACACTTCAGACTGATGGAAAAGATGTATCTGACCTTAGAGTGCGTCTCCTTGAAAAGGACTTCAAAGTCATAAACGTGGACCCGAGGATATCTAGGGAAGCAGCTTTGATCTGGCATAAATATCGATTGCCTATGGCCGACGCCATCATCGTGGCAACAGGCATAATATTCAAAGCAGAATGCGTGACAAACGACCCCCACTTCACATCGATCAGCGAAATTACAACACGTTGGATTTGAGAAGGAAATTGTGGGGCCCATACAGGTTTAAGACTTGATTTTCGAATCAACCAAACCTTTCAGAGTCGATACATTCTTTGATGACCGACCTTTTCAGGTTTGTCATGAACGTTAGCCAAACGGTTTTTGAGCCGGCAGAAGAATTATCTCCCTAAAAGGCTTTTCCCAGAGGCTTCATTTGAGGCGCGAAACCTCACGGTTGCAAAACGCGGGGTGAACGGTGTCTCGGAGATTACTCATGTTTCTGTCTTTGCCACTGATTGTTCCTTCCAATAAGGTGAGATAATCATGGATTTGGGCCTTGGTATAGCGGGCCCGCTGGGATTTGAACCCAGGATCTCCGGCTTTCCTTGGTAGGCTTTCGGCTTAGAGGGCCAGCGCGTTATCCGGCCTACGCCACGGGCCCAACCCAAAAAGCCTAGGCCCTTCCAAGATATATCCTTTACCAACTTCTATCGATCCTCCCATCAAACTGAAGTCAAACTGTCAGCTTGAACGAAAGAAACAACCTATTACATGTGAAGTCGATCGATCACGGGCGGCAAAACCGTAGTGACATGGGTTAAGGTTACTCAGCCTTTCTTGAGTAAAAACGTCACCAGCACGCCCGTCAGAGCCAACACGGCAGCAATGTAGAATGCTGGCAAGTAAGACCCATGGAAGGTTCTGAAGTAACTTGCCATAGTCGGTCCCAGCACACTACCTCCACCGTACGCCGTGAAGACAATGCCATAGTTTATTCCCAGGTTCTTGGCGCCGTACCGGTCCGATGTCAACGCGGGATAAAGGGCTAGGAAGCCGCCAAAGCACAAGCCGACTAGAGAGAGACCAACGATGAAGATCAGTGGCTCGAAGATGGTGCAGAGTATGATCAGGGCCACGAAGCAGATTGCGAAGTCAGCTATGAGCATTTTCTCTCTTTCGAGCCGGTCACCAAGGAACCCCCACATTAGCCTGCCCGCCGCGTTGAATCCTCCCAGAATCGAAACGGCAAGAGAGGCCGTATCTGGTTCTATGTGCGCCAGTTCCATGGCAACCAGTTTGGCTTGCCCTATTGTCATCAAACCTGCGGTGGTGCCTAACCAGTACGTAACCCACATCAGGAAGAAAGCCGGAGTCCTGACCATCTCTGCCGGTTCCAAGTCCTCTCTGACTGCCGCGCTCTTCACAGGAGGGCTCCATCCTGCAGGTTTATAGTCTGGTCGAGGATTTCTCAAAACCTGCGCAGCACTTACAGCCAACGCCATGAAAAGTAAGCCTGTGACCAGAAAAGTGGAACTCCAATTGCAGGCGCCTATCATGAAGGCCCAGAATGGGGCGAAAATGATTGCTCCCCCGCCGAAACCGAAGACAACAAGCCCAGTAGCCAGCCCCTTCTTGTCTGGAAACCACTTCGTGCATGTGGCGATCGGAGCTCCGTAGGCGAATCCAATTCCGAGTCCTGCTATCAAGCCGTAGCTGATATACAACGAAGCTAAGGAGTCGGTGAAACTGGACAGGATCATACCCCATCCGAGTAGGAGTCCCCCCAAGCTAGCTGCTGCTTTGGGTCCCTTCTTGTCCTGGAGCCGCCCAGCCGGTATCATGGACAGGGCAAAGGTAAGCAATGCAATAGTAAACGCCGGCGAAGTCTCAATTCTTTTCCAGCCAAACTGCTGCTCAAGCGGCGGAACAAGAAAGCTGAAAGCATAGACAGCGCCAAGACAGAGATTTATGACCACAGAAGCGATGACATATCTCCACCTAGATACTTTGACAGAACCTAGATTTGCAGAATCGCCAAGCATGCCTCAACCACAACAAGGTTTTGAACTCTTCCATGTTCGGATTCTCCTGATAAACATACCTCGGAAGATCCAGTTCGCACATGACAAGATACATGCGCTTTCCCACCCGATTCGAAGCGGTTCGGCCTGATACGAGCCGCTCAAACTCAACTAGCTTGTCCAAAAGCCATAATATGTGGCGATATCTCTGCACCCGAATGTTTCCCATGGAGCAGCCCATTTTCTTTCTCCCCATAAACTATAGGCTGATATATTCGTTCCAAGAACAGTCTACTTCGCAGTCATTATTTCGGCGAAGCAAGATGCCAGAAGCCCTGCATGTACAACCTCTCACTGAAAGCCTTGAGAAGCAGTTCGCTAGTTACTTGGACGAAGATAGGGTTCTGCACATTTTCACGATCTACGACCTGAGAAGGGCTAGAGACAAGACGGAGGTCTGGTTGGCTCTTAGGCAAGATAGAATAGCAAGTTACCTTTTCGAGTACGATAAAAGGATTGTCCACGCTCACGGTGACGCAGAGGGCGTACCTTGTCTTCTAAGGGTTATCGACATTAACGAGCCCATCTTCATCATAGAGCCTCAACATTTAGCGGCGGTCGAAAAGGTTTTCGAGCCCGTTCAACCTACAGACTCAGCAAGCAAGGGTAGGATAACAACATACTATGTCATGACAGCCAAAGCCGATACGTTTCGGCCGCTGATAAAGCACCGCGTCAAGAAGCTGAACTTAGACGACTTAGACGAAGTCTCCAGAAGCCTCGGAGCAGAATACAGGGAAAGAGCTGAGACTGCAGTGCAAAGAGGCATGGCTTTCGGGGCATATGAGAACGAAACGTTGGTGTCTCTGGCAACTGTTCCGGAAATCTTGGAGGAAGCTGCTCTGATCAGAGGGGTCTACACCGCGCCCTCGCTAAGAAGCCGAGGTCTGGCAACCTCTGCATGTTCTGCTCTAGCCGTCGAACTCATGGGGGTGGGCAAGACGCCCGTCCTCTGGGTTGCAGAAGACAACATCCCAGCTAGAAAAGTCTACGAGAAGATAGGTTTCGAAAGGACTGAGCACAAACTCCTTGGGTTCAAAGCAAGGAGACGATGACTCCGAGTTAGAAGTTGTCTAGTCTTCTCTGCCGCTGAGGTGGATGGCCTCCACATGAAGGTTTACTGAAGTTGCTTTCTCGACTAGGACAGTCCAGGGCTTGTCCTTGATGTTTACCAGCCCATAGTTGCTATTTTCGCCGTCGAACCTCCCTTCGGCAGGTTCATCAACATACTCGAACCAGTGGTAACCCACAACGTATGGCCGCAGGACCGCGGCTTTCACATATTCCTCGTAGTATTCTGCCCTTTCTGACTGGGTCTTGACTGGCACCCCTGCGCCCTTCGTGTTCGGCAAACCTGAGTCCATCGCCTTAAACGAGAACTCGCTCACAATTACAGGCAATCGTGTCACTTGATAGATTCGTTCAAGGTTTGAAAGGATTCTGCTCAAGTCCTCACTGTACGGATTAGTGTAGCCGCTAAGCGAGACCACATCGGTGTATCCTACGCAGCCTTTCAGCACCTCATCGGGCGGCTTGAAAGCGTACCTACAGCCGAGAACCAGATGATTCGGATCATGTCTCCTAATCGCGTTCCAGCAGACCTGGGAGTATCTTCTCGAAACCACTTCAACGAAGCCCAGTCTATCGGCAACCGCCATCGCGTTCGCCGGAGCTTCTTGTATGTTCAAGATCTCGCCAAACGAAGAGAATGCTGTTCCCCAAGCCTTGTTAAGCGATAATACAGTGCTGTGCCTCTCTACAAGGTATCTAACTAGTGCTTTCTTGCCTTCAGCGTCAGGTGACAGAAGGAGGTAATCGTCGAATATCCCTTTCTTTGACCTCCAGTCCGGCGTCCACCTCAGTTCGTTGTCAGTGAAGTAGCCGACCAGTTGGCTGTCGTTGCTCCTCGACGCACAAGCTTTCGCAGCCAAGTCGTCCGCAGCTTTCTCGAATCCCTCAGAGAAGTAGTCAGCAACCTTTCCACTAAGCCAGTCTGAACCGGCTTTCGTTGCGACGTTCAGGATGAGGGTGTATGGCATTCCCTTCGTGAACGTTTCTTCGCTTGACCAAGAACCGATGGTGTTGAAGCCCCACTTCCTGAGCCTGTTCACGGCTTCTGTTGCCCAAGTTTCTGCCGACCGATATTTCGCTGAGACGTGTCTGTTGTACGGGTTGTAGCCTAAGGTTGGCGCGTAATCGGCCCGGTAGCTCACATGGTTTACGCCTTTCGATATGAACAGCTTGCCTTTAGGGTCGACGAGCCAGTATCTGCCATCTATCTTCTCGATGTGGAAAAAACCCGTCTTCTGACCGTCCAAAAGCACAAGCCCTCCGTGCGTATCCTAGATTGACTACAGAATAAAAGCCTTCAACTCGTTGACCCAGAAACCAGCGCCAAGCAGAATCGGCATTTCTGTCCTTAAAGAGATAAAAGTATGCTTCCCGTATGGAAGATAAAAGATCGGGCCAAGACTTCCTTGGGTGTATTAAGATGGAGTTGAGATGGGATCCTGTAATGAACCAATGGATCATAGTCTCAGGTGAAAGGGCAGAACGCCCTCTGCTGCCAGAAGAATACTGTCCCTTCTGCCCTGGCTCCCAGGAAATCCCCGATAGGGGCTGGACGGTTCTGAGCCTGCCGAACAGGTTCCCAGCATTGCGGGTTGACGCGCCCCTGCCTGAAGTCAAGGGTGACAGGCTGTACCGCGCCAGCCGGGCAAGGGGGGCCTGTGAGATCATAGTCTACACCCCTAAGCATGATACCACTTTCGCCGACCTCAGCGTTGAGAACATGAAAGCCGTTGTTGATCTTTGGACTCAACGTTTCAAAGAACTGGGCAGCAAGGACTACGTGAAGTGTGTTTTCATCTTTGAGAACAAGGGAAGGATCATCGGAGTTACGCTTGACCATCCGCACGGGCAGCTCTACGCATTTCCGTTCATCCCACCGCTGATCAAGAAGGAACTGGAGGCGGGCAAGAAGTACTGGACGCGGACAGGAGTCTGCCTCTTCTGTCGGGTGATCGAGAAGGAGAAGGCAGATGCCTCTCGCATCGTATGCGAGAACGAAAGTTTCGTCTGTTTCCTTCCGTACTTCGCGCATTGGCCCTACGGGGTCCACATCTACTCGAAAAGGCACGCACAAGCATTGACCGACCTAACTGAGGAGGAGAAGTGGGCTTTCGCTTCACTTCTGAAGATTGTGCTGAAGAAGTTCGACAACCTTCTCGAAATGAGCTTCCCATACATGATGGTTCTGCACCAGAGACCGACCGATGGAGGAGACTACCCGTACTACCATTTCCACGTGGAGTTCTATCCCCCCTACCGGGAAAAGGACAAGGTCAAGTACTTTGCGAGCATAGAGACTGGATCAGGTTCAGTGACCTTTGATTACGCTCCGGAGGCTAAGGCCAAGGAACTAAGAGAAAGCGCTGAGATCTGACTGCGTTGAAGGTCCTTTCCGTATGCGGAAGCAAAGGAAGGAATGGTGGATACAGGTCAGAGAGGTTTCATTGATGAGAGGTGCCGTTGTCGTCTCTTCGCCAGGAAGAGCAGATTTTCTCAACACTCATCAGGACTACAAGGGCTTGCCTGTTGTGCCAGTCGCGATCAACCTGAGGATGCGTCTCTACGCAAAGCCCACCAGCGGCAGAGTCTTCAATATCAGGTCTGTTGACCTCGAACGATACAATGAGCCCTCAACGGACACGTTCGAAGTGAGAGTCAACGAGATGCTGCCGGGAAAATTCTTTGGCAACTACCTCCGTGGCGTCATAAACGTGATTGTGAAACGCGGCTTAGCTCAGAAGCTTAGGGGTGCAGACGTGACCATCAAGAGCGAGATACCTGTAGGTTCAGGACTGTCCAGTAGCGCGGCGCTTGAGGTCGGCTTCACCGAGCTTTTGAACTACATCTGCAACCTTGGCTTGGACAAGAAAGACCTAGCAGAGGTATCTTTCGCAGCAGAGAACCAGGAAGTTGGCGTTCCATGCGGGAGGCTTGACCAGTATGGCGTCTCCTTCGGGGGCATCATCAAACTCGAATGCAGACCTCCATACACTGTGGAGCCCCTTTCTTTCAAGGACCTGACGTTCGCCATCATAGATTCCGGCATTAGACACTCGACAGGCGACATACACCCGAAAAGGCAGAACGACATAAACAGAGGACTCAAAGCCTTGATGAATAATCCGAAAATCCCAGAAACGCTAAAGAAGGAACTCGGGTACAACTTCGACGAGCCAAAGTGGGAAAAGGTTAGCGAAAATGAACTTGAAGACCACCTTTCAGTCCTCGACGACAAGTCCAGAGAACGAATTGTGTTCACGCTCAGAATGCAGAAGTCAACCGAGTTCGCGCTGAGAATCCTACGTTCCGAAAAAGTTGGCAGAGAAGAGATCATTTGCAGCCTAGGCGAGGAAAGATGGAAGAGAATCCGGAAGCTCCCTACCGCCGAACGGATTTGCGGTATCTTGGGGGAAGTCATGAACGATCAACATGCTTTGCTTCGAGACCTTTACGACCTCAGCTTGACGGAGCTTGAGAACATATGCTCTACTGCGCTAAGTGCTGGAGCCTACGGAGCGAAGATATCTGGCGCAGGAATGGGCGGAAGCATCATTGCTCTGGTCAAGAACGAAGAAGGAGGAAAGAAAGTGGTCAACGCGTGCCTGTCCACCGGAGCGAAGAACGGCTGGGTCTCGAAAGTAGGAGAAGGCGTCAAGGTCGAGCGAGCCCCCTCGACAAACGCTGCAAAGACTTCACGAATCACGCGACGTTTGTGAGCTGGTCAGAGAGTTTTAAAGCATCCTTTCGATATTTTCTAGCTTGGGTCGCGAGTTATGGTCACCAACCTGCCCGCGGAAGCAAAGGCGAAATGGGCTGAAGTTGCAGCTGCCCGTTCGACGCCTGAGAAGATAAGGCTGATGCGGGAGTTCATCTCGTTGGTCCCCAAACATAAGGGTACAACTAAGCTCTTGGGCAACGTTAGGCGACGCATCGCGGCTCTTGAAAAGGAACTCGAAAAGCTGAAGACTCGCAAGAAGGGCGGAGGAGGCGGAGGGTTCTCGATCCCAAAGGAGGGAGCCGGCCAAATCGTTGTCCTAGGTCCGACCAACGTTGGTAGAAGCAGCCTCTTAGCGGCGGTTACAAATGCAAAGGCGGAGGTCACTCCAATCCCATTCTCCACCCGTAAACCGGTCATAGGGATGCTTCCGTACCAAGACATACAGTTCCAGCTTGTCGAGGCGCCTGCATTGGTTGAGGGCGCAGCTGCCGGAAGGATGAATGGATCTCAGATTCTTGGTCTGGCAAGGAACGCTGACGGCTTGGTATTGATGGTTGACTTGTCTGAGGACCCCATGAAGCAGCTATTGATGACGCGTTCAGAGCTTGAGCGGGCAGGCATAGTCACCGAAAAGGCAGAAGGAGAAGCCGAGATCACCCGTCGAAGCCTAGGCGTAGGCGTACAAGTCGTTGGAGGCGGAATCCTGGTCAACTGCACACTCGAAGACGTGAGAAGGCTGTTGGACAGTTACCGAATCAACTCCGCACTGGTCAGGATTCGAGGCAAAGTGAGCCTAGAGGATATTGAGGACGCCTTGTTCGCAAGCAGCATCTTCAAGCCTGCGCTCGTGATCGCAAACAAGGCAGACAAAGAAGGGGCTGAACAGAGCTTTGCTAGCTTGAAAGAAGCGATGAAAGAGAACACCATGCCTGTTCTACCCGTCTCATGCAGGGACAATCAAGGCCTAGAAGACCTAGGCAAGACTATCTTCCAGATGCTCGGGTTGATCCGTGTCTATACGAAGGAACCCAGCGAGAAGGAACGCTCTGAGAAACCTATCGTAACGGCAGAAGGAACAACGGTTATCGCTGTCGCGAAGGAACTCCATAGCATGTTCTACAACCGGTTCAAGTACGCACGCATTTGGGGTCCAAGCGCGAAGTACCCAGGTCAAAAAGTCGGCGCCAACCACGTTATGAGAGACGGAGACACGATAGAGATCCACTGATCATCCGCTGTAAGGTTGACGGTACGTTGTCGAAACCTTGACTTGTGTTATCTCGCCCGATCTCCACATGGTCAGATTTATGGTTTGGCCAGGTGACACGTGCTCGGCGACGTAGGCGTTCCAATCTGCGAAGCTAAAAGTCTGAATGTCGTCGACAGCCAGTATGATGTCCCTTGCGGTGTATGCTATCCTGCCTTGAGAGTCCAGGGTTCGGGTTACTCCTCTCAACCCCGCTTCAGCTGCAGGCGTGTCAGCTATCACTTCCCATATCAAGAGACCCGACTGGAAAGGTTCCAAGTTCATAATATTCAAGTCATTGATAGTTTCAGGAGTCAGCTCGATCCCATAGAAGCCTACGAACGCGTGTCTGTAATACCCTTTTTCCATAATCGACGAGGCTACACGCTTCACAATATTGGAAGGAACCGCAAAGTTGAAGCCATAATCAGTTCCAGCGTTGGTTATCCCAACAACGGCGCCCGACATGTCCAGCAGCGGGCCTCCTGAGCTACCTGGCGCGATAGTAATATCCAACTGAAGCACGGGCACAACGATCGGCACGTCCGTAATGTCTATGAGCTTGTTGATCTGGCTGATGTAGCCTGAGGACAAGCTGCCAGTCAAGCCCAGAGGGTTGCCTATGGCGACGACTTGCTCCCCTATGTAGAGTCTTGATGAGTCGGCCAGAAGTAGTGGCTTAGCGTCGGCGGGAGACGTTGGCACCTTAATCACGGCGACATCAGAATACGCGTCCGTCCCGACAATGGAGGCTTTCTTCCTGGTGCCATCATAGAACTGGACATCAATGTCGGTTTCACTCCTCACAACATGCCAGTTCGTCAAGATCAGGTTTGTGCTGTTGTACAGAAAACCTGAGCCTTGCCCAGCCGGCGTTCTGATGACTACAACGGACTTATGGGCTGACTCGTAGATGCTCGCTGGCGTCTTGCCCAGAAAAAGCCGGAACGCATCATCCAGCCTCGAGAGACTAGCATTCAGCTCAGTCACCGTGGCTTGCAGCTCAGTCATATTTGTTAGCGCGAGCTCGTCCAGTGCCGCGATCTTCCGGGCCAAGATTGAGAGGGATGAATCAAGTGACGAGATCCTGCTTCTTGCCTCATCAACGGCATTCTGAAGGTTTCTCAGCTGCTCCTGTTGGACCAAAACGTTGTTCAGGACAAGATAGCTGCTAACACCCGAAAGTGCAATCGCAATCACGCAGACAACGATGACTGCCCTCGGAACTCGGTTGGACATGGTTCCATTCCTGCGTTCGCACGCAATCCCTAACCTAGGGCGGGTTTTAGATAAAAACGTTTCCTAACGCAGTCCCATAGCAGATCAGGTGAATGCTACTTTATGAAACAGAAGGCTTCAAACGTGTCCGCAAGACCAGAAGCAGGGAAGCCAGATTCAGACTCGCCTAGATGAGGCCACGCGACTCATCGTTTGCGATGATGTCTCTTAGCAAGGTTAATCGTGTAACGATTCCGTTGGCGCCAAGTTTGACCGATTCCTATAAATTCGACGAAGAAGTAAATAACATGCTTCAGCCGCGTCACGATTAGGAGACGGTTATTTGACTGACCTCGAAGAACCTAGGATTCGGTGCCCAAGCTGCGGCAGATCCGCACCTGCCATGAAGTACTGTATACATTGCGGGGCAAGACTCCCACAAGCTGCTCCGCCCACAGTGAGACCTACAGCCCCTGTTCCACCACCTCTTCCCCCAACGGTCCCACCTCCGACACGAATACCCCCATCTATTCCCCCCACAGAAGTGAAGGACGAGATCGGCAGCATCGTGTCCGGCATCACTGTCCTCATCGATAGGAAGGTCGTCTTGCTCAACCTGTTCCAGTCTGAGCAAGTTTCGGAGAGAGTCTTCGGGAAGCTCCTCAATGACTACGGCGGCAAGCTGAAGGATCTCTTAAGGTCGCGCAATGGTAAGATAGCAGATCTAAGAGGCAGACTAGGTGAAGAAGAAAGGCGCCTCAGCGATGTCGCCATGAAGCTTGAAGAGCTCGAAGTGCGGCGCAGGGTCGGCGAAGTGGACGCTAACGTTTACGCGCAGGAAACCGATAGACTGAAGGCAGAAGAACGGGAGTTTACCGAATCCGTGAAGACGATGAAGACGAACATCGAACGTCTGGCAAGGGTGTTCACAGAGAGGAAACCCAGCGAAATCCGTGATCTCGAAACGAAACTCCCCCCTTATGAAACCGCTATCGCGAACCTCGCCGAGAAAGGGAAAATCTCAGTGGAAACCCTCAACGCCGTCAGACAAGACATCAAAGAGACGCTAGAGTTTCTCAACTTACTTATCTTAGACCGCAAGGAGAAGGAAAAGGAACTCAGGGACCAACTTGAGACGCTTCAAACCAGATACAAGCTTAGTGAGCTCTCGATAGAGGATTATGAGCGAAGAAGGCGCGAGCTCCAAACCGAGATAGATAGAATATGGGGATAGCACCCCCTGCCCTAGCTCCTTGCGGCTACTTCAATGGCCAATCCTGTCTCTGGAAACCCATCTTCTGAAACACTTACTGCTTTAGGGCAAGGCTCCAGCAATGGATTTCGGAGAGTTAACAGAGCTCTGCGAGAAACTGGCTGCGACGACTAGACGCACTCTAATGACTGACATGGTAGCTGACTTCTTGAAGCAGCTCGAACTCGAAGAGGTCGAGCCAGCTGTCTCAATGATGCTTGGCCGCTCCTTCCCAAAATGGGATCAAAGAACCCTTGATATCAGCTGGGCAACGCTCAGCGGAATAGTCAAACGCCTGACCAAGACGAGCTGGAAGGAGTTCTCGGCAGCTTTCCGGGAGACAGGCGACATTGGAGCTGCAACCCAAGCCGTCTTTGAAGGAAACAGAATTCGCAAGCAGACGACACTCGCTGATAGGCCATTGACGGTTCTTGAGGTAAGACGGGTCCTAGAAACTGTAGCTGAATCCAGTGGTCAAGGGTCAAGAGAACGAAAGGAACGCCTCCTAGAATCCCTCATCAGCAGGGCGACGCCTCTCGAGACGAAGTACCTTGTCAAGATCATCATCGGCGAGATGAGAACAGGCTTCCACGAAGGCCTGATGGAAAGCGCTGTCTCAAAGGCCTTCTCCATTCCCCTGAAGACTGTCCAAGACGCGGTCATGTTCACAGGAGACATAGGGGAAGTTGCGACCACATGCAGAAGGACAGGCAGAAAAGGCATTACGGAACTCGGATTCAAAGTCTTCAGACCCATAAAACCTATGCTTGCCCAGATGGCTGATAACCCGAAAGAGGCTTTGAAGGAGCATGACGGTGACTCGGCATTCGAGCATAAACTCGACGGGGCGCGAATCCAGATTCATAAGTCCGAAAGCGAGGTCAAGATCTTCAGCCGTAGACTCACCGACGTCACCGATAGCCTCCCCGAGATTGTACAGACCATCCGCCAAGAGGTCAAGCCCAGAGAAGCAATTCTAGAAGGAGAGGTCATAGCCCTCGGCAAGGATGGGAACCCTCTGCCTTTTCAGCACCTTATGCGGCGCTTTAGAAGGATCTACGAGATCGCTAGGATGGTGGAAGAGATACCAATAAGGCTCTACCTGTTCGATGCAATCTTCATTGACGGCCAAAGCCTCATAGTCCTCCCATACCTCGAAAGAAGGAAGATGCTAGGTGCAGTGGCAGGGAACATACGTTTGACGAAACAGATCGTGACAAGCGATGCACAACAAGCAGGTGAGTTCCTAAAGGAAGCCGTTGGAGAAGGGCACGAGGGACTTATGGCGAAAAGATTGGATAGCCCTTATACTCCAGGAGTCCGCGGCAAACACTGGCTAAAGATCAAGACAACTCTGGAACCGCTTGACCTTGTTGTGACAGCTGCTGAGTACGGTTACGGCAAGAGACACAGGTGGCTCTCTGACTATTACCTCGCCGCAAGAGACGAAGCAAGCGGCGAACTCCTTGTGATCGGAAAGACCTTCAAAGGATTGACCGACAAGGAGATAGAGGAAATGACGACGCGCCTTAAGACGATAGCTCTCCAAGAAGAAGGACATCGTGTTGTTGTCTCGCCACAGATCGTCGTCGAGGTTGCTTACAACGAGATACAGAGAAGCCCAAGGTACAAGTCAGGCATGACTCTTCGTTTTGCTCGGATCACTAGGATACGCGACGACAAATCAGCCCAAGAAGCGGACACAATTGAGAGGGTTCGCGGAATCTACGAAAAGCAGTTCGAGAAGAAAGCTAGGTACGCTTGAAGACCTAAGGTGTCAAGGCTGCGCAGCTAACTGAGGAACTTCCTGAAGAAGTCGAATGCTTTCCTTCCTGAGAAACGATGCTCGCCGGGGAAGACTTCGATCCAGAGGTTTTCAGGGTGCCCGCTGACCTCGTAAGCTTTCCTGATAGTATTGTGAGCTTTGAGGCTGGAGTGAATCCAGAAGCATGTGTCGGAGGCGCCGCTTTCTACCAGAAGAGGCTTGGGAGCAATCGCAGCAATCACGTCTGGAACGTCGGCGTACTTGTAGAGGAATGGAACGAGCTGAGACCCGCAGAAGTTGGGTCTTGAGATGGCGTAGTGCTCAGTCGTCGTTGCATAGCAGATGATGTCCGCTGCACCTATTCTGTCGTCAAGTAGGGCTAGATAGGTTGTCATCGTTCCACCGAACGAGAGCCCCATACAACCGATTCTGTTCGTATCAACCTCCTTCCTTGTGAGGAGAAAGTCTATGACGCGCATTCCGTCAAATATGTTCGCGCCCAGTAGGGTTCTTCCCAGCATAAGGTGCTGGATGAAGTGGACATTACAGATGTCCCTGTCCGGATAGGGGCTGGAATAGGCGATTCTTTCGCCGAAGCTTCTCCAGTCGGGCGCGACCGTGACGAAGCCAGCTTTCACCATCTGTTCAGCGTAGTCGTAGTTGCCGCGAGCAATGTTTGCCTTCCTATCTGACTCGTCAAAGTGCACGCCAGCAACTGAGTCTTTGCCGTAGGGCCCGTGACCATGAGCACACAGAATGGTGGGTTTCTGGCCTTTCTTCCCTTTCGGCAGGAGAAGGTACAACGGAACGAAGCAATCGCTTTCTGACTGGATCAACCATTTTTCCCTAATGAAGCTATCCGCTTCTTCGGTTGACAGGAGTTGTGGGTTTAACGGCGCGGGTTCAGGAAACTCCCCCAGAAGCTCCCGCACCTTGGCCTTCAAAGATTCCTTCCAGACACCAAAATCATCCTTGTTGGTCGCTGTGAAGCCCAGAGAGGGCGTTGTCCGTTCATACCATCTCCTCAAGAAGACGTCGGTGACCTGCGGAGCATCAACCATGTTCACCATGAACCAGACCTTCGCGGTTCTATATGACCAGCAGTCTTAAAAGACTTGGTTCCCACAGAAGCTACTTGGTCAGACTTCTGCTTCTCATCAGGCACACGATGACAACTCTTTTAGCAGACTGCAAGCATAAGTCAACCTGGATGGTGATCCTTCGTGCCTGACAAGGCGTCTCTTGTTGCAAAGGCACTGAGTCATTCGGGCGCACTGAAGTTCGGGAGCTTTAAGCTGAAGTCAGGCGTCACAAGCCCATACTACATTGACCTAGCGTGGCTTCTGTCTTCTCCTGAGGATTTTGAATGTATTGTGGGCATAGTCGCAGAAGATATCGCGACGCTCCAAGCTTCGACAAGAATTGACAAGCTAGCCTCAATCGAGCTGAAGGGCGCGCTTCTTCTGCCAAGCGTAGCCAGCAAGTTGAAGATGCCATGCGTGATCGTAAGGAAACAGCAGAAGGCCTACGGTGCGACGGATAGAATAGCTGGAGGACTAGTGAAGAAAGGTGACCGACTGATCTTCTTTGACGATGTGATCACAAGCGGCGACTCCAAGATCCAGGGCATAAAGCTACTGGAAGAAGCGGGAGCGAAGGTCGAAGCAATCCTTGTCGTCGTCGACAGAGAACAAGGCGGAAAGGAGAAACTGGAAACACAAGGTTATCGAGTGAAGTCCGTCACAACCATAACGGAAGTCGTAAAGAACCTGCTATCGCTTGAGGCTATGCCTCTCGAAAAAGCAGAGAGAATACTAGAGTACTTGAGGCAACAAGCCAAGGAGTGAGATAGCACACTAACACGCATCTGAAAAGTTGTTACGAGTTCAAAGTCTGTCTAGAGGCTCGATCCGAAACGCCTAAGAGATATATAGCTTTCCCCCATCATACATAAGCTCTGTTGCAGCAAAGATGAACCGTGGGGTTCACAATTGTCGAAGGTCCCGATCAGTAGGAGAAAGTTCATCAAGATTCTCGGCGGACTGGCTGTAGCTGCTGGAGTATCTGGCGTCTTGTACGAGCAGTTCAGACCGAAGGATTACCCGGCGAAACAAGTGAAACCCGACGCCTATACTCAAGATGGCAAATCATTAGTTTCAATCATCAAGGGCAACTCGGACGCTGATATCGATGCTATGGTCCGTGCCGCTGTTAGTGCCATCGGCGGCATTGGGAAGTTAGTGTCTTCAGGCAAGACCGTTGTCGTGAAGCCTGCTGTCCTCACTTCCGATCCTAACTGCGCTCCAGACCCAAAGGTCGTTGCAGCCGTCATAAAGCTAGCGAGAGACGCTGGTGGACGAGTCATCGTGGCGGAGACATCGGGAGGTGGAAACACCGAGTATTGCCTATCGCAGGTCGGAATCACGTCAGCATCTCAAGCAGCCGGGGCCGAGGTCAAGCCATTAACGCGCGACGAAGAGATTCCCATGGAGGTGCCGAAAGGTACGAGTCTTCGCCGTGTGCGGACATACAAAACAATCTATGGGGCCGACGTCATAATCAGCGTCCCAAGACTGAAGAGGCATGGCAATACAGCGGTCACGATATCTTTGAAGAACATGATGGGCGTGATACCACAGGCAGAGATGGGCAGGTTCCACAACACAAGCCTGTCGCAATGCATTGCAGACCTGAACACGGTCCTAAAGCCTGATCTGACCGTTGTGGATGCAACGTACGCCATGGCTGGTGCAGGACCAACAGGCGGAACAATGGTCAGGATGGACACGGTAATGGCTTCAGGAGACGCCGTTGCAATCGACAGGGTTGGAGCTCAAAGGCTGCAGGAGATTGAACAGCAACGAGGTATACCCTCGTTCAAAGTAGCCGATGTCACTCATATCAGCGCCGCAGCAACGTTAGGCGTCGGCACAAACGACCTAAGCAAGATCAGCATCATCGAAAGAACCCTTGAATAGGCGCTTGGAGGAATGCCGAGCGAGTTTGCGCGTCACGAGAAGGGAGTTTCTTAGGCTACTAGCAGAAGGGGCTGTTGCATTAGGTTTTCTGAGAATCTCTTCGCTGGTCCCTTCTGGGTCACTGACAGAAGTTGTTAGGCCGCCAGGCTCTGTGGAAGAAGAGTTCTTCAACACACTATGTGTGCGTTGCGGCGTGTGTGTCGAGGTCTGCCCAACCAACGCAATTGTGTTCGCTGACTACATGGACGGCGTAGAAGCGGCTAACACACCCAAGATCAACCCCATCATCGGACCGTGCGAGTTCTACAGAGGAAGATGCGACACCGAGATGAAATGTGGCAAGTTCTGCCCCACGGGAGCCCTACAGCTCATCAGCAAGAATGGCGTCAAGATGGGAACAGCGCTGCTGAACCAAGGCATTTGCTTAGCCTACTTGGGCAAAGAGTGTGTGGTCTGCGACGAATTGTGCCCCGTTCCTGACGCGATCACGCTAGACGAACAGAAGAGACCGCACTTCCATAGCGACAATTGCGTCGGATGCGGAATCTGCGTCCACTACTGTCCGGCTCAGCCCAAGGCTTTAACGCTTAGCTCGACAGGAGCAAGGCGAGTTAGATGGCCAAGATAAAGATCGGAAAGATCGAGATCCTTAGAGCTGTCACTGTACTTCTAGTGGTCATCTTTTTTCTAGCTGCACCTTTCTTTGGGTTTGCGTACGGCACGAACTGTGCACTGACGTTCGGCAGCTTCGTGTTGATTTCGCCTTTGGAGCTTCTCTTGATGGTCTTGGGCACCCAAACCGCTCTGATGAGCTGGTTGATCCCAAGCATTCTCGTGATCCTCATTATAGTGCTCTTTGGTCGCTTCTTCTGCGGGTGGGTCTGCCCTGTGGGAATGCTGCTTGAGTACTCTCATGCTTTCACAGAGACAAAGAAGATGAAAGGCATAGGCAGCTTGCACAGTAACTGGGACAGGTATGCACTCATTTTGGCCATTCTCTTGGCAAGTCTACTTTTCAATTTCGCAGCCCCCTATCTTTTTTCTCCTCCTGGCGCTGTCTACAGAGCGACTCTCTATTTTATGTTACGTGGGCTGATTGGTGTTGATCTGGCGGTCATTGCCTTTTTCTTCGTCATGGATGTCCTTGCCATCCACTACGGTCGAACTTGGTGTAGCACGATCTGCCCTCTCGGCACGGTCATCAGTAGCCTCAGCATCATCAACCTCGTCAGCCCCAAGGTGGACAAGAAAGCCTGCGTCGATTTTGACTTCAACTGCCTTAACTGTGAACGACTCTGCCCGATGCACGTTCCCATTCTGAGAGCGAACAGATGGGCAATGACCGAATGCAACAAGTGCCTGAAGTGCTGGGAAGGATGCCCAGTCAAAGCCATCAAAATAAGGGCTTTCGGTTGAAGCCTCTCTAAGTCAATAGGAACCGAAGGGACTAGCCTCTGCTTTCATAGCGAGATGCCAATCTGATAGCGGCTTCGAACACGAGGATGACGGGCACGCCCAGAAACAGCTCAGTTATAAGGGTAGGATCGGGATCTATCAAGGCTATTCCCACTAGGACAGCTCCGTACATATACCTACGGTTCTTCTTAAGTTGTGTCGTCTCCAAAGCGCCAGCTCTCACGGACAGCGCAAGATAGACTGGGAAGGTCATGACGAACCCGCAAACGAAGAGCCCTCCCGCCACCAAAGAGAAGAACTGAGAGAACTCGTACCTCGGCGAAAGCCCAGAGGCCTCAGCTGAAAGCAAAAGCAGACGTACTGTTGCGGGCATGACCAAGAAGTAGCCCAGAGCGAAGCCAAAGGCGAAGAGAGCTGTGAACGAGATCGCAAAAGGTGTGATGCTTTTCCTTTCGCTCTTATACAGCGCCGGGCTGATGAACTTGTAGAGCTCATAGATGCTCACGGGCAAACTCAGTGTGACGCCGAGGATCAGCGAAACATAAAGGTAAACCTCCAACGGTGCATACCAGCTGATAGGCATCAGCTCAACCCCAACAGGTAGAAAATCCTGTTGTATCCTGTTGATCAAGAGAGATGCAACCGTGACGTATGTGGGATTGGACAATGAGAGACCGTCCGGCCCAAACCCAATCGGGAAAGCCATGACGAACAAGGTGGCGACGATCACAGCGAAGAAACCAATACGTAGCCGGTTGATCAGCTCTTCAAAGTGCTCCCAAAAAGTCAGTTCCTCTTCATCAGTAACCATCGAAATCACTAGTGTCTAGGCTCAGGCCAACTCCGCTGCTCTAGGGCTTTTTCTCTGCAGACTTCTTCATTTCTTCCAGAATCTGGGGGATGCTTTTCCCCTCAGTCTCTATACCCATCTTCCTCGCAGCTTCGACAATTGCTTCGTCTTCCGTCTTCTCCTCAGGCTGTTCGGTCGCCCGTTTGAACTCTTTCACAGCTTCTCCGGCGCCCCGGGCTAGGTCCTTCAGCCTTTTCGCGCCGAAAATGAAGAGCAAGATGATGACCACAAGTATTAGTTCCCACGGTCCGACTTGAAAGGCCACTCTCTTCACTGCCCCCACAGGCTATTGGCTAATCCTTGCCTCTATCTCTTCGATAATCTGCCTAATAGCCTTTCCTTACTCTCAATATTCTGGTTCTTAGCAAGGGATTCTAGAAAGACCATGAGTTTCTCTCTTGCCCTTCTGGATTCACAGATCTCGTACGCGACTCTAGACAGATCTCTAGGACCCTAGGGGGCCGGAGACGCCACTAAGAAGATCTTCAGTTCCATCAAAAAGAGGTCACATCTAACGGTCCTGTCGCTGATGCCACGCTACTTGGCTTTCATCCATTCGTTGCATGTGCGAACTCCTTCAACGGCGTCTCTTGCGGCTGCGTCTGCATGTATCTTCTTCGCGTACTCAGGTGTTATCGGTGCGCCGCCGATGATGATCTTGACATTCCTCTTCAGTCCCGCCTTTACAAGGCTTCTGACCACATTCTCCATCTCGATCATTGTTGTCGTAAGCAACGCTGACATGGCGACGATATCGGGTTTATGTTCCTTGACGGCTTGAACAAACTGCTCTGCCGTAACATCGACGCCCATATCGATGATGTCGTAGTTTGCAGCTTTCAGAAGTGTAACAACAACATTCTTCCCAATGTCGTGCAAGTCGCCTCTCACCGTGCCGATAACGATTTTTCCAGCCGCTTTTATGTCTCCAGCTTTAAGGTGAGGCTCAAGAACCGTCATCCCTTCCTTCATAGTCTCGCCAGCCATAATGAGCTCAGCCAAGAAGTACTCGCCGGCCTCGTACTTCTGCCCAACTATCTCCATGCCCTTCGCCATGCCTTCTACAACCGCCTTGTAAGCCGGTACGCCCGCTGTTAAGGCTGCCTGGGCGGCTTTCTTGACCCCTTCAATGTTTAAGTCGACGATCGAGTCTCTGAGACTTGCCAGAATCTGCTTTTCACCCGACACGTTCAATCCCACTTCGGCTTTTTCTCTTAGATACCCTTCAACTTGCTTAATTGTCTTTCCCTAGAGACTGGTCCCGCCTAAGGAGTGATCGCTATTTTGATGCACTCGCCTTTACTCATTATCTGCAGGGCTTCTTCCGTTTCAGAAAGAGGCATCCTGCCAGTGATTAAAGGCGCTCCGCGGAACTTGCCGCCTAGAATGAGCCTATAGGCTTTCAAGACCGAAAGTGGGGTGTGATGGAAGGTGCCTTTGAGCGTCAAGTCCTCGTAGTGGATTCTATCAGTATCCAACGACACCGTCGTGCCTGAAGGACAACCTCCAAAGAAAAGCGTCGTGCCCGCTTTCCTCGTCATGTCTACTGCTAGCTCCCAAGTCTGGGGCAAACCGACGGCCTCAATCACGACATCGGCGCCCAAACCATTCGTCAGCTCATGGAGCCGACCCAGCTGATCCTCTTCAGAGGCGTTGATCATGACATCGGCGCCTAGCTTGGAGGCGATGTCTAGACGTTCCTGACGCATGTCTGTGACGATCACCTTTGAGGCTCCTTTCAGTTTTGACAGTTGGATGTGGATCAAGCCGATTGGTCCGCTGCCGATTACAGCGACAGTGTCGCCCAAGTTGATGTCCGCAGCGTCGTTTCCGTTGATCGCGCAGGCTAAAGGTTCAAGCAACGCTGCCTCCTCGTATGGGATACGCTCGGGCACTTTGAAGGTGTTCTGTTTGACAATGCGTGGGGGCACTCGAATGTACTCTGCATAAGCTCCGTCCACACTGAACCCGATTAGTGTATCCAGCAAGCGCTCACAGAGATTCGGCTTCCCCTTCATACAGAAGAAGCAGCTGTTGCATGGAGCAGAGTTGGCCGCAGCGACCTTGTCGCCTACGCGAAAGCGTTCAGCTGTCTTGCCGCCGACTTCTGCTATTATCCCCGCAAACTCGTGTCCGAGAGTGATCGGCGGCCTGACTTTCGGATGGCCCCTCTTGTACATCTTGACGTCTGTGCCACAAGTAAGGGCTGATTTGACCTCAACCAGCATCTCTTCGGGACCGATTCGCGGAAGATCTATGTCTTCAAGCTTGATCTGTCCTGGGCCATAGAACCTCACCGCCTTCATCTTTCGTTTCAAGCGACCACCTTCGCAGTCAGATGTGGTTAAGCTCTATGAACCAAGTCTTAAGACTTTCTTGGTAATCAGGCAAAGCTGAGTTCCTGCATCCTAACGCCAGAAGTTCCATTCCTTCCTAGAGTACTTCTCAGCATGCAACCTTCGAGCCGTCATCTCTTCGGTCGTTGTGAACGTACTTGGCACAAGCTCCATGCAGAATGCTGCCTCAAAGCCCCGCCCCAAGGCGGCTTTCACCTCATTCATATTCAGGTCCCGCCCCAGTTCGTCCGCGAGATTTGTCACCGGCACCTTCTTGCTCACGACGCCCTGACTTTTTCGCCTTGGACGATGGCGGCCTAACACTTCATCCAGCAGGTCAAGATCAGCATCAACCAGAAGTGTACCATGATGAAGAACCGCTCCCTTTCTTCTCGATTGAGCGTTGCCGGAAACCTTCCTACCCTCGACGAGAACGTTACTTGGAGGAGCAAAGACGGCGTGGATACCGAGCTCTCTTAACCCTTGAATGACCCCCGAAGCAAAGACCACGTACGAATCTGCAATCTCAAGCCCTTTGACCAATGGATGGTTGGCTTCCATCGCTATACTATAGTTGAGGTTTCCGAGATCGTGGTAGGTGGCGCCGCCGCCGCTGAACCTTCGAACCACTTGCAGGCCGCTTCTCTCGCATAGTTCTAGGTTGACCTCTGCCTCTACGGTCTGTGAATAGCCTATGACGACAGCCCCTTTGCTTCTCCAGAATCGAACTGTCGGTGGAACTTCCCCTTCAGCTTCTGCGATGAAGATCGCTTCCTCAATCGCCATGTTCATAGAAGCATCGTCAGGGGTTTCGACGCCCAAGAGCCTCCACTTCTCCGTGCCCGTATCTAAGCCCTTTCCACTGCCCTTATCCTTCAACGGTGGTTCTTCTCGTCTCAGACTGTTGCAACGCTCTCCTAAAACATTTAACCTCATAAGCATACCATACCTATTGCAAAGCTGCTTGGTGAACCTGACATGAAGGCAGTGGTGAAGACCAAGAGGGGTCCGGGAAACATTGAGCTAAGAGATGCAGATGTTCCAAGAATAAAGCCGGACGAAGTTCTGGTCGACGTCAAGTTCACTGGCATCTGTGGAACTGACGTTCACATCTACCATGACACCGCCTTCTACACTCCGCCAGTAATCCTAGGGCACGAATATTCCGGTGTAATAGTTCAGAAAGGCTCAAAAGTCGTTGGCTACGACGCGGGAGACAGAGTAACCTCGCCCGCAACAATCCCATGCGGCACATGCCTCATGTGTAGAACCAACCATGCGAACAGGTGTACAGGAGAAGATAGGAGAATTCTGGGCACGCATAGGGCGGATGGTACTTTCGCGGATTGCGTAGCCGTTCCAAGCCGAATCTTGCACAAGATACCGGAAACCCTGTCCCTTGAAGAGGCGGCTCTCGCTGAACTTGCCGCATGCGTCGTCCGAGCAGTTTTTGAAAGAGTCGAAATCGAAGCCGGGGACACAGTCGCTGTTCTAGGTCCTGGACCAATGGGGCTCCTAGCTGCTCAAGCCGCAAAAGCGGGCGGAGCAGAGCGGGTTATCGTGACAGGAGTGAGCGCTGACACGGAGAGACTGAAGATCGCAAGAGACCTGGGTGCAGACATGACCATCAACGTAGAGGAAGAGGACCCCGCTGAGACCATCAGGTTTTTGACAGAGGGCTGTGGAGCAGATGTCGTTCTTGAGGCAAGTGGAGCCTTAGCAGCTCGCAAGCAGGCTTTCAGTATAGTTAGACGATGTGGCAAAGTCGGCTTGATTGGGCTCACGGGAAAGCCTGCGGACCTTGACCTAGATAAGGTTGTTGAGGGAGAGCTCGACGTGAAAGGCTCGTGGGGCACAGTCTGGACGAGCTGGCGCAGAACATTGAACCTCCTCAGCTCAGGCATCATAAAGGTTACGCCCCTGATAACAGCTAAGCTACCCTTGGAGAAGTGGCAGATGGGCTTTGAGATGATGGAGGAACGAAAAGCTCTGAAAGTGCTTCTCGTCCCACCTTGAGAAGCGCCTATCTTTTGTTACTGCCCAGTCTCTGCATTCGCCTTATGCTTGGCCTCATAGGGCCTAGGAGCAGGTCTCCAAACTTTTTTATGTCCTCCTCAGCTTATAGAGACTGAGAGAATTAGCATTTGGAGGATGATGCGTTGTCTTCCAACATGGCCAACACTGAAGGGATCGGCAAAGAGACACTCGTTTATATGTACCGGAAGATGCTGGAAGTCAGAAGGTTCGAGGAGAAGGTGTGGGACCTGTTTGGCCGCAACATCATCCCAGGCACGTTACACCTTTACATTGGGGAGGAGGCGACGGCCGTGGGAGTCTGCTCGAACCTTCGAGCCGATGATTACGTCACAAGCACACATCGGGGTCATGGGCACTGCATTGCGAAAGGAGCCGACTTGAACAGGATGATGGCTGAGATTCTGGGAAGGAGTACTGGCTACTGCAAGGGTAAAGGCGGCTCGATGCATGTCGCGGACGCCAGCGTTGGAATCTTGGGCGCCACTGCCATTGTTGGTTCAGCCATACCCATAGCCGTTGGGGCAGCCTTGGCTTGCAGGCTACAGAAGACAGACCGAGTTGTTGCATGTTTCTTCGGCGATGGAGCCTCAAACAACGGCGCCTTTCACGAAGCTTTGAACATGGCTGGCGCTTGGAAACTTCCAGTGATCTTCGTTTGCGAGAACAACCTGTACGCCATGGGCACCCGTATAACCCAAGTCACAGCCATAGAGAACATCGCTGAAAGAGCAGAAGCGTATGGGATGCCGGGAGTGATTGTCGACGGCAATGATGTTGTTCTAGTTTACAGAGCTGCAAGGGAGGCGGTTGAGAGGGCGAGAAATGGCAGTGGACCCACCTTGATCGAATGCAAGACCTACCGTCACAAGGGGCATTCGAGGTTTGACCCCGCCAAGTACAGGCCGCCAAAAGAGGTGGATGAATGGATTAGAAGAGACCCAATCCCAAGACTAAGAGAAAAGCTTATGAGGGAAGGCATATTGACCCTAGAAAAAGCTGGAAAGATTGACAAAGAAGTCCTCGAAGCCGTTGAAGAATGCGCTAGGTACGCCCTAGAAAGCCCTGACCCGCTGCCTGAAGAAGCTCTAGGGGATGTTTTTGCGAAAGCAAGGTGATACTGGTGAGAGAGCTGACATATGTCGAAGCGTTGAACGAAGCTTTGAGAGAGGAAATGCGGAGAGACGAACGGGTTTTCCTTCTAGGCGAGGATATTGGACTCTACTGGGAAGGTGTCTTTGGTGTAACGAAAGGATTGGCCAAGGATTTCGGAACCGAAAGGGTTCGCGACACCCCCATCTCCGAAGCCTGCATCGTAGGCGCTGCGGTGGGCGCCGCCATGGCAGGGATGAGACCAGTCGCCGAGATCATGTTCGGAGACCTTCTTGCACTCGCAATGGATCAGATAGCGAACCAGGCTGCAAAAATCCGTTACATGTTTGGCGGGCAGCTCAATGCTCCTGTCGTAATAAGGTCTCCATTCGGCGCTGGAAGGTCAATCGCCGCGCATCATTCCCAGAGTCTCGAAGCTTGGTTTATGCATACTCCAGGACTGAAGATCGCCGTCCCATCCACAGCATATGATGCGAAGGGGCTTCTCAAGACAGCGGTGAGAGGCGACGACCCGGTCATGTTTTTTGAGCACAAGATATGTTATACGACAAAGTCCTTGATCCCCGAAGAGGAGTACCTGATACCGTTTGGCGAAGCTGACGTGAAGAAAGAGGGCGACGACGCAACAGTCTTTGCCACGCTTTGGATGGTTCATCAAGCTCTCAAAGCCGCGGAGCAACTATCAAGGAAGGGGATTGATGTTGAGGTGCTCGACCCCAGAACTCTGGTGCCCTTAGATAAGGAAGCGATCACAAGATCTGTTAAGAAGACTGGTCGGCTTCTCATTGTGGAAGAAGACTGCAAAACTTGCGGCGTAGGTGCAGAGATCGCGGCAATAATTGCGGAAGAAGCCTTCGACTATCTAGAGTCCCCCATCCAACGGCTAGCCGAACCCGACACGCCCATACCGTTCAGCCCAGTTCTCGAAAGCTACGTCATACCTGATGACAAAGCCATAGTAAAAGGCGTGGAAACCCTCCTTAAAGGCTGATCCAATCATCGTGAGGTGAAGCAACACGGTTACCGATGTTGTGATGCCGAGATACAGCTTGACCATGCAGAAAGGCAGGATTATTAGGTGGCTGAAGAAGGAAGGAGACTCCATCGAGAAGGACAATCCGCTCTTGGAAGTGGAAGCTGACAAGGTAACCACGGAAGTCGAATCGCCAGTTTCAGGCGTGCTACTCAAGATATGCGTGCCAGAGGACACAGAGGTCGCAGTTGGGCAGCCAATAGCCTTCATCGGCAAGATAGGTGAACCTTTGCCTTCCATCAATGTGGCCGCTGAAGGAAAGGCTACGCCTGAAGTGGAGACGACAAGCACAGGATCAAGAGAAGGGCCGAGAACAGTGGAGGAAGAGGCTGAGAAGGTCCGAGCATCACCCTTGGCAAGGGCTCTGGCGAAGCAACATGGACTGGACTTAGCACAGATTCGGGGAACTGGTCCTAGGGGGAGAATCACCAAAGAGGATATTCTTGAGTTCATGGAGCTACGCATGGACACACGAGCTGTCAAGGAGATCATACCCCTAAAAGGCATACAGAAAACGATTGCAGGACGAATGGCTGAAAGTATCAGGACAGCCGCTCACTGTTCTATGACGATAGAGGTTGACGCATCCCGTGTAATTGCGCTGCGCAGAGAAATGAATGCTGAGTTACAGGCTAAGGGAGAAGATGGCATCTCGTTCACGGACATTCTTGTCAAGGTTGTAGCAACAGCGCTGAAGGAGGACCCCATTCTCAACTCAACATTAGAAGGCGAACGGCTAAAGGTGTTCCGAGATGTGAACATCGGGATCGCGGTCGAGGTGGAAACCGAAGGTGCCTCAGGTCTGCTCGTTCCAGTTGTCCGTGAAGCACACAACAAGTCTCTCCTCCAGATCGCTCGCGAAGCCAGAGAACTCATCGAAAGGGCAAGGTCGGGCAAGGTTTCCCACAGCGATCTGTCGGGTGGAACCTTCACTATCACGAACCTAGGCATGTTTGGCGTGCAGACATTCGTGCCTATAATCAACCCGCCGCAAACAGCCATACTAGGAGTTGGTGCTATCATCGAGAAACCCGCAATAGTCAACGGGAACATCAAACCTCAGCCCTCTCTGCATTTGACTTTGTCCTTTGACCACCGCGTCGTGAACGGTGCGCGTTCAGCAAGGTTCATGCAAAGATTGAAGCAGATTCTTGAAACAGAGATATCCGAACAGACATAGTGATACTTACTTGACCATGAGTCTGCCGGTGATCGTGACGTGCCTGAACAATCCAAGCTTGATGTAGTAGTCATCGGTGCCGGAATAGGCGGCTACGTCGCCGCGATCAGATCAGCCCAGCTCGGCAAGACTGCCGCCCTCATTGAGAAGGATAGACTAGGTGGCACATGCCTAAACTGGGGGTGCATTCCGACAAAGGCGTTGCTCGCAACTGCAGACTTCCTTTACGCTGCTAAACGTTCGGAAGAGCTGGGAGTGACGTTGAGTGATGTGACGGTTGACATCAGTAGGGCAATGGCTAGAAAGGACGCTATCGTAAACCGGCTCACCGAAGGCGTACGCCTCCTTGTCAAGAAGAATGGAATAATCTTCATCGAGGGAAAAGGCACTCTTCTATCTAGAAGCCAGGTTGGGGTTCAGAAGCCAGACGGCGCCAGAGAGACAATCGAGGCTAGAAGCATCGTCATCGCAACCGGTTCTGAAGAGCCGAAACTGTCGTTCGTGGAGGTTGATGAGGAGAAGATTCTGACAAGCAAGGGCGCGCTAACGCTGACGGAAGTCCCGAAGAGCTTCGTGGTGGTAGGCGGGGGTGCTGTCGGGATCGAGTTCGCCATGATCTTCAACGCTCTCGGAGCCCACGTAAGGCTTCTCGAATCTTTACCGAACCTGCTTCATACCCTAGATGCGGACATAGGCAGGACCTATCAGAGAGTCCTAAAGAAGAAAGGGGTCGAAGTCCACCTGAACACGGAGGTCAAAGCGGTCAAGCTTAGGTCTGACGGGAAAGTAGGTTTAAAAGCGGTTCAGAGAGGCTCCGCACTGGACATGGACGCGGAAAAGGTGCTTGTGAGCGGTAGGAGAAGTCCCTTGATAACGGACTTGGGCTTGGAGAAGATCGGCGTCCAAGTGAAGGATGGGTTCGTATCCGTTGACGCACATCAGAAGACCAGCGTTCCCAACATTTATGCTGTAGGAGATGTTACTGGCGGAAAGATGCTTGCCCACGTTGCGATGAACCAGGGCGTCATAGCGGCTGAGAACATAGCTGGGCTGGGCTCAACTTTCGATCCGAGAACAGTCCCGACCTGTGTGTACTCTCAGCCTGAAGTCGCAAGCGTCGGACTGTCCGAGGACGAAGCGAAGGAACAAGGGCACGAAGTCGCGGTCGGAAAGACTCCGCTTCTTGCGAGCGGGAGAGCACTAACCCTGGACGAGACAGAAGGCCTGGCCAAGGTTGTGTGCGATGCGGAAACGGGTGAAATTCTCGGCGTGCACCTGGTTGCTCCTCATGCAACTGAGCTCATCGGCGAAGCCACCCTAGCCATGCGGATGGAATGTACATCAGAAGAGATTGGAGCGCTCTTACACGCTCACCCAACCATAAGCGAAGCACTGATGGAAGCTGCACGAGCCATATCCAAGAAAGCCATCCACATGTAGACATCCTTTCTCTATAGATGCTTCTACCGTCCGCACCACACATTTTGCCGAGTGCTGCAAGCTGCGAAAAGGCTTAAGAGCGAGGAGAGTTTATGAGCTGAAGGCGGAGAAAAAGGAGTGGCAAGGCAGAACCGATTGGAATGTCACGCCCTCGCAAGGAGCGAGTGAGATTGGGAGGAAGTAACAGCTGTGACCCTTCGCAGCATCAACGTACAACCATCTTCCGATGCACTTGCGAAGGGCAGATTCCGGCTCCTTCAACTGGAACAAACAGTGCCTAACCGTACCAGTCTGCATTCTGCTGCCCTTCCCGCCTTCTTCTGGCGCCTCGGTTGCCAACAGACCTGTCAACTCCGCCTTCTCCCCACTCAAACATCAAAGGAGCGCACAGGTTAATGCCAAGCGTGAGACAGAAGTTCACTGAAACTCTTGAGCAGGCAGTTGGGGCGTACGCCTTCAACATATTTGGTGTGGTTGCAGGCGCCGTCATCGCGTACAACGTGGGACTGTTCAGCCTCGCTCCGTGGGCGATAACGGTTTATCCAGCAGTCATAAGCGCAAGAGGAGTCATAGGGGGCTTGTTCTGTGGCCGACTTAGCACAGGACTGCACTTGGGCATTTTCCATCCCCGTTTCTTAGGCAACACCAAGAGCTTCTATCTTCTAGTTCAAGCGATGATCACGATCACGTTGGAAACCAGCATCGCGATGAGCTTCGTGGCGGTGTTGTTCGGCAACGTTTTCAGGGGAATAACGATGGCTGACTTTCCAGCAATTCTGACCGTGATCACGGCTACGATGACTTTGGCGCTTGTTGTTGTCTGCCCGCTGTCGTCGACTGTTTCATTCCTTGCCTTCAAACATGGCTTGGACCCGGACATAATGCTTTACCCCGTGGAGTCAACTGTCTCGGACCTCCTCATTACTACGACGTACATCATCGTCGTGAATCTCTTCATCTTGTATGGCTCATTCGGGCGATTGTTAACTGGGTTCGTTGGTCTGGTTCTGTTGCTCTTTGCCGGCTTCCTGATGGTCAGAAACATCCATGAACGGGAGTTCCTAGAAACGGTTAGGGAGTCAACCATCACGTTGGCCTTTGTCGTATTTATCGTCAACGTGACAGGAACTGCCTTGGGTGAGATCGCTGATAGCATAGGGCAGAGGCGAGAGGTCTACACGGTCTATCCTGCATTGATTGACACGATGGGCGATGTCGGTTCAGTCGTCGGCTCAACCGCCACCACCAAACTCGCACTGGGCACTCTTAAGTCCTCAATCTCGTCAGTCAGAAACCACTTGATTGAAATATTCGGCGCGTGGTTCGCATCTACGATCATGTATTCCGCGTTTTCGGTCATGTCTCTGGCTATCCAAGGACTCCTCACTTTGCCAAACCTTATGAAGTTCACGGGACTGTTACTCATCGTCAACATCCTGGCGGCATCAGTCATAATCACTGTCGCATACTCTGTGGCAATCCTGACCTTCCATAAAGGCTTAGACCCAGACAATTTCGTGATCCCGATTGAAAGCTCCCTAGCCGACAGCATAACAACAATCTGCCTCTTCTTTGCACTCACAGTCTTCGGAGGACTCAGCGCCGCACCCTATCAGCTCTAAATGAGAGCTGCAGCAGTTTACTAGACGACCGCATGGTGTCTTATGATGGATCCGCGGGAGAACTTTCTACGGGCAGCCGAAATGCGACAGCCTGAATGGATCCCATGTAGTGTCTCGGTTTCGCCTCCGCTTTGGCAACGGTACCGTGAAGGACTGGAGAACCTTGTTCTCGAATTTCCAGCAGTCTTCGGAGAGTACAAGAAAGGAAGCAGGAACTTCGACGAGTTCGGCGTTCGCCGTAAGGGTAATGTAGTAACAGACGCTTGGGGATGCGTATGGACCTTCCTTGCTGATGGACTTCAGGGCCAAGTCATCAAACATCCTCTTGAGGACTGGAAAGCCTTTGACTCCTACACTCCCCCAGACCCTATTGCGTCAGATGACATACCTCAAGAAGGGGCACCTCCGTCACCTAGAAGCCTGACTGGGGCCCTGAACACGATTGCAGAGGATAAAAGAAAGGGCAGACTGGCAGTTGGACACTGCCCGCACGGGTTCATGTTTCAGCGACTCTACTACCTGCGCGGTTTCAACAACCTCATGAAAGACTTCGTCGTGCAGCCGCCGCAATTGCTCAGGCTGGTCAGGATGGTTCTGGATCATAACATGAAGATTACTCGGGAGATTCTCGAAGCAGGTGTTGACCTCTTAAGTTTCGGTGATGACATTGGCATGCAGGACAGACTGACGGTTCATCCCGCAACTCTCCGAAAATACATACTTCCAGCTTACTCACAGCTGTTCAGACCAGCAAGAGAAAAAGGGGTCCATGTTCGCCTTCACAGCGACGGTCACTGGATGGAGGTAGCGGACGATCTAATGGCTGCGGGCGTGAACATACTCAACCCTCAGGACCTAGTCAATGGCGTCGACAACATAAGGAAACGGCTCAAGGGAAAGGTATGCATTGATGTCGATCTTGACCGCCAAACAATAGTGCCCTTTGGCAAACCGCATGCAGTGAAGAAGCACGTCCAACGGGTCGTCTCAGCTCTCAACTCGCCTCAAGGAGGGTTCATGATCACTGTGGACATCTATCCTCCAACGCCCCTGAAGAACATCGAGGCGTTGTGCCAAGCCTTGGAAGCCGCTGGGGCTGGAGTGAAGCAATGACGATTTTCGGCTCTCTATATCGACTACTGCAAGGGTCCAATCAACAACGATGAGAAGGAAGTCGTGAAAGGGTTCTTCGCAAGCTAGAAGGCATCAAGAGAAGCCTTCGTACTGGCGACAGAAGGTTCGCCTTCGGCTTCAGAGTAGCTTTCATTAGGCTCCTAAGACATATAGGCAACTGCGGAAATCTTTAGCCGAAGAAAGAGTGCTACGTCAGAGTATGTATCAGCTGAGTAAAGGACGAGAGGGTGTCTTTGCAGCTTAATGCGTTCTCACTCCTTTCGGAAAGGGTTCGTTCAGCCTTAACGAAGCTGGGGTTTTCTCAAGCGACTGAGCCGCAGATAAGGGCTATACAGCCAATCCTCAATGGTGAGAACGTTCTCCTCATCGCTCCGACTGGAAGCGGAAAAACAGAGGCTGCGTTGCTACCCATCTTTTCGAACTTTCTTGAACCCCGAAGGAAAACCGGCATCTCGATCCTCTATATCACACCGCTCAGAGCTCTGAACCGGGATATGGTCAAGAGGCTCTCGATGTGGGCTGAACTCCTCCAATTGTCTATTGAGGTTCGACACGGGGACACAACAGCCAAGATCCGCAGAAGACAAGCCCTGAAGCCACCTAACATGCTTGTAACGACCCCAGAAACGCTTCAAGCGATCTTGCCAGGCGATTTGATGCGCGCGCACCTTAGCAACGTTCGTTTCGTGGTCATCGACGAAGTTCACGAGTTGGCTGAAGACAAAAGAGGCGTCCAACTCACAGTTGCACTTGAAAGACTAAGGGAGTTGACTGGCAGAGATTTTCAGAGAATCGGCTTGTCAGCAACTGTTAGCAATCCGTTCGAGGTTGCCTCGTTCATCGCGGGAACCAACCGCCCCGTGACCATCATCGAAGCTTCCACGCTGAAGAGCTATCATTACTCAGTGGAGTACCCCCTTCCCACAGACGCAGACTTCGACTTGGCTGGAGAGTTGAGTACTGCTCCTGAAGCTGCGGCGCGGATAAGGCGCATTCTGGAGCTCGTGAACAGTCATGTCTCGACCCTCATCTTTGTAAACGCTAGAACGAATGCGGAGGACCTTGGACACAAGCTGCTCTCGTTGTCATCGAAGATTGCGGTTCACCACGGCTCACTGTCAAGAGAAGAGAGAACAACGATCGAGGACCAGTTCAAGGCTGGAATACTGAAAGCCCTGGTCTGCACAAGTACCTTGGAGCTAGGCATCGACATCGGGCATGTTGATCTTGCTGTTTTGTATCTTTCGCCTAGGCACGTCTCCTCACTCATCCAGAGAGTCGGAAGGAGCGGGCACAGACTTGACATGGTCTCAAGAGGAGTCATCATTACCGCTTTCCCGGACGACACACTGGAGGCGGTTGCTGCTGTCAGACTAGCTTCTAGGAACCTTTTGGAGCCTATCCGCATCCACGAGAACGCATTGGATGTTCTTGCGCATCAGGTTGCTGGGATTCTGATGGACAAGACGAAGGTGACCGTCGACGAGGCTTTCCGAATAGTCAACCATGCGTATCCTTACTGCAACTTGTCAAAGGCTAAATTTTCGGAACTCGTAAGGTATCTGGAAACCCTCAGAGAGCTGTGGCGGGAAGGAGAAGTTCTGAAGAAGACTAACAGGACTAGGCGCTACTATTACGGAAATCTTTCGATGATCCCAGACGAGAGACGATACCCGATCGTTGACGTGATTTCAGACCGCCGGATCGGAACACTGGGCGAGGAATTCATGGTTCTAAGAGCAAGATTGGGACTCAACTTCATCTGCAAAGGGAAGGTCTGGCGAATCGTGCAGATCGAAGATGAAACAGGAACGGTCTACGTCGTACCCTCGGAAGACCCACTAGGAGCCATACCTGGATGGGATGGCGAAATGATCCCATTGCCCTTGGGTCTCGCCGAGGAAACAGGAAAGCTCAGAAGCGAGATAGCTGAGGAATTAAGATTAAGGGGTGACCCAGAGAAGGTGGCTGTGGAGTTTGCTGAAAGGCTTTCACTTGAGCCAGCAGTCTTGCGCGATGTGGTTCGTGAGATTCACGATCACATTAAGCGGAACTTGCCCATTCCCAGCCATAACCTCGTCCTCGTTGAAGGGTTTGAGGGTTACCTCGTCATCCATGCTTGCTTTGGGGAGATCGTCAACCGAACGCTAGGAAGCGTGTTCGACACCATTCTCTCGGACCATGAGATGATAACTGGCTGGTGGAACGACGGGTACCGCATCTTGATTGAGACGCCCCACAAGATTGAACCCAAAGATCTGAACAGGATACCGGCTATGCTCTTCAAGCTAAGCGACAGTGAGATCGACAAGGCGTTCAACGACTATATTGAAGCACGTTTTCCGTTCGCTGACAGGATGAAGTTCGTCGCGGAAAGGTTCGGCGCCATTCCGAGAGGAAGGTTGATGGGACCTGAGAGATTGATGCAACTCCCAGCTAGGTTCCAGGATACACCGATCTACGACGAAACTGTGAGAGAGGCGATGGCTGAAAGGATTGACCTAGCAGCTGTCAAGAAGGTAATGGCAGCCATAGGGTCGGGGCAAGTCCGTCTCGAAACGTTGCTCTCTAAAGAGACCCCATCGCCACTTGCCTATCGGATCTTGGCCAAGTATGCTGACATCCCAGAATTGATGGCGCCCAAGGAAGTTGTCTTAAGCAACATCGAAAGGATGAAGAAGGCTATCGAGGCGAGACAAATCCGGCTCCTCTGCCTCTCGTGCACTAACTGGGTTCTTGAGGCAAGAATCCGCGAGCTTCCGGAAAGGCCAGCATGTGGCAAGTGCGGCTCCAGCCTTCTCACAAGCCTAAAGAGACGGCAAGACTTGGCGAATCTAACAGACATCCTTCAAAGGCGCTTGAGAGGAGGACAATTGAACGAGGAAGAGGTCGAAGAGCTCAGCTACGCCCGGCGGACAGCGGATTTGGTTCTGAGCTATGGCAGACAAGCTATAGTAGCGTTCCAAGTCAAGGGCGTCGGACCTGAAACTGGCTTCAGAATACTTGGGAAGATGCACACAAACGATGACGATTTCTACATGGACCTCTTGAAGGCAAAGATCCAGTTTCTGAGAACACGACAGTTCTGGCATGAAAAGCGTTCTGAAAGATACTAGAAAGCGGAGTCCTACTCTTCCTTTATTGCTCCGAGAACGAGGGCGAGTAGAGCCATTCGGACAATGACGCCGTTTCTAGTCTGTTCAAAGTACCTTGCAAACGGTGTTGAGTCAACTTCGACAGCTATCTCGTCGACCCTCGGCAAGGGATGCAGAATAACAAGGTCATCCTTTGCTTTCCTCAACATCTCAAGGTCGACGGCATATGTACCTCTAACCTTCTCGTACTCTCCGAGGTCTGGGAACCTTTCTTTCTGTATACGTGTGACGTAGAGCACATCGATCTCTGGCAGTATTTCCTCGATCTCAGAGCACTCGACTACCTGAATCCGGTTCTGAATGGTTTCTAGGATCTCTCGGCGCATCTTCAATAGGCTCGGTGAAACCAGTTTAACCTTCACGTCATAAAGACAAAGTGCATAGGCAAGCGAATGAACGGTTCTTCCATAGCGCAGGTCGCCCATCAAGGCCATGTTGAGCCCGTCTATCTTGCCTTTCGCCTTCATGATTGTGTACAGGTCTAGCATGGCTTGGGTTGGATGCTCCTCAGCGCCAGAGCCGCCATTTATGACTGGAACCGAAGCATACTCAGCCGCAAACCGGGCAGAACCTTCAAGCGGATGACGCATAACGATCACGTCCGCGTACTTTTCGACAACGCGAACAGTGTCAGCCAGTGTTTCGCCCTTCTGCACCGAAGAGATGCCCGCTTCTGCGAAGCCTATCACGTTCCCCCCAAGCTTGTACATCGCTGTCTGGAAGCTGAGCTGCGTTCTCGTGCTCGGTTCAAAGAAGAGATTCGCCAAGACTTTGCCTCTAAGCATGTCTGAACCTCTCTCCGCTAGAGGTTCGATAGCCGTTGCCATTTCGAGAATGTAGTCGATCTCTTCTCGCGTGAAGTCCCTTATTGAGACTATGTCTCTATTGGCAAAGCTAAGACTGCTCGACATGATGCAGACGCACCTCGACAACGAATAGACCGTCAGAAGATTTAAGCCTTAATTCGCTCAGGCAGAAGGCGCAGTCTGGCTTGCGTGTTAATCTATTAAGCCTGAGATGCTTTCACGCCGTCCCTACTGTGAAGCCAGTCTCTCCCAAGATCATGCTATGGAGCACTGTTGTTGCCAGTAGGTGTTTCAGAAGGCTCAAAGGCTTAGGAAACCAGTACTTTTTTAAGTTCTAGGGTGCCCAAATTAGCACAGACTTTCGGAGGGTCGATACTTCTTAGAGAGCAGGAGAGAGATATGATTCGAACGAGGAGGGCAACAAGACGGGATATTCCGTCCTTGGTCGACGTTAATGTGTCTGACGTTGATGAATGGCATCATATTGACGAGCATGGACGAGGAGCCGAAGCCAGCTATGAAGAGCTGTCCGAATGGGAGAGGGTGATGCACGGAGGTCCTTGGATGAGCCTTCCGTCGCTTCGCAGGTACTGGTTTCTTGCGCAGAGGTGGGGGATAGTCTGTCTAGTAGCTGAGATGGAGGGGAGAGTTGTAGGGCATCTTGATGTCCTTCGAACGAAGGAAAAAGAGCTGGGACCCTATCTCTGCCTGGATGTGTTCATGGTCCACCGGTCTTTTCGACGTCGTGGAGTAGGCTCGGATCTGCTCAGGGCAGCGGAGAGGCTTGCCATCGAGAGGGGCTTGCCAAAGATGATCGTTCTAGCTGACTACGAAGGACCTGGAGGTTTAACTTACAGGAAATTCGGTTTTGAACCCTTCCTTGAAATGTGCACTCTCGAAACCGAAGTGCGAGACGCTTCGATACCTCCAGGGGTCAGGCTGATGAACCCTCCAAACGAGCCGCCTCTGGATAGTCATCATGTTCTTTCCGGCTGGTTTACAGAACCCTCCAAACTGTGGAAGTCTAGCTTTGACCGATGGGACGACCAGTTAGGTCCTTTTGAGTGGCACACATTCATCCTTAGCGCTTTGACTGATTCGGGCACTGCTCACTTCCTATTGACATCCTGTACACCCTGTAACCCAAAAAGACATAACCTTGATGTCTGCATCTGGACCCCGCCTAGCTTGAATGAGGTCAACCTCAACAAAGCTGTGCAAACCATGAGAACGATTGCAGGAGCATTGGGAGCAGAGGTTCTAACAACACTCGCGTTTGAGAAGGACAGGAGAATGCTTGAAGCCGTAGGTTTCAGTTGGGTGAAAAGGCATGACCCACTACTCGCAAAAGACACCATAGCCAAGTCTTGCTGAAGAAGACTACGAGAAACTGCGAGAGTACAAACCGGTTCGCTCCTTCATTGATCAATTGCGTCGTCAAACTGTTCTTGGCTACAGGACAGAAACAACGGTCTCAAGCGAGTCTGTCATTGTCTTTCTCTAGGCGTTCTTCATCGGTGGATATATTTATGTGGTCGTTCTGTTAGATAGTGCTTGGCGGTTTGGTTATGGTCAGACAGACTTTGAGGGTTTCGAAGATTAAAGACGGCACAGTCATCGATCACATAACGAAGGGGCACGCCTCCGATGTCGTGAAGATTCTTGGCATAGATGGGCGTTCGGGCGGTGTCGTCACGATCACAATGAACGTTCCAAGTGGAAAACTAGGGGTCAAAGACATAGTCAAGATCGAGGGACGCGAACTCAACCCTGAAGAGGTCGACAAAATAGCGCTTATAGCGCCTCACGCAACGATCAACATCATACGAAATTACAGGGTTGTTGAGAAGCAACCGGTTAAGCTTCCCTCTATGATCCACGGTATTGCCAAGTGCACTAAACCTTCGTGCATTTCGAACGACCGGAGCGAACCAGTTAAGCCCGTCTTCTACGTTGAAAGAGAAGATCCCTTGAGGTTGAGATGCCACTACTGTGGGAACATAATCGAAGAAGAAGACATGCTCCAGCAGTTCTAGAGCCGATTGCCACGTGACTACTCAGAGGCATAATCTCTGTCGTACTTCATCCCAGACCAAACCCACGAGAAGACCCGCGCGTCTCGGCCAAGGAGGGGAACATGAATTCGACAATGTTGGTCACCCTGTTGTCAGCAACTTGGCCAGCACAAAGCCTTCTCAATTTCGATAGTCCCTATTGGCGGCGAGTGATCAAAACGTAGCTGAGTGGCTAACTTGAAGGCAATCTTCCTGACTGGCGTTCCAGGCGTCGGTAAGACCACGGTTCTTTTGAAGACTGTGGAGGAGTTAAGGAAGAGTGGGCTCAGCGTTGGTGGAATGGCCAGCGGCGAAGTACGTGAGAGGGGTCTGCGGGTGGGATTCAAGATCGTCGACTTGGCCACAGGAAGGGAAGGCTGGCTAGCTCACGTAAGGCAACTGGCCGGTCCAAGCGTCGGCAAGTACAGGGTCTCCTTGGATGACCTCAAACTAGTCGGCGCAAATGCAATACGGAACGCTGTTAGACAGGCTGATGTGACGGTTGTTGATGAGGTTGGTCCGATGGAGCTTTTCTCTCATGCTTTCAGAGAAGCTGTCATGGAAGCCTTGGACAGTGGGAAAGCCGTTCTCGGCACAGTCCATCACAGAGCGCAAGACCCATTCGTCGTCGCGATCAGGAGAAGAACCGACACAAGCTTGGTGGAAGTGACCCCAAGCAACAGAGACAGGCTTCCCCAGATCATAGCTCAAGGTATCTTGGACAGCTTAGGCAAAGGTTAAGCGGAGGATCGGGCAAATCCTATTCTGTCTCTTCGTTCACTGATTGCGCTGGTGTGGACCATGCTGATTTGTGGGATTGATGACGCTGGGCGAGGGGCTGTCATTGGACCCCTAGTCATAGCTGGAGTCCTGATCCAGGAAACCGACCTGCCCAATCTTGTAAGCATTGGAGTGAAGGACTCAAAGCTCCTTACGCCTGCAAAGAGAAACAGCCTCGCAGAAGAGATCCTCAAAGTCACTAGGAAGCACCACATTGTAAGGTTGGTTCCAGCTGAAATCGATGATGTCGTTGAGACAGGAGCGAAACTTCACCGTCTGAATAGGCTTGAAGCTCACGCTATGGCTGAGGTCGTAAAGGCTCTTCGCCCACAGGTTGCGTACGTTGACGCCTCGGATGTTCTGCCAGAGAGGTTTGGCCAACATATCGCGGAGGAAGTTCCATTCAGAGTCCAGATAGTCTCCGAACACAAGGCAGACAGGACCTACCCTGTTGTCTCTGCTGCGTCAGTTATCGCGAAGGTCGAGCGCGACAGATTGGTCGCCGAGCTCCGAAGGAAGTACGGCGACCTTGGCTCAGGCTACATTACAGACCCCAGAACGGTCAACTTCCTTGAACAATGGGTAAGAACCCAGAAGCCCTATCCCGACTTCGTGCGAAGGTCTTGGAAGCCAGCTAAGAAAATAAGGTCTGATCATAATACATCTCAGAAGAAGCTCATCTAGAGAAGCGCTGTAAGCTCCTTTCTGTCTTTTATTCTAGCGAGCTCTCCATGTTCGAGAAAGACAATGTCATCGGTACACGCAATTCTCTCTTCGCCCAGCAGCAAGGGCCTAGCCTCAACTAGCTTGCTTAGGCTTACGATCTCATCCATACGTTCCTTGGCGCGCCTGTCTTTCTTCTCGAAGACTCCACCAATTATCTTGAGTTCTGCTTCGGGACAGTCTGCAGTGAAGTCGAAGGGAGTCCTGTTCATCGGCAGCACCTTAATGTTGAGTTTGGTTAGTTTGCGTACGATGAACCTGAGGAGTCTGTTTCCCGTATCCTCACAGTTCTCTGACGGCGGATCGTTGAAATGTGGAAAACTTAGAGCCCTCTCAAAGACATCAACTGCTTTTGCTATAGGAACACCCAAAATCTTGCCCAACTCGTAAGCCGCGGAGACCGAGGCACGTGCCATACCTCTCTCGTACCCATACAGGGTTCTTCTTGAGACGCCTACCATCGCACCGAGCTTGCTGATGGACAAACCCAGCTCATGCCTTAGTTCTCTTATTCTGCTGCCGTCCACTCTGACGTAGTAGCCTCCAGGCGCAGCCTCCACAAGCGGAAGGGAACCCCTGAGGACTATGTCCTCGAACGTTTTCGAGGTCACGACCTGAACTCCATACCGCGAGTAGACGGTATCATCTCTAAGGTTTTTTTCGTCTTTCATGTCAGTAATGAAAACTGCAGCGCTTGAGAAGCAGCACGCTACTGTTCTGATCCACGCCGATACGTCTCGGTACACATCTCGGATGTCTGGAAAGGCCTTTACTAGAATGAGGTGCTCGTCGTCGCGCGCGGCAAAGTCGAAGCAGCTCTCCCTAGACGTGCATCTCCGAGAGACTTGGTACCCGGCTTGATGAAGCGC
>CAYXIF010000011.1:0-13806 GCA_964465575.1 uncultured Candidatus Bathyarchaeia archaeon | reverse complement strand
ATTTTCGACAGAGCCTATGCCGCTTCCTTTCCAACGGTTCCTCACCGCCACGACATCCAAGCCGGGAAATACACTTTCACCTATTCCGGATGGGCTCCGCTGCCACCCAATGAAATTGTTCTCCCACAGATTCTTCGCCAGACTGGATGCGTTACGCAGCTGATCGCTGACACGCCGCACATCCTGGCCAACACTTTCAACTATGACCGAGGGTTCGATGGATGGGACTGGATTAGAGGCCAAGAAGGCGAACGGTACATGACCTCGCCTAGGGAGGTGAAGTTGCCCTGTGACCCTAGGAAGCTCAGATACGGAGCAGCTCGTGTGACCCAGTACCTGCGCGAGGTTTCGTTGCGCCATTCCGAAAGCGACTACTTCGTTGCGCGAACGATGTTACGTGCTGCCAAATGGCTCGAACACAACTATGACCAGCACAGCAAGTTCTACCTGCATGTGGACACGTTCGACCCTCATGAGCCTTGGGACCCGCCAAGATGGTACACCAACATGTACGACCCAAGCTATACTGGTGAAGAAGTCATCTACCCAGTCTATGGACCGTGCGACTACCTAACTGAAGCAGAGCTGAAACACATGAGGGCACTCTATGCTGCGGAGGTAACGATGGTTGACCGTTGGATCGGCATACTCCTCCAGAAAGTTGAAGATTTAGGACTCTTTAAGACCACAGCTGTTATCTTCACAAGCGACCACGGTTTCTACCACGGCGAACACGGGCTTGTCGGCAAATCTATCATAAGCACCATGGCGGAAGGTAGCTGCCCCCTATATGAGGAAGTGGCGCGCGTCCCGTTAATCATCTACTTGCCAGACGCAAAGGGAGGCAGACGTTGCCAAGCTCTTGTCCAGCCCCCGGACCTGACGACTAGCATTCTTGAGCTGCTAGGTGCCAAGGACCCTAACACAACACAGGGCAAGTCATTGATCCCGCTCCTTAGAGGCGAAGACACGGCTTGGCGAGACTTTGCTGTCACTTCCCCGAGCATCATTCACGGTCCCGTCTCTGGTCAGAGAATCACTGTGACTTCCCAGAACTGGGCGCTCATATGCAGAGGTCAGATCGAAGATGCTTTAAGGGACAATCCTGGGAGACAGATGAACTTTGAGCGTCTCGAAAAGAGAGCCGGGAGAGTTGAGAACGAGCTTTACAGCCTGCAGAAAGACCCGGGACAACAAAGCAATGTTTTCAAGGATGAAAGAGATGAAGCCCAGAAGCTGCATTCGAAGCTTGTCGACTTTCTCGCTAGCGTTGGGACAAAAGAAGAACACATAAAGTACTGGAGGGAACTGGGATAGAAAGTCAGAAGATCATATCAGGGCTGAGTCGTACCAAGGCGTGTTCGGTCGGCGAAGTTGGAAGTGCGGAAGAAAACCGCCGGCGTCCCCTAGGACCCTCCTGAACATCTTCTCACATATCTGCGGCTTCTCCTTGGCTATGTTATCGTGCTGTGCCGGGTCTTGCCGGATATCGTAGAGCCTCGCGGCGCTGCCTTCGAGGTTAGCGATATAGGCGTGTTCTTCGTCACGGCACCAGACATGCTCGCCATATATCGAAGTCATATACTCCCTTGTGTCAGTCTTCTCTCCCTTAACCCATTCCCAAACGTTTCTGCCTTCCATCGCTACGGGCGACGTAACTCCGGCCAAGGCCAAAAGGGTCGGAGCAACATCATGGGTACTTACATAGGCGTCACAGGTCTCTCCTGAGAACTCATTGTCCGGATGGTGAATCATGTAGACCAGATCCATCAATTCAGGAAACAGGCAAAGAGGCGGCACCTTGTGCAAGACACCATGCTCCATGATCGGATGACCGTGATCAGAGAGGACCATGGTAACCGTGTTCTCCCATAGCCCCAGCTCTTTGACCTTGTCTAAGAGCTTGCCAACGTACTTGTCAACAAGCGTAACTTCGCCCGCGTATTGAGCTAATGTGTACTCAAGTTCCCCTTCACGAAACTGATAGGCGCCGCCATGAGTATTGATCACCCTTCTACCTCCATAATCTGCAGCGTCAAAGTAGAGATCCAGAAACGGTTTCGGCGCACACCAAGGCTCATGAGGGTCGAACTCGTCAACCACCAATAGGAACTCCTCAGCTTTGCGGTTCCTTTCCAACCAGTCGATTGCAGCCCCAAAGGTTCTCGCGGGGAACCAGTCCTCCTCGGTCTTCCAGTCCTGGATGTTGGCTAGGCAGCTCGCAAGCCCATGCCCCACGCAGCCGTAGGCTAGTTCGCATGGGAGGTTCTTCGGGTCCTCCAAATCTCCTTTCAACGGCGTTCTGTAGCGGTCGTGCTCCTGTCCCCTGATCCACTCCCAATGGGTGAAACCCCGTTGGAAGTTCATCGAGGGCTTGAACATATGATAGGTCGAACAGAAAAGGGAGGTCAAGTATCCCTCCTGCTTGAGGATTTCGGGCAAGGTTACCTGGTTCTCCGGTATGGGTTCCCAACCCGGGATCTTCACGTTGTCGCCTTTTCTGGGCATGTAGCCCTTGTTTGGAAAGGTTCGCATGCCAGTGAACATTGCCCTTCTAACTGGGATTGTCGGGAGACCTTCGGGAAAAGCCCTCGTAAACACCAGGCTTTCCTTTGCGAAGTTGTCCAAGTTCGGTGTTCGGATCCGTCTGTTCCCGTAACATCCAACATGGTCCTTCCGCAGACTATCCAACATCACGATGATCACGTTCATCTGGATTCGACCTCGGCCAGTGAAGATTTGAGGCTGGATCATTGCTGTTGGAATAGTAGAAGTGTTGGATCGGATTTATGTCTTTTGAAAGAAGCAAGAAGGTAGACAAAAGTTTCCTTTTTGGAGAAGACAGCATTGGGCGCGTTGTCATTCTTCCTTGGAAGAGACCAGTCCGCCTTTAGGTGTCATGTAGCCTATTCTTGCTTTGATCCTTTCGAGCTCTTCTCGGTGTCCTCTGATCTTTCTCTCGATCGCCTGCTTCTGGGGATCCATTTCTCTTCTGCGCCGAGAGACCATGTTCAGCTTCATGTCAAGTCTTGTGTACTGGACTTGGTCTCGGCATCGCCGAAGCTCATCGAGCGCCATGTTCTCTTCTTCCAGCACCGCATTATACTTCTCGTCTATCTCCTTCTTTTGTGCTTCCAGCCCCAACAGGATCTCTTCGATTCTCCTTTGGTCTTGTCTCATCTTATCGATGGAGGACATCGTCGACATGGTTGGAACATTGGCCTAGCGGCTTTATAAGTGTGGCGTTGAACCGCCCAATGTTCAGAAAAGGGTCTTGGATTGTTCAGCACGTATATAGGTGAGAGAGCACAAGAAACTTGGATGAAACACTACAGTTCTAGTGCGAGAAAGGAGAAGGACATGTCAAAGAAAAAGAAGAGATGGTCTGAGAAGTTGGCAGATAGTAAGGGGCTCCCGAAAGTTGAAGAAATCAATGAGAAGATGAGCAAGAGGTGGGGCACTGGAACGGTTGTCATTCCAGCACCGATAGAAGTAGACGAACTAATGAGAAAAGTGCCGAGACGAAGTCTCACCACGATCAACAAGATTCGAGAAGCGTTGGCGAGAAAGCATAGAGCGACCATTGGCTGCCCCATCACCACAGGCATCTTCGCATGGATAGCTGCCCACGCAGCTGAAGAACATAGGCGAGAAGGCAGAAAGGATATCACTCCTTACTGGCGCACACTGAAGACAGGCGGCGCCCTGAACCCAAAATATCCTGGCGGAATCGAGGGACAGCGACGACTCCTTGAACAAGAAGGGCACAGGGTAGTCAAGAAAGGCAAGGACAGCCTAGTGGTCGACTATGAGAAATCATTGAAGAAACTTGGTTGAACCGAGTCCCCGTGCTGAAGTGGGGGTAAGCTAAAGAAACAAGAACCCTCAAGGAGGGCTTCACGAATTTACAGCCTTTTCGAAGTAGCCAGTAGCCGGCACCGTTAACAGAACAGAAAAGCGTCAATCTTGGGATTAGGTCTTCGTCTAGACACAAAGTTCACAAGCAAATAATAGTTCTTGCAGGCACACGTTGACTTCTATGAAACAAGAGGCAGCCGCCGCAGGAACGAAGGAGTGCAGTCACCTTTGGTTCGAGCTGGGCTACTCCAAACAGAACGGGAGAAGGTACACAAGATGCGAGAAATGCGGCTTGATCCGAGAACACAATCTCCCCTATATCGCCTAGACCTTCGCAGATTGCCTTCTCTCCATTGCAGCTTTGACTCTTTTCTGAGCAATCTTCAACGCGGCTTCTCGTGGCTGGACTCTTTCTGCTTTGGCCCTTTCTAAGACAAGGCTTACACTCCTTGTTATCTTCTCCTCAACCATCTCCAAGATGTGTTGCGGGTTCTCCCCTACGTACTCGGCATACGAGGATATGACCCCACCTGCGTTAGCGATGACGTCTGGAATAATGAGGGTTCCTCTCTTGTGAAGCACATTTTCTGCTTCATACGTTACTGGTATGTTAGCGGCCTCCACGATCACTCTTGCCTTGACCTTGCCAACGTTCTTCTCGTTGATCACGTCTGGAACAGACGCCGGAACAAGGAACTCAACGGGCAACTCAAGAAGTTCTTCTCTTCTCAAGACTTGGCCGTGTTCATAGTTGATGACTGAACCTGTCTCGTCCTTGGTTCTTCTTAGCCGCTCATAGTCCAGTCCGCCCGAGTTATAGATGCATCCTTTGCTGTCTCCTACGGCCTCGACCTTCGCCCCAAACTCACTAAGATACTTTGCTGAGAAGGAACCGACATTGCCGAACCCGTCGATGGCCACAGCCGCCTCCTTCAGGTCAACGCCCGCATGTTTCGCCGCAACCTTAGCCGCGTGAAAGACACCGTATCCTGTGGACCCGTACTCATGAGGGATGCCGCACTGCTCGCCCGGCCTAACGCACATGTGCGAGGGTTTCCCTGTGCAAGACTTGAAAGAACCGTTGGCTAAGGCGTAGACAGCCATTTCCTCCTCGCTCGTGTTGATGTCGGGCGCAGCAACATACTGGCTTGGAGACAAAGGTTTCACAGCAGTGGCGAAGGCTCGAATCAGGCTCATCTTCTCGTCCTTCGAGATTTCCCTTGGATCTGCGATTATGCCTGATTTTGCACCCCCAAAAGGAAGATCCGCCAGAGCACATTTCCATGTCATAGTCCTGGCAAGCCTGAAGACCTCTTCCATGTTCAAAGTGGGCGTCATCCTAATACCGCCCTTGCCAGGGCCCAACGCTGTGTTGTCGATCACAAGGATTCCGCGCATGCCCGTCGCATAGTCGTGGACCTGGAGGACCTTCTCGGGACCCCATTCATCGGCGAACGTTTCTATGCCAATCAATACATCAGCCTACCTTAGAGTGAACTTTCCGGTGAAGACGGAAGGCCGGAGCTTCATTCTTCTCTCTGCGTTTCTATTGGGAATGTCTGGAATTCCTTAAGCTTCTCAGCCATTTTCCTCAGGCGTTGATCCACCAAGTAGTTCACGGTGTTCTTCTCAAAGGTTCCATCCAGCTGTCTCTTGCCGGCATCGACTCCGGTGAGAACCTCGATGCCTTCGTCTATGGTCTTGACAGAGTAGATATGGAACTTTCCGGCTTTGACAGCGTTGACGACTTCTTCCTTAAGCATGAGGTTCTGCACATTACTTGCAGGAATCATCACGCCTTGTCGACCTGTGAGCCCTTTGGCTTTGCAGACCTCGAAGAAGCCTTCGATTTTCTCGTTCACGCCGCCAATGGCTTGAACTTCGCCCTTCTGGTTCACTGAGCCAGTGACTGCGATGCTTTGCTTGATTGGAAGCTCAGAGAGAGCGGAAAGAATCGCATAAAGCTCGGCGCCTGATGCGCTGTCTCCTTCGATTCCGCTGTAGCTTTGTTCGAACACGAGGCGAGTGGAAAGGCTTAGAGGCTTGTCCTGGGCATACTTCTCAGAAAGGTAGCCGCTGAGAATCAGGACCCCTTTGGTGTGGATTGGACCACCAAGCTTCGCTTCGCGTTCGATGTCGACTACACCTTCTCGACCAATACCTATGCTGGCCGTAACCCGCGATGGTCTGCCAAAGGTAAAGTCTCCAAGGCTCATGACCGATAAGCCGTTCACTTGCCCCACATCTTCGCCATCCGTGTCAATGAGTAGAACGCCACGCTCAATCATCTCCCGGATCTTCTCCTGAATTAGATTGGAACGGTAAGTCTTTTCTTCGATGGCTTTCCTGACATGGTCAGCCATTACATATTCGGATTTGTCTTGGGATGCGTAGAAGTTGGCTTCTCTGATTATGTCAGCGATATCTGCGAACCTCGTAGATAGCTTCTCTTTGTCCTCGGCCAACCGGGACCCGTACGCAATCACCTTGGCGACGGCCGAAGCTTCCAGATGTCTGAGGTTCTCTTTCCTGCAGAATGTGCAGATGAAGGACGCATACATCCGCATATTCTCTTCAGTTCGGTTCATCGTGATGTCGAAGTCCGCCTTGACCTTGAAGAGCTCCTTGAACTCCAAGTCAAGAGTGTAAAGCATTTGGTAGAGAAGCGGGTTGCCTATGAGAACGACCTTCACGCCCAAAGGGATGGGAGAAGGCTTCAACCCCTTCGTCGTGATGAAACCTAATCGTTCGCCCGCCTCTTCAGTCATGATCTGCTCGTTCTCTAAAGCCCTCTTCAAGCTGTCCCAAGAGAAGATGTTCCGAAGCAACTCCTCCGCAGGAAGCACCAAGTATCCACCGTTAGCCCTGTGCAAGGACCCCCCTCGAATCATCGTGAAGTCAGTGGTCAACACGCCGAACCGTGCCTCCTTCTCAATCCGCCCGAAAAGGTTCTGGTAGGTGGGGTTAAGCTCCAAGACAACAGGAGCACCTCTAAGGTCCGAGTTGTCAACCACTAAGTTGACCTCGTACTTCCGAAAGGGAACCTCCTCGGCAAAAGGCAGTTGCATCTGGGTTGGAGCCTTTGGCTCACCGATAAATTGACTCACGTTTTCCAAGATGTCGTTCTGCACCTGCTCTAGGTAATCGACAACTTCTGGGAACAGCTTATACTTCTCTTTCAAATCATTCACAAGGTAACCAACGGCGTAGAGGGCAACATCGCGATTCAGTTGCCTAAGCCCATCACTGATCTTTCTATCTAGACCCCTTTGCTGCCTCATCGTGTTCCTTAAGTCCGAGTTCAGTTCCTCTCTCCTCTTCTGAATCTCCTCCCGGTCTTCAGAACTCAAAGACAGAAACTCTTGCTCGCTTAATGGTCGCCCTTTGACCACAGGGATGGACAACAAACCTATAGGACTACTTTGAAGCACGAACCCTTCTTCTTGTGCTCTCTTGCTAAGCTGAGTAAAAAGCCTTTCTCTTTCCTCTTCTGTAGCCCTGACAGTTGCCTCCCTTTTCGCAGCGTAATCTTCGCTTTCGAAGGCCTTGGGAAGTTCCCTCCTCACCTCGCTGAGAAGGTTTGCCATGTCCTTCTGGAAGATGACTGCCTTGCCCGGTGGCAGCCCTATGGCTTTGGGCTCATACGGGTTCTTGAAATTGTTCACGTAGCACCAGTCTTGGGGGATCGGTTTCGTCTTGGCCAGCTCTTCCAAGAAGTCCTTTACGGCAGTTGCTCTTCCTGTTCCGGCGTAGCCGGCCACATAGATGTTGAAGCCTCGTTCCTTAATGTCCAAGCCGAACTTGAGTGCTCTGACAGCTCTTTCCTGACCTATGATGCCCTGGAGGGGGGACAAGTCCGCAGTACTTTCGCACCTCATAAGCGTGGGATCACATTCGCTCCTAAGATCCTCGGAAGACAACTTCGTTCGCACACGCACTCCACCTTCATAACAACACGTTGTAGATTGTACAACGAGTTTCTTAAAGATTCTTGAGTCTGCGACTTCATGGGCAAGGTGCGAGAGATTACAGAGTCATGTAAGAACTTATCAGGGCAGCGACATAGTTTATGGATTGCAGGTAGTCTTTGGTTCTTATGTTCTCGTTAGGAGAATGAACCCTAGAGGCGTGGTATCCTACGCCGCCTCCTGAGGCAACAGGGATTCCCATCCAGTTCTTTATGACGTAGATCGGGCTTGTACCCGCTGTTGTCGGCCAGACAACGGGTTCGCAGCCGTACACTTTCCTTGCCGTTTCAATCACTCGGACGGCAAAGGGATCGTCAGGCGCAGTCTTCGCCGGCTCATAACCGCCATGGTTTATGACAGTGATGTCGCCGAAACCTTCTCTTTCCAGATGCGCCTTTAGCCTCTTAAGCTGCAAATCTGGTTTCTGGGCTTCAACTAGCCTAAAATCGACCTTGACCATCGCCTCCGAGGGCAGAACAGTCTTCGTCCCGGGACCAATGTATCCAGCGTTGAAGCCGCAGATGTTGCAGGACGGAGAGAACCTCAAAGCCTTCTGGCTCTCAACCCCGGTTAATCCCAGGAGAAAGTCTTTAAGTCCAAGCTCTTCTTTGACCTCTTCCTCTTCGAAGGGCGCCTCCTTAAGCATGCGCGTCTCAATCGCGTTCGGTGGGACAACCTCATCGTACCAGCCTGATATCTTTATCTTCTCATCCGGTCCCTTGAGGGTTGATAGTAGCCAGACAAGACGCCAAGCCGGATTGGGTACAAGAAGAGCCTCGGCTGAGTGTACATCCCGTTTCGGTCCTTTGGCTCTGAGCTCGACGTAGAGAATGCCCTTCGCACCCAGTGTTATGACCGGTCTGTCTTTTCTGTCCACGCCATCGCCCTCCCAGATGTAGCCATCAGCCCTTAGCAGGTCCATATTCTCCATGACAAACGAAGGCAGATGTGGACTGCCGATCTCCTCTTCGCCCTCAAAGAAGAACTTGAGGTTTACAGGGAGCTCGCCGCAAACCTCAAGAACGGCTCTTGCGGCTTCCAGTCGAGCCAAGATGTTTCCTTTGTTGTCTGAGACGCCTCTTGCGAATATTTTTCCATCTCGGACCTCAGCCGAGAAGGGCGGAGACTCCCAAAGCTCCAACGGTTCAGGAGGCTGAACGTCATAATGGTTGTAGAAGCCTATGCAAGCTTCTGCATTCTTGTTCTGCAGTTCCCCAAAGACGACGGGGTTACCAGCCCTGACCGGAACAATCTTGACTTCGATGCCGATCTCAGTCATTAAGGCGCTCAGCAAGTCAACGCATTCTCGGATGCCCTTCTTCTGGGCAGAAATGCTCGGCTGCTGACAGAGAAGCCTCAAGTCTTCGACAAACTTGCCAGCATTTTTGGCAATGTAATCGGTCAAGTCACGCATCGTTCACTCACCTGGTAACGGTGACGGTTCAATATGAGGCGATAAAGCTATAAAAGTTTGGAAGGGAAGCAACTGCAGTTCTGGGAGAGTTACCAAGGTAGCTTTCCTTGTTTCTTGACGTAGTTGACTAGTCCGCCTTCTGAAAGAATCTTCATCAGCTGTGGCGGCATGGTTTTGAAAGCGTAGGCTTTGCCTTTTGACAAGTTCCTTATGTAGCCTTTGGTCAGGTCTATTTCCAGCCTGTCTCCAGGTTCAATCTCGTCTGCTTCCTCGCATTCAACAGCGGGCAAGCCGATGTTTATCGCGTTCCGGAAGAAGATGCGTGCGAAAGAGCTGGCTATGACTGCAGATATGCCGAGGTGCTTGAGAACCAGAGGTGCCTGTTCGCGGCTTGATCCGCACCCGAAGTTCCTTCCTGCGACTACGAAGTCGCCTTTCTGGACCCCTGTGGCGAAGTCCGGCTTGACAGCTTCCAAGGCATGTTTTGACAGCTCATCGAGGTCAGTTATTCTGAGCTTGTATTTTCCGGCGATGATGAGGTCGGTGTTTATGTTGTCTCCGAACTTCCATGCTATGCCTCGTTTCTGCAAAGTTCATGCCCCTTTCAGGAGTTTCCTAGGATCAGCTATCTTTCCCTCAATCGCCGTCGCCGCAGCAGTCGCGGGTGAAGCCAAGTAGATTTGAGCGTCAGAGCTTCCCATTCTGGCTTTGAAGTTGCGGTTTGACGTAGAGATGCAGACTTCGCCGGGAGCTAGGATTCCCTGATGAGCTCCTGCGCACGGTCCACACCCGGGGTTACATATTACGCAACCGGCATCAAGAAGAACTTCTAGCAATCCTTCCTCCAACGCTTGGAGGTAGATCCTTCTCGACGCTGGCGTGACGATCATTCGAACCCCTTTCCTCACCTTCTTACCTTTAAGTATCTCTGCTGCTGTACGCAGGTCTCCTATGCGTCCGTTGGTGCATGAGCCGAGAAAGACTTGGTTGACCTCTCTTCCCTCGACCTTCGAAACTGACTTCACGTTGTCTACGACGGGTGGGCTGGCAACTTGGGGAGTAAGATCCGAAACATCAAGCGCCAGCTCATTAGAGAACTCAGCATCTTCATCGCTTCTTAATCCTAGGCTTGGCCTGTGCCCAAATGCCTCCAAGCAGGCAATTGTCTTAGCGTCGGGTTCGACGATGCCAGTCTTCGCACCCATCTCGACAGCCATGTTCGAAAGGGTCAGCCGCCCTTCCACATCCATGGCCTTGACAGTTGAGCCGCAGAATTCTATGGTCTTATACGTCGCGCCGTCAGCCTTGACGGTTCCGACTATCCTCAATATCAGGTCCTTTGGAAGAACCATAGGCGGCAAGATACCCTCAACCGCGATCCTCATAGTTTCGGGGACCTTGAACCAAAGCTTTCCAGAAAGGAAGACGGCCGCCATCTCTGTTGAGCCTATGCCTGTGGCAAGACACCCGATCGCGCCGTAGGTGCATGTGTGCGAGTCTGAGCCCACGATAAGGCTTCCTGGATAGGCTAGTCCAGATTCGATCATAACCTGGTGGCATACGCCTGAACCGACATCATAGAAGCTTGTGTCATGCGTTAGCGAGAATTCCCTCATCATCTTGTGAACCTTCGAGAAAGCTTCGTTCGCACTCGGGGCAACATGATCGATCACAATCGCTACCCGGGACGGGTTCCACACAGCCTTTCCGCCCATTGCCTGAAAAGCTTCAAACACAAGGAGAGACATGCCGTCATGCGCCATGGCGCCATCGATCTCTGCTATGACGAGGTCCCCAGCATTGGCGTCTTTTCCCGAAGCACGGGTAAAAATCTTCTCAGATATCGTCTTCGTCATTCTCGAACCTCAACGTATTCCTCGGGCCTCCCTAAAAACGTATCTTCGACCAGACAATGCGCATCCGTCCACACTAGTGGGCGGGTTCTTAAACCTATATCTGCTTGGTCAGTGAATGGGTAAGGAGGGTTGGTGAGATATATGCGGAAGAGAGTTTTCGTGGTTGGCATTGACGCTCTGAACCCCAAACTACTGTTGAAGCTTGTAAATGAGGGGGAGCTTCCGCACTTCAGAAAGCTGATAGAGATGGGGGGCTTCTCTAAGGCTCTTTCCGCCTTACCTGCACAGACGCCTGAAAACTGGACCACTATAGCAACTGGTGCTTGGCCGGGAACCCATGGCATAGCGACCTGGGGAAGACGACTCAGCAATGTGCCGGTGACGGAGTACTTCGGCGACGAATCCATGTCGTCGAACCTATGTAGAGCGGAATACCTTTGGGAAGCGTTGGGAAGAAGGGGGCTGAAAAGTGTTTTGCTTAACTTCGTGGGTTACCCGCCAACTACAAACAAGGCTGTACACGTCGATTGGTTCTGGAGACCAGGATCATACTACTTCGAGATTAGTGGTGCTGCATGTTACGCCAGCAAAGAGACACTTAGAGGCCTTGCCAAGAACGGCGTTCCTGTCAGGAGGCTGATTGAACAAGGCCTAGTGATTCCAGTTAGGCCGGTTGAGAAGGCGGAGAGCTCGCCCATACGATCCAAGAGCAACTGCTCAACTTTGGGTTTCAAGATAACCGTTAGGCCCGCTCGACGTGGTCCCGAAATCGTGTATGATGGGCTTCTGAGAGGAGAGGAGGGCAAAGGATACGACATGCTTGTCATATATAGGGACAATGACCCTAGCAGAGCGGTCTGTACTCTTAGAGTAGGCGAGTGGGTTTGGTTCTGTGAAGAATTCGATGTGAAAGGAAGGAAGACGGTCGGAACAGTTAGGCTCAAGCTTGCCGAGCTCTCATCTGACGGTTCAAAGCTGAAGCTCTACAGGTCGCAAATATACCCAGCAGGAGACTTTGTCCACCCGCTTCAAACAGGAAGGATACTTGTGGACAGGTTCGGCCCGTATGTCAATGAAGCTGTTGAGAAGTTCTTCTCAGTACTGGACCAAGAAACGGTGTCAGAGGAGTTGAGTTACCAAATAAAATGGATAGCTAATGCCGCTAGACACCTCATGGAGCGCGGTTGCTCTCTTTACATGATGCACTGGCACCTCATAGACTCCGTCCAACACGCGAGTCTGGGGCGCATAGACCCAGCTGGTGGAGTCTACGATGATCTGAAAGCTCAAGAAAGCTGGAGAGTCATCAAGTTGTGTTACCGTCTTGCGGACATGTTGGTCGGCGAATTCATGAGAATGCTGGATGAGAACACATATATGATTGTCGTGTCCGATCATGGCAACGTTCCTAACAAGAAGAGATATCCTCTCCTGAAAGCCCTTGCGAACGCTGGGCTTGTGGCTGTGGAGAAAGACAAGGATGGACAGCCAAGAGTCGATTGGGGGAGAAGCAAGATCCACATCTCAACGACTAACATATGGGTAAACTTGAAAGGCCGATATAGGAACGGTGTGGTCGAAGACAGCGAATACGACAAAGTCAGGGACCAAGTGCTGAGCCTGCTTAGGGACCTCAAAGACGTGGACGGAAAACACGTCATAAGCATTGCCCTGAAGAAGGAGGATGCTCCAATGATCGGACTCTGGGGCGAACCAGTGGGAGATATCGTATACATGTACTCGGCCGGCTTCACTTGGAGCCACAACAGGTATGAAGACAGCGTTATGCCAGACGGTGGGGCGAACCACGGTCCGCAGATACCTACCGCAGAGACCGATCTCAACTCGAACTACGCGGTTTTCATCGCAACGGGACCTGACATGAAGAAAGGCTACATTCGACCGCTTGAACTCCTTGGTCCCGTCTACACTGCGGATGTCGCTCCGACAGTATCTTTCCTGCTTGGGGTTGACCCGCCTAGACATAGCCAGGGAAGGGTTCTTCATGATTTTCTGGAGGGATGGGACTCAACAGAAGCCAGACGCGAACGCGAACCCTTGGACTTTCCCGAGAAGCCCGTGCCATTCGTTGGCGACGTGACAGAATACCTACTGGCGTAGCTTGCGCTCATATACAGCTCTGTCTGTTATGTTGATGAGCCTAAGGGATTGCTGGGATCTACTTGAGAAGTATCGTCCTAAAAGGCGGGTTCATCACAACGCCGCTAGGCGTCTCAAGATCAGACCTTCTGATCAAGGATCAAAAGATAGTGCGAGTTGACTCTGACCTTTCTGGCGAGGAAACTGTGGATTGCAGAGGATGCTATGTGTTGCCTGGTTTTCGTGACCAGCACATTCACGACATCAAAGGCTTCATGGAGTCCCCAGACGATCCGGAAAGACTGCAGAAGGTTTCCAGATCGCTTGCAGCCCAAGGAGTCACCGCCTATATACTGGCTACAATGGCGGCACCAACAGAACACCTTGCCAAATATCTCCTAACGATAAGGCGCTATATGGACTCTGGAAAGAACGGTCTATACGGTGCTAGGCTTGAAGGAGCGAACATTGAGGGCACGTTCATCCGAAAAGAATGTGCTGGCGCTCAGCCATACGAGCACATAGTCTCCCCAAATGAACCGGATGCAAGGCAAATCCTAGAGGGGCTCCTGAAAACGGGCGCAGTGAAAGTCGTTAACATCGTTCCAGA
>CAYXIF010000010.1:0-56326 GCA_964465575.1 uncultured Candidatus Bathyarchaeia archaeon | reverse complement strand
CCAGCTTTCCCGTTGAAGTTTCATAAGTATTTAAGGAAAAAAATTTTTTCTGTGCACAGTGCGAAAGAAGCTGGGAAGGAAGCCAGATCAAGCCCAGAACAACCCAACAAGAGAAATCGAACCGAGCTCAACATCGTGGCCAGCTTTCCCGCCATCCTACACAAACCCCACATGTGTGGTCTTGATTCCCGTTGCACACAGCGAAGAAGATGCAGAAACATTCCGGTATGGTCGCCTGTCTTCTTCAGAATGCTTTTTATCTGCCTCAAAGCAGATGTAGAGTCAATAGGAGGCCCAACTTGATGGAACTAAAGGGTAGTCAAACCGAGAAGAACCTGTTAGCCGCATTCGCGGGCGAGTCTCAAGCCAGAACAAGATACACTTTCTTCGCTAGTGCAGCCAAGAAGGAAGGATACGAACAGATATCAGCCATTTTTCAAGAAACAGCTGATAACGAAAAGGAACATGCTCAGCTTTTCTTCAAGCACCTTGAGGGCGGAATGGTACAGATCACGGCGGCTTACCCGGCGGGCATTATTGGGACTACAGTGGACAACCTGAAAGAGGCCGCGGAAGGTGAAAAACTCGAGTGGGGTTCAATCTACCCCAACTTCGCTGAAGTAGCAGAAAAAGAAGGTTTCTTAGACGCATCTAGAACTTTCCGCATGGTCGCCCAAGTAGAGAGATACCATGAAAGACGATACCTCAAGCTGCTAGCAAATGTGCTGCAGGGCAAAGTCTTCAAGAAAGACGCGCCTATCAAATGGAAATGCAGGAACTGCGGCCACGTCTTTGAGGCGAAAGAAGCCCCTGAGAAATGCCCTGTCTGCGAGCATCCGAGAAGCTTCTTCGAGGTATGGTGTGAAAACTACTAGTCGACTGCTTCCAAGCCTTAGAAGAAAGCATCTGGTGTGCCGATCATCGCTCAAGAAACGGTAGTCTACGCTGCGACATACACTCACCCCCAGAGTGAGGGACCCACAGATAATCCTTTCTTCCCTGAGACTGATCCTCAGCAACAGAAGGTTTTATGCAGTCTCAGAAGGTGAAGTGCTGCCGTCCAATAGTAGACGCTTTGCTTCGAGTGCCTCCTCCGTTCCTCTAAGGCATGTGGATGCATCATGCATATATCTGCCATTATTCAGTACTAGGCTCCAATTAGCAGAGTTTAGCGGCGCGTGGGAGACTTGCCGACATTCACAGCGGAACAGTTGACGCGAGTCGGGCTTGCAGCCTTCGAAGCTGCGGGAACACCCTTGGACGAGGCCAAGCATACTGTAGAGCTCTTGGTAAAGTCAGACCTTTGCGGTCACGAGTCGCACGGTACAATGAGAATTCCAAGCTACATCGAGAAGATTCTGAATGGCACGTGCAAGCCCGGAAGCAGCATCAAAATCGTTCGAGACTTCGGAGCAACGGCATTGGTGGATGGCGGCTGGGGTCTGGGCCAAGTCGTCGCCACAAGAACTATGAAGCTTGCCATAGAGAAAGCGGACAGATATGGCGTCAGCGCCGTGGAAACCTTTGACTGTTGCCATATTGGCCGTATGGCTGATTACGCTTTGATGGCGACTCACCATGACATGATCGGAGTGTGTGCAGTCAATGCCGTAGCAGCCGTCGCCCCATACGGCGGCGTTGAAAGAATCTTCAACCAAAGCCCGATAGGTATCGCAATCCCGGCGGGAGAAGAGCCTACGTATGTGCTTGACATTTCAACGTCTGTCTGCGCGGGCGGGAAGATCATGCATGCCTTGGCCAAGGGCGAGAAGCTGCCCGAAGGGTACATTACAGACAAAGATGGCAATCCCACAACAGATCCCGAAGACTTCGTGAAAGGGGGCGCATGCCTGCCTTTTGGGGGACCCGTAGCCTACAAAGGATATGGGCTGGCGATGGCAGTGGACGTGATCGCTGGAATTCTCAGCGGAAGGGGACCAGCCTTCGACAAGGCTGGCAAGGAACAGGGCATTTTCCAGATGGCGATCAAGATTGATGCGTTTCAGCCCGTTCAGGAGTTCAAGACCAATATTGATAGGCTGATCAGGACCGTTAGAGAGTCTAGGAAAGCACCCGGCTTCAAGGAGATACTGATTCCTGGAGAACCCGAACTCATAAGCAAGAAGGAGAAGGCAAGAACCGGGATCGATGTGCCTCAGAAGACTTGGGACAGAATATTGCAGACGGCAAAAAAAGTCAACATCAATATAGAAGAATTGTTGGAGAAGAGTTAACAGACTTCCAGAACTGCCACGCCCTCAACCGCCCATGTAAATCGGCAGGATCGCAACCTAGGATCCTTCAGACAACTTCATCTTCTCGCCCTACAGGAGGCGATGCGGACAGGCCGACGTGCAGTCAATCTGCTGCGCGCCTTCAATCTAAGGCAAGGCATGGAGCCGTCTCTCGAAGTTCCTTCTGCTCAGTATGGCTCAAAACCGGCCGATGGTCCGCGAGTGGCGTAGGCATTGGGGAACACTGGAGTCCATGGTTCGTAACTACCGCAGAGTGATGGGCTGGGACGAGGAGACCGGATTGCGCCGACCCAGAACCCCGGTGGAACTGGGCTTAGAGGAACTGGCTAAAGACTTGCCGGTGCTTTCTGTCCCAAGGAGGGCTAAGCAGTGAAGAACATAGGACTTGTCCTTCTCCAAACATGCTTATGGGCTGCAGCTGAAGCGATGCCGCCTTTCCCATTCGAAGCATATCCTGAAAAGCCTCAGCCAGAGCCGCATGAAGGATCTCTAGGACAGCAATCAGTGTCGCTCCATTTCATCATCACAAGGCTCAGAATGGTGTCCTTCATCACACATCATAGAATGCGTGTACAGGCTAAAAAGCTTTGAGGCCGGCTGAAGACCCTCTTCCCATTGGCGCAATCCAGAGAATCTTCATGCATCGAAAGTTTAATAGGGAAGGCACTTAAACTAGTTGTAGTGCGAGAAACCAAAGCTTCCAGAGCTTTGTTCTTGCCGCTAAAAGCAAAGGAGAGTGAAAAGTTAGAATGGCATCGCGCGAGATGTACAAGGCAGTCTGTTCTGATTGCGGCCAAGAGTGCGAAGTCCCATTCAAACCTGACCCGAGCAGACCAGTTTACTGCCGCGAGTGCTGGGCGAAAAGAAGACCGCAAAGAAGATCATTCAGAAGATACTGAGCATGCTTGCTTGTGACTGAAAGGACCACCTAGCGTTGCACGCCTGTATTTTCAACCGAAAAGAGCCCTAATCTATTTCTCGATTTTTTTCCGTTTTTCTTGACTTAAGACTTAACTATCTTTCTGCCTTTCTTGCCAGAGGGGGGCCAACCTTGAGCATCTAAGACCGCTAAGGAACCGAGCGGTCTAGGTTGAACTTCTTCGTCCATTCTTCCGCGACCTCGTATAAGGCATTTCTGACTTTCCTCACTTGATCCCACGTAAGACCATAGACTGAGAGTTTTACATGCTTGGTCAGTCCCCTCTGTAGTCCAACTATACCTTTCTTGATCATTTCCTCCGCTAGGAAGAACCCTCTATTCTTGTGGTGTTTCGAAATCTCCCAAAAGATTGGCGTCTCAAAGTGAAGCAAGTGATGGCGGTGAGGGTGTTCACCGATTAGCCTAATGCCGCCTATCCTCTCGATCTCCTGAAGAAGCCACCTTGCTTTCGACAATTCATTCGTCCACGTGTTCACTCGCCGGAACACGTACTCGAAAGAGTACATCGCGGAAATGACCGGGATTCCTCCGACGCTGCAGCCGAAGATATTTGTGATCTTGTTCCTCCAAGCTCTTCCGGTTCCTTCAGTCACAATCTTCGAATTTCTGAAGGCTCTCTCGCTCCATTTACCTCTCGTCACTAGGAAGCCTAAGGGGCCGAGAGAAGCCATCGACTTGTGAGCTGATACCGTGAGAAAGTCCGCATGAAAGTCACGCATGTCCACAGGCATTACACCTCCTGTATAAGCGGCGTTCACCATGTAAGGCACATTATACTGCTGAGCAATCTCACCTACCTCCGCGGCAGGGTTCAGGTTTCCGTGATTGGGCTCAGCATGAGTGACAACGACAAGTCCCGGCAACCTTCCTGTCTCCTTCCTCACTTCCTCGATCCTCTGCTGGTAACCTTCAGCCTTGACCTTGTACTCTGGGTGTCCACCATGCGGCGGCTCAACAACTCTTAGGCCAGCGACCTCAGCAGCTATGACTGTCGTGTAGTGGCAAAGGGGGTCCACAATGGCGACCTTCGAGTATCCTGTTGAGCTTTGACTCTCAGCAAAGTCGCTGATCGTTTTCATGACTGTGAATTGGGCGGCTCGGCATCCGAACGTGTGTTCAGCCTTGTCTCCACCGTAGAACTCAGCTATGTCGCTGAGGAAATCTGCCACGGGGGGCTTGGATATGATGTCTGACCTACCTTTGAGGCAATTGAAGCAAAGGGGATAACCGAATCTGTTCCACCCTTCCTTGAAAAGTCTTTCCTGCACCTCTTGAGGCACCAAGCCTCCTGTCATGATTGGGTGGATTATGATGAAGTCCTTGTACTCATTAGCGATGCGACCATATCTTTCAGCACTTTCAGCCCTGACCATTCTGTCTACCCTTCCTCACTAGGGTCAAATACTAGCGATCAACTGAAGCCGGGAGAGGGAGTTGAACCCTCGTAAAACGGTCTGCAGCCGCTTGCCTAAGCCGCTCGGCCATCCCGGCAATAAACTCTCGAAGAAGATGTGGAGAATCAACTGCTCATGCAGTGACTCGAAAGCAGAAGCAACAAAGGGAAGAACGCCGTGAACACTTCGCACTATAGGACAGGAAGCATTAGTCGAAGGCTGAATGGGCTTGTCGACAAACGCCATCCCTCATTGTTGCCACCGCATTGCATTGCAGTGCGGATGTTAATAAGCCTTGTGCCTCTCAGATGTCTGCCCAGCGGACCTAGCTATTGCCTTCTTCTGCGTTTCTTACGAGAATGAATGTGGTTGCGACGGCAAAGATGATTTGAAGAGCGGCTTCCTGAACGTGTTTTGGCCCATTTCCCAAGCCTGCTGGACTGGCTTTGCTAGTGAGGGGCAAACTTAAAATAACTCTTTCAAGGTCCGAAATCGGATTCCGACAAGTCTTTCAGCACGGTCGCAAAACTCCCCTTCTTTTTTTGGTTTTTCCGGTCTTTTGCTTTTGCTATTCAGAGCACTCCTTCCTTGTTCCTAAGCTATGCAGTTGCACGCTATTCTTTCAAACTGCAGACCCAAAGTCTTCAGGAAGCGAAAGTAACTTAAAACAGTGCAGGGATAAGTTAAAATAACTCTACTAGCTGATGTTTAACCGTTTCCAACACAAATGAAGGAATAGATAGAGCTTGGAGGATGAAGAATGAGCAAAGCAGAAAAGCCACACTTGAACCTAGTGATCATCGGGCATGTAGACCACGGAAAGTCCACTACGATGGGACACCTTCTCTATTTGGCCGGAGTGATCGACGAAAGGACCATCAAGGCTTACGAAGAGGAAGCCGCCAAGATGGGCAAAGTAGCTTTCAAGTTCGCTTGGATCCTCGACTCCTTGAAAGAAGAGAGGGAAAGAGGGCTCACGATCGACCTCCGATTCCTTAAGTTCGAGACGCCGCACTACTTCTTCACGATCATCGACGCCCCCGGGCATAGAGACTTCGTGAAGAACATGATCACTGGCGCTAGCCAAGCCGATGCAGCTGTGCTCTTCGTCTCTGCCAAGAAAGGCGAGTTCGAGGCAGGGATTGGGCCAGGAGGACAGACAAGGGAGCACGCGTTTCTGGCGTTCACACTAGGCGTGAGGCAACTCACCGTAGCCGTCAACAAGATGGACGATCCGTCGGTCAACTGGAGCCAAGAACGATATGAAGAGGTTAAGAACGAAATCACCCGAATGCTAAGGTTGGTTGGCTACAACACAGCCAAGATTGCCTTCGTGGCAACGTCCGGGTGGACCGGAGACAATCTTTTCAAATCAAGCCCTAACATGCCGTGGTACAAAGGACCAACACTGTACAGCGCTTTGGACACTTTCGAGATGCCTCCGAAACCTACCGAGAAAGCTCTACGTGTCCCCGTACAGGACGTTTACACGATCACTGGCGTCGGAACAGTGCCAGTAGGCAGGGTTGAAACTGGCGTACTGAAGGAAGGCGACATCGTAGTGTTCATGCCTTCGGGCGTTCAGGGCGAAGTCAAATCCATGGAGACCCACCATGTGCGAATACCCAGAGCTGAACCAGGTGACAACATTGGCTTCAACGTCAGAGGAGTAGCAAAAACCGACATAAGAAGAGGCGATGTGTGCGGTCACCCAAGTAGCTCCCCAACAGTGGCGAAGGAGTTCATCGGCCAGATCGTTGTTATACACCACCCAACAGCTGTTGCCGAAGGATATACACCGGTTCTTCACGCTCACACTGCCCAAGTGGCATGCAGGTTTACAGAGTTAATCAGAAAGATTGACCCCCGATCAGGACAGACCATTGAAGAGAAACCAGCGTTCCTCAAGACTGGTGACAGTGCCCTAGTGAGGTTCGAGCCCCTACGTCCCATTCCAATCGAAGCCTACACTGAATTCCCAGAACTCGGAAGGTTCGCAGTTCGAGACATGGGGACAACAATCGCTGCAGGCGTAGTCAGAGAGATCACAAAGAAGCAGTGACATGGTCCGAGGCTCTGAGAAGCAACATTCTCCTTTTTTCTCGACAGTTCACTTGATAGAAGACGAGGATACGCTTTGAGCGAAAGGAAAGTTGAGATAGTCTATTTCTACTCAGACCTGTACGAGAACGAGAGGAAACTCTCAAAGCTAACTAGGAAACTCACTCAGAAGAATAAGGACATACAGATTCGGCTGGTCAATGTCGACGACCCCCACAACGAGGAACTGACCGGACTATACGACGTAAACACCGTTCCGCTTATAATCTTCTTGACCCCTAAAGGCGAGATCGCCGCAAGAAGATACCTGCCATTATCAGCGGAGGATGTTGTGCACGAGATCGCTGATCAGGTCAACAAGGGGGCGCTACCCGACCAAGTAGCAGAGGAAGTCCGCGCAAAGATTCTGCAAGCCTTCAGCTCGGTTACGAAGCGGAATGAACTGACTGAACTCATCGCTGAACAGATCGAGAACGATCTCAGGGAAACAAGCTCAGAAACTGATCTTCGCGAGATGGTGAACTCCCATATCAGCGCAGTAAATCACACAATCAACGATCTCCAGGAGCTGAGGAAGGCCCTGCAGATGTTCTCAAAGAAACAGAACGACTTCCTCGTCTGAACCTTAGCGGAGCGCATCCCCGACGTTCTTCTGAAGGAGACCCTCGTTGAAAAGACCTACTTCATTAGTAGTTCAGCTAATGTAGGAGATCTTCTCCTCTTCCATTCTCCTTCTTCTCTTTTCAAGAATTCGCCTATGCTCTTCGACTTTTTGCATCCTTTCCTCTATCTGCTCTGACTTGTGGATTTCCTTGTCCATGCCCGAAAGGTCAACCTCAAAACTAAGCATTCTCATAAGCACCTTCAGGAAGCTCTTTGCCGCACGTGGATCAGGAAGGTAACCCGGAGTCTCCGCCAAGAAGCAGATGGCATCCACATTTCTGAACTTCGCCAACCCTATAAGGAGCCCCGCTGTTCCGACTATTGGGCTTCCTGGGGGGCTGCTTTCAGCTCCTGCTTCCATTGCTCTGCTTAGCAGTCCTTGGCTTGTTGCCGACGCGTAGACTTTTGGTTCCTGAGTTGCCTCCTTGCGGTATCCCCCGACCGTGATGACCAGTCTTACGTTGTTCTTGTCAGCATAGTCAAGAACTGCATCTGCAACTTCGTACTGGCCAGCAATCGTTTGGGCTTGGCTGTCGCCAGTCAAAAGTATGAGGTCGCTTCCTCCTTTGTCGTTCTTCCAACAATGGAATTCCGATCTAAGAAGCCTGATACTTCCCTTACTGCTGACCAGTACGTAATAGGCATAGTGTGGTGAGTAGAGCTCCGCAATCTTCTGGGCTTTCAACTGTCTTATGAGGTATTCAGTCGCGATCTTCCCGACTAAACCTAGCCCGGGAAGCCCTTCAATCAAGACAGGTGTTCTTAGCTCGACTCTTTCCTTTTCTACTATTGCTGTCTCCTTCATGTCCTAAGGCTCCTCATCAAACCCTTGTACTTGGCATACTTGTCGTCAGGCGAGAACTTCGCTGGATGCGGAATGTGCACCTTGCCCCCACAGTAGGGGCACCTATCCCTGAGCGTGTATCTCCTGCAATCAGCACATTTTCTCATGAGCCAAACCATGGAAGCTATCCTCTTTCGAGGACTCCTTCTCCTCCGGACTTGGTTATGCTTTCAATCGCCAATTCCGTTGCCCTCTTCATCACTGCATTGGCTTCCTTGTAGTCGCTTGCCTTAACCTCTATTCGATATTTGGGTGGAGACACAACATATATCTTCACTTCTCCTCCCCCGGGAACTTTTGTCCCTTTAGCCTTGAGAAGAGCTTCCCTTATCCGGAGAACCCCGTCTGCATTTGCGCAGCTAAGCCTAACGTTCTCCTTGACCTTCACCATTGGGATTCTGATCTTGTCTTTCGCAATCTCAGCGAGGATCTCAGCTAGCTCTCCAGGCAAGCCCAGCTTCAAGAGGACTGCAACGCCTTCTCTTGCGGCTCTTTCCAAGCCTTCATACGCTTCTCCATACGCTTCTTCCAATGGGACCCATACTTTCTCGCGCATTTCGCCCGCGGACACTCCTACCCTTTGGGACGCACTTCTAAGCAGACTTTCGGCCTTCCTGCTTCGCTTCCAGAGAAGCATTCTGTCTCTTCTCTCACTTCTTGCCACTCTTCTCAAGGAAAGGTCTATATGCTTCCTTTCGGGGTCCACCCTTAGCACTTTCAGTACGACTTTCTCGCCTTCTCGAACGTAGTCGCGGATGTTTTTGACCCAACTTGACGAGACCTCTGATATGTGTAAGAAACCCTCTTTTCCGTACTCATCTAGCATGACGTAGACGCCGTGGCTTGTTATTCTCCCGGCAGTCGTTACTACGAGTTCTCCTATCTCAGGCCACTCGTCATTTCCCAACAGAGACATGGCTTGCTCCTACTCCAAGACTCTCACGACTTCGCCTTTGATCTTCGCCTTTCCTCCAGTCGACTCGGCAAGGGTGGCGCCACAGATATTGCAGTGAACTATAGTTGCCACATGACTGAAGACAGACTGTTCATTCCCGCAGTCTGGGCATTTGACTTGGAGGAAGACGCTTCTGGGCTTGGGTATGATCTTCTCCCACTCGCTCAATCAACCGATCTCCTATTGTCCTACTGGACTTCCATTCTCTTCAGCCGGATCCCCTTCCTCTGTAGCGTGAACCCGCACTGTTTGCATTTAAGCTTAAGAGATTGCTTCTTTGTTGTCTTTGCCTTTCTCTTCAGCATGGGGTATTTTTGCCCGCCATATCCCTTTTTTTCACGCTCGTGGCGGCGCGCTCCTTTCGCTAAGGCTCTTCTTCTGCCCTCCTTATACAAGGAAACAGCGTGTGAGGTGTGTGTCCTGCATCGTGGGCAGTAGGTTGCTATCTCCTTGGGAACGTTCATTGCAGCCACTCTGCATGGTCCGACTGGTACAGATGACCTAAATGGAATAGTATTTAAACATTTTGAGACGAAGAGCTCGACAGGTTCCCCTACTCTCTTGGCAAGATGTAGATGACCCCGCCAGGCTCTTCTTCTCTCCTATAGGCAACCGGCGGAAGCTCCCTTGCGCGCGTTGCCGGGGCTAGTCTGGCACCAATGTAACCCGCGATAACTGCTGTTACCGGACTGGCTGCGTATGCCAAGACATCGACCAGGCTCGGCACATAGTCACCGTAGATCTCGGCAAGCGGGATTCTCTGGGCGTAAAGGGATCCCAAAATGATGCCCCCCGTTATTGCATCTGCGAAAAGGTACACGGCCAACGCGACCCCAACAGCCTCGTCTAGTCTTCTCACACGGGATATGTACACTGAGATCAAGGAAGAGGCAAAAGCAGGAAGGAAATAGAGGTCTATGCCGGGTGAAAGTGACTCCATCATCACTGTAAGAAATGCACCGATCACGCCAGCTTGTATGATCCTCAGCATGGCACCAGCTGAAGGCACTGGGACCTCGATCTTCCTCCTGACCGGAGCCCCGCAACTAGGGCAGTAAACCGCACCGTCAGGTAGAGGGAAGCCGCAATGGCTACATTGAGGCATTCAGATCACCAATAACCGTGTTTGGTTGCAGTAAAGATTGGACTGGTCTCTTAAAAACGCATTGCTGACAGTCTTCCTGGCATGATATTTTGGTCGCTTCACCTGATTCACACATAGCGAAGAAGCGAGTTCCTACTTTTTCGTCTCCGAAAGATTAAAGTGCATGTGAACAGAAATTAGTAACGTTCTCGTTTTGACCGACTAAGTGAGGCAAAGAGGGGACAATGAGAAAAGAACCTAGGGGATCACGGGGGTTGTGAGTTGTCCGCTGTTCAAGACTACATGATATACCAGATTATCTCGAAGAATAACGGCAAAGCTACCAAGAAGGAGATTCTTGACGCGCTCGCAAAGAACGAGGAAGCGAAAAGACTCGTCGAAGAAAAGCTTTTGATGATGGAACGTTTCGGGTTGATTTCGATCGAGGGAGATGTTGTAACGCTGAAAAAGAGGTAGGCCGTCTTTAGGCTGTTTGCAGTGAGAGTTGTTCGCGGACATCTTGTTCTGAGAGAGACAGACCGCGTAACCGATGGCGATGGGGTTGAAGTGGGGCATGCCTCTACATTTATCTAGCTCCCTCTGTCTTTAGTATGAGCCCAAGCGCTTTAGAGAAGGAAACGGGAATCTAGGATGTCGAAGAAGTCAGGTCCGCCCCGTCAGCCCGAGATCAATATAGGCACAATAGGTCATGTTGACCACGGGAAGACGACACTGGTTGAGTCGCTTACTGGAGTGTGGGCTTCCAGACACAGCGAGGAACTGAAGAGAGGCATCACGATAAAGCTGGGGTACGCCGACGCTGCAGTATACAGGTGCCCGACGTGCGAGAGTCCACACTTCTATTCGACTCAGGAGACTTGTCCCAGATGCGGTTCCCAAGGGGAGTTTGTTCGGGCGGTGAGTTTTGTAGATGCGCCCGGTCACGAAGCTCTGATGGCGACCATGCTTTCTGGCGCTGCTGTCATGGATGGAGTTATTCTCGTTATTGCTGCTGATGAGCCCTGCCCTCAACCTCAGACACGTGAACATCTTGCCGCGATCCAGGTCATCGGCATCGAAAAGATCATTATCGCCCAGAACAAGATTGATCTTGTCAACAAGAAGCGCGCCCTAGACAGCTACAAGGAGATCAGGAACTTCGCGGCGGGAACTGCCGCTGAGAAGGCGCCCGTAATCCCGCTTTCGGCTCAAAGCCGCGTGAACGTTGACCTTTTGCTTCACGCATTGGAGACGCATATCCCAACACCCGTTAGGGATCCAGCCAAGCCGCCAAGGATGCATGTGGTTCGGTCGTTCGACGTGAACAAGCCTGGAACACCAGTCGAAGACTTGGTTGGAGGAGTGATTGGCGGCACGATATCCCAAGGAACGTTCAGGGTCGGTGATAAAGTGGAGACGCGTCCTGGCCTCGCGGGACTCACCGGAAAGTCATCCTCTTACCAACCGTTGTTAACTGAAGTTGTTAGCCTCCACGCTGGTGGACAACGTGTTAAGGAGGCTTTTTGCGGCGGCTTGGTCGGGGTCGGCACTCTTCTGGACCCCTCTTTAACGAAGGCTGATGGGTTGATTGGGAATCTAGTGGGTAAGCCAGGAACTCTTCCTCCAACAAGGTTCAGGATGACCTTGGACTTTCACCTCCTCGAGCGAGCTGTTGGGACAAAGGAGCTTCTTGAAGTCAGGAACGTGAGCGTCGGCGAAGTCTTACTGTTGGACGTTGGAACGGCGCCTACGGTCGGTAAGGTTTCCAACATAAAGGGCGAAACTGCTGACCTTGAGCTCACGCGACCAGTATGCGCGGAAGAGTCTGAAAGGGTCGCAGTAAGTCGGAAAATGGCAGGCAGATGGCGACTCATTGGATTCGGAACAGTAATATAGGTCGGATACAAGTTTTTTATTTCTGGATGCTAAATCTCAAGACTAAGCCTCGGGGTGTTCTCGTTGAACCACAAGGAGCGTTTTCTGAATACTTTGCACTTCAAGGATGTTGATCGTGTTCCAGACTATGAGTTTGGCTTCTGGACTGAGACGATTGACCGGTGGCACAAGGAGGGACTTCCGCTTGACAAGCGGAACATCAGAGATATCGAGCTCTACCTTGGACTTGAAGGCTGGGACTGCGGCGAATGGTTGCCCATCAGGACTGGCTTATGGCCACCGCTACCTGAGAGGGTAGTCAGGGAGGAAGGCGACCGGGCTGTCATTGACGACGGCATGGGCGGCATTTACGTACGTCCGGTGAGTACTTCTTCTCCACCTCATTACATTCGTTACCCCCTTAGGAGCAGAGATGACTGGGAGAAGTTGCGACCCTTCTTTGACCCTGATACGCCTGGCCGGTTCCCACTGAACTGGGATCAGATGGTTGAGGACTATAAGGACCGTGACTATTCTTTGGCCATAAGCGTTGGGAGCCTTTACGGTTGGCTCCGGAACTGGATAGGTGTGGAGGCGATCTCAGTAGCTTTCTACCGTGACCCAGACTGGGTGACGGACATGATGGATACTCTCGTCAATCTTTGGATCAAGATTATTCCTAAGGCTTTGCGGGGGGTCAATGTAGACATGGCGACATGGTGGGAGGACATGTGTTATATGCGTGGGCCTCTCTTGTCCGTTCGTCACTTCGAGGAGTTCATGGTTCCAAGGTACAAGAAGGTCACCGATGTTCTGAGAGAGTACGGCGTCGCCATCAACGTCTTGGATTGCGATGGCGATGTAGCCATGCTTGTTCCGGGCTGGCTGAAGGGCGGAATAAACGGGATGTTTCCCGTTGAGGCAAGGTGCAACGACATGTACAAACTCAGGGAAAAACATGGAATGGAGGTCCTGCTGATCGGGAACGTCAACAAGCTGGCGGTAGCTGCTGGTGAGAAAGCCATTGATAAAGAGCTTAAGAGGCTCGCACCCATGCTTGAGCAAGGTGGCTTCATACCATTGCTCGATCACAGGTGCCCGCCTGAAGTCTCGTACGCAACCTACAAGTACTACCTTAGAAAGAAGCGCGAGTTGATAGGCAGAACCGACGCGAAGCTGCCGGACTAGGCGGTCTTCATAGTTTCCTTCTTTCAAGGCTATTGGACAGGCTTTCCATCAAGTGAAATCCTTTAATCCCAAAACACCGAATAGATAGACTCGGTCTTGAACAGCCGATCCGTCAAATCCATGAGTTGAAAGTGTTGGACCGCGTTAGAGTTATAGCTCCTTGCAGTTCAGCCAACCTAGGTTCGGGCTTCGACGTTTTCGGCTTAGCACTCGAAGCGTTTTATGACACTTTGACAGCGGAGCTAACAGACAACGACATAAAGGTCGAGGTCTCTGGGCTGGGCGCCGAGAAGATACCCACTGATCCGTCGAGAAACACAGCTGGTCTGGTCGCGAAAAACCTGCTGGCTGGACGTGGCTTGGGGGTCAACATTGGGCTCGAGAAGGGTATACCATCGAGGATGGGGCTTGGCAGCAGCGGAGCGTCTGCGGCAGCATGCGCCGTGGCTCTCAATCACTTACTTGGCCTTGGTCTAGTGCGCGATGAGCTCGTACGACTTGCTGCGTTAGGTGAAGTTGCAGCTGCAGGCGCAAGTCATGCGGACAATGTGGCTGCTTCCGTTCTCGGCGGGTTCACGATCGTCCGAGCTCATGAGGAATGGTTTAAGGTTGTTCGTCTGGATCCTCCACCAAATCTGGAGGTGGCTCTGGCCATGCCTTCAGTCGAGACCCCTCAGAACAAGACCGCGAAGAGTAGGGCGATTCTGCCGAAATCTGTCGCTTTCAACGATGCTGTCACGAACGTGAAGAATGCAGCCTTGGTGGTCGCTGGGTTCCACCTCGGGGACATTGACATGATCGGACGCGGGATGACCGATGCGCTAGTTGAGCCAGCGAGGATGAGGCTTATCCCAAACTACCTGGAGACTAAAAAGGCGGCTTACGCCGCTGGCGCCTCTGGAGTGGCCATTAGCGGGGCGGGTCCAGCCGTCATTGCTGTTGTAGATGCTGACAAAGTTTCTGCCGGAACTGTAGCTAGTGCCATGAAAAACGCTTTCTTGGAGGGCGGAATTCGATGCGAAGGTCTATGTTCGAGACCTTCAGTCAAGGGAACAGTCAAGATCTTGTGACGCCTCTAGTGGGGGCAGGGAAGATGAAGACAAATGGGAAACCAGTCATCGGGGTGACAATGGGCGACCCGGCTGGCATAGGTCCAGAGATAGCCATTAAGGCACTTCTGAGCCGAAGGGTTTGGGGTGTCTGTAAACCTGTTCTGATCGGTGACCTTGGGGTTCTCGAGAAGACTGCGGAACGACTGAAGCCTAGGGCATCGTTCAAGGCTGTTTCTTCGCCAAGGGATGCCTTTGGAAAAGCCGGGTTAATCGAACTAGTCGATCTGAAGAACGTTGATGTCGATGCCTTAGAAGTCGGCAGAGTTTCGTTCATGGCTGGTAGGGCTTCGATCAGGTATATTGAGAAGGTTGTTGAGTTCGCATTGTGTGGTGAAGTCGATGCTGTGGCGACAGGTCCAATTAACAAGCAGGCGATACAGTTGGCTGGAAGCCGACACATCGGGCACACTGAGATGTTGGCTGCGTTGTGCGGTGTTGAGAATCCTTTGACCATGTTCTGGGTTAGGGGTGCGCGCATCTTCTTCTTGACAAGGCATCTCTCGTTGACAGAGGCTGTCCGAGCCGTGAAGAAAGACTTCATTGTCGGTACCGTTAACAGGATCGTGGTGGAACTTCAACGAATAGGCATAGAAGAACCGTTGGTTGCGGTTGCGGCTCTAAACCCTCACGCCAGTGACGAAGGACTTGTGGGCGACGAAGAAGGAAAAGAGATCATTCCAGCCATTAAGGAGCTAGAGGCTAAAGGCCTGCGTGTGGTTGGTCCCGTTCCAGCCGACACTGTCTTCCATAAAGCCCTAGAGGGGGGCTATGATGCGGTTCTTTCCCTATATCACGATCAGGGGCACATTGCGGCGAAGACGTTCGATTTCTTCGGAACGGTCTCTGTCACATTAGGTCTCCCGTTCATAAGGACCTCTGTAGACCATGGAACAGCCTACGATATCGCAGGAAAGGGCGTAGCCAATCCAAGAAGCCTCGAGATCGCTGTGAAAGTTGCGACTGAGATGGCGACAAGGTATGGGGAAGCATTGTGACCACTTGCAGTCAGCGTGGTTGCCGCATGGCTAAAGTGATCGTGGACTCGAACTTTCTATTCATACCTTTTCAGTTCCGGGTCGATGTTTTCGAGCAGCTAAACTCCCTGCTCGGGAAATGTGAACCGGTTGTTCTTTCGACGACACTCAATGAGCTGGAGTCTCTGACACTGAGAGGATCTGAAAGGATCCGCAGGCTGGCTTCAGCAGCGTTAGAGCTTGCTGACAGGTGCAGAATGGCTGAGGCGGAAAGAGAGCTAGGAGAGAGCTCCGACGATGTCATTCTCAGAATGGCCCAGGAGTGGAAGTGCATCGTGGCAACCAACGACTCGAAACTAAGAAGAAGACTTAGAGGATTAGGCATACCGACAGTCTTTCTTAGACAGATGTCCCGGCTGGACATTGAAGGATACGTTCCGTAGTAGGCATGTTCTGGTGATCTGCCGGACCGTCTCTGTTCTAGTTGAACTAATTGCCTATGACAAAGTTGTCTCTGTCAGTGAACGGTTCCGTCTCAATGGCAACGTCTCAAGACATCCTTCCACCGTAACACTAGCTGTGATCCAACGGCAAATACTGTGAAAAAGGGCCCTTAGCTAGAGATATCTCTAGTGTTTCTGTTGGCTATATATGCTTCGGCTATGTAACCGCAGATGTGAAGGGTCTGCCCATTTGCAGGGAGGACGACCAAACGCAGAAATCTAGCTCAGAGTAAAGAGCTAAAAGATGGGAAGAAAGAGCCAAACACTGTTAGTCTGCACCAATTTCCGTATCCCATAGGCGGCATCATTATCTCTGGGCCACATAAACCAGTTCAGACTCAAACTCAAAGCATTGGACGGCCCAGTCTTTCTCCTGGGCCAGCTTGTTGAACATAGTCCCGTAGTATTCGCGCATGCCCTTGTCTCGTCTTCCGAGGCTTCTAGTCGGAAATGAGACCACCAGAAAATCAGCACGAGTACATTCCAGAACCCTGAGGCCAGCTGACCGTTCGATCTGCTCAAGGCACGGCATGGTGTTCAGTATGAATGCTAGGTCCGCCTTCGTCTCCGGCGGGTTCTGCACGACATCCCTAGTTTCAGCACAGCCCTCGACATTGACGAGGTTCATGTAACCGTTCAGGAAGCTCGCTAAGTCTTCATAAATGTCGAAGGCATAGTACTTCACCCTCCTACTAAGGGGCATCCAAGGAATCGCCAGCGGATGGAAACCGCATGCAATATCCAAGATAGAATCAACACGCGACAAGCTTGAAAAGACGCTTGCATAGAACTCTTCCAGGTCCTCTAGACGCTCTCTCGTAGAGTGGTGGTAACCCATTACTTTGCGGCAGGTTTCCAGAAACAGAGCTTCGTCACCCGTCATTCTTGCCCTCCTCAACTCTTCCAGCCAAGCATCATAGTCCGGCTTAGTCAGAAAGTAGGCTCCGGCGATCTGGTGAAGCTTGTTCTTGGTAGCTTTAACAGCTTCCTTCAAACTTCTTCGCTTACAGAGCTCGCGCTTGCCAGTATTTCGAACGAAATCCACGCAAACGTTTCGGTACTTCGAGGTCTCCAAGACCTGTCTTACTAGAAGCTCGAGCTGCCCTGTCTTTCCATCCACCGCAGCATCTCTCATGGTCGTTCCCTTCTGAGCCTTTCCATCAACCGGGTCATGAACCGGAGGTTATGATTCGAGGCAAGTCGGTAGTACAATGCGTCTTTGACTCTGAACAAGTGATGCAGATAGGCTAGCGAGTAGTTCGTGCATGTCAGACAGTCACAGCCAGGTTGGAGGGGCTCCTGTTTCCTTGTGTGCCTTTCGTCCTGAACATAAAGGTACGAGAACACTAGGCCTTCTTTCGCTTCAGAAACATACAGTCTGCCTTGCCGCGCATCCCTCGTCGGCATCGAACTGTCAAACAGGTCGTAGCCCAACCTTGCACACTGAACAACGTTTCCTGGCTGTCCAACCCCAAGCGCTATCATCGGAAACCTAGCTGGAACAAGATCCCGCGTCAGCTTGAGCATGTCAACCAGCAAATCCCCTTTACCGTCAAGAGGGTAGCCTCCGTAGCCAAAACCGTCAAATCCTGTCGCAAGAAGCGCCTCTGCACATTCCCTCCGCAGCTCGCGGCTCCCTCCGCCTTGGATGACAGCAATAAGCAATGGTCTTGGACCTAGTTTTTTGTTCCTCTGTCTCACGATCTGGTCGAACTCTGCTTTGCACCTTCTAGCCCAGCTAAGCGTTCTGGCAACAGACTCTTGCTGCTTCTGGTAAGGGTCGTCGACATGTGTACAGTCGTCAAGGCAGATGGCGATGTCCGTACCGTACCTTAGCTGCAACCGTAAGCTCTTTTCTGGCGTGAGAAGCACCTTATGTGATGAACCACCGGGACGGAACAGTATGCCCTTGTTCGTGATACTTCCGAGCTTGGGGTTCCGCCTAATTAGGGAGTAAGCCTGGAACCCACCTGAATCCGTGATGATGGGACCGTGCCAACCGGAAAACCCGTGGAGTCCGCCAAGTGCTTCGATGACTGAAGAGCCGGGACGCTGCATCAGATGGAACACATTCATAACGATGGCCTGAACCCCACACCTTGCGAGGTCATCCGCCCCGATGGAACGAACAAAGCCAAAAGTCGCGTCAGGCAGGAATGAGGGAAACGAAAGCTCACCGTTAGGAACCACAAGATCGTGTTCATCGCTCAATCGGTCAGCCTTCACCGCCTCTTCGTGGACTTTCTGAGAAGTTTTCCTTCGTTGGATGCTTGCTCTTCAGGTGCACACCTGGAATCTGCTCCATAGCTCTCAAGAGGGGGTATCCAACAAGGCAAGTCGCAACGAACTCTCCGACGCCAATGCTCAGAACGCTTAGTTCATATGGCACGCCATAAAAACTGGCAACATAGGCGCTGACGCCAAAAGAGTTCACTACAACCGGGTAGACGCATGCCATTAGTCTTCTTTGGAAATGGAGCTTCCAAGATAGCAAGGCAGCAGCAAAAGTCAGCAGTGGACCGAAAATAACGTCAGGAAGCCCCACGGGGCTGAAGAGGTTGGCGACAACAACACCAAAGGTCAGGCCAATTACCGCCGGAAGACCGAAAACGTAGGGCAACGGCGCCAAAGCCTCGCTTATCCTGACCTGAACCCAAGAGTAGCTGAACTGTCCCAGCATAACGGTCGCAACAGCGTATGTGGCAGCCAGAACTCCAACAAGGGAGGCTTGCTGAAGGCCTAACCGAGCACTCACTCTGTGCACCTCTCTCTCTAATAAGCCTAGACCTGTAATAATCCTTTGCGGCAAGTCCACAAGAGTTCCTATCTGAGGTTCTACAGAGATGGGCCACGAGTTCCATCAGGGCTTCTCCTAACTCGTGTTTCAAGGCGACTTCTCTAATTTTTCGATATCGCTTTTTCTTGAAAGTCTTAGGCAAAGCTATAGTTGTGCCTCTTGGCTTTCCACCTTTCCTGAAGCGTGCAACAGTTCTTACCGGGTGGTTGCGACAACGGATTTTAGGCACATCAACAAACCTCATTTTTGATTCTCCGTTTATCTTTTGAATCAGTCTTTTGGCCTTCAAGACTTCTCTTCTCTCCTCCTCTTTCGATAAGCCTTCATGTAGGCCTTCATGTAAGCTCTGTTTTTCTCTCAGCTCTTGAAGGGCAACCGCTAAGCCCTGTCAAACCTTGTGCAGAATAGCTTATGTTTCTATCTGGGCTTCAACTGTTCAAGGAAAAATTCAACAATCGCCAGAATCTCCAACTCCTTAGCAGCCAATATCTCTTTCTCAGAGAGATGGATCACTGAGCGTAAGTCACATCCAACAAAGGGAGTTGAAAGAGAGCATGCCCAAGAACTACCAAGCTATTGCGAGAGTTTTCCCCTAATACAAGATACCCCTAGGTTTTTTTGCTGAAGAATCTAAACCAAGATCTCTCCCTGGAGCATAGGGCCTCCTCTATTCGACAGAGATCTTGGTTACAACTGGGAAATGGCTGACTTAGAAAAACTTCTAAATGAATAGGCGTTTGTGCACAAAAAGCCTAGCTTTCAGAGAATCACACTAACAACCGAATGAATAATCCTATCAGTGACTGGCTTTGCGACAGTTGCCCAAAGAGTTGGAGGGTCCGTTCTGATGAACTTGTGGGCCCTACTCCTTCGAAATCATAACTTCTGTGGCTTTAACAACGGCTATGGCTCTGTCGCCCTTCCTTATGCCGAGAGACTCAACAGCCTCTCTGGTTATGAAGGCTGTGACAATGCAAGGAGCACGAATCCTCAATCTTACGATCGCTGAGACCTTGTCCTTCTCGACAGAAACGACTTCGCCCTCCATTCGGTTTCTCGCACTTATCTTCATAGATAACCCCTCCCAACTTAACTCGTCAAGACCTATCTGGTCGAAAACAATTCTGTGCCTCACGTATGCCTCGATAAGTGTCCTCCCTGCCTTGGTCAATTCAGCCCCGCCGCCTCCCAAGCTTCCACCCTTCCGTGTCTTTAGCACGGACTGCCCCAAGCGTTCTTCAGTTCTTTTGATGACCCCCCACGCATGTCTGTATGACATGCGTAGAGCTTTGGCAGCTCCGCTTAGGGTCCCTGTTCGCTGGATCTCTTCTAGGAGTTCAAGGGTGCCCCTCCCGAACACGTAACCTTCTTCTGTTTCGAGCCAAAGCTTATAGGTTGGCTTGAGTGTTGTTGGAGGCTTCGGGCGGATATCTTTGGTCTGGCCTTCCTTCTTCACTGCATCCTACTCCTCGACCTAGACTACGCGGACTGATGACGCTTTGAACGCCAAGCAGACATGCGACCCTATGTTCAACTGCATTTCTTTGAACGATTTCTTGGTTATCTGCACGACGAATTCCTTTCCAGCGTTCACTCTTAACTTCACGGTGGAACCGAAATCCGTGACCTCGGTTACTTCGCCCGCGAACATATTTCTTGCGCTGGAGACTATCTTCTCCTTTGATAGGATTATGTCTTCGGGTCTGACGAAGACTGTCACCCTTCCTGTCTTCTGCATTGTAGCTTCTATCTTCACTCCATTCTCTAGATCTATCAAGGAAACACCATCTTCGGAGACCATTGATGAACCAGAGAACACATTTTCCAGTCTCGCGAAGCCTGAAAGATGGTCGGAGGGGGCTCTGAAGATCTCCTGAGGCGGTCCTGTCTGTGCTATTCTCCCATTTGTGAGCAATGCAGCTCTGTTGGTCAGGTTTTCCGCTTGAAGCATGTTATGTGTTGCTATGATAACCGTTGCTCCTCGCTCTCTGTTGACACGTGAGATTGTTTCCTCGATGATCGAGACGTTTCTCGGATCAAGATTTGCCGTGGGCTCGTCCAAAGCCAGAACGTCGGTGTTCAAAGCTAAAGCTCTTGCGAGAGAAACTCTCTGCTGTTCGCCGCCAGAGAGATTCTTTGCCAACCTTTGCTCGTAGCCCTGCAGCTTAACCATCTCCAATGCCTCCTTTGCCTTGCTATCGACTTCGGCTTTTGGGAGTCCCCTAAGCTTAAGACCATACGACACATTTTTCCAAACGGTAGTATTGAACAAGGCTGTTCTCTGGAAGACCATCGTGCTTTCCCTTCTGATGTCGCCAAGGCTGTCCTCGCTGACCTTCCTGCCTTTGAAGTGTATTTCTCCGGTCGTTGGAACATCAATGCCTGCTATTATCCTCAGGAGGGTTGTCTTTCCGGACCCGTTCGGTCCCACTACAGTGAAGATTTCGCCTTTGAGTACCTTCAGGGTCACACTATCTAGCGCGGTCACTTCGCCGAATCTTTTGGTGACGTTCCTGAGCTCAATCAACCAGAGGAATCCCTCGTTTCTGAACGAAGTGAACCATGGCGTTCAGTGCGAATGCAATGACCAGCAGCACTGCTGTCAATCCTATTCCCAAGGCAAGCTCGCCTTTAGTGGTTTCAAGTGCGATAGAGGTCGTTAGGACTCTTGTGACGCTTCGGATGTTCCCCCCAACCATGAAGGCAACGCCTAGTTCAGCTATAGCCCTGTTGAAACACGCGATTATGGCCAAGAGTAACCCATTTACCGACTCTCTTAACACCGCAATGGAGGCTTGGGTCTCTGAAGCGCCCAAGGTTCTTGCCAAATCCCTTATCTCTGGATCTACAGACTCGAGAGTGCCAGTCACAAGACTGACCATTATCGGGGTGACCAAGGCTGCCTGCCCAACAGCCATGGCCATGGGAGTATACAGGAGATGCAGAAATCCTAGGGGTCCTGATCTCGACCACAAGAGGTAAAGGACCAAACCCAAGCTTACAGCAGGCATACCCATCAGTGAGTTGAAGAATCCTTTTATGACCGACCGTCCGCGAAACCTTTTCAAGCCTAGAAAGACGCCGATAGGAATGCCGAACACGGCTGCAAGGAGTGTGGCGGAGCCTGAGACGATCAAAGCCCTGAGTGAGATCTCGATGATCTCAGTCTCTACACCCATGTTTAGTCTCCCCACTAAGGCATAGTCATGAATACCGTGCTTTTATCCATAAAGCTCTTTGTGGCCGTTTTGATATTGCTTGGGACATTCTTCACCTTCAATGTATGCTTCCTCCTTTATCCAGCCTACCAAAGTCGCGTTGGTGTTTTCTCTCAACAGCTCAGCCGCAGGGTAGAAGAGCTTCCGCGGGTATGTGCCCTGCCCGAACCCGCCGATTACCTCTTGACCTTCTTCAGAGATAAGAAACTTCGTGAACACTACGGCTGCGTCGAAGTTAGCTTCTGGGTTGTATGTTGTGTTGACTGTTATGGCACTGTAGACATTGAGCAGCTCCTTTCCCGCCTCCACAATAACGGCGAGACTGATAAGCTTGTCCGCGTAATATTTCAAGTACGTTCCCATGTCAGCCAAGGTGTAAGCCATCTTCTCATTCGCAATCTGAAGAGCCTTGCCCATGCTTGCTCCAGCATCTACGAACCAGCCTTCATTCCTGAGGCTACTCCAGTTCAAGCCCGAAGCGGCCCACAACTCTTTCTCTTTGATATGGGTTCCGGAGCCATCTCCTCGGCTAACCCAGAAAGCCTCGCCCCTTCTCCCTGCTTGAGCGACCCTCTTTAGGGCCTCAGTGGTGCCTAAGCCCTTTATCATCGCGGGATCAGTTTCAGGTCCGACAATTGTGAAGAAGTTGTAGGCTATGATCTTTCTGCAGACCCCGTAACCGCTCTGGAGGAAGGTACGTTCTTCCGGAGGCGCATGCACCAAGACCATATCTGCGTCGCCTCTCTGAGCGTACTTGATGGCTATGCCGCTTCCCGCCGAGATGAAGTAAATGTCAATTGGGTACTTGGCTTCAAACCGGTCTTCAATGATGTCAAGTAAGCCTGTATCGTAGAGGCTCGTTGTCGTTGAGACAACGAGCCTTGTCCTTGTTCTTGTGAAAGGACCGACCCCTAAATAGCAAGTGGCCACAAGGGTCGAAACGCTTGCGGCCAGGATCAAAGTGACGAACCAGATCACCGGTCTCTTAAGTTCCGTCAGGTTACCCATTATGCTCAAACGAGCATATCGGCCCCCCCGCTAATTAAGCTTTCTGGGAGAAGCACAACAGCTATGCACGAAACAAAGTAGCAGTGAAGGCTGGCAACCCAAACGGTCGAGGATAGAACTGATTCGTACCATCAAAGCATGACGAAAGTCTTATGGCCTGAGACCCAGAATAGAGTCATGAATACGCGAGAGTGGTTCTTGTCATGAAGAAGCTCAAGATAGGATTGATAGGATGCGGTGGAATTGCTGGGGTTCACGCCGAAAGGCTGAAGACCATTGATAATGTACTAATGGTCGCTTTTTCGGACATCGTCAAGGAAAAGGCGGAGAACTACTCGAAGAAGTACGGTGGCAAGCCCTACGCTGATTGGCGTGAGATGCTACGGAAGGAGAGCTTGGACATCGTCTACATTGCCATTCCCCCCTTTGCTCACGAAGACGAGGTCATTGTGGCTGCGGAGAAGGGAATCAATATCTTCATCGAGAAACCTATCGCTCTCCACATGGACCTAGCCAGAACCATGGTGAAAGCTGTCGAGAAGAACAGAGTCAAGAGCCAAGTGGGATACTGTCAAAGATTCAGCTATGCCATAGAGGAAGCCAAACGCTTGTTCGAAAGCGGTGAAGCTGGAGAACCAGGCTTAGCCTTAGGGTGGTACTGGTGCCACTTCCTTGGCGGAGCATGGTGGAGAGACAAGAACAGAAGCGGAGGCCAATTGGTCGAGCAATCCACACATCTCTTCGACGCTCTCAGATACCTGTGCGGAGACTTGGATGTCGTTTACGGGCAGATGAACAAAAAGTTCTGGACCGACGTTCCCGACCTGACGATTGAGGACGTAAGCTGCTCAACTTTCAGGTTCAGATCAGGAACAGTCGGTGCCATAGCCGCGACTACTTGGGGAGTGCCCTCCCAATGGTGGTGCCGCTGGTTGATTGCGACAAAGAACTACACTATGCAGTCTGATAATGCCAGCTCGCTAACGCTTCACTCGACAATGGCTCCTCTCAAGATGACCACAGTCTCAGAGGAAAGAGACGTCTTCCTACTCGAGGCTAGGAACCTAGTCCAAGGGGTTCTAGAGGACAAGGAGACAAGGGTTCCTATCGGAGAGGGCGCGAAGAGCCTCGAGTTCACCTTAGCTGTCAGAACATCGATGGAAACTGGCATGCCCGTGAAGCTGCCCTTACCATAAGAGGTGACGATTCATGAAGAAGGGTGTGAACGCTTGGATTTTCCCGCAAGACTTCACCATCGGCAAGGTTCTGGAGGTCTCAAGCGCGATCGGATATGATGGGGTCGAGCTGAACGTTGATGAAAAAATCCTAGGAACGCCAAAGAACGATAGGGAAGCCATAGCGGACAAGGCGAAGTCACTTGGTCTAGAGTTGCCGAGCGTGTGTTCGGGGATATTCTGGATGTTCAACCTCGCCAGCCCGGATGAGGCGGTCAGACAGAAGGGGATTGAGGTGATGAAGAAGGGATGCGAGTTCGCTGCTGATATCGGCGCTTCAGTCTTCCTTGTTGTCCCAGCAGTAGCCGTGCCAGAAGTTACATACAAGGAGATGTGGGCCCTTGCCCAGAGAAGCATATTGGAAGCCGCGCCGACCGCCATGGAATGCGGTGTCTTTCTTGGCATCGAGAACGTGTGGAACAGGTTTCTTTACAGTCCCCTCGAGTTCCGAAGGTTCATCGAGGAAATCAATCATCCGAACGTGAAAGCCTACTTCGATGTCGGCAACATCCATCAGATCGGCTTCCCACAGCAATGGATTCGCCACCTCTCAGATTTGATCGTGTGCGTTCATGTCAAGGACTTCCAACGGTCAACACTACAGTTCAGGCCTCTACTCCAAGGAGACGTCCCGTGGACAGAAGTCATCAAGGCTCTCCATGACGTAGGCTACGACGGGTTCTTGAACGTCGAAGTATCATCTTACCCTGGCCATCCCTTAAAGTCGGCGATGGACAGCAGAACCGCATTGGACATCATCCTCGGCATGAGCTTACCTTCTGGGGTCCACTAAGATGAGCGCAAAGATTTTTCCAGAATTCAGGCTCGCATTGGGTCAAATGCTCGTTGAAGGAGGCAAGATGGAGGAGAACTTGGCACGAGCAGAAGGTATGATCAGAATAGCCTCCCGAACAGGTTGCAGGGTCATAGTTCTTCCTGAATGCTTAGACACCGGTTGGACTGACCCTAGCGCCCGCGAACTCGCTAGAGAAGTCCCTGGAGAGACATCGGACAGGCTGTGCCAAGCCTCCAAAAACTTCGGTATCATGACAGTTGCTGGAGTGACCGAGCTCGACAAGGGCCGGATTTACAACTCAGCTATCCTCGTCGACGAGGTTGGAAGAATCCTTCTCAAACACAGAAAGATCAATGAGTTGACGATAGCCCACGACCTTTACAGCATAGGGAACATCCTCTCCATCGCCGAGACGAGGCTGGGAACTATAGGCGTAAACATCTGCGCCGACAATTTTTCCAGCTCCCTTGCGATCGGTCATGTCTTGGCGAGAATGGGCACGCACCTCATCTTCTCGCCTTGTGCTTGGGCAGTGAAAGCCGACCACGACAATACGCGAGAACCGTATGGCGGAGAGTGGAGGCAATCTTACACTGAACTATGCAGACTGTATGGCATCACCATGGTCGGTGTCAGCAATGTCGGATGGATTACAGAGGGACCGTGGAAAGGGATGAAAGTTATAGGATGTTCCCTAGCAGTAGGACCCGAAGGCCAAGTGCTTGCCCAAGGACCATATGGTGAGAAAGCTGAATCGCTCATCACCGTCACAGTTCAGGCGAGACCAAGGGAAGTCAAGGGAACGGGATACAGCCGATACTTGCAGGAAAGAGGTTACGTGGGCCCCTGAGCTCACCAAGCTCTACGTCGATTCTCCTCCTTGAGCGACGGAGACTGGGAAAAGTGCGCACCTTCCTGGGGTCCGTTTGCTTGTCGAAGGCGATCATTGTTACATGGACAGAGTTGTCCGCCACCAAATCCACTTTCCTTTTGAGGTTGCGTGCTGGGAGATGCCCTTTGCTTTGCTCTGCAGGCCTATACTTTCTGGCTTGGATGACAAGGATGAACGGTGAATCACGCAGAATTTCCTTGGCGTCGCTGACCCTAGCATGTCATGAAGTCGCCAGATTTCGCTCAGCGAATAGGCTTTCTGGGGAGTCGTCAGTTGTCGAAGATATCCTTGTATAGAGTTAATAGTCTCCTTGCCATTGCTATTTCCAGGGACCTTTCTTGAGCAGGGAAAGAAGGAGACAGTCGGAGGGGATGCCGCCCACTTTCAGGGAGCAATACTTCTCGCCATTTGGCGGTCCTGAACCTGAGACGCTTCATCCCGACCTTTACCAAAGACTAATCGACGACGGAACAGACGTAATCATCCGAAAGTTGAAGACATACAACGAACAACGCAAGAAACTCAGAGGCAAAGTGCGCGAGAAGATCGATGTCAATAGCCTCACTCGCGACGAAGAAGCCGCAAACACTCGTGTCGTAGCCTCAGACGCCGGGAACAACGGCGTCGATCTCAGGTCGGCATTCATCCCCCTTTATGCTTCAGCGTCTCTTGTGGCCGAAGGATGGAGAATCGTCGACGAACCTATCTTCAGAGCTGGCAGAGCCGACGTTTGGCCGGACGAATTCAGAGCTCAAGACCGAGAATCCCTATTGGCGTCTGAGATTCAGGTCAGAATAACAGAGGAGGCGGTGGAAAGGTGGGAGCCGAAACTTGTGATCTTTGACGGCACGCTGATCATGCACTTCTGGCTCCTGCCCATGGAAGCGTCTACGGAGGACTTCCATGAAGACTACCTCTCTGCCTTGAGGCGAATAGTCGGCCTCTTAAATACGTGCTATATGAAGGACATACCCATCGTCGGCTTCGTGAAGAGAACAAGGGTCAATCATGTATGCAAACGGTTAGGCATGCCCAGGATGAGAGACACGGCGGTCATGGATCTGATTCTCCGATTGGGCGAGTACACAATCCCCCAACGTGAAACAGAGCAAATGACTGGTCGAGTGATAAACGAATACAGAACGAAGGCTGAAGAGTTCGGTATACCGAGCGACTATATCCCAAAGATCACGAACTTCTACTCTTCGTACATCAGAACGGGGTTGACGACTCCTTTTCGTTTGGAGATTCCCGAGTACTGTCTTGACCGTCTTAGTGAGATTGGAACAATCCTGTTCACAACTTCAGAAGAAGAAAACGGCATACCTTTCTCTATCAACGAAGCCGACCGTCTCACGAAAGTGACGACAAGTCTCTCAAACATCCGCACCTTGATGATCTACTCGAAGGCGATGGACCTCATCAAGGACGGCGAGATGGAACTCCAAGATCTCACCATGCTAGCCCTTCAACATGGCGAACCATGGGCTATAAACGACGCCCAATACTTACCCAACCGTCCATGAGAGGGGATTGAGGAAATGCCTGATTCAGACCTTACACCTGTGGGCTATGCCCTTTCTGGCTGTACGCACGACTATCTTTCCTTCGTCGTGATGGAGAGCGCTCGAGTTAGGGTCAACTACTTCTACTTCATCGATCATCCAACGAATCCTAGCACTCGTGTCCTCGTCAGAACTTTCAGAACCCAGCCCTACAATCCTGAGATGATCACGGGTAGAACGGGTCCCATAGCCGGGAAGAAGGGAAGACGAGCTGAATATGGTAAGCGGCTGGAGTACACAATCGCCTTCGCAGAAGTTCTAGGGTACTATGACGAGAAACGTCGATGGAGGATGCTTGAGGTTGCCCCTTCACCCTGGGACTATGTCTACGAGCCGACTGAGGAAGCACTGCGCAGCTTCTTCATCCCGAAAACCACAAACGCAGATGCCCTCATGCTTGAGATAGGCAAGGTGCGTGGCACGAACATACCCGTCTACGTGGATCTGAACTCGGTTGCGAAGGGACACATGTTCGTTGCCGGTATGACGAGGTCCGGCAAGTCAAGTTTCATCATAAACATGGTGGCGAAAGCATCTCGTCTGAAGCCGAGGCCACACTTCGTCATCTTCGATATTCGAGGCGAGTATGCTGGACTCGTAAAGTATGGTGCTAGAATGCGTCCTTACGGAAACTTCACGCCTAGCATAAAGGAACCGGAACTCATCGTCAGCAAACTTGAGTTGAAGTCAAAGGAGAAAGATGCTGTCCTAGGAGCCATTCGAGCCTTACTGTCAGAGGGGTCGGAACTGACCCGCAAGAACATACTCAACAAAACTCAGATTATTATGGCGAGAGGAGGAATCTACAAGAGCCCTGCCGCTCAGCAGAAGGCTATCGATACGATAGAGTGGGCGTTAGAGAGCAAGGGCGCATTTGTCGACCGCGAGATGAAACCATTGGACACGATCGAAGAGATAATGCAAACCTTCACATTGATTGTGGACTTCTCGGTTGACATGGATGTCGAGGCCCAGCAACGAACAGCCGAGTACATCCTCAACCAAGTACGGGAACACGCCATGCAAAGGAAGGATTATGGAGACTTCGCGTGCATCCTAGCCATCGAGGAATCCCAGTACTTCGCACCTGAGAAAGGGTTAGAGATGAGAGAGTCAAGCGCCCAATCAAAGGTTAAGGCCTCGATGATAGAAACTTCAAGCCAGGCCGGAGGATACAATGTCGGCTTGATCCTCATGACCCAGAGACCAGCATACGTACTCAAGAGCTGCATATCCCAATGTAACTCCGTCGCCTGCTTCAGACTGAAGAGCGGAAACGACCAGGATGCCATTCTTCAGTATACGGAGTATGGGTCTGAAAGGCTGCGAGACTATCTGCCTGGACTTGCCGATCACGAGGCGATGATGTGGGGCATAGCAGTCCCAACGCCTTTTCCAGTTATAGCAGAGATAGAGGTCGACGAATACCCGCAGAAGGCCGTTGCTTTTGCGAAAAGTGCATGGCATAAAATGGAAGAAAACTCCACCTCTAGAGGACCCACAGGCTTGCCGCTTCACCTTCGAAACCCTTAGACAACCTTCCAAGAACGGCGAGGGGTGAGCGTTCTTGAAGGTTCTTGTGGGAACGGATTTTCACGGAAATGAAGCCGTGTTTGAGCGCTTCGCCTCAAAAGCTGAAGATGAACGCGCTGAGGTCATTGTCGTCGGCGGCGATATAACCCACTTCGGCAGCTTTGACGAAGCAAAACAGCTCCTTTCGCTTCTTGTTAGGGTTGGAGTTCCAGTCATTTTCGTTCCGGGAAACTGTGATCCGCAATCCATTGTGGGCATGCTTGTTGATGGAGTAAAGTGCATTCACGGGGAAAGCGCCACCTACGGCGATGTGACCTTCATGGGTGCCGGGGGAAGCCCTCCGACGCCCTTCAAAACGCCGTTCGAGATGTCAGAGGATAAAATCATGGAAACCCTGAAACGTGCCTCTCAGAATCTGCCCAACAGTCAGTGGGTGGTTCTGGTTTCGCACACGCCTCCTGTTGACACATTGCTAGACAAGACTTTCCTCGGTCGGCATGTTGGCAGCTCGAGCGTTAGGAAGTTCATCGAGGAGAGGAAGCCTTCAATCGCACTGTGCGGGCATATTCACGAAGCCAAAGGAAGAGACCAGATTGGCAGCTCCCTCCTTCTCAACCCGGGACCAGCAAGACATGGAAACTACGCCGAAGTCACCTTCAACTCCGAAGTCACAATCGAACTTAGCTTTCTCTAACCCACAAATCAGTGTCGATAAGCACTGGCATCAATGGGCGGAAGTCTATTGTCTAATGGGCAAAGCATCTTCATAGAGGTCACGAATTACCGCATCTTCCGTTGTGGTTTCTGTCCACAGACGATCTCAGAAAAACCGCCTCAACACATGGACATGAAACTCGCTAAGAGCATCATCAGTCAACTGTACGATGCAGCCCACACAGGTAGCCCATGGTTGGCATGAAGCTAATCGACGAAGACATGTTTAGGTTCAGGGGTCTTCCATGAGCTGGTCCGAATGTCTGATTGGAATGAGAAATGCCATACACCACAAATGACCCATGAGACGCCAATATTGCTGAAGGTTTCAGTGGGTGCAACGAGAAGACACGACATACTCCGAGGACGATCTATCCGCACCTATGGCCTCCAGATCTAAGAGCCAGAATGCTTGAGCCTTTCTCGGGCATCCCTAGTCTGCAAGAGCAGCATGTCAGGAGCCTTCTTTCTTCAGTGGAGATTCCGTTCCGAGACAGACTTGAACTGGCTTCGGGCTTGTCGGTGACCATGAAGCCTAACTGGCTAAGAATCTACAGAGAAGACAGAGTTATGACTCGCCGTTGCCCACATGTCGGAATAGAGTTTGTCATCCTCTGCAACGGTAACGTTGTCTTGTGTCGTCTTGACTACAACGGAAGAACAACGTTCGCAAACGTGGGAGATAGTGAACTTCAACACATGTTGGTGAACCTCGAGCCACAGCAAGGCATTGCTACTGTTCTGCACGAAAGGTGTTGTCCAAGAACCTTGCCAACACTGTAGTGTCCTACGCACGTATCCGAAAGTCTGACAGGACATAGACAGACGCGTCAGGGCAATGTTTAAAAGGTCTTGTGTTTGATAAGTCTTAACCTTCGGGAGGGACCAGGTGGTTGCCGTTCAGCAAAGGCGACTTCATCCTCATTAACTACGTAGGCAGAGTGTCCGAAACAGGCGAGGTCTTTGACACCACATCCGAAGAAGTGGCAAAAAAGGAAAGTGTATATCAGGAAGGGGGACTGTACGAACCCAGCCTAGTAGTCATAGGCGAAGGATGGGTTCTGAAGGCCTTGGATGAGGGCCTTTTGAACTTAGAACCCGAAACAACAGGGAAGATCGAGATACCTGCCGAAAAAGGCTTCGGAAACCGGGACCCGGATAAGATCAAGCTCTACCCAATGAGGAAACTGACAGCACGAGGCATCACTCCCCATGTGGGGATGCGACTTGAGGTTGATGGGAGACTTGCCACAATCAGAACGATGGGCTCAGGCAGAGTCCTATTGGACTTCAACCCGCCATTGGCTGGGAAGACGCTTGTCTACGAGGTTAAGGTTCACAAGAAACTTGACAAGGCCGAAGAGAAGATTGCGGCACTGATTCACAGAAGGATACCGCAAGCCCCAATTGAGAAGTTCACACTCGAGATCGGCGAAGACATAGTGACTGTCAGTGTTCCTGAAGAAGCCTTCTATGTTGAGGGGCTTCAAATATCGAAGAGAGGCATATTCAGCGACATACAGAAGCTCTTCCCGGAGAAGAAGACGGTGACCTTTGTCGAGACTCTCAAAAAGCAGGAACCCGTCGCAGTACCACCCGCTTCAGAGCAACTTGCCCAGAGCACTCAAGGCTCCCGGTAACGTCTAGGATTTCGCACTTGTCCCCGTCCTTCAACCCGACAGGGAAACACAGCTCGTAACCTTCGCATTCTTCCTTCTTGCAAATTGCCGTCTGAAGAGTGATAACCGCGCCGAGGATCGCTTGCTTTGACGGTACTGCAGTGGGTATCTCGGCTTCAATCGCTTCCACGACCTGCATCTGGGTCTCGTAGTGTTTGCAGTGCAGATTCTTCCCGCGCACTTTGATGATACTGTAGACGCGTCCGGGTTCTAAGTTCTTGACGCAGACTCTGGAAAAGTCACAACCATCACACTTCGATGCCGATCCCTTATGGATGAAGACGTTTCCGACTTTAGCCTGCCTGTTGCTTACAAGCGTGACTATCGACTTAGGATGCAGGTCCACATCACGTGAGTGCGAGGTCAGACCAAGAACGTCTCCTTTCTCAGTCTATCACGCCCGTCGATTTCGCCAGCTCACGCGCGGATTGTGAGGTCAGGGGTTTCTCGTTCAGGATTGTGTATCTTTCTGGTCGAATCTTAGGTGCCTTCACCAAGGCTTCGACGACATGCTCTGCATCGATCCCAACCTCCTCAGCTGTAACAGGGGCTCCAACCTTATTGAGAGTGTCTCTAATGACTGACCATTTCATGCCATGAAGTGAAGCCATCATGGTCGTTCCCAAGCCGCACTGCTCCCCATGCAAGGCTGGCTTTGGCGCAACCATGTCTAAGGCGTGGCTGAACAGGTGCTCTGAACCGCTACATGGCTTGCTCGTTCCTCCTATACACATGGCTACACCGCAGCTCACCAGGGCCTCGAGCAGAACGCGTAGTCCATCCTCTGATCCGGGTTTGACGATGTCCGCGTTCTGAACTATATGTTGCGCACTCATCACGGCGAGGCTGCCAGTGTATTGAGCGTAATACTCCTTTCGACGCTTGTGAGCTAGCTTCCAGTCCCTTATGGACGTGAACTTAGCGATGACGTCTCCGCATCCACTGGCGATGAAACGGTATGGGACGTTGATTATTACCTTCGTGTCAGCTATCACAGCGACGGGAGACTGGGCTTTGACTGAGTAGGGCCTATCCAACCCCCTTATTGACGCGAATGGGCTGGCCATGCCGTCATGTGACGCCGTAGTCGGGACGCTTATGAAAGGAACCCCTAGGCGAGCGGAGCTTAGTTTTGCGATGTCAATCTTCGTTCCGCCCCCAATGCCAAAGACGACTTGGGGCGCCAGCCTTTTGATCTCCTCCTCAGAGCGCTTCACATCAGTCAGGGTCGGAATAGTAGAGGAGACAATATGGTGGCTTACTATCAGCCTCTCCTGCTGAAGTGAGTCTATGACCCTCTGCCCAGCCGTCCGCATCGTTGTTGGACCTGTGATCACCAGGGCACTCTTGGAGAAGCCCAGTTTCTTGCAGACGTCGCCCACAAGGCCTAGGCTTCCGTTGCCCACGATTATTTCTCTTGGGAGTTCCATGCGGTGAAGGTTCAGACCCAACGACGACACTCCCACAGTTGCATCCTAGGATTAGTTTGAGAACCGATTTAAGTCTTCTTTGTATCTGGAAACCCTCGAGTTCCTTAACGTAAGGACCACCAATCCGAACGATTTAAATGCAACTTCATGATTAATACTAACTCTCTTAGCATCTCTTGCCCTCTTGTCCACACAAACTAGACCCATGTCTGCAAGGGCTCGATTCTCGGAGAAGCAGAGGATGCACGAGACCACAAACGAACTGACATTGAAAGGAACAACCACCATAGGAGCAGTAAGCAAAGATGGGGTTGTGCTTGCTTCGGACACTCGTGTGACCATGGGTACTCTCATAGCTCACAAAAAGGGAAAGAAGGTTTACAGGATAGACAATCACCTAGCTATGACTATCTCAGGTGTAGTCGCAGATGCACAGCGAATAGTGGAGATTCTTAGAGCGAACTCCAGAATTTACCGCTTAGATAGGAAATGCCCAATGGCCGTGAGTGCTGCAGCCCGTCTGATCGGAAACCTATTCTTTTCCTATCGGCTCTCTCCTTTCATCGCACAAATCCTTATCGGCGGCATAGACAGTTCCGGTGCACGCTTGTTCTCTCTGGATCCATTCGGCAGCATAACTGAGGAGAAGTTCGTCGCAACCGGGTCAGGTTCGCCAGTCGCCTATGGCGTTCTCGAGGAAAGGTACCGAGAGGATTTGTCTCTCCAAGAAGTCCTGCAGATTGTTGTGCAGTCTGTCGACTCTGCCATGAAGAGGGATGTTGCGAGTGGTGATAGCTTCGATATTGCTGTCATAGACGAGAAGGGCTATCATGAACTGAGCGATGACGAGAAGAAACGTATCCAAACGCACTCTCAATGAACAGTGAAAGGAGACTGATGGCAGTGAACTCGGGGGAGAAGGGCAAAGTGGAGATTAGGCAAACCATTCTAGAGCATATCCCGAAGGAAGCAGAGATTACGCGGATCGAGTTCGAGGGGCCTTCTCTCGCGATCTACACAAAGAGACCGGAGATCAGAGTCACCCACAACCGCGTCATAACCGAGATCGTCAACATTATCAAGAAAAGGATCGTCGTGCGCTCGGACCCTTCGGTTAGAATGGCCGAAAGCGAAGCCCAAAAGGTGATAGCAGAAACCGTTCCTCTTGAGGCAGAGGTGACGAACATTCTTTTTGACCCGACCCTCGGCGAAGTTACAATAGAAGCAAGGAAGCCAGGAATGGCCATAGGAAAGAATGGCATAATCCTACAGGAAATCGTAGTGAAGACCCGTTGGATCCCACACGTCCTGAGAAGTCCTCCGAAACCATCCAAGATCATGGCGCACGTTAGGCATTTGCTCTATTCAGGGAGCAAAGAACGCGAGAGAATTCTGCGGAATATTGGCGAAAGAACCTTCCGAAGCTTAGTACACGAAGTCGGAGATGTCAGGGTCACAACGCTGGGCGGGGCAAGAGAAGTTGGACGGTCAGCTTTCCTCATACAGACAAGGGAAAGCCAAGTTCTAATAGACTGTGGCATCAACCCTGGCTCAACGAGACCCTTCGAGGCTTTCCCAAGGTTCGACGTAACGCAGTTTGACCCCGACTCTCTAGATGCGGTTGTGATAAGCCACGCCCACTTGGACCACTGCGGTTTTCTCCCATTCTTGTACAAATACGGTTACGACGGACCTACCTATTGTTCAGTCCCAAACCTCAGTCTGATGACTTTACTTCAGCTCGATTACCTCGATGTCTTGACGAAGCAGGGCGTGGCTCTGCCCTATGACCAGAAGGATGTGCGGGACAGTGTGCTGCACACTATCCCATTGAGGTTTGGCGTCGTAACAGACATCGCCCCCGATATTCGTTTAACATTGCATAATGCGGGACACATTCTTGGTTCATCAATAGTCCACCTCCACATCGGCGAAGGATACCATAACATAGTTTACACGGGAGACTTCAAGTATGGGAAGACTATGCTTCTCGAAGCAGCAACCAAGGATTTTCCCAGAGTTGAGACGATCATAACCGAAGGCACGTACAGCGCTCCAGGGGATATCATGCCATCAAGGGAAGATGCTGAGGGAAGACTTGTTTCAATCCTTAACGAGACGCTTAGCCGCAATGGAAAGGTCATGATCCCCGTTCCAGCGGTCGGCAGAGCCCAAGAGATCATGCTGATTCTTGACGAATATATGAGTAGAGGAGAACTGAAGGAAGCGCCAGTGTTCATAGAAGGGATGATATCAGAAGCTACGGCTATCCACACAGCCCATCCCGAGTACCTGTCAAGAGAAGTCCAGAACAGCGTACTCAACGAAGGGGTCAACCCGTTCGAATCCGACTACTTCACAGTTGTTGAACACCCCAGCGCAAGGCAGAACATAGTCGAAGGCGAGCCAAGCATCATCGTAGCTACAGCGGGCATGCTTGAGGGCGGACCTATAATCGACTACTTCCAGCAACTGGCCCACGACAAACAGAATGCGATAGTCTTCGTAAGCTACCAGATTGAGGGAACCTTGGGACGGCGGGTGCAGAAAGGCGTACGCGAAGTCTCCATCCTGAACTCGGAGGGAAGGATCAAGGTCATCCAATGCAACCTAGATATACACAGCGTAGAGGGGTTCTCAGGGCACTCGGACAGAAGACAGATAATAGGCTACGTCCGCAAGATTTCACCGAAGCCGGAGAACGTCATTGTCTGCCACGGGGAAAGGTCCAAGTGCGTCGGTCTCGCTGACTACCTAAGCGAAAGATACAGAATCCATGCCAGAGCACCAGAAGTGCTTGAAACTATTAGGCTACTCTAGACGTTTTCTCTATCCGCTTCAGCATTCTCCCGCCATACTCTAACGAAGGAAGGTGTTACGATGACCCGTTCTTCTCCCAAACGTGCTATGTCTCCGCCAATCTGCCCCGTGAACTCTGAAAGCTCGCTCACGGCGCGGTTCACGTCATCCGCGCTTTTCTCTGCCAGTAGGTTGACTCTGACTATCATAATGTTCCCAGACTTCACTTCGTCCTTGACCTTGCCCAAGTCGTCAAGAGAGCTTAGCGCCAACGACTTCAGATATACTTTCCTTGGGACAAGGGACGCCGCAACGACAGCTGAATCAGAGGGAGAAGTCATTGGGGTTTCTCTCGCACCCGCTTTCTTGATCTTGCCGATCATTCTCTCGATTGTCTTTCCCAAGTTCACGCCTGACAAGGACCCGCACCCCACTGCACGCACGTTACGAATCTAGATTAGGATAGACGCGTCTTAACCTTTTCGTTCTCTAATAGGCCTCCTTGGTAGCACTCCAGATGTCGTCGCCCACATAGTGGAGGGTTCGGAAAGCCTTGCCCTTCTTCATTGTCCTTATGGTCTCAGAATTAGTGAGGGATTGTGCTATGGCTAGGGGCTTTCGGTTTCTTTCATCAAGAACCAGTACCAAGTCTTCTTCTTCGAAGTCGCCTTGCACGTCAGCCAAACCGGGAGCCATTATGTCCGCACCGTTACACACGTGTGGTACTGCGCCCATGTCCACAAAGACTTTGGGAAGGCGAGAGAGGCATTCTGTGAACACCAGTGTGGGAAACACAGAGCCCTCAGATTCCGCCAGCACAGGCAACCCGTTGACCGAGTACACTTTGTGCCTTGAGGTCTCAAGTACCTCAACTTGAGGTTTGGGCCCGAACGTGTTCTCGAGACTCTTCCCTAGCGTTTGTAAGACTTTCAGCATGAGGACCTTCTTTTCCCTTTTTGGCAGAAAATACCGCCGAACAATCTCGGGCATGGATCTTAGTTCCAACGCAACACATATAAATTTGCGGTTCTTCATACAAGGAACAAGCGCAGCAGACTAGCAAGGGATGTTGGAGAACATGGCGATCCAGATCCTTGAAGAAAGCCTCGGCAAGACCGTACTGATAAGACTCAGGGGCGGCAAAAGCATAAGGGGAAAACTGCAGGGTTTCGATCAACACCTCAACTTGGTGCTTGAGAAGGCAGAAGACGTAACGGTCATGGAGAAGATCGAGGAGCTAGGCTTGATCATAGTTAGAGGGGACAACGTAGTCATGATCTCCCCACCGCCGAGGTGAACCCCTGCATGGGCAAAGGAACCCCCTCTTTTGGGAAAAGAATGGGCAGGCCTGTTCATATCCGCTGCAGACGCTGCGGAAGAAGATCATACCATGTCAGACAGAAGAAATGTGCAGCTTGTGGCTTTGGCGGATCTACGACACTGAGAAGGAACTCCTGGCAAACAAAGAAACTCAACAGGGAGAGGCTGATCTAACTCAGAGGGTTTAAATAACACGAAGCCACAGAGTACGAGAACCAGCGGGTCCCGGACATGGTTAGAAAAGCCAGGATAAAATTGACAAGCACCGACTACAAGAAACTTGAAGGCGTATGTGGGGAACTGAAAACCATAGTAGAGAGAAGCGGCGTCAGAGCGAACGGACCACTGCCGCTCCCCACGAAGAAGCTTCGGGTGCCCGTCATGAAGTCCCCCTGTGGCGAAGGTACAAAGACCTGGGACAAGTGGGAGCTTCGCATTCACAAACGGCTAATGGACATCGACGCCGAAGAAAGGGTCATGCGACGAATCATGAGAATGCGAGTTCCTGAGGAAGTTTTCATAAGTATCGAACTCATCTAGGCCGATCTCTGAAACTAAGCAAGATACTTTACGCTTGCATTTTTCTATTGACGGCTTATTCGCTTATTGCCGTTCTACCGGGCTTCGGACTTCAACCTTCTCTGGTCTTTTCAGCTCGTCATGCTTTGCAAGACGTCAAGGTTGCTGATAGTCTGGCAAGGACCATATTGCGGCCGCCAACAGCATTGCAGAGACGGCGAAGCTGACCGCCCAAACTGCTTTGCTCCATCTCAGAATCTTTGCTCCATCAAGCATGCCGAATGGGATCAGGTTCTGTAGGGCTATCCATGCACTTAGCGTAGCAGCCCTCAGCAATGCGGATGTCAACGAGCTAACAGGGACATAGAGGTGTAAGGCCAGAAATAGACCTGTGAAGAGCATGCTTACCGAAGGCCCTGCGAGAGCTGTGGCTCCAAGCATCCTCTGGCTGATCGCGCCTGATATCACGACCGCGCCAGGCGAGATGATCTTCACTAAGGGCGAAGCTATGGTCATCAGGGTGAACGCTACTCCGATAAGATTCAGCCGAAACTCAGCCCACAAGCCAAACCACCTAGCAGCGGCCTTGTGGGCAAGTTCATGAGAAACAAAAATGACTGTGAATACGACGGCTGAGCCTAGCATGACCAAAGGTTGTTTGAAAAGCATCGTGATCCACTCCAAGCCGGACCCGTATAGAGACAAGCCGACGGCCATAACAATCAAAGAGCCAGCAACGAGATGGAGCACCTCGGTGGAGCTAGTGAGAGTAGGCGTTCTGAACTGGAACGGGTAAGATATCTGCGGCTCCCTCTCAAGCTGTTCTGCTTTAGGTTCAGTGGCAGGATAACGCTCCTCTGCCACAGGTCGCCGGGTCTTTGCCATCCAGAGCTCCGGGCAGGCGTGATTCTCAGGCAGCCTGTGTTCGCCGCAGTAATATTCGCCGCAGAACGGACATCTAAAAGGTAAGTCAACGTTCTGGTTGCAGTATCGACACCTCAAACTGGTTCAGCTTCTCCGATTTGCCAATGAGGACAAAAAGAGAGACATGGTCGCACCTTAAAAACATGCACTGTCAGGCATACATAAAGCAATAAGAAGCTGCTGATCAAATACTGAGTGGAGGACGACGAGTTGCCCGCACGTTCAGGCAAGACGATCCCCGTGATCTTGGACACAGATATCGGAGGGGACATAGATGACACATGGGCTTTGGCTTTCATGCTCAGATGTCCTGAGCTCGATCCTAAGCTCGTTGTGGCTGACACAGATAACACAACGTACCGCGCAAAGGTCGCAGCCAAGATGCTGGAGGCTGCAGGACGCACAGATATACCAGTCGGCATAGGGGTTCACCTAAGCGACAAAGAAGGAGGTCAGGCTCCTTGGGTGGAAGGATACGACCTAGAGGCTTATCCCGGCATAGTTTACCAAGACGGCGTAGAAGCCCTAATCGACACGATCATGAATTCGCCCAAGCCAGTCACACTCATTTGCACTGGTCCCGTGCCCAATATTGCGGCCGCTCTTGAGAGCCAACCTAAGATTGCTGAGGGAGCCAAGTTCGTCGGCATGCAAGGCTGCATTAGGAAGAGTCCACTGGAATACGGAGGCCGAGGAGGCGTCGTAGCTGAGTACAACGTTGCCGCAAGCCCTAAGGCTTGTCAGAAAGCCTTCACTGCGCCTTGGGACATAGTCATCACTCCGCTTGACACTTGCGGCTTCGTCAGACTCGAAGGAGAAAGGTACAGGAAGGTACGAGACTGCAATGACCCACTTGTCCAAGCCTTAATGGAGAACTATAGGATCTGGTTGAGGAAGTGGCCATATGCCCGAATCGAAGAGTTCGAGACCAGAAGCTCAATCCTCTTCGACACGGTGACTATCTACCTTGCATTCTCCGAAGACCTGCTAGTCATAGAGAATCTGGGCATACGTGTCACCGATGATGGCCGAACAGCCATCGACAATAGCGCCAAAACTATCAGATGCGCAACAGAATGGAAAGATCTCTCTGCCTTCGAGGATCTTCTCACACAACGGTTGATCGGCAAGCAGGGTCAACACTCGACTTAACGAGACGGCCTCACCGCTTTGCCGGGTACGAGCAACAGGCCATAAGCGCGGGAAAAAGGTTCAAATAAGAAGATGACCGCTAGTAATCAAAAGGCGAAGCTCTCAGAGGCTGTGTGCCGGGGTGGCCGAGCGGATAAGGCGCAGGCCTTGAGTGGCGAACGACCAAGCAAGCCTGTGGCCCTTCGGGGCCACATGGGTTCGAATCCCATCCCCGGCGCCAAACACTGGAACGCGTCCAGATCCTTCGCGTCTGGAGTAGACGTTTTTCGGTCTCTTGCTAAAGTGCAGCGACGGCTAGCTTCAGTTCTTTAACTCCTTTGCGGGTTGTGAGTTCTCGGCTTAAGTTCTGTATCACGGTTGACCTGCCCTTGACGGCGATCACCTCTAGGCACTTGTTCTTAGCGATGTGTACGTGCGTGGTTGAAGAGATGCAGTCTTCAAACTTGTGTTGGGTTTCAGCAATCTGAGTGAGCAACCCAGGCTTGTCCAGATAGTAGATCAAAACGATCGCGCCAGCGACCGTTTCGCTTTCATGTGTCCGCTTGTGTTCGCTTACGAAGCTGCAGAAGGCATCGTGCGCAGCTTTGGACCTGTTATCGTAACCTTCGCTTCTCCACGCCTCATCGAAGTCTCTGACCAGAGAGGGAGGAAGGGAGACGCTGAACCGAATGACACCTTTGACTGAAGGCTTCATCGCATACACCACGTCGTCTGTTGCTGGGATGGCTTATAAACCGATTGCCGTTTGCTTTGTTGGAAATGCTTCGCGGACATACGTCTTTTTATGAGCGGAAAGCTTAAAAGTGGGTGTTACGAACGTTCCAAAACGTATCACCAAAGGGATTCTGCATGGGCTACTTCCGAACACGGGACATTGCCGGGATCACCGTTTTCGCATCGTTGTGGGGAGTGTTGAACTCCATGATATCGCCAGTCTTCTTCCAGCTCTTCAACCTGCCGTTTCTGTGCGACTTGATAGGCTTCGCATCTTTGATATTGGCGGTTTGGTATGTCAGGAAAGTAGGGACAGCAACCCTCGTAGGATTCATCGCAACGGTTCTGAACTTCATTTTGACGCCATGGGCCATACATTTCTTAGGCTTCACTGCTTCTTCAATCGTTTTCGACTTCTTAGCGTTCCTAGTAGGTTATAGTCGCTTGTTTCAAAGCAAGGCGCCGGGCTCACTCATCTTGTTTTCAATCTCAGTCTTCTGCTCGGCTACTGCGGGTTGGATTATAGGGGTCTTCTTCATGCCGGCGCCATCACTTCACCGATGGGGCGGCATACTGGCATGGGCAGGGCTGCACGCCATTGGAGGCGTGCTAGGCGGAGCGATAGGCGTATCCGTGGTGAATGCTCTGCCGCTAAGGGGAATAACGCCCAGAACAGTCGAAATCTCCAGATAAACACGTGACGCGTTCATCTTGGTCTACGACTTCATCTTCCATCTGGTGCCTTCGGGCGTGTCTTCCATGACGACGCCCAGCTCCTGGAGCTTATCCCTAATCTTGTCGGCTGTCTTCCAGTCTTTCCGCTGTCGCATCTCTTGCCTTAACTCGCCGATGAGTTCAACAAGGCCTTCAACAATTTCCATGTGGGTCACTTGGGGCTTGGGGGCTTCGACTGCTATGCCAAGAACATCAAGGAGCTGCCCCAGAATCCGCGCGACTTGGGTTTGCGTTTTCCCTTCTATGTGTGTGTTATTCTCGGCGTAGATGTTCATCGCTTTAACCATGTTAAAGATGGCGGAGATCGCAAGTGGTGTATTGAAGTCGTCGTCCAAAGCTGCCTCAAACTGTCTCTTCCCATCTTCAATGTCAGAAAGAAGATGCTCTTCCTTGAGCGTGCGGTTCTCTCGTTCCGTGAGAGCCTTAAACCGCGCAAGAGCGCTGGACAGTTTCTCTAGGTTTGCCTCGGCGAGACTCAAACTCTCCTTGTTGTAGTCGATTGGGCTACGGTAGTGAGCTGAGATCAGGAAGAACCTAAGCACTTGGGGCTTGCATGTTTTCAGGGCGTCGCGAACGGTCACGAAATTCGCCAACGATTTCGACATCTTTTTCCCATCAACTGTGAGCCACTCGTTGTGAAGCCAGTACCTCGCGAAGGGCTTTTCTGTTACAGCCTCTGCCTGCGCGATCTCATTCTCATGATGAGGGAAGATGAGGTCCTTCCCGCCCATATGGATGTCTAGGGTTTCGCCTAAGTACTCGGAAGCCATGGTTGAGCATTCAATGTGCCAGCCAGGTCTCCCTTTTCCCCAGGGGCTGTGGTATCCAAGTTCGCCTTTCCTCTGCTGCTTCCATAGGGCAAAGTCGGCAGGGTTCCTTTTCTTCGGGTTGACCTCTACTCTAGCGCCCACCTTCAGAGCTTTGGCTCTGTTGCCCGAGAGCTTCCCGTAGTCCTTGGACTTTGAAACGTCGAAGTAGACATCGCCGTCAACCGCATAGGCATGGCCATTCGCAACTAGAGCTTCAATCTTCTCGATGATTTCCGGAATATGTTGGGTAGCTCGAGGGTTCACATTGGGCTTTCTTAGGTTCAGTTTGGCCATGTCTTCAAAGTAGATGTCGCTATAGATTTCGCCCAATTGCTGGATGTTCAAGCCGGTTTCGTTGGCTCTTTTGATCATCTTGTCGTCGATGTCGGTTATGTTACTGACCATCTTAACACTGAACCCTTTGTACTCCAAGTATCGTCGGACAACGTCTGCAACGATGAAGGCCCTCGCGTTCCCTATGTGGACATGGTCGTAGACAGTTGGGCCGCAAACGTACATGCGGACCTCCTGCTTATGTAGAGGCTGAAACTTCTCCTTTCCTCTTGCAAGCGTGTTGAACACCGTCAAAACCATAGGCTCGACACGTCATCCAAGCATTTCCAAAAAGAATAATGAAAGCCTGTATAAAAGCCCTCACACATGGGCTTCGTCGGTCAGATTCACCGTAGGAGCGACTTCAGAAGCTGTAGAATCTTCTCCCTGCTCTTCTTCCAAGAGGTCAAAACACAAAGCATGATTGAGGCCGCAACAACAACTGCTGAAAGCGCAAGCTCTGGCATGAGGCCCCTCAGCTGTAAGAAGACCGCACCCCCTACGGCTGCAGCAAGCGAGTAGAACAAGCTCTTACCGATTGCTTCAATGGCCAGAAACTTCCGGAAGGGCAATCTGGCCGACCCCGCTAATAAGATGATAGGCACATCTGGCAAAGGTGAAGATGCTACAAAGAGGACTGCTATCAAGCCATACTTCTCAATCCAATTCATAACTGTGTCGTCCCTTTCGTTTTCCTCAAATGCCTCCCTGATTCCCAATCCCCAATAATAGGCCGTTACGTCGCCTATGGCTGCACCGAGCCCCGCTGAGACTCCAAGAATTCCTGGATGGTAATCATTGATAAGGTCAATGAACGCTGGCAGAAACATGTCCCTCCCGATGACCGTTAGATGGCTGAACATGGATGCAAGGAATATCCCTATGAGTCCTGCTTCTTGAAGAAGGCTGCCGACGACGAGCGTCTGGTATAGAATCACTCCTGATGTGGCGGCAGTCATAACTGCAGCGGCTATGTTTACTAGGGCTTTTCGTTCCATTCTTCACTGAAACCCCGTATGAATCTTGCTCCTATTCTTGAGAAGCGGTGATTAAAGGATTGCGGACAGAAAATATTATGTTCCCAATGTAGTTTGGCAAGAGCATTCTTGTCCTATTCTCGCGACCTTCATCTCACGCCTTTCGATTCTAGATAGAAGACCCATACATAGGGTTCGTATAGCGTGGCCGAAAAGTGACTAAAGCTTTCGGAAATCTACTCAAGTATGGTATCCGAATCTCTCTGTGAAGAATAAGGAGAACAATATACTACCTAGTCAGATCGTCCAATATGGATGCATCTTGAGATCATTTCTGCCTAGTTCTGATCTTACGAATAAGAGAACGTCCTCGTCTTTGACGTACCTGTTTCCCCTCTCGTCTGTTTGGAGGCGTATGCCAGTCTTCGCTAACCGATCTCCAATAGCGGTATCGATGAAAACGTACTGTATCCCAACAGCTGGCAGTATTAGCCTAAGTCCCGTCAAGTGTCTTGCTGGAATGCCGGGTTCTATCCTATAGGCTAGGCTCTCTGGGCTATACTCAATAACGATGTGCCTAAAGGCTTCCCATGAGTCCACCTTGACGACTCTGCCACTCAAGCTCAAGACATCCTTCTATCTATCTTTCTGCTCTTCCAGTCTATGCACTGGTCGGTTCTCCGTTTCGTCCAGTAGCTCTTTCCGCACTCTGCCCTGCAAAGCAGATCCTTCTTTCCATGTTCCAAGTGTGCCGGAGTTGACGTTCTTTGAGGAAAACCAATTGCTCTGTTTGGGTAGACTGGCTCACATGCAAAGCATAAGTAGATGCACTTGTGGGGGTTGATTACCTGAACCGTGCTTGTTCGAAGCTTGAACACGCCATCCGGGCGGAAATCAACACACCTGGGTTTTCCTTGAACCGTACATCTCTCATAGCGGCCCGGAAAGACGACTGGAAACCAGTCACCATGCGGTGTTGTTATGTCGCAATCCCTCCAGACTAAAGAAGGCCTGTCACGATTCCGTACAGCATCCCGAAGGTGACGCTTGACAACCAAGCTATCAGCGCGTAGGTTGTGACCACTTTCCACTGTACGACGCGTGAAACGGCTACCATGTTCGGTATGTCATAAGGTTGACCCATGAGCCACGACAGCAAAGCCGCCTTAGACATGCCTAGAGCAAGCAGACTTCTACCCAAAACTATCTCAACGAGAGTAGGCGTATAGAGAGGACCACCCATAACAGAAGCCAACAGAATACCCGTGAAGCCAGTAAGGTATCCTCTTACCATATCTTGGGGCATGTAAGTCTCAACAAAGCTTACGGCAACAAGCCCAGCAATGAAGTATGGAAGTATCTGCTTTGCCAAGTACCCTCCGAACTTGAGCGCGGCCCCGAGCCTTTCATCCATCGGGGGTTTCACGATCATAACCACCTGTTGTCCCGTCTCTTGGGACTCTCCTTGGCTGCGATCTACCCGTCGGTGCTCTGTCTCCAAGGCTCGTCCCCACGGGGTTTTTGAGATTGCTACGCCAGCAATTGTTGCTGTAACTACTGATACGGCTATGCGCACTATGGCGATCTCCCATGAAAGGAACTCTCCGGTTACCAGTATTGTGAGTATGTTTGCAGATGGGGCCATCAATAGAAACGTGATCGCTGGACCTATGCCGGCACCCGTGTAGAGTATACCTGCAAAAAGCGGCACCATTGTACATGAACACACAGTGAAGAACGGCGCAAGCCCAGCCCCCATAGCGTACCCCACGGCCTTACTACTGCCCATATACTTTGTCACGAACTCTTTTGGCACGAACTCGTATACGAGGCCGGCGGCGACGAAAGCAAATAGGAGGCATCTCCAACCATGTCCTATGTAGTCCCAGAGAAAGTAAACTGGAACCTCGTACCAAGCGTACTTTGAGAAGTCTTCGGGCTTAGTTACAGGAGCAAGCGAGTAAGCCTTTATGCGGCTCTCAATTAACAAGCCGAAAACTACAAAAACGAAGATTATAAGAAGGACAGTTCTGATCCTTCTGACACTTTTTCCGTCCAGTCTTCAACACCTATTTTGCCGCTTCGCTAAGTATGGTTTCAACATCCTTCTTGTCCGGTATCCAGCCCATCGTCTTTACGACGCCATTCACCGCCAATGCTGGGGAGAGGAGCAAGCCATACTTTCTAAGCACTTCTTTGGACATGATATCCAGTCTCTTTACCTCAACCTCTATTCCTTCAGTCCTAAGCTTCATGGCTACTGCTTCCACGTTTTCCTTCACCGCTATGCACCTGTAGCAAGGGGGATCAGGACCAAATACCTCGGCAATCACCTTTCTCATGTCAATACCACGTTTGTTGACCGGAAACTTGATGTAGACTTTTTATGTGTTCACTTATGAGGCTCCTAAAGTCCTCAATAGAGGGGAACGTACCTTCTGAGACGAGTTGACCATTTATTAAGATGAATGGCACCCTAGTTCGAGCTAAAAGAACCTTGCATACATGCGGCGGATACGTGTCATATCGTCTTCGGCTACTTACTATCTCCCTCTCGATCTCGACTTGTTCCTTGAACTCTTCCCTCAGCGTCTTAACAGTCTCGTTTCTTTTCGTAAGCATCTTACGTAACCTTTCAATAGCACTTGTAGAGGCCATCCCCGGGCTGCAACAGCCGGTAAAGGGGTCTCCCTCATATATTTCAACTCTTACCTTATCCGCTACCATTTTGTTTCCTCTCAGTAGTGTTTGCAGTAACACGCAAAATACGCTTAACCTCATCGGCGCTTGGGATTCTTCCAGCGACAAAGACTCTTCCATCCACTGCGACCGCTGGGGTGAACACAAGCCCATACTTTGCTACGGCTGACTTCGAGTATGCATCAACTTTTCTGACTTCGCATTTGAGCTGCATTTCTTTTATGGCCTGCTTTACAGTCTCCAAAGTCTTTATGCATCGCGGGCATGGCGGTTCAGGACCAAAAACCTCAACGAGCACCTCATCTTCCTCCGCGATCTGGCTGAATGAATCTCGGTTTCGCCTTTGGCATCTCCTCTGTGGTTGGTATCTAGCGGCTGCAGGAGCAGCCGCCGGAACTACCGGAACCAGACACCAACTTGTTCTTGGCGTAGACATTCCGCCAACAGTCTTGGCACACCCTAATGTAACCTAGATCTCTATGCTCGCCGCACAGTAGACTGACGCCTTGCTTGCCGCAGACCATGCATTTGGCCATTTGGATCACTTTATATAATGCATCAAAATCATTGAAGATCGAAGTATTTAATTTTATCGATTTATGCCCTATCTTCTGATCATTGTCGCAAGAGGGTCAGTAACAGATTAGAACATTTAAGTATCTTGCTTCATTCAGTAATTGGGGCTGGATGAATATGTCTGGGCCCAGACTAGGCAAAAGCCTGTCTAGGCTACTGAACTTGCGGATGGATCAAGCTCAAAAGGTGTCAGAATACGCCGCTGAGCTAAGGAGAATCGGCAAGAAGGCTGCAGAAGACGATTCGACTGAGAAAAAGAGCAGATTTTTCCGGGCGTTAGCTGACGAGACAAGGCTGAGGGTCTTGAGAATGCTTGAAGTCAGAGAAATGTGCGTATGTGAAGTTATGTTTGCTTTGGGCTTGACTCAGCCCACAGCCTCTCATCATCTCGGAATCTTGGAGAGTGCCGGCTTGGTGAAAGATAGGAAAGACGGGAAGTGGGTTTTCTACAGCTTGGCGGACCCAGAACTGGTTAAGAATATGCATAAACTAAATATCCTCTAGTAAGAGATGCAGACGGCAGATTCATAGGCTCGTAGAGTCTCCTCGGCTGTTGCCAAAGCAATATGTGTGGGAGCCTTAGCTTCCTTGGGAGCAGTTGCATGACAGACGACGAGAGAAGTTTGACATCTATAAGTTTGCTTAAGCCTTTCCCTTTGCAGGGCCTATAGGATGCAACTTCATTGTTCCAGCTATTCGTCGCCAGAAGACAGGAAAACATAAATCGTAGCCCTCTATAGAGGGAGTGCATTGCGGCGTTCAGAAGTCTATTCTGCCAGCCTCATTGCGCTGTCTCTGGCCTCGCTGGTCGAGAACATAGCCGGAGCCATTTCCATGTCCTATTTCCCTAATTTCATACAGTCCTTGGGAGCTGAAACTTGGTTCTTGGGTGCCTTCACGGCTGCTTTCATGGTGGCGAATGCGTTTCTCTCGTCGCCGCTCGGCAGCCTATCTGACCGCATCGGGAGAAAAAAGGCAATCCAAGCCGGACTGCTTGCCGACATCTTCCTTGGCACATCTACGGGTCTCGTTCAGAACTGGCAATTGCTACTGGTAATAAGAGCTTTAAATGGCACAGCCACAGCTGCAGTGCGCCCGGCAGCGGAAGCCTCTCTCGTGGACCAAGTTCCTAAGGATAGGAGAGGCGAGGCTATGGGGTTCTTCATGACCGCAACCTTGGTAGGCTGGTTCATCGGTCCCATCTTCGGCGGAACAATTCAGTTCCTTTCGCAGACTCAGCTGAGGTTCTCGCCTGAAGACAGCTACAGGGTTCCCTATTTCGTAGACTCTGTCCTATCCGTGATCGCTTTGATCTTAGTGAACTGGAAGGTTCAGGAGACACGGGGACACAGCTCTACTGTAACAAGACTAGAAACCGAGAAGGCTGACGTAATGTTAACAGGATCGACGCTTCGTTCGGTCAGAGTCCTATATGTTACGGAGATGACAAATGGCTTTTCGGTGGGTTTCATGGCGCCTGTCGGTGTTCTCTTCTTGGCGGTTGCTTACGGTGCTGTCCCATTCCAGATCGGAGCAATCTTGTCTGCTTCTGGGTTCGTAGGGGTATTGTGCAACTTTTTCGCTGGCAAATTGGCTGACACATGGGGTAGGAAACCAGTAATAGCGATCGGTAGTGCATCTTCCCGTCTCATCTCCTTCGCGTTGCCTTACATGCCGGATCTATGGCTAGCAACCGGGGCAATGGCAGTTCGTTCGCTCGGCCTCAACGTCGCCATGCCTGCCAGCCGAGCTTTGAGAGCTGACCTGATTCCCGAGAAGGTCAGAGGCAAGTTCTTCGGAAGGTTTGCCGCGCTCTTCGATGTGGGCATGATCGCAGGGTCGCTTCTGGGACCGTGGTTGTTCGACAATTATAAGTCCGTTTCCTTCAGAATTGATTGGCTCGGAGGTTTCATGCTCAAAGGGATAGGCATGACCTTCTATCTGGGCGGAACACTAGGACTGATAGCCTTGTCGCTTCTGCTGGCATTCGTCAAGGAACCACCGAGGAAGAGAAGGACTGCGGGCGAAGCAAAGGTTCTAGACACAATCGGCTAAGGGAAGGTTAAGAAGTCTCGGCACTCTCCCTAGAATTCGCAAGAAATGCTAAGGGAGAACGCAGAAGAAACCTAATGCCCAACAAAGAGAGAAAAAGAAGCTCCAGTCTCAGTAGCCTTTAATATTCTCAGCCTTCAATGATTCTACCATGTTCGGCACCTACGTTAACACTGTCGCCGTAATAGCCGGAAGCCTCGTCGGTGTGCTACTTCATCGGGAACTCCCCGATAGGATCAAGAAGGTAATCTTTCAAGGAATCGGCTTGATGGTCCTTTTCATTGGCATGCAAATGGCCCTCAAAACCAGCAACCTTGTTATCCTTTTTTCCAGCATCCTAATAGGTGCGGTCGCGGGAGAAGTGATCGATGTCGAAAGACATCTGGACAGGCTCGGAAACTTCCTGAAAACCAGATCCCGATCCAAGGACGAAAGATTCATCGATGGGTTCGTTACTGCCTCCCTCGTGTGCTGTGTAGGCTCAATGGCAATTGTAGGCGCCATTGAAGATGGAATAAGAGGCGACCCCTCTACTCTGCTCGCCAAGTCGGTACTGGATGGGTTCGTCTCGATCTCGTTCGCCTCCGCGCTTGGGATGGGCGTCCTTTTCTCAGCCTTGTCCGTTCTCGCCTTCCAAGGAGGAATAACATTGCTTGCACAGTTTTTGAAAACCCTTCTTACGGATACGCTCATGAACGAGCTCAGCGCAGTCGGGGGGATTCTGCTGCTGGGCTTAGCGATCGATATGCTGGAGATCAAAGAAATAAAGGTTGGGAATTTGCTACCTTCACTGTTTGTTGTTGTGTGTCTAGCAAGATTGCTTCCTGTGTGAACCCTATGCAACTGAACAAGGAAAGGGAGCTACTAGAGCTTATTGAAAAGCTGAAGCGCAGCAAGGTCAGAAGCGTAGTTGAGTCTCGAGCAAGAGAGTTCAAGGAGATCGGAGAGAAAGCCAGCAGGGAAGTCTTCAAAGAGCTCTGCTTCTGTATACTTTGTGCGAATTACACTGCGGAACGAGGTATGAAGATCCAAGCCACGGTCGGCGATGGATTCTTGACTCTTTCAGAGCTGGAGCTGGCGCAAAGACTGAGGAGTCTTGGGCACCGGTTCCCTAACACTAGGGCAAGGTTTATCGTAGAGGCGAGGATGTACATGGACTCGTTAAAGGAGATAATAGGGTCTTTCGGTGCTGCAAGGGACCTGCGAGAGTGGCTGATCTTTAACGTCAAGGGGATAGGACCGAAGGAAGCGAGCCATTTCCTCAGGAACATTGGCTATACAGACTTTGCGATCCTCGACTTTCACATAGTCAATGTCCTAACCAGACACGGCTTGATCGAGAAGCCCAAGACACTGACGAAAAGAAAGTACCTCGAGATTGAGGATCTGCTAGGAGGAATCGCGCGGAAAGCTGGCCTAGACCTTGCGGAACTGGACCTTTATCTGTGGTATTTGGAGACAGGAAGAATCCTGAAATAGCTTGAGACATAAGTTACACACAGGTGGTTGAATGAAGCTTCACGTTGGGAAGATATCATTTCCGACCCGAAGAAGGATGGAGATTCTGGACATAACCGATAGGGTCGTTAGAACTGTCGAGGAAAGTAGCGGTACAGAAGGCCTAGTCAATGTTTGGGTTCCCCACGCCACAGCAGCGGTTGCGGTGAACGAGAATGATGCCGACCTCTGGGAAGACATCCTGGTAGCCTTTGAACGGCTCGTTCCAATAAAGGCCGAGTACCAACACAACGCTAAATACGGATGGAGCCCGGGCGAACAGAATGCACATGCCCACATTCTTAACTGCCTGTTAAAGCCTGATGTGATGATCCCACTTATGAATGGTAGGATGCAACTAGGCACTTGGCAGTCAATCCTTTTCATCGAGATGGATGGGCCGCGATCTCGAACAGTCCATGTGCAGGTTATGGCGCAGTAACCCGCCGAACCGGTGAAACCGATCGCGCTTGACGTTTCTGGGGGGCTTCATAGGTGAACGAGGATCTCGGGGCTGTGCATTTGAGGACAGGTCAGGAGATGGTCATTCGTCTAGTTCAGACCCCTGGCCACACGTACAGGGAGAAGATTCTTTCTTACCTTGCCCCTACGGATGAGGTCTGGCGATGGCATCTGGGCTTAGCATTCAACGAGGAATTGGATGAGCTGGAGACAAGATTCTATCTGGGAATGGTAGACGGCAAGATCGTTGGCAACATCACGACTTGGGAGTACCGCTCTCTCGGCATTCTGGGCCATGTCTTCACCACCCAAGAACAACGCAGAAAAGGGGTGTTCAAGGCACTCCTAAGAGTGTGCACGCACGACTTTCGACGAAGACGCGGGAATTGCCTGATTCTCGGAACTCCTGTTGATGCGCCGTGGAACCACATCTACAAGGACCAAGGCTTTCGTACCGTAGCAGAAGGTTCAGAAGTCATGCGGCTCGAGATAACTCCGGACTTTCAGGAAAAACACTTTCAGCCCGGCAAGACCTATGTAAGGGAGCCGAGATGGTGTGACTGGCCTGCAGTGAGTATTCTGCATAGCATCCGTAGCGGATCCTGTGTAAGATCAGTAGCCCATGGCATATATGGGCCATTCGACTATGAGGACTATTTCCTCTACGACATGAAAAGAAGGCTTGAAGGTAGATGCCAAACTCGAGCCTTGCTTACAGTGAACGAAAGCGTTGTTGGGTATGCCTCTCTGAGTTTCGATGAGCGCTTCGACGACGAAGGAGCATGGCTCTTGGATCTCTTCGTGCACCCCTCATTTGGATCTCAGGCATCTTCTGTCTTGGGATCAATGAGGTGGCCCAATGAAAAGGTACGGTGCTATTCAGAAAAGGACGCGACCGACAAGGTTACTGCGCTTTCATCACAAGGATTCAAACAAGAGAAAGCCCTTCTGGAACTACGAGATAAGACCGGAAAAACAACTGACGTTCTTGTCATGACCCGTTTCGGGTGACAACGCTACGTGGTTTCGGCTGGCAGCCGGAGCCGACTACGTCCTTCGGTCTGTTCTCTTCTGGAGTACGCTTATGAACCGTTCCACCTCGCCGTAGGATTTTTGATATATGTGGGCGCTATTCGAGAAGTCCACGTAAGCGCCCATTTCTACGTTCAGTTTCTGAGCCACTATCTTCTGTAGCTCGGTCATGGCGAGCACGTTCATGTGCATCGCTCGGAAGACATCGCGGCTCCGCCACGTCGTGTGCATGATTAGCTTGCCCTCTCTGATGGTGCACCAGACTCTTTGGAGGCACGGAGGCGAGTCAACCCACATGTCTCTCTTGGGATACCACGTTATCGCCTGAGCTCTTCTCGAAAAGCTTGATTGCGACAGCTTCTTGAGAATGTAGTCAATCTGGGCTGCATTATCAGGGGGGTAACTGAACAACCGTTCATGGTAGGTGTAGTGAACCTTGTCCTCCTTCACAGCGTGGTCAAGAGAGCCGTGAAGAACTTCGTCATAGTAGTTCTCGAGAGAACCTTTGACTGCAACGTTCACGTCTCCCTTGTGAACCCGCGGCTCAGCAAAAGGCTTCTCCACAACCACAAGCAGTCCCAGTAGCTCCCTTGAGCTCTCTCCATATTCTGTCGGGACCTCTACGCCACGGTTCCAGCATTCGATGACCACTTTCTCCCAAGCCTTGGAAACCGTTCCTGCCTTGATGGTAACACCGATTGGACCATCAGCCAAAGAAGATCACCGCTCGATACGAAGAATCCAGAAAGTGGTAAATAAAACCTTCCCAGCCATTTTACGTTTGGAGAACTCGAATGAGAAAGAACATAGAGACCAGTAAGCATCCTTTGAGAAGTGGAATCACATGCCTCAGTCACAAATGTATACTATGTTGTATCGAAACCGGAATGCCACTCTCGCCTCTCGACATGGACAGGATTTCCAAACTTGGCTACTGGCGCGACGATTTCGCCGTCAGCACCATCAATGGTTGGCAGCTGAAGAATCTTTCGGGAAGATGTGTCTTCCTCGCCGGCAACGGCTGCAGCATCTACCCTAACAGACCAGAAGGATGCAGATTGTACCCTTTAGTCTACGATGAAGATCTCCGGCAGTCTGCACTGGATGAGCTGTGCCCCCACCGTTACGAGTTCAAGATAACACCAAGCGATCATCGGAAGCTAAAGAGCCTCCTTGAAAGACTGAGAAAGGATGGAGAAGTCACATAGAGGCGCCATGAAGAACCCCTCTTGGGCATTTTGGGCTCTAAGCAGTCGCGATACATTTTTAAATTGCTGGCTACCCCCTTATTTTCTGGTGGTGTCTCTTGTCTGATGAAGACTGGGAAAGGTGGTCTAGGAGGAGAAGGTGGCCTTTCAGGGGTGGGTTCTTTGGGGATGTCGATGAAGTCTTCAGAGAAATGGAAGAGATGATGGAAAGAGATCTCAAGGAACTCACGAGGAGAGCGCCTAGGGACCTCGTCCGTGAACGTGTGCTGCCGGATGGCTCCAGAGTCGAAGAGTGGGGGCCATTTGTCTACGGCTACAGCATAACAATAGGACCCGACGGAAGGCCTGAGATCAGAGAGTTCGGCAACGTGAAGCCAGGCGAGAGATTCGGGAAGCCGCAGATCGATATCAAGGAAGAAAGGGAACCCCTTGTAGACATCATGTCTACGGACGGAGAGATCAGAGTCGTGGCTGAGCTGCCCGGCGTGGAAAAGAAGGACATAAAGCTTCGAGGAACTGAGAAGAGCCTGACGATCTCGGTTGATACACCTCAGCGGAAGTACTTCAAGGAAGTCGAATTGCCTAGCAGAGTTGACCCGGCAAAGGCGAAGTCGACGTACAAGAATGGCGTCCTAGAGGTCACGCTTCAGAAGAGGGAAGAGGAGAGGCCTAGGGGCGAACCGATAAAGATAGAGTAACCAGAAGATCCGAAATCGCCTCTCACTAGACCTAGCATCTCTCAGGTAGCTTCTCGCTCATTTCTGCTCATAGACCTAGCTTCGCATTTAACCAACATGCCCAGAAACTATATAACAGCAAGGGCGGGTTATTCTTTCGTTGCCAGAGACTTACGCCAAGGCTGAAAGGGTTGAAAACATTCCGAGGCAAGAAACTCACCAAGAAGGTAAAGAGGCACGTTCCGTGGGTTGACCACATCGTCAACGACGAGAAGATCGCAGGAGACCTGAACATCGGTCAAGGAGACCTCGAAGTTCAAGCCCGTGATGGAAGTCCGTGCCTTATCTGCAGAGGAAGCAGAATGCTTTGCGGGAAGCCAAGATGCCCAGCGATGCTGAAACTGTACTCCTTTGTGCGGGTCAGAAACAGGGTCGATTCAGAGAGGTTGCTGGGGTCCTCGCCTCCTGGGGTCTTCGTGGGGAGAATAGGATACCCATACGTGTATGCTGGACCTTTAGTCCCCCCAGTTATTGGCGACACTTCGGTTTTTGATGCTCCTGAACAGTGGCTGCCAAGAACAGTTGACGACATAATTGGCTTCAGGACGAACCTTGTTCGTGGTAAGTTCCGCGTGAACGTTAAGAAGCCCTTCGAGAACACGCGGTTCCTGACCCGAACTCTTGAGGTTTCATTGGCAGAAAAACCTGTGGACATGGATGTCACTTTCCGAAAGAAACCCGCCGGCAGATTCCTTCTGGATGAGACTGTTCAGCCCATGGGTCCCTCGGCTTTGTTGAGAGATATGGAGCTCGCGAATGCTAGGACTGACCAGAGAATCGAGAAGGCTTATGGGGATGGTGATCTTAGGGCTGAGGATGCGGTTCTGGACCTCTATCTAAACGGGGTTCCCGTTTCGAAGATCCAGAGGGCATTCAGCACCGGAGCCTTCGGACTGAAGACTCAACGGAAGCTCGTCCCAACTAGGTGGAGCATAACCGCTGTCGACTCAATAGTCTCTCGCCGGCTTATCGAAGAAGAGGTGAAGGGGAACCGACTCGTAAATGAGTACCAAGTATACGAGTTTGACCATCTGGGAAACAGGTTCGTCGTCCTAGTTACGCCGTCGAGCTGGAGGTTTGAGTGGGTCGAGGCTTGGTACCCTGGATCCGCCTGGAACCCGGAGAGCCAAAGTGTAGCCATGGGAGGAGACTGGGAGGGCTATAGGGGTCGTTCAACCTACGCGTCAATCGGCGGATGCTACTACGCTGTTAGGCTGGCGGTTGCGGAGCGTTTGGCTGAGGAACGTAGACAAGCTGGAGTCATAGCGATGAGGGAGATTCACCCCAGCTTTATAACGCCTTTGGGCGTTTGGATCAATCGTGAGTGTGTAAGAGAAGCCTTCAGAAGAAGGGGCATGAGATTCGACACGTTGAGCGAAGCCTTGACCTATATAGGCTCAAAGTTCGCAGTTCGACTCAAGGAATGGGTGAACACGAGCGTCCTCCTGCAGGATGCCCTTCACCAAGAGAAGATCACGAAGTACCTGCCTTTCCCGTCTTGACCTTGTATCTTGACCTCTGAAGTCCGAAAGGGTTCCGGAAACGCTTTCGGAGTCAAATCCTGTTGGGGTCTCAAGAGGGCGTAGAGCTTTTTGCTCTCGAGTTGAAAGTCACTTGTCTAACTTCTGTTTGGCGTTGTTTCAGAATCTCTTTATGCTTTTCAGTAGTTCCTTCATGAGAACGTCTGGTGCGTTCTTTCCTTCCTTGGTCTTGATCGTCGCGGCATACTTCTTGAACTCGTCCAGCGTGACGGGTTTCATCCCTTTCTTCTGGGAGAGGTACGCTGACTGCACGATGGCTGTGGTTTCTGTGCCAATCTTCTCATCACAGATGGGCTTAGTTTTTTTCAGCACACAGTTGCACATGTTCCTTATTTCCCCGACGAAGCTCTGAGTCCATGTGACTTTGCCGAGGTTGTGTTCTTTTCTGTTGCCAGATGCGTCAGTGATCTCTATGAAGGTGTCGCCTTCCCTGTGGGTTGGTTTGATTGTGCCGTTGGTTCCTATGATGATTGTGTCCATTGAGTCTCTGTGTGACCAAGAGCCTTCAACGTGGGCGGTTGACCATGTTCCGTCTTTGTCCTCGAACCTTATCATCACGTGGGCGTCGTCCTCAACCTCGAAGGGCCTGAACATTCCTTGAAGGATTCTGGTCTTCATCTTGATGCAGATGCCATAGGGCTCAACTGCCTTCACGGTTTTTGGCTCTCTTTCGAAGCCGTTCAGGAACCAGGAAGCGGCTATGGCGTGGACGCCGTTGTCTAGGAGCGCTCCTCCGCCTGCGATGTCGGGGTCCCAGAACCATGATGCCCATTCAGGACCGCCGTGAGCTGTGGCGAGAAAGACCAGTTGAAGCTCGCCAATGATCCTGCTCTCAATAAGTTTTTTGGCATTGTACCAGAAAGGATCGTAGAGCCAGTTTTCGTTGTGTTGATAGAGTTTCTTGCTGTCTTCAATGGCTTCGATGATGTCGAGGCATTCGAGATAGGTTCTAGCCATGGGTTTCTCGGCCATAACGTTTGTGCCTCGCCCTAGGGCTTCTATCGCTGTCGGATTGTGGAATTTAGTTGGTGTGCATATGTCAACCAAGTCGAGGTTCTCTTTTGAGAGCATCTGGGTGAAGCTAGAGTAGGCTTTCAGTCCTTCCGCGTCCGCCTTGAGCCCTTCGGCAAGGTCGGCGTCACCCTTCTCCTCAGCCTTCTTCGCCCTGTCTAGATAGACTTCCTTTGTTCTCTTTTCTGAGCCTTTCAGGATTTCCTCTGATACGTCGCAGAGCGATACAAGCTGAGCCTCATTGATCTCTGGGTAAGCTGGGAGATGAGCACCTCGGAAGATTCCTCCAGCTCCAACAACACCGACTCTAATCCTTTTCAACCTCGTTCACTTCCCGTTGGGCATCAGAAAATCCCAGTGCCTCAAGCACTATTAAAGACTTTCCGAGGCGGCTGGGTGCATCCGGACCGGTGACAATCCCCTTGCTGTTCTTAGCAGGGCAGAAGAATCCCTATTTACGGGGTTTGTGTAGGATGGCGGGAAAGCTGGCCATGATGTTGAGCTCGGTTCGAC
>CAYXIF010000009.1:0-56489 GCA_964465575.1 uncultured Candidatus Bathyarchaeia archaeon | reverse complement strand
AGAAGGCAAAGAGGACTATGGCAGTAATCTCAAAGGGAGGCACTCCAAAGAGAACACTCCCAAAACCAAAATTGAAAACCCATCCAAGCCAACTCCCAACCCTTGCAGCCTCAAAGTATTGAGACATTTTATGCCCTCCAGAACGAAGTTAAGAATTGCAGAATTTAAGAGTTTGGACCATTTGCATAGGATTTCTGGTTTTTGCGCGCACATTTTATAGCTTTCCTAGGATAGAACGGTTTGATCGCCCCGAGCGCTACCAGGCAAGGGAGCGAAAGAGCTCTGAAAAGGACTTGAAGAGTCCACACCTGTCAGAGCGGTATACGGGAGAGCAGAGGCTAACGAATGGAAATTCGAGAGCAGTATTCCAGATATTTTCTTCGGGCGAAGCTCGTATGTGCGTTGTCTAAGCGGAGGCGTTTGAGCTCCTCCCCTAGTGCCTCAGCTGCAACAAACCAATGATGCACGTCAACAACTACTGGATCGTTGAGGTCCTAACCTGAAAGGTTGAACAGACAAAAGCTCGGTGAGAGTTGAAATGTTAGAGAATAGTTCAATACTCACATTTACCAAGCACTACTGGGCCACTCTAGTTTATATTGGCCCTTCATCATAGAACATAGGGGCCATTGATTGAGAGATTACGTGTGCGGCGCTGTGCTTAACGAAAAAACAGCAAAATTCAAGATAAACTTTGAAGGAGAAACATACTACTTCTGCTCAGCGAGCTGCAAGAAAAAATTCAAACGCCATCCAAAGAAGTTCGCGAAATAGTCTACGCCTCATAGAAAAATCACTCGTCAAATCTACGCGCGTTCCAAAAACAAGCCTGCAGTCAAACCTCACTACACAACGGGCGGATTTTCACGGCTCAAACATACTATCGCCTGCTTCAATGAAAATACGCCTTGGAATGTGAAAAAGAGAGTACCCAACCTTTGTTAGCTCTCTATCCATCTTTCTTCTTACTCCCTTTTTCTTCTTTCCGGTTGGACTTTTAGACACGATTGCAGCCTCAACTCTGCAGTCATCAGCAATTTCTCCATATGTAATCTCATATGCAGTCATTAGCAGATTATCGAAAATCTGCCCGAATATCGTTATTAACGATAACAAACGATTTTCCGAAGAGAAAATGTTGTTTAGGATTTTCGGATTCTAGAAGTCAAAGCTCAGTCAAAAGCGCAATCGACCTAGCCACCTGACTTTACTGTCGCCCAATACTCGAGGGAATTGCTTAGCTTGGTTGCTCTGTGAGACACCAGCTGAAAACGAGGTTAGGAGAGCTTTGAGAAGGCTTATGGCTACATCTTACCGGGCCAAAACATCCACTTTATAGATGGGATGATCTTGACAGAAAAAAAGGTAAGAAGAATCTATGAGAGAATTCCACCATTCTTATTCAGGAGATCTACAAGGAGCTTTTCTAGGACTTCTGCCTTGACGCCGTTGAGTCCAGGTTCAAACTTCGTCGCGAAATTGCCGATTATCCACAGGATGTGTACAAAAGAACCTTCGTGAACTAAGCTTAATCATGAGAACAAGCCCTAGCAATTGCCTTTTTCTGGAAAAGAGGTTAATGTGGGGTCGCCCGGATTTGAACCGGGGTCACGAGAGCCCAAGTCTCATAGCCTAGACCAAGCTAGCCGACGACCCCTGAGCATCTCTAGAATGGAGTTCGGACTTTAAAGACTTGTGCCAAGTCATTCTCCACACACTTAGGGCGAGACTCTAACCTGCCGACCTAGATGAGATGGGGTAAACGAAGTAATGGAAGACGACACAGCTGAATAGGACAGCAGACAGTACGTCAAGACTAAGAAAGCGCGGTCTTTCGTCTCTGCGTTCACTGTTCCCAACCTGAAAGGCATCTTCAAACGGAACACTCCTAGCACACTCTCGTTTTCTCTGCATCAAATCTAGGATTGGTAACACGCGTTTGTCACTATGAAAACATGTGACCGTCTCCCTGTCAACCCATACCAGTCACCGCAGCCAGAGGCTCTGGGTCAGGCCTGCTTGGCCTGTCTGCGCTTCAGCTCGACGTAATACAGGAAGTTCCGAAGAGGAACATCTGGCGGAATAGTATGGTCCACTGTGGGGATGTAGCCGCCGAGCTCGGTCAAGGGCGCAATCTTGCTGTAAACCTCTTTCTCGACCGTTCTCCTGCTTCTTGCAAGGGCCCGCTTGTCTATGCCGCCGTACAACGCAAGTTCCTCTCCATACTCCTTGCGGAGTTTCATAGGGTTCATCTCGGCAGCAGCCTCAAGAGGCCAATGAGCGTCTACACCTGCTTCGATGAACAATGGGATCAAGATCTCCGTGTTCCCGTCGCTGTCGAGCTCAATAACCTCCACGCCATGCTTACGAAGATTCCTTATGATCTCTAGATATCTCGGCAGAAAGAAGTCTCTGAAGATTCTTGGGGAAATCAGAGGTCCGCTCTTGCAGGCGAAATCCTCGTTAAAGATGAAGGCGTCGACCCTGACGTCGTTCAAAGCTTTCTTCGTGGCCTCGATCAGGAAGTCAACCATGAAGTCCAACATCTCGTGTACGAGGCTAGGCGTTCTGTAGAAAGCAATCGAAAGCCGAGCAGTGCCCATCATCTCCCTAAGATTCCAGTACAGCCCGCCGAACCCACAGTTCTCAGTCAGGTATAGAGGATAGTCTCGGTTCTGCCACTTCTGTTTCAACTCGTCCCAGTTCTCTGGATACCGTGCTGGATCGTGCGCGTCAAAATGCTTCTTCATCTCAAGAAAGCCGTCGCGATCCTTCACGAACGAGTCAAGGAACGTGTCCATCGAAGGCCTTGTTCCGCGCACAGTTCCTGCCTTTAGTGACCTTCTAACTCGTCCCCAGCGGTCTCTTAGGACGACGTAACGGTCGGTTTCTTCGATTGTCGTTTCGAAGCCAGGGATCGGTCCCAAGTTCAGCCGGATGAAGTCTCTCTTGTCGAGCCCTGCAAGCTTCGGTTCGCCTCTGAACCAGTCGCCTGCTAGTTCGGACTCGGTGATGCCCTCGCGTAGCCATCTTTCGTACGTCTGCCCCCAGATCCCAAGCTCCCAATAAGGATATCTGTCAGCATCTCGGAACCTAACTGTCGCCAGAAACCTTTCCCTATCATTCACTACGAACCGCCACTGCAACTACTGAGGGACTATGGAGATAAGAGTTGCTTCCAGAAATGGACTCCCGCGGGTTCTCTTGGCCCTCTACCCCGAATACCCAACCCGAGGAGACTAGAACTTCAACATCCAAGGCGCATATAACTTGGCAAGAAGTAGAATCGCGAATGAGACAGCGGGCACAGTCACGTTGTCGTCGATCGGAGGAAACTCAAAGTGCTCAACCACTGAGGCAACTGCCCCCGCAAGCATTCCAGCCGCTCCGAGCACAGCCCCCACGAAGACCGAGAACAGAGCCATCGCCACGTTCCCCCACCAAGACTTCGTCCGCCTCTTGTAAAGAACATTCCTGACAACACCTGTCACTGAGTCCCCAAAGGACATAAAGAGCACGGGCAGTATGCCAATCCAGAAGTCTCCGCCAGAGACCAACCACCCCAACGTGATTACTGTGCCCCACATAATAGCGAAGGAGACTTCGTACATGTTGTCTTCAGTCTGAAACCAGAACATAATCCTTCCAATCTTGTGAGGCGTGTAAACGAACACAGCGAGCAACATAGCCATAATGAAGGGAAAGAAGGAGCTACTAAAGACGAAGGGAACAAAAGTCGCCACAACACCTCCCGCTAGCATGTGTATGAGCTTTCGATTGTAGTAGACCGCGACGTTGTGTTCGACCCCTCTGTTCTTCATCCAGTGGTAAAAGCTTCTCGTCAGAACCAATGCTACAAAAACCACCCAACAGAAAAGCACCACAGCCACAATGGACTCTTCGACTGTAATCATACCAGCTAAGCTATCGATGCTTGGCGATAAAAGAATTCTGCCAGAAGAGTGGATTGCTCCGGCCGCAGATGTCCAGAGCTTAGATAACGCCTTTTTCCTTGAGGAACTCCCGGATACAGAAGTTGATGAAGCCCGTTAGGCTTCTTACGCCGTTCTTAAGCTTCAGCTCGTCTTTGTTCTGCTCATAGTACTTTCTGGCAACCTCGTAGATTTCATCCGGGATTACGATTGGTCTCCATCCATCTGCCATTCTATCCCACAACCTTCATATTGAATTTCAGAAATAAAGTGCATGTCTGTTATTTAAGCCTTTCCATACCTATCTAAAACTTACTGCATACACAAGGAACGTTTCGATGTCACTTCTCGGAACCTTTAGCCCAGATTGGCTCCCCCAACACCTCCCATAGTAACGAAACATCGAGGGATCTGGCATCCACGTTCAACTTAGCCGAAACTGTTGTCTAGCCTAGACACCCATACCTCTGAATAAAAGCATCTGCGCCATTGCGTGTCGAGGCAACTGCTGCTACTACTCATGCGGTGCCGCCGCCAACAACGACAACTACATGTTGAGACCTAACGTTCAACCTGCAACAACCGCAACCCGTATCCTTTAACAACATTTAATACTAGGTTTTTGTCAACATCAAGTTAAGATGAAGAAAGAGAATCTGCCTCCGGGTCAACATGAGATCCCAGCCCTCTTACGGTGGAACATAGACCACCCTGGAATAGTCCGTGAAAACCCAAAGTTTGAACCGGAGAAGTGGAGGCTGACAGTCGACGGCGAAGTTGAGAACCCGGTTCAGTTGAGCTGGCAGGCCCTCCTCAGGCTGCCTGCATCTGAATCCGTGAGCGACTTCCACTGTGTGGAAGGATGGAGTGTTGGAAGCCTGAAGTGGTACGGCGTCAAGTTCAGCATTCTCGCCCAGACCGTAGAACCCGCCGAAGAGGCTAGGCATGTCTTCTTCAGATGTGCAGACGGGTACACAACATCTCTAGGCCTCGATGACCTTCTCAAGGACAACGTGCTGTTAGCGTACAAGCTCAACGGCGAATACCTTCAGACACCATATGGCGGTCCGCTAAGACTAGTTGTCCCAGACAAATATGCCTACAAGAGCGCCATGTGGATTGAGCGCATAACTTTCACGAAGGAGAAGGAGCTCGGATACTGGGAGAAGAGAGGATATAGCGACACAGCTGACGTCTGGAAGAATGAACGATTCAGCAGGAGCAGCCGATGTTGGAGAGGTCGCAAAGGGCCGACCAAGCAGTAGACAATGCAGTAGCAATCTCAGTCGTTGCGAGGAAACCGTAGCTGAACATAGACGACATGCAACTCGACGCTTGGCTCCGCGATTCTGCTTGGCTGTATCTCTTTGACCCACTTTCTAGTGGCGAACTTCCTGAAGCGGATTTCATAGAAGACCCTTCATGCCCATCTGAGGACCCATATAGCGGCTTGAACAGACATTGAAAATGTATTGAGCCCCATGCTCCTTGGCCTCTGGCTTCACTTGCCCTCGTGTTCATGCCGAGCGCCCATATTTCCTGAAGCCTTGTAGCTCAACGACTGAAGCGGAACCTGACAGAAGCGAATATTAGGAGCCCCGTGCTCTTAGCACCCTAAAGGATGAAAAGGAATGCTCACTGACGCCTATGGGAGACCTGTAGAGAGCGTCCGAATCTCAGTAACCCAGAGGTGCAACCTTCATTGCTTCTATTGCCATCGAGAGGGCGAGGTCTTTCCCAAAGGCATCGAAATGACATCCCAAGAGATACAGAAGATCGTAGGCGTCGCAGCGTCGTTCGGTATAGGGAAAGTGAAACTGACAGGGGGGGAACCACTGCTACGGATAGATATTCTGGAAATCGTTCACGGTATTAAAGACAGGCATGGCGTTGAAGAGGTTTCCATGACTACGAACGGCATCCTCCTCCAGCAGTATGCGGGAAGCTTGAAGAAGGCGGGCTTATCAAGGGTCAATATTAGCCTAGATACTCTGAACCCTGAAAAGTTCAGAAAGATTACGGGTTCGGCTGCATTGGAGTCAGTCGTCTCTGGCATCAGAGAGGCAGTGAAGGCAGACCTGACACCCTTGAAGGTTAACATGGTTCTTCTGAAAGGTATGAACGAGAAAGATATAGCGGATATGATTGCCTTCACTAAGGAGAACGGTTTGATCCTTCAGATCATAGAATACGAATCACCATTGGAGGATTACGTCTACGACAGGTATCATGCTGACCTGAGCGGGGTCGAGCGTTACCTTGAAGACTTGGCTGAGAAAGTGACAGTCCGACAGATGCATCACCGAAGGAAATATCTTCTACGCAACGGCGGCGAAGTAGAGATCGTGAAGCCAATGCACAACACAGAGTTCTGCCAGCACTGCAACAGGATACGTGTAACCTCTGATGGTAAACTCAAGCCGTGTCTTTTTAGAAACGACAACCTGGTAGACCTTCTCAATCCTATAAGAAATGGAGCGTCAGAAGAGACCCTGAGAAGGCTTTTCCGCGAAGCCGTAGACAGAAGGAAACCCTACTTCAAGTAGATGCTCAACCGCCACCCCTCCAGTTCAAGCTTTTTATAAGAGCTACTTGAAGCTCTTACTCGTCGAGGTGCAAACTGATGGCAAGAGGGGTCTGTTTTGGGATAGTCGGAACAGGCGTTGGCGCCGATTTTTGTGCCCGCGGGCTCTCGACGGTAGCCGACCCAAGAGTGGCAAAACTTGTGGCGGTCACGAGCCAAAGAGAGGAAAGAGCCAGAAACTTCGCGACCAAGTGGGGCCTGAAACACTGGTACACGGACTATGCAGAGATGTTGCAGAAGGCAGATATAGACGCGGTTGCGATCAGCGCTCCCCATTACCTACATTATCCAATGGCTATGGAAGGCATGAAAGCGGCCAAGCATGTGCTAGTGGACAAACCCATGGCGGTCAACCTCAAAGAAGCTGACGCGATGATTGAAGAGGCGGCCAGAAGAAACGTGAAGCTAGGCGTCATCCTTCAGTCGAGATTCGATCCCACTTTCAGCAGAGTCAAGAAAGCAGCCGATGAGGGAAGGATGGGACGCCTGATTCTTGGAGAAGCAGTCATAGAATGGTACAGAACCCAAGAGTACTATGCCAACAGTCCTTGGAGAGGATGCTGGGCTACGGAAGGCGGTGGAGCGTTAATAAACCAGTCAATCCACACCATTGACCTGCTTGTCTGGATAATGGGGCCGCCCAAAACCTTGTGGGCTCAGACCGACACCTTTGCCCACAAGATAGAGGTAGAAGACGTCGCAGTGGCCGCCATGCGATTCCGGAACGGGTCTTTAGGAGTCGTCCAAGGGAGCACGGCCGTCTATCCAGGGCTCCCAACTAGACTGGAGATTCACGGAACCAAAGGAACAGCCATAATCGAGGGAGAGATACTCAAACGATGGTCCGTTGCTGGTGAAAAGGAGGAAACCTCCGTCGAAGCAAAAGAAGGACTCAAATCTTGGGCTAGCCCCGAACTTGTGCCCGCAACAAATCACGCCTCACTCCTCAAAGATTTCGCCCACGCGGTTCTGGAGGACAGCGAACCATATGTAACGGGAGCTGAAGGTAGAAGATCCATAGAGCTAATAAGGGCCATCTACAAGTCCAGCAAGACTCTGAGTACAGTTGAGTTTCCACTAAAAGAGTGACCGGAATGAAGATTCTCATCATGACCGACCTCGAAGGGGCAACCGGCATAGCCGGCGACTGGGGCGACTTCAACCCCGGAGGCAGAGAACACGAACCAGCCAGAAGACTATTGACAGGAGATGTGAATGCCGCTATTGAAGGAGCCTTTGAGGGCGGAGCCACAGACATAGTAGTTCTGGATGGTCACGGGGCAGCTTTCAGCATTTTGATTGAGGGATTAGATTCAAGGGCCGAGCTGATACGAGGCAGAAGACTTCTGGAGCTCGAAGGACTAGGTGCATCCTTCAACTTGATGTTCGCTGTTGGAGCCCATTCTATGGCTGGAACGCCGGATGGAATCTTGACTCACACTCTGTCGCACACTGGCATTGATAACATATGGCTTAACGGGCAACCGGTCGGGGAGATAGGATTGTGGGCAGCCCTAGCTGGGCATCACGATGTACCGCTTGTGCTGGTGACTGGTGACGCAGCTGCGGTGCGGGAAGCCGAAGCACTCTTGGGGAAGATCGAAACAGTGGCTGTGAAAGAAGCCACGAGTAGGTTTGCTGCCAAGTGCCTTCATCCCAAGGTGACACAGAAGCTGATTCAAGAAGCCGCCAGACGAGCGACAATGAAGGCGGGAGAGTATATTCCCTTCAAACCTAAGATGCCTATCGAACTTAGAGTACAGTACCACGATAGCGACCGAGCCGAAGTGATATTAAAGAGGCCCAACGTGACTAGGATAGACGGCAGGACAATCTCTTGTTCGGCCAACCGTGTGTTAGACGCCTATTCTGCTCTGCTAGGGTGAACACTTCTTGAGACTGAGCCGTCTTCCGTTAGCGATCACTAGATGCTCCTGTCTTAGCTTTGAAACCAAGTCTACGTAATGATTCTAGCTGCGAAGAGAGAACGGTTTCCTTGTTTCGAAGCCACGAAGAGCCTACTATGAGGGTTCTTCTGACAAGGTCGATGGTAACGGCGCCTCGCTCTTGGCAGCTTCGGTATGGGTACTCTCAGTTGTGGTTTCTTGGCTCGGTCTAATAGATTCCACTGGCTCAAAAGCTAACGGTTCCTCTTCGATCTCTTCTTCCTCCACGGCCGCTAGCTCCTCGGCTTCTAACACCTTGGTGGGTGCTGATTCTAATGGCGCCTTGGCGGTCTCTGGGGCGGGCGGAGACAAAGAGGCCCTTAATTCACTCAACTCTTGCTTTGTGGCATCCAAGCCTAGAAGGATGGCGTTGCTCTGTTCTTCGTAGGTCTTGTCGTCCACATCTCCAGCAGCGTGATGAATCTCAAGGCTTGCCAAGAATAACTCCAAAGTGCTCACTTGCTCCTCAAGCTCCTGGGCTCTCACAGCCATCTTGCTCATGAGCGTCTTGAGGTGACCCTCCAAGCCGGTCATCGCTTCCTTAAGCTCCGTTTCCAGTTGGTCGTAGGTGGGCTTAGATATCTTGCCAACCGAAGACAAGGCGTCCAAAGCCTGCTTCTTCTTTCTTGACAGTTCCAGCTCCTTTGTAACTAGTCCTAAAGAGTATTTCAACAAACTCAAGATAGACACCTTCCTCTATCTTCGAGACGCAGTGAAGATAACTCTTGTCATCACGTGCATATATATCATTGTATTTGCGTCGCTTTGCTCTTTGTATCACTTCTGCCGCATGATCTTCCTCCAATAGCTTAAGGCCATCATGTCCACCTCGCTTGTGTCTTGGATTGGAAATCCATACGGAACGGAAAAATTTATATACGTTCATACGTAGATTGAATTATGGGGACAGATATGATGCAGACCATACGCGGCGAGAGAAACCGCCTCCTTTGGCACATCCGTAGAAGAATCATAAAGAACTTCATGGATATTCTGATACTCTCGGAGCTGAGGAGAGCTCCCATGAGCAGCTATGACGTGATTACTTCGATATACAGCAGGTTCGACTTCCTACCAACCTCAGGCTCTGTCTATTCACTACTTTACGCGCTTGAGAGAGACGGATTGATCAAAGGAGGATGGAACGGCAGGAAAAGGACCTATGCAATTACTTCAAAAGGCGAAGAAATCGTGGAAACAGCGCTAACATTATCGGTCAGGATTGAGGGGTTAATGACGAATATATTCGCAGACACTCTTTTGTGATCCTCCAACCAAGGAAGTTGGTGCATTCATTTCTGCATTAACTATATAAACATCTTACCGGCATTTATCAAGAGTGCCAAGAGGTGCACGTTACAATGGGAGAAGAAGTCCCCGCTGTCAAAGTTGTGGATGTTCACAAGGTCTATCACCTGAAAGGCGAAGAGGTCCATGCTCTGCGCGGCATCAACCTAGAGATTCCACACGGTGAATACCTTTCTGTCATGGGGCCTTCGGGGTCGGGAAAGACCACCCTCTTCAATATGATCGGGGGAATTGACAGGCCCACAAAGGGTGACATCTTCATCGACGGAGTCGACCTCTCAAAAATGCCATCTAAGGCTATGGCTTGGCTGAGATGCCAGAAAATAGGCTACATTTTCCAGACCTTCAATCTTATACCAGTATTGTCAGCGAAGGAAAACGTCGCTCTGCCAATGACTTTCCTTGGGGTACGTAGGGACGAACGAGAGAAGAAGGCTACAGAGCTTCTGAACGTTGTTGGCTTGGGTGACCGCGTTGACCACCGACCCACCGAGCTTAGCGGAGGACAACAACAGCGGGTGGCCATCGCTAGATCTTTGGCGAATGACCCTGCGATAATCCTCGCCGACGAGCCCACGGGAAACTTGGACCTTAACACTGGGTTCGCTATTGTTCAGCTCCTGTACCGTTTGAAGGCTGAGAGAGGAACAACGGTCATATGTGCGACTCATGATCTGAAGATGATTGACATCAGTGATAGAGTTGTGTTCTTGAGAGACGGAACCGTCGAGAATATTGAACAAAGACGTGGGCTTGTCCTAACAGCGGCAGAGTTTGAAGGAAGAAGAAGGTGAACATGATGCCCGAATCAGCCCAGAATATTCAGTGTCCTTGCGGAAGGATGATTGAAAACCCAGAAGAGTACAAGGTATTGTACCTGAAGCACGAACTAAGGGAGATCGACATCCTCTGCCCAAACGACTCCTGCTACCTCAGGGAACTGGGATACATAAGATTCGACTTGGCAGAAGGCAAGGCCAAATTTAAGGAAGCCTCATTCTATCCTCCCTACGTAACTTGGAATGCTGGGCGCCTCGGATTTGAAAGCGCTGAGAAAACCTTGAAATCCCACTTGAAGAGCATCGCGAAACAAGTCGACTGGGAAAGACTGAGCAAAGAGAAATAAGTGCAGCTAGGCTCCACTGATACATATCCATAGCGCTGCTTGTGCTCTTCCTTCGCCAGAAAGCTATATATAGGCTAGTTCTTTCGAATCTACGAACAGAGATACTCATGAGATGGTGACGTCTATTGTGGACGTTGTGGCGTGCAGTGACCGGTGAATGGTGCATTTCAGACGCATATGGCACAACCGTGACGCTCGGTGGAAAAGAGGAGATTAAGGCCCTGATAGAAGAACTTCAGAAGATTCTTGAGGAGAATATCGAGTAAGGAGCTTTCTCCCAGCCGAGGCATAGATTCGGTCAATAATCAACCCGCGGGCACGACCTCTCGTCTGGATGTGGCAGACGTTTCTGTGGAAGAGATATCAAGCTCGCCAGTTGTTGTCACGGTGCTAAGAACCCAGCAACCTTACTACGCGTCTCCATGCCAGAGTGAAGGTTTTCAGAAGGTGCACTGGCAATCTTTCAGCCTTGTTAGGATACCTCGATTGACTCCATGGCTTTTGAGAAGTATTGCAGAACGTTCTTCCCTTTGTCAGATATTTCATAGAACTTGTGGTTGCCTTCGCTCCTCACAACTATTAAGCCTTGTGTTTCTAAAGAAACAAGAACATCCATCAGAGGCTTCCAAGAGAGATTAGTTCTATACATTATCCTCGTAGGTTTGCACGTGCCCTTTCTGATAGTCTTCAAGACGTCAAGATAAATCTCTAACTTGGATCGCTTGGATGTCATCTTCGCTTCCTCTTACTCAAGAGAAAGAGTTTGAACATATTAAAAGATAATGAAAGGGCAATCTGAACGAAAGGTCTGACCGAGGGGTATGTGTTTCAAGGCTCAGAGGATCGTACAAAGTACTTCTCAAACAAAGCCTCCACGCGTAAACCCCTTAAGAGCAGCTTGCTTCTTGCAGTTGCCTTGGAAACTCTCTCCGGTGGGTCTCAGCCTTTTGGACCTGTGAGGCTGAAGGATGGAACCTGTAGAAGGATGCTGGACTATAGAAGTGTTGCAACCCAGCTGATATCTAACTCCTGAAGCTTCGCCTTAGTTGGAACGCCGTTCTGGTTCCACCCCATCATCCCATAGTATATGCTTCGCGCTCTCCTCAGTTTTTGAGGGTTTACTGAGGTTTTGGAAAGGGGGCCTGAAGCTGTCGGACCAAAGAATCTTGCGGGCAGCCAATCAAGTTCCTTTCTGAAGCCCTCTCTCACGTTGAAGACCCTTGCCATCGTGGTCACTCTCTCGCCGATCTTCATTAGCTCCCAAGCCGTTGTGTTCCAGCCCGTCACTGCCTTGGCAATGTCGGTTTTTTGGTACAGGTTCCACGGTAGGAAGTCGCACAGCAATAGGCAGTTGTCAAGAACCCGGACATCAATGTGGTAGATTAGAGCCCTCACCTTCCTTGGGCCAAGGTCCTCCAGCGGAATTGGTTCTAGTATTCCTAGGGCCGAGGCCGATTCCAGCGACGGACCTGCTGAAGCCAGTCCCATGTCATGCAGGTTATGCATGTGATCAGCTCCCGTCGGGGATACGGCGTAGCCCAGTCCCAGTGCACGCTTCAATCGAGGCTCATGCATTGGCAGTTCCTGTCCCTTAACTTGAAGAGCGTATTCCTCAGAGCCTTTCCCGATTATCTCTGCAGCTCTCTTGACCCCTTCAGCCAAGACATCGCCCAGACCCTTACGTTGGGCAATCATCTCTACCATTTTCACGATGGCCTCGGAGTTACCGAATCGGAGATCGAGGCCCCCCGTATCCCTCTTCGTCAAGATTCCATTCTCGTAACATTCCATGGCAAAGGCCACTGCAGCTCCTGCGGATATCGTATCTAAAGACTGTCTGTTGCAGAGCTCGTTGGCTTTGGCTACCGCGTTAAGGTCGTCCACGCCGCAGTCAGTCCCAAAGGCTGCCAGTGTCTCATATTCCGGTCCGCCGTATGCTGGGTCTACGTTCCATGGTTCGCCAATTCGGACGATCTTCTTGCACCGTACCGGACAGGCGTAGCAACCCTCCATACCGATCCTGATGGCGTTCTTTATGGTCCTTGCGTCTAGGGCGTCGGGGTTCGGAAAGGCACCGTCCCTGAAGTTGCGGGTTGGGAGGTTGCCCGATGCAACGCCGCTGTCCAACCCCGAGCCCGTGCCGTAGTTGTGAGCCCAACCTATAACGTCATCTAGGTTTTCAACCATCCATTTGGTTAGCTGTATCAGCTTCTCAAGGTCGGCTACTTCCAGTCTTTTGTGTCCTCTAACGGCTATGGCTTTGAGGTTTTTTGAGCCCATTACGGCGCCCATGCCAGTCCTTCCTGCGGCGTCCTTGAGATCGACCATAACGCAAGCATATCGAACTTGCTTCTCGCCTCCGGGACCTATCTGGGCCACTCTGATGAGTTTGTCACCCAGTTCACTTCGGATTGTCTCCTCAGCTTTTCCCGTCTCCATCCCCCACAGGTGATTTGCGTCTCTGATCTCAGCTTCTTCGTCGTGAACCCAGAGATATGCTGGTTTGTCAGCCTTGCCCTCAATGATTATGGCGTCAAACCCAGCGTGCTTCAGTTCAGCTCCCCAGTGACCCCCTACCTCAGCTTCTCCAAAGCCCCCTGTCAGTGGTGACTTGGCTCCGACGCTGTTTCTTCCGTTGCCAGGAATGGGGGTTCCGGTGACTGGACCAGCGGCAAAGACCATCTTGTTCTCAGGACCAAGGGCGTCTATGCCAGGCTTGAGCTCCTTGAGTAGGAAGTAGGCAACGAATCCCTCCCCGCCCACGTACCTGCGGTAGAACACATCATCGTACGCTTCGGTGGAGACGTGCCCCCTAGAGAGATTGACCCTAAGGACCCTGCCATTGTACCCGTTTGGCAAGGAATTCACCTTGACCGGTCTGCGGTAACCTAATAGGAACCTCAAGGAAATTAATAAGCTTCATCAAGAGCTTTCACTACTCTTATGTCTGCAGCTTCTTTTGCTTACGGGAAAAGGATCTTACATATAGCGTTCAAGACCTAACCATTAGATGTCGCTTCTCATTATGCTAAGTAGGGAGCACAATACTCAAATGTTGTGCCTTTGCTAGTGAATCGCTGAGCAACGTTGGCCAGTAGAACCCTGAAGCAAGAAGAAGTCGCGGCTGTTCTGGCCGTCCATTACGCTTGTGGAGGAGACGTTCTCGAGCACCAGCCTATAGAACACATAAGAAGTGAATTCACGAGAGGCCCAAGACCCGAAGCCAAGAGGATCGTGGAAAGAACCGCACGGCATCTGGAGCAGTACATCCTGAAACACAAGAACAAACTGAGTCCTGCTCAACAACAATCAATGGCATAGGACTGCCAGAGGAATTGGGCATCATCTCCAGGAGGCGATGAATCCTCGTTAGCGTGTCAGTGTGAGTGAGCAGCAAGATCACCAAGCCAAAGTCTGGTCCTACGCTAGTCGAAGGTTAGCCCGTAGACAACGTCAACTGCATTCATCGCTCCTACTTTCCTTTCTGGATAACTAAGGCGGCTATCTCCTCTGAGGGGATCATTACTTTGGCTTCAGCGTGTCCAATCCTGCAGGTTAGTTCTTTTGAGCCTTCCAAGGTGTGCATAGTTATTTCGGCGATCTTTGGGCTGTCATATCTGTCCAGATCGATTGCCAGCTCGAAAGGCTCTTTTTCGGCCCGGTTATCCAGAATTGTGATGGTTAAGCACTCCTTGTGACTGAAAACCTTTGCCTCAACGCCTTCTGGAAGCTTATGGATCCCAATGTCGTCCATGAATGTTGAGTTGTAAAGGTGCTTTCTGACTTTCTTTCTGAGAGCGATCACTTTCTTAACGTATTCTGTGAAGGGCTCCCCCCTCTTCAGAGGTAGGCAGAGGTCGAACCTGTATCCCAAGAGGAACACCCTATTGACAACATCCTCGTTTCTCCAGACTCTTCCACATATCTTTGGGTAATATGAAGCCATGGTCTGCTGGTTCCATCCGTTCGCAAATCCATCTATGATTATGTAGTATGGAAAAGTGTAGGAGAAAACTTCGGGGCAAGGGTATCCTGTCTGTCCGGCCACGCTTGTCAGAAGGTGCACATGCCCGTGTTGACCAGCCGCGTCCCCATTCCCTTCGAAGACCAGTGCGAAGGTCGGTTCAGCTTTCCGTCCTTCTTCAACGATTCTTCTCATGGTCTCCGTTCTGCCCTGAACGCAAGCGCCATGATGGCGGTGCCCGTGATTGAGGTCGAAGCAGTATTCAACGGGCGGTGACGAGACTTGATCGACGTAAATGACATTTGCGCCGTACTCTCTGACGTACCTGTCGATCGACCAATGCATGATGTACTTGCGCCATCCTTCACATGCGGTGCACATTATTCTGTGCCCATCCGACCACTCATCGTGCCTTATGTACTGCCTCACATGAGAGCCGTCGAAATGCATGGCCGCGTAGTTCTTGAATTCATCCATCCAGTCTGGAATCTGCACATCAGCCGGGATCATTCCCTGATATTTCTTCGGAAGCTCCGGTAGCCGCGGGTCGAAGGCCTGTATATTCACGTAGAAGCCTACGTGACCGTTTCGCTTCTTGACTTCAGCTATCGCTGCCTTGAGTTCGTCAACGGTTCCCAGATACGGGTCTGGGTAATAGAACCTGTAGCACCCATTCAAGACCATTTGCCCCCAAACCTCAATCCAGTTAAGTCCCACGTACTCGGCTTCACCATAGAGCGATGGAATATCCTTGAACATGTAGACGTTGTCGCTGTCGTGGTATTGTCTGGGTCCCAAGCCTACACCATACCACCCGTCTGCATCCTTCACCCATTTAGGAACATCCGGCTTCCTCATCCACGCCTTTGCCCACGCTCTGTAGGCGTCGGCAGCCCAATGCCAGTCTCCTTCATGTACGCCGATGACGTAGGGATCGGATGTCCAAGAGTCTCCAGGCGGAATGTAGGCGTACTTACGGAAGCCGAGTCTCATCGTCTTCTCCTCGGTATCTGGTTCGGACTCGAGCTCGGTCATCAACAACGTCTTATCATAGCTTGCAAAGTATAGCCCACTGTTGTTGCCGACACTGTAGAGGTCCATCCACATCATCGAAGCCATTCCTTCATAGCATAGGTTTACGGGGAATGTGCCTGCACTTCCTATTGGATCAGGAATTTTCTCCCCAAACCTGTTTGGTCTGACAAGAACCGCTTTCTCTGGGGCTTCGCCAAGTACGATCCCTGCAAGCTGCGGAAAGCCGACTCCCACAACCTGTCCCCAACGCAGGTCCTTGTGGTGATTGGCGACTGTGATGCGCCAAGATACGAAAGGACTGTCGTTCTTCACTGTGACTGTGTATGTCACGTTGATGCTTCCTAGGAACCTATGCCGGATGATGATGGACTTCCCTTGAGTTGCACTTCTCAGGCTATAAGACCGAAAAGTCTTCTTGCTGGGGAAGTGGATTTTGACTGGCTCGGAATCGTTCGCGAAATGTGGGCCGTGGGGGTGAAGCTTGTCCGAGAGAAGAGTCCATAGGTAGAAAACTGGCGAGTCTTCTTCGTCTCTTCTGTAGAAAGTTGCTGTCCTCTTGTTCTCTATGTTCAGTAGCCCTCCGGTAAATGAGGATAGACGTATCTCCAAAAGGTTGTTCCCCAAGATCAGAGCGTCGCTAGATTCCATAGCATATGTTCCGGATTCCTTCAATCCAGCCTCATCTCTAGCTTCTGTGTTAACTAATCTCAAGTAATCAACGTTCTGAACTTATTTGCGTGTTGTGCACTTGTCGCTATTGCTGTGCCGTATATGCTAACACTGTTGCCTCTATTGCCAGGCTCTCCCGGACTATCGCGAACTGAGAGCCTGTGGGACGCTGACCCATATCCCAAAGACCTTTCTCTTGTGGGGTTCGCTAGAGTTCTCGTAAGATCTCAGCAAATTCGCCAAACCATTACTGAGTCTAACAGATGCGTCCACAAATGAGCGGTCAGCTGCAGTCTGTGAGTCTTCCTGCAAGGCCGGAATTCTGCCTTCAGCGTGCATCCTTTCGCGCCTGTAGATGGCGGCCACTAAGTCTACTACGAGCTTGGCGTGAGCTGCCTCGTAGCTCTCTCCTAAGCCTGCTTCAACAAGCCGCGCGTATAGTTCGTACATCATTGTGGCGCTTTGTTCCGTCGAGTGCAAGTCATCCTTGGTTGCCTTGCTTGGAGGTGATACCGTGTTGGGCTGTTCAGATATTTCTGGCAAAGAGGGCTTTTCTGGCTTGGCGCCAAACACTATGTGGATACGTGCTTTTTCAGGGGTCTTGCCGTAAGGAAGATAGATCGATCGCGCGTCAAAGAGCTCCCATAGTCGCCCGTTGACCCAGACTGACCGAACGGCACCTGTGCCTGTTGTTGAGAGGTAGAGTTTCTTGGTGCCGAACCGTACGGGGAACAGCTGCTCCATCTGTACGATGCTCGGCGGGATATGAGGTGCCAGCACCAAACTGTCTGCATGATAGAGGTATTCGAAGAGTCCTCTTATCATCGCGGCGGGCGGACCGAAAGCATCGTAAGTCAGGTTGATGGGCTGTTTGGGTTGGTACACGTCGCTTCCGAACTTGGTAAGCGGGTTGTCCATGCGGAACCTTCGGGCGAACGTCAGCATCCGCTTCATTGAGCATCGAGCATCTTCGTACATGCCGAGTCTATAGTAAGCCAAGATCATCCGTGCCTCGCAGGTAGACCAGTGTCCGCCATTGACCCATCTGCCGAACTCCCACAGGCCCTCAGGCTTCTCGTACATGTCATCCAGAGACGGGTAATTGGCGATTATGAAATCGTGGGGACGTAGACCAGAGATGGAGTTGATCTTCTCGTATATTTTCTTTGCTTGTTTGTCACCTACGACTCGAAAGGCAATGGCGTCATGGTTTGGCGAGGCCTCGAAATACCCATGCTTCTGGGCGCCGTAGACTCCGTGCCTTGTGCCATCAACGTCCAAGGATTTTGCAAAATAGCCTTCGTCTGTTGTGAGCAGTGGAAGCCCTTTTCGGGCTTGATTGCGGCGGTCTGAATAATCTTGGGCTTTCTCGCTTCTGCCCGCCAGCTTCTCCAGTTCAATCAGTCGGTCGAGCGCAGCAATGTAGGTGATGGATAGGCCAGCAAGATAGGCCTTATCGTAGGTTCCGTCAGGCCGCTTCTGGCCAGCGTAGCTGGGCGCTAGCAAGTTGCCTGCGGGCCCGACCAAGAAGAGGTTGTTCGTGGGATCGCGGCGTGTCTCTATGAAGTCGGCGCAGCGTTCCAGTTTGGGCAGGTAACGAGCGATGGTTGTCGGGTCTCGGCTGATCAGCAAAAGCTCTGCCTCTAGCAGTAGCCCAGCAGCTGTGAACTCCATGCCCCAATCGTGTATGTCCACGCGGCCATCGCCTTGCTTGTACATTACCCAGCCGGGTTTTGCAGCATCGCACAGGCATCCGTCCGGCGCAACCCAGCCGTAGGCGCCTGCTCGTTGACCGTCACCCATCAGCTCAAACCAGAGGTCTTGGGAATTTTGTAGGAAAGTCAAAAGCGGCTCCGTAAGAAATGGTAGTGCGCAGTAGGTTGTGCCGTAGCTGTTCTGTATCCACCATGCAGGCCATGTCAGTCCTTCCATGAGTCCGTTCCATTCGGGAGCGTAGAGCATGGGCACGGTCTGGAACTCTGGGTTAGGATCGAACATGCGGCGAGCGGTGTCTAGAATCTGAAGGTACTCGACATCGCCCTTGCCCCTGAAGAACTCGCCCTCAAAGCTTTGGCTCATCTCGATCCCAAAGATCTGTTAGGTGCTCTAGATCTGAACGGTGTCCTCCCATGAATCCCATTTCGTCTTGAGTTCGAACTCCCAATGCTCCCGATCCGTCTTGAAGGTTCCTTCTCGACCAAGGTCCGGTCTATGACTTAGGTCGTAGACAGACGGCTTGTCCGAGTCGAAGACTTCTCTACTGCCAAAGAATAGCTTCATCCCGTCGATGAAAGCGTAGTCTAGTACGTGACCTGACAGTTTCGCATACGCGTATGCTGCATCTGTTTCGATCTCGCCGTACTGAATCCTTCCCGCTTCATAGGTGTAAGCGGGTCTCATCTCAGGTCTGACCAAGCCGATGGAGAGGTCGTGTTTCACGCAAATGGAAACGCTTCCGGTTGGCAGTTTGAGCCTGATTGCGTCCGCTCTTGGATACTTTTCGACCTTCATTGATTCGATGCTTCCGAGCAACTTGTCGCTTGATTCCTGACCTTTGTGAGGCCAGAGAAGAGTCGTGAAGGAGACATAGTCGCCAGCCTCGAAGTTTCTTGAACACGACTCGTGTACGCACTTCTCTGGAAGGTAGCAACGCATTGCCTCGCTGGTTCCCACCGTCTTACCCCTTCCTGGGTGAAAGTAGATAAGGAGCCTTTCTCCGGTTTTGTTGGGCCAAGCTCGCCGTTTCCTCTCTTCAAGGGTTATCCTTGGGTTGCCCCAAGCGCCAACCTGCCCAATAAGGTCGATGGATGTATCAAAGTGATTTGAACCAGCCTCGTGGATTTGCTGGGTCCATAGGAGGTTGCCGACTGTGAACTCGCCCGCCCTTAGCATCTTCACTCCATCATGGATCAGGAAGGCTTCCAGCCCTTTCAGGTAGGTAACCACGCGGTTCCAGTGGTACCCATTTCCTACATCTGTGACCTCTGTTCGGCTGACATCAACATCTTTGAAGACTTTGAAGTGAACCCTCCTTGTGTTGACCGGTTGGTAGATGCCTATGTTTCGTATGAAGTCGAATAGGCTCTGGTTCGAAGGTTTTCCCGGACGTACTACGATGCGGTTATGATACACGTCGGAACGGTAGGCGCCATTCGGCAAGCCTTCACGGTAACCACTGTCATGAAGAAGAAAGGAACCGTTCTTGATCAGGGCGACTATGGAATTCTCATCGGCGTGTCCATGATGCATCTTCTCTGCGGTTACGACAAGAGTGTTCCGCAGGTGCTCCTTGTAGTACCAGCCTATGTCCCCTTCATCCATGTAGTTCAACAGCATGTACGTGGCATTCTCGTCCCAGCCGCTTCGGAACACGATCTTCTTACCGATAACCTCGTCAATGACCTCGCGGCTGCCCCAAGACGGAGCTTTGGGTTCGACCGAGTCGTCCGCCCAGAGATAGCCAAAGATGGCGTAAGGACTGAACTTGTGGGTCTCACGCGCTTGCCTGAAGATTCGATCGGCGGTGTACTTCATGTAAGGATCGCGGTAGGCGGCTGCGCCCTTCTCAAGGGTGACCATGCACAGGTCCCAAGCTGAACCCCACACCGAGTCTCCGTAGTCAGGTATCATCCCAAGTGGGCAGAAGAGGTTCTTGAAGTAGTCAAAATAGTACTTCAACATTGGCGATTCAAAGACGCTGGAGTCGCCTATGACGTCTGCACAGATCAGAAGGTCCGCAAGCCAGATGAGGCAATACATTCCGGTGTCTTCGAGTGACCAGTGACCCCAACTGCCATCCATGAAAAGCTTGCCGAGTTTCCCCCATTTCGGGGCCTGAGGATGATTCGGGAACATTTTCGCCGCATACGTCAGCGAGATTCCGCTCTTGGACGCTCTGTTGTGCGGTCCCCACTCTGGAAAGGGGAAGTATATCTCGGCTGTATTCGCTACGATCTGCTCAAGCGTCTTGCGATCTTCTTCGCTCAGGCATTCGCTGTCCTTGATGAACTCGTACGCACGCAGGAAAAGAGTCATTCCGCCGAACGGAGGCGTCACCGGACATATGCCCTTGGCGTGTTTAGGCATCTGTCTCATTCTGTCTGGCAGTTTATTGGGGAATTCTGCATAGGAAAGCAAGGCATCTCTGGACCGTCTGGCATGACCCGCATCATCTGTGAGAGAATACAGGAGTCCTTCGATCACAGCAGGGTACAAGGGCGCTCCCGGGGCATAGTAGGTATCCGCGGTCTCCATTTCTTTCTTCCAGTCTTCAAGCATCCGTTCGTAGCTTTGTTGGATCTCCTTCCAAGATCCTTGGATGTAGTCTAGGTATTCCTTCTTAGCTGGCAAGTTCGTCTCTCCAATCCGTAAGTGTCTGCCAAGTTTCTTGTGTTTCACTAGGTATAAGAGTTACCCAGAGAATTTGCGGTTTCATTGCTGCGGAAAGAGTTGTTTTTCAAGAAGCCGTGCAAGCTTGATAACCTTCTGGGTAAGCTGCCGCATGTCGTCCAGATCGTACTTTGCATGTTCCCAATCTCGCCAGAGTTCATGAGCGTCTTTGACAGTTTTAGAATCAGGCAGGTCTGGGTATTCCTTGAGAAAGTCTTCGACGCTTCTGCGTAGGTTGTTGACGTATATTCCTCTCATGTTGAGGGCGGATTGAACGAGGTAGAGCATGACTTCTATCGCTTCGTACCCGAGGAGGTCCGCAAGGTGTTCTCGTGTGAAGTCGTACATGCCAGCGTTGAACTCGTTCAGCATATGGTCTGGCTCAAGATCCACGGTCTTTTCGAGACGAGCAACCCGTCTAAGGTGGTTCTCCCAATGTGCTCGTCCCTGTTCACTCAAGCTTTCTCTCAGAAACTCTTTCTCTGGGAAGGCTTCTCTGTAAAGGCCTTCTTTCTTAGCTTTCTGTAATGTCAGAAGGAATTCGTCCAGTGTAACCACTTCATAGATCCTAGGGTCTAGCTTGTCAATCGCGCCTTTTAGAGTCGGCATTTTTGCGTCTTCGCGGACATGTACTGAGACGAACAGCGGTCTGGTTCTGCTTCCTTTACCGAACCTTTCAACCTCCTTGAGAACGTCTGAGGAACCGGACACGTAGAGCGACGTGTGAGCATAGGGGATATTATCCACAAAGACTGTTGGCTCAAACCCTGATCCAACGTAACCGTGCAAGAAACCGAAGCATGACCGTATCTTGTTGATGATTGCTAGGGGGAGACCGGGATCATCGAGCTCCTGATAGCCTACCCTTCTGTCACGGTTCATGACCAGAGCTGATCTGAGATCGCAAACCTCAAGGTATTTCCGTGTTTGTTCAAGGAACTCGTTTTGCCATTTGTTCACTGTCGGAGCTGTGTATCCTGCGCCTGAGGGACCCGCGATAAAGTAGTCGTTGGATGTTGCTGTACGGTAGTAATGCTCCAACATCCCCGGTCCAAGATCGACCATGATGGGTTGGACTTCCCAGGTGTATGGGAACTTTCCTCGCTGGCTGTCTAGCCAGTTGCGGTTTTGGAAGTTGTTCATCGCCCATATGGCGTCTCCATCTGATTGGACAAAGGTGATGTATACCTTGTTCTCCAGTGTGATAGCACTCTTCGCAGCGTGTCTTTGTCTGAACTTCCACCTTGTCTTGATGCCAGAGTGAACTGTCAAGTTAGGTGAGCTGAGGTTGCAGAGCACGAAGAAGCCATTCTTGGCGGCTCGTGCAACAGCTTCAATCTCCAAGTCTCTGCAGCAGTGCCAGCCGAGGACTACGCCTAGGGAGGGGAAGCTCCTCAGGATTCTGTCGAAGAGGTCGACTTCGCGGCGGTCTCTCATCTTTGTGGAAAGATCGAAGCTAAATGCTTTTACGGCTGCAAGGTAGTCCCGTACGTGGTGCCTGTTTGCTTGGTCGTTGACGACGCACGGACGGTCTACGCACATGCTTCCGACTATTCTCCTGCTACACTGAGGCATAAGGTTCTCAAGTTCCCATTCGTAGGCCTCGAACCTGTCCCGCCACTTTCCCCGGAAATCATTGATCTTCTTTAGGCCAGTACCAGAGAGCCCGTCAGCAACAGTCGGAGATGCGGGAACAGCGTTGTGAATGCTTCCGTATGTCATCGCCACATTCGCTGAATGAAGCACCTTGTCATCGTAGACTACGAATCCATCCAACTCGTCTGCGAACAGCCGGATTAACCCAAAAAGATTCTGGGCTTCTTTGTACTTCACACCATACCTTTTTCTGTAGATGGGGAGCCAGAGGCGATCGACGTAGTCATCGAATACGAGGTAGATCCTAGGCTCTTTGCGGTTGATCAAGCCTTGGGTGCAGACCATGGATAGCTGTTCGTTCCATGAATACGTGCGGATGTCGAGCACGGTCAGGGATTTCGGCCTGTTGAACCGTGCAAAGATGCCCGAGTCTTCTGTTGTCAAGCTTCTGTCGTCTCCTTGGCCCTTGTGGTTGGACAAGAATGTAGAGTGCTTTGGAGATAGGCTTTACGCTTCGCTCCTAAGCCTGGGGTTGAAGATCTCTTCTAGGCTGTGTAGAAAAAGAATGAAGCCAGTTTGGATGATCACGAGGCACATCATCGGGGAGAGCAGGTAGGGCCAGACTTTCGGGTTGATGAGGGCGCCGTCATTGATTGCGGTCTGGATCATTATCCCCCAATTTGTCGAAGTGTAGGGCATTGCACCTATGAAGTATAGGCTGACCTGAGAGTAGATAGCGCCCACAATGGCTAGTACAAGGCTCATAGCAATGTATGGAAGTAGGTTCGGGAATAATTCTTTGAAGAGTATGTGTACCTTACTCAGGCCGAGGCATCTCGCGCTCTCTATGAACTCCTCTTCCTTGAGTGATAGTACACGGGTCCTTATGGGTCTGGCCAAGGATGCCCAGCCTACTACACTCAGTATGAATGCGATTTCTAGGGCACTTAGAACTCTGGGGATACTTGTCACGATAATGAGCAGAAGCGGAAAGGACGGTATTACGAGGAAGATGTCAGCGCATGTCATGAGTGCCGTGTCTGTCTTACCTCCAAGGAAACCTGACGAGATTCCAATCACTATTGAGATAGTAGTCGTCAGTACAGCTGCCAAAAAGGCAACTATTAAGACCTCTCTGGACCCATGAACTATCTGAGCAAAGGTATCCCTTCCAGCGTAATCGGTGCCTAGTACGTGTTCGCGAGACGGCGGCAGATACCTGTCAAGAACACGTGGCATTCTATCGTAAGGTACCAGCTCAGGTCCAACTGCCGCCATCAAAGTAAAGACTAGAATTATGATGAGGCCACTAAATGATACACGGTTCCTCCAAATGATTTTGAAGGAGGCTTTCAGGTCCTGGATCCCGCCTGCAACCAACCTTTCGGCATTTTGGCTGATGCTCTGTGCCATCTCTTTCACCCCAGTCTTATTCTAGGATCCAGCCTACTGTATAGTAGGTCCGCAAGAAAGTTCGATAAGACTACAGCCACTGTTGTCACTAGGAAGCACCCCATCATCATGGTGTAGTCTCGAGCTGGCACGCTTGCTGCGAGGTATCTGCCTATGCCGGGGTAGGAGTAGATGTTCTCGATAAACGTGGATCCGCCGAAAATGAAACCAATGGAAATTGCCAAGCTTGCGAAGAGGGGTAAGACTGCGTTCCTCCCCACGTAGGAAGTCACGATCCTTCTTTCGGGCAAACCTCTAGCCTCAGCAGCTGTCACGTAGTACTCGCCAAGGACGCTCACTGTGCTGCTCTTCATTTGAAGTATCCAACTCCCAATCGTTGTGATGACATAAGCCAAGACCGGAAGAGTTGCATGGTAGAATAAACTGGATATGAACTCCAACGTAAATCCGGGTGGTATTCTGGAATCGTATGGACCCATAAGCGGGAACCATTTGGCTTGAAAAGCCAGAGTAAGGACTAGAATCACACCTACAACGTAGGGCGGTAGGGCACGTGTGACTGAGGCGGCAAGAGAGAATATCCTATCAAGAATGCCTCCTCTGCGGTACGCCATGAACATTCCCAAGAGTACTCCTAGGGAGAAGCTTATCACTAGCGAGAGCGAAACTAGGAAGACTGTCCATGGAATTGCATAGACAAGTATCATTGTGATTGGTTGGGCGTAAAGTATAGATTTTCCCAAGTCGCCACTGAGGAAGCCTTTCAGAAAGTTAATATATTGTATGTGTACCGGGTCGGTAGGGACGAAGGGCACCATACCGGCTACCCTCCGTGCAGCGTCTTCTGGATCATAACCTTGCATGATGAGCTGCATAATCATCATGTCGATTGGGTTGCCTGGCATTATTCTGATAAGGAAAAAAATTAGGGTTAGGGCACTGAAGAGCGTGACCGCCACAGTCAGCGCCCTTTTGACGATCCAGCGCAAGAGTTTCTCCTATCCTGTTGGTGGTTTACGGCGTCGCATCATGTAAGCGACAACAGCTACGACTGCAACGGCTGCGATAACGATACCTGCGTACAATGCGTATGGGGGCGCCTGCTCGAAAACTGCCTCAAGTGTATGGCTCGTGTCCATTGTAACTTCAATCGATGTGCCGGTTCTTGATGCTCCGTCAAGCTTCCACTCTTTGAAGTTGAACCCGCTTGTGGGCGTGGCCGCAACGGTGACCTTGTCTCCCTTTGCATGGGAGTATGTGCCTGTAGCTGGGTTTGTGGTTCCACCGCCTGCTGGGTTCACTGATATCGTTAGGCTCTGCTTTGCCTCGAACACGGCTTGAAGCACATGGTCAATGTCCATTGTGACTTTTATGGATGCACCAGTTACTGTCGCTCCGTCAAGTATCCAGTTCTTGAAGGTGAACCCACTTGCTGGAGTAGCTGTTACAGTGACTGCTGTTCCTTTAGCGTATTTCAGAGTGCCTGTGGCTGGGCTTGTTGTTCCTCCAGCCGCTGGTGTTCCCGAGAGTTTCAGGCTAAAGCTAGGTTTGAGCATTAGCCACCTGTGCATGTATGAGGAGCCATGAGCCTCATAGCTGCCCAATCCTTGCCAGTAGATGTCGTCTGCGGGAGGCCAACCGGAGAATTTGTCAACGTTCAGATACATGTAGGCTGTCGGCGTAAACAGAGACAGTACTGGTACTTGGCTAGCTGTGATGTAAGAGAGGATTGCCCGATACTCGTCGCGCTCACTTAATGAGCATCCTGCGGGGTATGTCTGCATTACCTTTGTTATATGGGTTAGGTTGACGAGTTCAGTCCGCCATGGAACTTTCTGCATGATCGCGAAGCCGTGACCTGGAAACAGAAACACGTATTTGTGGTAGTATTCGTCGAAGCTAAAGTCTGCTCCACCAAAGACTCCAGCGCCGATCTGGTATCTTCCTTGATAGAAGTCACCATCATTGGCGAAGTATACGGCCGTATCCACGATCCGCAGGTTAATCTTTATCCCAATCTGTGCTAATTGCGCCGCAATAGCCTCCATACTCGGCCCGTTAAGCCAGGCACCATCGGTCTTCAACTCGAACTCCAGTCTTGTGCCATTGGGCGTCTTGTAGATACCATCGGTGTCTTTTGTGCAGCCAAGCCCTTTTAGTATCTGTTCGGCCTTTGTTAGGTTGTAGTCATAGGCGAAGGGTTTGATGTATTGGTTGATGAAAGTCTCATTGAGAGTTGCATACAAGCCAGCCTCGTTGAAGCCGGCGTTGTACTTTTGAGCCGTGCCTCCCGCTGGATAACGGATGATCGCAATCTCTGACCTGTTGATCGCGTGAGCAATGGCCTGTCTGACCTCCTTTAGGCTGAGTGGGTAGATCCTGTTGTTAAAGTACATAGTAACGCCGACTGGTCTAGCCACTGGAATTATTTTGACCCAAGGCTTGCCCACGACGAGTTGATGTTGCTCTTTAGTAGGTAGTGCCCAGTGGAAGCTGAACTGCCCATCAGCAAGCATGGTCCATCCAACATCAACACTCGTTTGTCTAACATAGCGGACTTCGTCTATGTGGGGCTTAGTTCCCCAGTAGTCGTCGAACCTTTCAAGTACGATCTCGGTCTCAGACATCGATTTGAACTTGTATGGGCCAGTTCCGATGGGCAAGGGAGGTCTAAGGTTCTTGAGTTCATCAACTAAGTCGTTGAACGGTGTTGAATTGGTCAGTATGTCATAGCCTTCCAGAATCTTCGAGTACACTCTGGAGGCAAGGACCCCATAGTGGCTGTAGGGAATGGCAACCCAGTGCCACAGAATGTAGAAGGGGCAGTAATCGTTTCTTTCCTTCATGTAGAAGACTAAGGTGTGGCTGTCGGTGATTGTTATGTTCTTGAGATAATACCAAGCCCTGTCTTTGAGGAGATAGAGAGCATGCCACGTTGCCCACACATCTAGCGCTGTAAATTCTGTTCCATCATGCCATTTGGCCCCTTTTCTTAGCTTGAGAGTGAAGACCGAGTAGTCTTGGTATGTCCAGTTGACTGCCAATCCAGGTACATAGCTACCGTTCGCAGGAAAGTAGTGCGTCAAGGACTCCTGAACAACACTCAGCAGTGATATGGAACCAGGTATGAAGATGTTCCAATGACCGGTTGGACTGTAGTTGTACCATCTGCTGAAAACAGTTTTTGGCGGTTCTGCCGACATTGGCGTGCCTAAGGGTATCTCCAAAGCCAAGATCAATAGAGCTACTGTTAAAGTTCCTAGTAGATTCTTTCTCATGTTTCTCACCATCAAATCGCCTTTTTCCTCGGCGTTAAAACAATTCCGCTGCGAGTGTATATATCGTTTGCCCTATGCCGACAGAAAGCGTTTGGGTGAGAATGGAAAGCTCTGAAAGAAAGCCCATGATCCCAATCATCTGCATTATGTCATTGGTCTTACAACCCTGAATTCCGCGGAAATCCCCTTTGTCCCAACCCTGTAGTGCCCAGCTGGGAATGGACTCCCAACTCGTTCGTCCAGCTTGCACAAGACCTGCGCGGTTTCGTTTGGCTGCATAGAAGTTGTCACAGGATTTCCCGTAACTTCCTTGTAGAACCCCCAACCTGTACCGTTGAACACTTCAAATCGCAGGTCATAGGCGGTGTTTGTGAACAGGATGGTTTCGTTGGCTACGTTCTTGATCGTCACAGTCATGTATTCACCTTGATTGTAGATACTCTTCTCCAGCACTATGATCAAGGGGCCCTCCAGAGCTGGGGGTTTCGGAAGAACAGCATTCACTGTGATGCTCTGCGAATAGCTACGTGAGAACATCCAGTGAAACACCGTGAAGCGAAGATGAATCGTGTAGTTTCCAGGGGTACTTGGCGCAGCTATCCGAAGATCCCAAGATATCTTTCCATCCATACCTACATCTATCTTCCGTGAATAAGGGAATACCCGTGGGATAGTTTCATTGTTCTGAGTGAATATTCTTAGATCTTCTGAAAAATAGTTTACCTCTACTTGGGCTAGGGCTCCGAACAAAGCTCTGACACTTGACTCAAAGTGGTAAGTGTCGGTTTGGTTAACTCGGATATTCATGGCAATTGATTCGTTTGGTGGAGTCGATAGGTAAGGTTCCATCTGAGGTACAATGAAGGCAAACACTGTACCTACTAGGACTATGCAGATGACCGCGACTAGAAGGATTATGGTTCTTTTTCCCATCTTCTTCTCACCTTTTCCCACAAATCGAAAATCCTGTCTGCATGCGACGTTTCCTTCATAACCCAGTATGGATAAAACTAGTATGCATTGATTTAAGCGTTCTGAGAATGAGGTATTCGCACCTCCATACTCCTTCAGCACATACATCGTAAGCACAGATGAATTGTCATAGCATCCGGAAAAATCCAGTCAGGCATATCTCTCAGCAAAGTGGCATGCTACCGAGCGCTTCGCGATGCTTCGTAGCTCGGGAACTTGGTCATCACAAATCTTCTCAGCATACGGGCATCGCGTGTGGAACTTGCAGCCTGAAGGCGTCTCGGTGAGCCTCGGGGCGTCCAAGCTTCTGAGTTTGGGCAGCTCTCTTTCTCTAGTCGCCTTAGGATCAGGCACAGGGATCGCTTTGAGAAGGGTTTGAGTGTAAGGATGAAGCGGCTTCTGGATGACTGAGTCGCCCTCCCCGATCTCTACAAGGCTTCCTAGATACATGATCATGATCTTCCCGCCGCCCTTCTTTACGAAGTACCGGGCGATGGCAAAGTCGTGAGTGATGAAAAGGTACGAGAGGCCAAATCTCTTTTGCAGGTCCAACATCAGTTCCAGGGCACCAAGCCTCAATGAGGCGTCGAGCATTGACACAGCCTCATCAGCCACGATATACTCTGGGTTCACAGCGACTGCCCTTGCAAGAGTCACCCTCTGCATCTGTCCTCCGCTCATCCTTGAGGGATATCGATTCAGGAAATCATCGGCGGGAGTTAGCCCAACAAGACCCAGAAGCTCAACAGCCTTCTTGAAGGCTTCCGCCCTATTCTTCGCGATCTTGTGCTGGGTCATGGCGGGCATCAAGGATTGAGAGATTGTTCTAACCGGGTTAATACTTGAGTACGGGTTCTGATGGATTATCTGAGCTCTCCGGCGGAACTCTCCGAACTCTTTCCTGTCCATAGCCCAGATGTTCCTGCCTCGGTACGATACAAGACCTGCAGTTGGGTTTAAGAGGCCTAAAGTCAGCCTCCCCAGTGTGCTTTTTCCACAACCACTCTCTCCCACCAAGACCACGTTTTCGCCTTCATTGACTGAGCAGGAGACATCATCGACTGCTCTTATCATCTTTCTTTCTCTAAGAAAGCCGTATCTGACTGAGAAGGCTTTTGTTAGATGACTTGCTTCGATTAGGGATGTTCCGCTCACTTAGCCACCTCTCTGTTGCATGCTACGAGCCACATATGGTCCGTCTGTTCTAGAGCTGGTCGCGTCTTGCTACAGGAGCCAGTAGCATATGGACAACGTGGGTGAAATTCGCAACCCGGAGGAGGATTGACCGGATCTGGAAGCGGACCTGGCAACGGTTTCAATTTATTGACGTCGCCTATGATTGATGGTATCGCGCCCAGAAGAGCCTTGGTGTAGGGATGCCTTGGTCGGTAGAAGATGTTCTCTACACTGCTTGCTTCGACTATTGTGCCGCCATACATTACAGCGACCCTGTCAGCTATCTCTGCAACCGTGGCAAGGTCATGGGTAATGAAAATCATTGTGAGCCCAAACTCTTTCCTCAGATCCCTAAGGATCTTCAGAAAGAATTTCTGGGTCAATACGTCAAGTGCAGATGTGGGTTCATCCAGAATAAGAAGCTTAGGCTTAAGCAGCATGGCCATAGCACTCACTGATCTCTGCTTCATCCCCCCGCTTAACTCATGGGGGTAACGAGTGAGTACATCAGGATCTAGCCTAACCATCTTCAACAGTTCGACGGATCTTGCTTTGATGTCTTCTCGAGATGCCTTGCCATGTGCGAGGGTTGTGTCTACCATGTGCTCGAAAACCTTCATAACAGGATTTAGACAGTTGAAGGCACCTTGGAAAATTATGGAGACGTCTTTCCAACGGTATGCTCTAAGCTCCTTCTTGCTCATTGCGAAGACATCTCTACCATCGAAAACTACCTTGCCACTCTTGACATATCCATTCGGGTCGCAGAGTTTCAGAATGGTGTGAGCCATAACAGATTTGCCGCATCCGCTTTCGCCGACGAGCCCAAGGACCTCGCCCTCGTACACATCCAAGTCTAGGTCACTGACAGCTGTGAGGATTCCTCTGGGAACTCTGAACTCAACCGTTAGCCCCCGAATGCTTAGGATTGGCTTACCTGGTGTTGACATCTTACCTCAGCTAATCGTGAGGCCTACCTTAAAAGAGTACCGCACAAAGCCAAAGGTCACTCTAACCACAAACATTTAATATGATTCCCAGACCAACAAGGTCTCGTGGACCCAACAATAGGAAGAACCGCGTTCAACCTCGCCGTTCTCTTCTTAGTGTTGAGCTTGATTCCTCTACCTTTTCTTGACAGAAACTCAGCCGAGTTCGTGGTAGACGTGATAGCATTAGCACTCTCAGCACTCTTCCTTTCAATCGTAACTTGGGATGTTAGAAGACAAGCGAGGATGTCCGAGCTAAGACTAGAGAAGAAAAAACGGTCAGACAGTTCGTCCTAGCAACTTCTCCTTCAAACGTGGTTACGGTGAGCTCATTAGCTCTTTCTCCGCTTGGAAAGCCATTCAATGTCAGTAAGACTGTAGAAACCGAAGCTTTGGAGGAGGGCCAAGATACGGAGAAATCGTATTTTGATGACCCCATAGTGGAGAGCTAGGGATAAGCGGCTAGTCCTAAGCATCAACCACGTGGATCAGCCTTCCGAGACCGTTATCACTATGAAGCCTGAACGTGGAGAAAAGTGGGGCATTCAAGAGTTCTTCACTGGAAGCGATGTTGAATCACAGACGCATAGCGGGAAGACCGTGTTCAAGGTGGACTTGACGAACTTCCGCGGCAAAGCCTATATCGTCGAGCGAGCATGAACCTCTTGAGGTCAAGGAAATGCCGAGGAACCCTTTATCCTTCGGTCCTTGGCGCGGTTTCAACCTCTTAGAGAAATTCATGATCTATTGGGGCGACAGACCATTTGCTGAGCTTGATTTCCAGCGGATGTCGGAGTGGGGCTTCGACTTCGTCCGTTTGCCCATGGACTACAGATGCTGGATCATAGACGGCGACTTCTACAAGATCAACGAAAAGACGCTGAAAGAGATTGACCAAGCGGTCGAATACGGCAAGACATATGGCATACACGTCGATATCAACTTCCACCGGGCGCCTGGTTACTGCATAAATCCACCGCGGGAGGCATTATGCCTTTGGAGGGACGAAGAAGTCTTGCAGGCCTGCGAACACCACTGGAGGTTGTTCACCGACCGGTGCAAAGGAATCCCGAGCGAGCAGGTGAGCTTCAACCTTGTGAACGAGCCTTTGGGCAGCGACGTAAGCATGGAAATTGGTGCAGACATGGCCGCGTACAAACGATTCGTTGAAAGGATGCTAAAGGCGATAAGAGAAGTAGACAAGGACCGATTGGTCTTAGCCGACGGCTTGATTACGAAAGGACACTATGAACCTGTGCCGGACATCGAAGACCCACTTTTCGGGCAGAGCTTCCACGTTTACGAGCCCCCTTGGCTCACTCACCTAGGCGCGAGTTGGGCTCGGCCATGGGACATGTATGACGAGCAGCCTGAATACCCAGGAGTGCCGCCGAACATCGACAAGTACCTCGAGAAGCTTCCGCGCGACTCTCCGTACCGACGATCCTTTCTGGCGTTTCAGAATGTTCGCATCGACAGATCATGGCTACAGAACTGGATGAAGCCTTACCTCGATCTGAAACAGAAAGGCGTGTTCGTTCATTGCGGTGAGCTTGGAGTGTACTCGAGAAAGGTTCCGCGTCAGTCACAACTCAACTGGTACCGAGATGTTCTGGGCATACTTAGCAGGCATAGGGTTGGCTGGGCTCAATGGAACCTCAGAGGAGCCTTCGGCATAATCAATACGGAACGAGAGGAATTCCATAGCGAGACACTGCCGAACAGCGACCGGCTGGACAGCGAATTGTTAAAGCTCATTCAGACCTACCTAGGGTGACCAACAAAGCTAACACCAGTCTGAAACTCTCAAAGGCCAACAAACGGGGACAATCGTCTACCAAAGCATTCCTGATGGTCAGTCATGTCCGCGAAAAGTGCGTTTCAAATCCAACTGCGCCTTATCTCTTTTATTGTGTCGAAATGGGGATCATCGGAAAGTACTCTCGCATTGTTAATTATAGCTGTGGCGGCGATTATACAATCGCCAATTGGCGTACCTTTGTATCGGCACTTCAGTAATGCGGCCACTTTTGCAGTCTCTTGATTCAGGTTTTGTATCTCTAGTCTGCTTCTTGCGAGCGATGAAAAGCGGGTTTCAGCCTCCTCTTTTCCCCTCTTTTCGCACGTAACTTGAACAGCCTCGCAGATAGCTATAGTAGGGAGCAAACCTTCTTTGTTTTTGATCAGACCTTCCAGTTTCTTGGATGTTTTGCGTCTTGTTTCGATCTGGTTTGAGTAGAAGTGCTCCACAAGGAACCTGGTATCTACGACTTCCTTCAAGCTAATACTCCTCTCTGAGCTTCTCGATCTCTTGTTTGATTTCTTCTACCTTGCCATACTTTGCGTCAACACCAGCCAAATCCTCAAGTCTGGGAATAACCTTTAGGAGCAGCCCACCAGCGACAGATTCTACCAGCAATTGGTCTCCTTCCTTTATTCGCAGCTTCTGTCTGAACTGTGCAGGAATCGTGGTTTGACCTCTTCGAGTTACCCTTACGACATTTCGCATGTGCTTTACCTCTGGTAGAAGAATGCAAATCCTACCCTAAAAGAATTTCCTATTTTGAATGGGAAATAGGACGTGGATGCATGTCCCGGACGTCACGAAATGCGAGAGCGGGATCGATGCCTAAGCCCTTCCGGCTTTGGAGGCCTCCATGAGTAGCCATACGTCATGACGGAGGACTCGGCCGGATGAAGCCAGCATTGTCCCTTGCGTGAGCGACCCAGATAAATTAATGGACTGCAATAATAGTTGTTCGCAGGAATGTGAAGGCGACAACGGTGCCTAACGCGAGACTGGTTACGCAGCTATCAAGGCTGCTGGCTAATCCCAAGGTATTCTTTGATAGTACTCGGTCTGAGCGGTGGAGGCGCTGCTTTGTCTTCTTCTTCTGTGTAACATTGTCTATCTCGATCATCGCGCCTGTTGTGAACTTTCTCGGAATAGATAGCACGGACCTATCTTCTTCTTATCAAGCTCAGATCGCAGCATACAAGTTTGTGAAGAGCAGTCTGATTGGAAGATATGGGTCTTGCGCGTATTTTGCTGAGCCCTTCCTCATCTTGGCTTTCTCATTGCCGATTCTGGCTTTCTTAACCATATTGCTGCATGTCGTGTACTGAATCATAGGCTGAAAGGGCTCAATCTTGAATGCTTGAAAAGTCGAGTCTTACGGCGTTGGCCCCTGTTTGCTTGGAGGGTTCGTGCCTTATGTTTCGTTGTTTGCTGGCTTTTGCTCCTTCGTGATGCAGTTCTACTGGTCCTATGACGCTCTATGGTGCGAAGGAGGAGAGAGCAATAGTTGTCTTCGTTTTCTTCGTGGCCTTGTCTTTTATCGAGATGTTTGCGTTCGGCTCAACAGCAGGTTTCTAGCCTAGTGGGTCTATCGCGATACGAATGGGAGATCGGAGACGCGCACCCGTCCACAGTAGAACAGAACGCTTAAATGTCCCGCTATTTCTTAAGTGAGAAGGAGAGACAACTGGTAATGAAGAAGAGCCGATTGCTTCTGCCTCTTCTGATCGCAGTAGCTATTGTCTTTTTGTACTGGTACTCGGCGCTCGGCGGATCCGCGGTACTTGGCAGGCTTCCTTCAGAATACGTGGAGAGGTTCGTGGTTCTTATCGTGGTTTCTGCGAGCCTTACCGTCCTCTACAGAATCGGTTCATTCTTTCTCAAGTCGATCTGGCTGAAGTCGGGAGCAAAAGAGGGCGAAGTCGTAATGATTCAAGGAGTCTATAGGTTCCTTCTGATAATCGTAGGCTTGCTCACGGTTGTGTCTCATTGGTTCTCGTTGGGCAGCCTCGGAGCGATCTTCGCAGCCTTCGGCGGAATGTTTCTCGGATGGTCTCTCCAAGGACCCATCAGCGGCCTCGCAGCTTGGCTACTCGTATCAGTCATTAGACCCTTCAGCGTCGGGGATAGGGTTCAGCTTCCGTCCTATGGCCTAGTAGGCGATATCATCCACATTACACCCCTGTATACGATACTGAACCAAGTGGGTGGAAGCGTGGGAAGCGAGGAACCCGCCAACAGGACGGTTCTGATCCCAAACGCGATGCTCTTCGGTGCGCTTGTCATAAACTACACTCCAAAGGACCAGGAAGATCTGATCGAACAGTCGAGGAAACGGACGAAGCTCACCATTTCACCTGAATCAGCATACATGCTCGATGAGTTCGTCCTGCGGATCAGCTTTGACTCCGACTGGGAGGAAGCCGAAAAAATCCTCTTGGATGCTGCTAGAGAAGTCACGGCGGACATCATCAAGGAAACTGGTCAAGAGCCCTATATTAGATCCGACATGTCTGACTGGTATGGGGCCCACATGAGGCTAAGGTTCATGACGCTCGCCATAAACCGGCCCACGATAATACACGAGATCTCGAAGAAAGTGTTCAAAGCGATCCAAGGAAGCGAGAAGGTTGACCTAGCGATTCCCTACGTCTATTCATTCAGGAAAGGGTACCAGTGGGCGCCGCCCTTCTCTCTTGAGAAAGTGAGCACTGTAGGAAGACGGAACCCTAACAGAAAGAGAAAAGCGTGTCCCAGCTGCGGAGCCCGGAACAACCTTGACGCTCTGTACTGCAGCAAATGCGGCAACGAACTGAAGGCGCAAGAAGCAGCCTAGCGGGCTGTGAGAAACCTGCTTGGTTACGCTTCGGTGTTTCGATGCATCTATGTCTCAAGTCTTTTCAAAAGCTCTGTTGGTTTTACTCTGAGCTCGTATAGACCAAGTTCTGCAGGCGATAAGCCCATCGCCAAACCCAGCAGTTGAGTATAGTGCAGGACTGGTATATTGAGGTTCAGGTTGAAGGCCCGTTCGATTCTGGGCTGGTTGAAGTCATACATCATGTGACAGGATGGGCATACCGTGACCAAAGCGCCGGCGCCTGCGGCTTCAACGTGTCTGAGCTTTTCTTTTGCGATCTGGAATGGAACCTCCTCGTTTACGCCAATTATAGTATTCCCGCAACATTCAGTCTCATCCATGTAGTCCAGGCATGTTGCGCCGGTCACCTTGATTAGTTCTTTGAGCATTGTCGGGTTTTCAGGGTTATCGCCACGGCCAACATGCTTCACCGGTCGACCGAGGTGGCACCCTGTATGCTGAGCTACACGGAGCGCAGTCAACGGTGTCTTCACATGCTCTCTGAGTCTTTCGTAGCCGATATCTTCCGCCAATACGTGGACGAGATGATTGACCGTGATGGCCCCCTTAAACTCCAGGCCCGTCTGCTTCAAGTAACCGTTGACCCTGTCTCGAAGCGCCTTGTCTTCCTTTAGCAGCTTGCTTGTGTCGTTAAGCGCGCCGAAACACCCATTACACAGCGTCAGAATGTTCAGTTGTCGCTGTTCCGCCAAACACAAGTTGCGCGCCGCCAATGACAGCGCCAAATCGAAATTCACGGGAGCCATTGGAAAACCGCAACAGTTGAATTCGGGCATTTCAGACAGTTTCACACTGAGCCTGCCTAACACCTTTCTTGCGGAGACTTCATAGCTTGATAGCCTGTATGGTATAAGGCATCCTAAGAAGAAGAGGTACTCAAGCTCAGCCATCCTATTCACCAGCCCTTGCTTTGACTTTGTCGAATGCTCTCGCGTCTTTCAAAGCATCTGAGAGCCCTGTCGCCTCAAAGAGCTTGGCAACATGCATAAGGTTGGGCTTCGGCAAGGGAGGCAACCCCTGCTCTTCGCGGCTTCTCAGCCTTGATTCCGGCATCGTGTAAACGTATCCGTTCTTCAGGATGTTGTTCGCAAATACCTTGAAGACTAATGGCATTACCTTCGCGGTGTTGATTGACATGTTCCGCAGAGCCCGAACGATGCTCGAAACTTCAACACCTTGGGGGCAGTGGTCAACGCACGTGAAACATGTTGTGCATAACCAGAGAGAGTCGTTTGAAAGAAGCCGGTTCCTAAGTCCCAGCTGAACTAAACGCGCGATTTTTCGGGGCTTGTAGAAGTCGCTAAACCGTGCGACCGCGCAGTCAGCTGTACATGTGCCACACTGAAAGCAGAGCGAGACTTTCCCCGCGCCGGGCATCTTCATAACTTCAAACCTAAACTTGGGGTCAATCCTTTCAGCGGTGTCTTGGGAACCTTCTCGGGTATCAGTCAATCTTACGGCACCCGGCAAGTAGGGAGCAAGTAACATTGGCGAAATAAATAAGGGTTGTGGGTACATGAGAACGTCGCCGTTCGAAGCCCAACACATTTCTTATATCTTCCGCGCCGTTCATTTCCTCTGCTCGCTTGACTGGCATAGGTTGCGCATCACATTGACGAGGAACAGAACAGACCGAACGCCCACATCAGACATTCGAAGCGTGTACAACAAACAAGGCTATAGGATTGTGGGAAACCACGGTCATAGTGCGGTCAAGGTCTGTCAGTGGACGAAAGAGAGCCTCAGGACCAACAGGGCTTGCTACAAAGAGTTGTGGTATCCGCCTGTTCAAAGCCACCGGTGCATGATGATGACGCCCTATCTCGGCTGCAACTGTCATTGTCTATACTGCTGGAGGCTGCATTCTGGCGACCGCCCTGAGTTGATCTGGCAGGAGTTGCCCATGGACGTGAAGGAGTTCGACGAGCCCGGACACATAGTCGATGAAGCCATAAGGCAAAGAAGACTGCTTCTTATTGGTTGGAAGGGGAACCCGAAAGCCGATAAGAGAAAGCTTGAGGAAGCATTGAAGCCGACCATGATGACGATGAGCCTAACTGGTGAGCCAACGCTGTATCCAGAAGCCTCGGAACTGATTGCAGAGGCAGAAAGACGAGGCATCATAACCTTCCTTGTGACTAATGGCACAAAGCCAGAGGCCTTAGAAACCATGAATCCGCTGCCTTTCCAGCTTTATGTAAGCATCTCAGCGCCGAACAGGAAATTGTATGCCCAGATCGTTAGACCGCTGGTTAAGGACGCTTGGGGACAGGTGAATCGAACCTTGGAGCTGCTTCCGAGCTTAGAAACGCGCAAAGTCCTGAGGCTCACGATGATTGCGGACTGGAACATGTCTAGCCACGAGGAGTATGCCCATCTCATAGAAAATGCTGAACCGGACTATGTTGAAGTCAAAGCCTACGAATGGGTTGGACAAAGCCAGAAAAGGCTACGCAAGAACGCAATGCCATATATGAAAGACATAAAAGAGTTTGCAGGCAAGCTTGCCAACCTCACGGCGTACAAGGTTAAGGGCGAATACGAACCAAGCGGAGCAATCTTGCTTGCGTGAAAAGACTGCTAGAACAGGTTTGATCAGTACATTCAGCATTTGCTTACACGTTGGCTGGTCGACCAGAAAGTCTTATCATACACATGCCCTTATTCTTCTTTCTGATGCGCCATGAGTGAGAGAAGAACCATCTGGATTTTCAGAGACTATCTAAAGTGCACAGGGTGCAGAAGGTGCGAGATAGCTTGTTCACTGCAGCATGAAGGGAAAATCTGGCCTGAAGCGTCAAGGATCAGGGTCTTCATGCTTGTTCCCGGAGCCGAAATCCCGCACTTGTGCTCCCAATGCCACGACTACCCATGCGTCGCCTCCTGCCCCGTGAACGCTTTGTCTGTGAACGATGACACGGGAGCTGTCTTAATTGATAAGGAGAAGTGCACTAGCTGCCTCAAGTGCATGGACGCGTGCCCGGCCAATATCCCATTCCTTCATCCGGGAGACAACAAGATAGTGATCTGCGACCTCTGCAACGGAGACCCGCAGTGTGTCAAGGTTTGTCAAGATGCAAGATTCGATGCTTTGCTGCTCTTGAGACAAAGAGGGATTAAAGATATCACCAAGAAGCTTTTCGCTCAGAAGCCTGAGGACCTGACTGAGGACGTTGCTACAAACATTTACGGCGAAAAAGCCGAGGAGCTGATCTAGATGCCGAGAGGATATGCTGGCAAATTCCTTGATGTCGACCTATCGTCCGAGAAGATCAAGGATACAGTTTTCGCGGAGAAGATCCTTAGGAGTTTTGTTGGAGGACGAGGACTTGCAGTGAAGATCCTGTGGGACAGACTCGGCAAGAAATGGAGGTCTGTTGATCCGCTCGGACCCGAGAATATCTTTCTCGCCTTGACGGGACCCATGACCGCTATATACCCTGGAGCTCGAGTGTGCATATCTGGAAAGTCGCCCCAGAGCAATGGAATAATTGGTTCAACGAACAGCGGTGAATTCCCGTCGGAACTGAAGTGCGCAGGGTACGATGGGGTCATCGTAACAGGCAGAGCTGAAAAACCTGTCTATATCCTCGTGACAGATGACAGGGCAGAGATCAGAGACGCAAAGCATGTGTGGGGTAGAGAAGCTCCGGAAACGATTCGCGTATTGACCAAGGAAGTCAGAGAAACCCTGGCGAACAGGAAACCAAAGGTAGGAATTTGGAGGGACCCTGGACTCATATACTGTGGTCCAGCCGGGGAGAACAGGGTCAGAACCGCAGCGGTCATGCAGAAGATAAGCCACGGAGCCGGCTATGGAGGCTACGGAGCTGTAATGGGCTCGAAGAACCTTAAAGCCATCGTCGCAAAAGGGAGAAAATCGCTGCCAGATGTGGCAAGTCCTGGAGCTGTCAAGCTACTCTGGCAGGAGGTTGACAAGCGGCTCACAAGGAAAGACAGATCGTGGCCAGGCTTGTGGGGAACCGGCTATGGGGGATACTCGGTGGGAGCCAGAAGTAGTTCCGAACCCGTCAGGAACTGGCAGGAAGAGTGGCACGACGAGAAGAGCTTTGGCGGACCCAAATTCGATTTCAGGTACTGGGTGAAAAGGTATTGGAGCGACTTCAACTGCGGTGCTTCCTGCATGAAGCTCGCCGTCATCAAGACTGGTCCGTACAAGGGAACCTTCACGGACAACCCGGACTATGAGCTGGAAGCTTACTTGGGTCCGAACCTTGGTATCTTCGACCCTGGCAAATGCATCTACTTGTCAGCCCTCATTGATTACCTAGGCTACTCGGGAATCAACGGTCCGAACACAATGGCCTTCGCAGCTGAGCTCTACCAGAGAGGCATAATCACCAAAGAAGACTTGGGATTCGAGCTAAAGTGGGGAGATGTCGAAGCCTTTGAGAAGCTCGCAAGAAAAATCGTCAAACGAGAAGGAATAGGCGACATCCTAGCTGAAGGAACCTATAGGGCAGCGTTGAAGATCTCGAAGATGAAAGGAGTTGACGTTACAAAGTACGCAGTACACGTAAAGGGTGTGGAGATAGGCGCGCACGGGACTCGAAGCGGGCAGGATTACGAACCCATAGGGTACGCATGTTCGGTTCAATGCGGAGACCATACTTCAGGGGTGTACGATGCCTACCGCGATATGAGGATGATCTTCTTGGACTCTGCGGTTGTCTGCAGCTTCTGCGACTCGGACTTGCTTTGGGACTACTACAGAGCCATCACGGGCTGGGATACGACCGAAGACGAGTGGAACCGCACCTTGGGACACAGAATTACACACATCCAGAGAGCAGCGCTTCTTCTCGGAGGACCAGACATAATTTGGGACCCAGCCGTCCACGATGACAACCCGCCGAGATACTATGAACCATTGCCATCAGGACCTTACAAGGACAAGACAACTGACAAGAAAACAGTCGAAGAGATGAAGAAAGAGTACTACGAAGCCATAGGCTGGGACGAAAGAGGCATCCCGAAGTCAGAGGTCCTCAGGAAGCTGGGGCTGGAAGACGTCGACAACGTTCTAGAGCAATTGAGAAAGTAGCCTCAGTCCTGCAAACTGCATGCAGGTCCGCTTTCCAGTACAAATAGGCTGTTCAGACGGAGACGGTCATGAAGGTAAGGGTTAGAGCGTTCGGAGATCTGATGACTCCTCTAAAGGACGAATCAACTGTCGAGTTGGAAACAAACGCCAGACTCGGCGACCTAGTCTCCAAGCTGGCGGAAAAAGCAGGTAGTGTGGGTAAGGGGTTTCTGGGGCGCTACGATGTCATGGGCTCTGACCTAGTCATTCTTCTGAACGGCCGCAACATCCACACTTTGCAGAAGCTTGAGACGCAACTCAAAGATGGCGATGTTGTGACGCTTCTGCCTCCGGCTGTAGGAGGCTAGGAAAGGCAGCTCCCACCAGCAAATAATGAATACCGACAAGAAGGCAAGTACCCCGGTTTTTTCTTGACCAACGCCGGAGACTAGCATGCAGGTTAGGATTAAATATCAGACGGGTTTAGGCTTTCTACTGGTGTGTCTCTAGTGGCCAAGACTGTTATGCTTGAGGCCAAGTCTGGTTCTGTACCAGAAGAGGTTAGGATCGTAGCCAAAGACGAAGATATAGAACCAGACAAGCTGAGAACAAGGCTTGCTGAAGGCAGAGTCGTAATCGCAAGAAACCTTCGCAGGCAGGCAAAGGTCAAGGTCCTAGGTGTTGGCGAAGGCCTATCTACGAAAGTCAATGTGAACGTCGGCACGAGCACAACCGTCTACGACCTATACATGGAGAAGCAGAAAGCCCATATAGTCGTCGAGCACGGATCGGACACGATCATGGACCTAAGCACAGGGGGCAACCTTGACGAGGTCCGTGCCGCACTCATCGAAGCCTCAACACCTCTGCCGTTCGGAACAGTCCCAACCTATCAAACATGGATAGAGGCAGCCTTGAAGCACAAGGGATTGCCATCCGAGGATTTGTTCTTCAAAGTTGTTGAGAGGCATCTCAAAGATGGCGTAGACTTCATGACAATCCACGCTGCGATAACACAGCACCTTACCTCGGCCATGGTAAAAGGCCATCGCATAGCGCCCACAGTCAGCCGCGGAGGAGCGATGCTAGCCGCGTGGATGCTCGAGAATGGAAAGGAAAACCCGTACTTTGAGAACTGGGAAAGCCTTCTGGAGCTTTTCGCAGAGTACGACGCGGTCATCAGCCTCGGAGACGCACTGAGACCGGGAACCATAGCCGACTCTCACGATGAGTTACAGGTCTCAGAACTTATCAACAGCGCAAGACTCCTAGAAAAAGCACGAGAGAAAGGAGTTCAGGTTATGATTGAAGGACCCGGACACATGCCCATAAACAAAATCGCAGCCGACATCAGGCTAATGAAATCTCTGACGAGAGGCGCGCCGTACTATGTGCTGGGACCACTTGTAACGGATATCGCGGTTGGCTATGACCACATTGCATCCGCAATAGGCTCCGCTATTGCGGCTGCTGAAGGAGTTGACTTGCTCTGTTACCTAACACCAGCTGAACATGTCAGCCTCCCTAACGTGGAGCAGGTGAAAGAGGGGCTGATTGCATCAAAGATTGCCGCTCACGCGGGCGACCTGATCAAGCTGGGCGACAAGGCCCAAATGAAAGACGGTGAGATGAGCCGGGCTAGGGTAAGGCTTGACTGGAAGACCATGTTCAAGCTCAGCTTGGACCTGGACAAGGTGGAGAGAGCCTACAAACAGTTCGGTGCCAAGATAGACTCATGCAACATGTGCGGACCGTACTGCGTCTTTCTCGTGCTCAACAGATACTTCGGGAAAGGCAGAAGGAGATCGTGACCAGTCTCAGAAGTCGTTCCTACATCTTTGATAGATCGTTTGCTATGAGGTCAGCGGCTTTTCTGCCTGAAACCACCATCCCGCCTACGACTGGCCCCATTCTGTGCTTGTTGTAGACTTCGGAGACGCTCATGCCTGCGACGTAGAGTCCTTCAACGATTCTGCCAGTATATTCGATGACCTCTTCCTCGCCCCTCCAAACATCAAGTGAGGACATGCCTGGCACCTGCAGGCCTAGAAACGGGCTTCTCTTCGCCAGAATCGTCACGACATCGGTCTTGTGACCAGTCGCATCAATGACAGCTTTTGACTCGAAGAAGAAGGGGTCCACATGCCATTCAGCTTCCACGATGGGCGCCCAGTTTACTACGACACCTTTGACCTTGATGGTTTTGGGTCCAGTCTTTCTGATGATCAGGTCTTCAACGTACACGCCGGGCCAAATTGATGCTCCAGCTTCCATGGTTTTCGCAGCCATCTTCACCATAGCTTCGGTCGGATCAACGTGAAAGAGCCCCTTGTCCATCTTCCATAACTTCACGCCAGCCTTCTCAAGTATCTCTGAGGCCTCTCCCTCTTGGACTATGATCAGCGGCAGAAGCATGGCGCCTCCTCGGATGCCTCCGCCGACTCCAAGCATCTTCTCAAGGACGAGGACCCTAAACCCTTTTCCTGCCAAGTGCCACGCCGCTGAGAGACCAGATGGTCCAGCGCCGACGACTATGACATCCACCTTGGCGTACGAGGAGAGCTTTTTCGAGAGCCTTCCACGAAAAGCTTGGCTAAGTCACCTTCGCTGTACGAGGCCGCAAGCTTCTCGAACATTGGCGACCACGCCTAATTCGTTTTGAGGCTGGTACTTTTGAACCTAGCTTCCCAACGCCAGAGGGTTTCTTCCTTCAGAAGTCCGCGTTGGCGGCGCCGATACCCTCTGCAGCCCTAGAAGAGAGCACCATGTTCGGGTATCAAGCTTCTAAGCCGCCCTTTCTCGTGAAAGACTTCAGTTCTCTTCCCAAAGCTTCGCTTTTGCCAAAAGCTAATATGAGCATGGCATGTAAAGTAGCCATCAACCAAGGCACTTGGCTATTGGTGGTCTTCGATGCGGATTGTGATGCTAGGTCCCCCCGGCGCTGGCAAAGGAACCTATGCCTCGAGGCTGACAATGATCTGGGGAGTCCCCCACATATCAACTGGCGACATCGTCCGCGAAGAGATAGAAGCTCAGACGGAACTTGGCAAGAAGATCAAGCAGTACAGCGACAAGGGCGAGCTTATCCCAGACGAGACAATAACTCAGCTCCTCAAGAAAAGACTGGAAAAGACTGACGCCAAGAGAGGCTTCATATTGGACGGCTATCCAAGGACGGCAACACAAGCAGAAGCCCTAGAGAAGATATCGAAAGCCGACTTAGTCATAAACCTAAACGTGCCAGATGAGATCATAATTACACGCCTATCAAACCGGGTCACTTGTCGGAAGTGTGGAGCCATCTACAACCTCCTGACTTTGAAGCCCAAGAAGGAAGGGGTCTGCGACCATTGCGGCGGGGAACTCTACTCGCGAGATGACGATAAACCTGAGGTTATACAAGAACGTTTGAATGTTTACCGCGAGAGGACTGAACCGTTGATAGAGTATTACATGAGAAAGGGGCTTCTGAGAAATGTCCACTGCAACGACTTGACGATACCGCCCGAAGAAATAGTTAAGAAAATACTGAAGGTAGTTGGCAGGAAAGCGAAAAAGAAAGCGAGCTGGTGAGAATTTCAGCGTTCTAGGGAAGTTCGATCTCGCCAATCTGCTGTAGGTCTGCTAGGTTGTTGATCTTGATCTTCTTGTCCGAGATTGAGTAGAGGAAGTCGCCGATGTATAGCGACCTTTCGACTGAGTACTCAGAGTAGAAGTAGTATCCGCTCTTAATGAGATCAGCCTTGCTTGCGTGACTAACTCCGCCCCTCAATGTGATGCTGGTCGCATTTACGTTGAAAACGTAGACCCCTTGCCACACATAGTCTCCGTAGGCATTCGCCGGAACACCCTTGGGGTATCTGGACTCGTCTATCTCTGCTACTAGAACCGGAATCGCGAGAAGATTCCTTTTCTTGTCGAACAGCAGAGCCTTATGGTCGTACAGGACCGGAGACTCTGTTCCCCTATCGCCTATCACATACTTTGACACTTCCACTGGCCGTTCAACATCAGTCACGTCGAAGAGAGAGATCTTAACGCCTTGGTACCACGCGAAGTCCCCTTCCTCAGCTTCTAGTGTTTCTTTCCCTATGCCAATCAACAGGTTGTCGTCATATGGATGCAAGTAGTTAGAGTAGCCCGGAATCTTCAGTTTGCCAAGAACGGCTGGCTTCTGCGGGTCTTCCAAGCTTATCGCGAAGAGTGGGTCAACTTTCTTGAACGTGACTAGATAGCAGCGTTTGCCCATGAATCTAGCGGAGTATATGCTTTCGCCGGGGGCAAGGTCTTCAAGCCTGCCGACAACAGCTAGATCCCTGTTGAGAACGAAGACATGGTTGCTGGATGTGGCCTGATCTCGATTTCTCGCAAGGTGCCCTGTAGTCGTTGCTATCCTGAAGTAACCCTGAAACTCGTCCATGGAGAACTGGTTAAGGATGAAGCCCAAGACGTCGCCACTTGCTTCTGGCTTTATTGTGCTGCGGTCTATGCGGAACCTGTGAACCTCGGTTTTCTCGGCTCCCTTCTCATGATCGTACCTTGGAATGGCCAAGTATATGTTGCTTTGGGACACATATACTCCCCGACTAGCTCCAAGAAGGAAGGTTTCGCGAGTAGGCTTGGCCTCGTCATCTCGAACATTCACTGCTATTATGATTGTGAAACCATAATTGTAGTCAGTGACGTTAGCATAGCTGATCTCTGACGGTTGAACCACCTCAACCTCGCCGTTGTCTATGACAGCCGGAAGAATCACTTCCCCGTCTCGAAGGTAGGCAGGCTTGCTCACCACAACGTACACGTAGTCACCGATCATTCTCGAAGTGAAGTAAGAGCCGTTCGAGGAAACCGTCCTGACTAGAACAGGTTTCTCTTTGTCCTTGACATCGTAAATCCTTATATGGGTCACGGGCTCCCGGTAGAAGGGCATCTTCTCTGGTCGAAGAACCGAAAATGCTTGATACTCAGATTCAAAGACAACTAGCCTATCACCATTGATGAAGAGGCCAATGACTGTTCCGTTCAATTTGAACTCGGAAACAACCTTGGCCTTCCCAGGCGGGTACGCCTTGACGATCAAGACACGCACATTTGAGGACAAGTATAAGTATTCACCATCCGACTTCACAATGTCGGCTTCATCCACGCCTTCAACTTGAATGTTGGTTGTGGAGTAGTCGAGAGCAGCGTCCTTGCTCTCCGCCGCTGCAAAGACCACCTGACCACGACCCAAGTAGTAGTAGGGCCATGACGACCCACTCCTATTCAGGAAGGTCTCAAGCTCCAGATAGGAGGAGAACCTTAAGAGAACTGGGTGACCAGACGCATCGCCTGTCGGCTTTAGCCCCCATAGCCAAGCAAAGTTGAGGAGAAGCACACCAAGGGTTACTCCAATCAGGAAAACTGAGAAAACCTTTGCAGACAAGCTGCTTGTGCTTCTACTTGCCGTGAGATCAAGCTCCTTCATGCATGTCACTGAGAATCATTACTGACAGAATGCTATTAATTCTATACCTTAGAACGAGCTGTACTAAACTATAGACACCCCAAAGGAAGGGGAAGGCTTCTTCAGCCAACGATGAACTTCAAGGGGACATATGCGGGCACGAACAGCCCCACAAGCTGAAACCCACAAAGCAAACATGCTGTTCAGCTGAGTTCGAAAACAACGAAAAGGAGGAAGCCCGTTCGGCCCATGTTTTTCCTTCTCCCCCAGTCTCCATCTCGCCCTCCGACCGAATCTAGGATATGTGCGGCCGAATTGGTGTACTTTCCAGTCTTTTCTTGGGTAATCGGTGTGTAAGTCAAGTTTCGTCTTTCAATCATAACGTTGTATTGATTCCGAAACTAACTTGCTTGGTGCCCGGATTTGGGATTCTGAACATCCTTATTGGGTTTCGTAGCAGTAACTCCAACCTTCAGGGGTAGTTTCGAAGTCAATGTCAACAAAAGCAGGTGTTGGATCAAGCGGAGGCGGGTGGTTGATATTTTCTGCAGTTATGTAGTAGCGTCCTTCGTTCGGGACCTGAATTGCTAGAAAAACGCTGTTTTCCTGTGGGCCTTTGACGATATCGCCCACTTCTATGAATCCTTCAGGACCAGTCACTTCCACATGGTATTTCTGCTGGCCTTGCCTTGCGGATTCGATGACGACCTGAACGTAGAAGCCCATTCCTCCCGTCCAACATGTGCCATTCCAAAAGAGCGGATTAGTAATGGAAGAGTAACTCTTTCCGCGCGTCGATGTCACTTTGATTATGAATCTTGTGTTAGGTATCTTCAGTTGACTGACGTTGAGATTTTGAATGTTACAGTGATCCATGGCAGGCGCAGTAGCATTGTCAAATTCAAAGTACACATTGTTGACCCAAACTCTTACTATTTTCACGTCAAGGGCACATTTGTTCTTAATGTATATATTCAAGTAGTCAGAAACTGAATTAAGGGGGTAAGCAAAAGCATCACACTTTTCCTGTGTTCTTTCTAAGTCAAAATTACTCGTTTCATAGGCAGTCTGGTCATATAAGCTGTTTACTTCATTAACGTAGAGAAACAGGGGAATAACACAGGTGAAGATTACTCCTATGAAGATGAGCATGCCCAAGACTGTTGCTAGCCCACTGCGAGCCCTATGAATACGGGACAATGTACGTTGCATATGCAGTATTCTGCCTCCTGCTCATGACTGTAATGGATAATTCATTCCCTGATGCTGCATTGACCGAAACTAGAATCATGGTTTTATCCATATGATTAACAGAAACACCAGTAGAATTGGAACCTACAGCGTCCCCTCTGACATAAACATCAACCTGTATGTCTACTTCAGCAAAGTTATAGACCCAAACCTCCAATTTGCCACTGGCACTACTGTAGTAGACGTGTTCGACAAAGAATCTCTCACTTATTGTGTCCATCTGTTCCTTTACGCTTTCGTAGTAATCCGACTTCAGACCACTAGTTATAGTATAAGCCAGCGACCAAGTGCTTATCCCTATAGTAAGGACTGCCCCGCAGAGAATTATGGTTGCCACAACGGGTGAGAGACCCTTTTTGTTACGGAGTAACCTCATACCTTCAACTCCGTACTATGTTTTTTCACTGCCCTTTCACGTTTAAAGAATCATGTGAGACTAAATGGATTGTGAAGATTGAGTCTGGCTTACAAATATATACATCATAACGTTTCGTTTGAGTAGCACCCCCTGCACCATCCATGAGCTTATGATGAAGCTACTGAGTTTCGTAGCAATAGCTCCAGCCTTTGGGGTTATATTCAAAGTCAATGTCTTGAAAAGAAGGTATTGGATCAAGCAGAGTTCCCCCTCCACCACGAACATTCCTTACAGTTATTTCGTAATGTCCTTCATACGGAACCTGAACCGAGAGAAAAACGCTGTTTTCATGTGGAGCTTTGATAACATTGCTTGCTTTATTGAACCCATTGGGACCAGTCACTTCCACACGGTATTTCTGCATGCCTTGCCTTGCCGATTCAATGACAACCTGAACATACAAGCCTATTGCACCCACCCAAGACGTACCATTCCAGAAAAGAGGATTAGTTACGGAAGAATAACTTTTCCCACGTACTGATGTCACCTTCACTAGTAACAGTGTGTCAGTGACTTTCAGTTGGCTAACGTTAAGATTCTGAATGCTACAGTTGTCCATAGCAGACGCAGTGACGTTGCTGAATTCATAGTATCTATTGTTAGCCCATACCCTTACTATTTTCACGTCAAGGGCACATTTGTTCTTAATGTATACACTCAAGCAATCGGAACTTGAATTGAGGGGGTAGGCGAAAACATCAATCCTTTCCTGCACTCTTTCCATATCTAGATTGCTCATTTCATAGACAGTTTGGTCATATAGGCTATCCACCTCATTGACATATAGAAACATGGGAATAACACAGGTGAAAATCACGCCTATGAAGGTAAGCATACCTAGAACTGTTGACACACCACGGCGAGCCTTACGAATACGGGATAACGTTTGTGTCGTATGCAGTGTTCCGCCTCCTGCTCAGGAAGAAAGAAGTATGGATGCCTCAACAAGTGAGAGACCCATACCAGATTCCACCTTATACTGTTTTAAGAATCCTGTGAGGCTATGGCAATTAAATGGGTTGTGAAGATAAAGTCTGGCTTTCTAATACTTAGGCGATCATTTGGTGAAGGAAGATCTTATGGAACCATGACGCCATGATTCTTTATTTTTTCGAAACACTCATTCACCCATGCTACACGCACGGAACGAACACGGCACGCACACAACGCATGCGATGAAAAGCCCCTTCACGTTCAGTCTGTGATGCGGAAAAAGTGCTCAGGTGACCCGTAGAAAGAAGTGCATCTACATCATATATGTCTTCGTGACGCTTACGTTCTTCTTTCGGAGGATCTTTCACGAACGAAGTTGTGGCGTTGATACTCCACTATCCTTAATGATCTTTTCAAGCAGGCACTTCATGGTAGGCCTACTCTGAATAGTGGAAGAGGAGGACTATTGTAGGGTCTGCCTATTCTTCCTCCTCTTCCATCTGCTCTTCTACTTCCTCCTCCCTGCGTAAGTACAAGATCGCTCCGACGACTACTGCTCCTCCAGCTCCTGCTGAAACAATGATGTACAGCTTATACTGGTTAAACCAAGTGTCGTTGACGATAAAGGCTACTTGATTGCTGAATGCGGCATTATGTAGGTCATCCCCTTCGAGGCTTGTTTGGACACGCCAGGCTCCTATCGAATCTGGTTTGAGTATGAGTTCGTATGATCCGTCTGAGCTTGTATAGGATACGCGATCAATTTTCGTGCCGTCAGGTTTTGTGAACACTAATGAAACCCTTGCGTTGTACAACTGAGGCTCAGCAAAACCTGACACTATGATGTTATCGCCGATCGTGATCCCCTGTAAGTTGATTGTGCAAGTTATCGAGGTTGGGACCTTTTCAACTCTGAAGCTGAGGATGTTTCCAGATGCTCCATATCTCTTTTCGTCGCCTGCAAAGCTTGCTGACACCGTCCCAACCCCGGCCTTCTCGGGGGTAAGACTGTCGTTGAAGACACCTCCGGAGTCCGCTACAACAATTCTGGTGATATTCTTGCCTTCTAGTGCATAATTGAGTTTTACTGGAACTGAACCATGAGATATCCATCCAACCAGTCGGACGGGTTCGCCTCCCTTTACAACCGGCTGGGACAGCGATAGAGCAATGCTTGTTGGATCCTTTACTATGTACTTTGCTTCCTTCTCAGCCACATTTCCAGCCAGATCAGATGCCGTGACTTTGTATTTGACTGTGCTTCCAGCTGGTTGAGGAGGTATTGTGCCAATGTATGTATTATTCTTGGTGAGTGTCATGTCAATCGAAGTCCAATTCTGCCATTCGTCTATCGTGTAGGTCAACAGAACCTGAGCCAAGCTGGATTCTTTTTCATTAACATAAGCAGCAACAGTTGTTTCATTGTTTGTAAATGTCTTTTCAACTGGATTAAGGATGGTAACAGATGGAGCTTTGAAGTCAGTCTTGAGCATGAATTTTATCGTGCCATATCCATTCTCTGCAATCAGGACAAGGTGGTAGAGAGTCATTGTTCCATTGGAGGGGGACGTATAGTTGATAAACATGTCCTCTCCCCAGTATTCACAGCTGTCCGAGGCATTAGTACCCCTAACGCCTTCACTTTCTAGGCAGTATCCACCAACAAGCCCAGATGAATCGTGCGCGCCATATAATCCGGGCTCCCAAGCAATGGGCACTCCGTTCAGAAAAGACCCTAATCCTATTAGTGGATTTGCCATAAGGTATAGCTGTACTTCGTACATGTCCAGATACTGTTCTGGTGGGTCAGGAACTTGGACTATAACTTCAACACGTTCGCCAGATGATGCGAACTCGTATGCGAAACTGGTGTTCTCAACAGGCTTGTTGTCTATTTTCCCCACCATATACTGCTCATACCATCGATTGCATTCCAAGTGTTCAATGACCATGAGTGTGCCTCCTTCGTCTCCCTTGCTTTCTCTAGCATCATTTACTATGAGGATGCTGTAATTGCCTGAATACTTTGGGGCAAAGAAGGGGTCTTTCGTAGTAGTTCCCAAATGCTCTGGCAAACCTGCGGATTCCGTGTGAAGAGACTCAAGTTCCCCAAGCGGATTGTAGACGTAAACGTCGTAGTCGGTCTTGTTTACGGAGGAGCCGTAATCAATCCAATCCCCATAAAAATACACATGATAGAGCGAGTTTGCCCTTAGGTTGTAAACGAATGTCCAGTTTTTGCCTACCGGAATATCAGTGGCATTTATTCTGACTGGATAAATTGGTTTTCCTGTATAGGTCCAGTTTCCAAGGATATATGGAACTTGCGGCTGACCCATAACCCTATTGACTATCGTTGAGTTACTCTGGAGGACATTCATGCCTATGACAAGTGCAAAAATGAAGAATGCAAGGTTCTTGTGTCCACTCAACGGTAATCCTCCAAGCTGCTCTATATCCGCATGAAACTGGTTCGAAAGAAAGCACTATATCTGAAAGTAAAAGAGTTATGAATAGCCTGTCTATATTCGTAGAATGTACTTCTCTTAGCATTTGTAAAACAGGATGATGATGGATTCATTGAGCAATCCATTTGTGTTGATCAACTACAGTCGTGTCTTCTCGAATGCTAGCCAACCATGTGTGTAGCTACCCAGACCCCGGCTATTGAGACTATAACAAGCACCATTGCGTGTTTGAACCCGGCTGACACCCTTCCAGAAACGATCTTCCCTGTTACTATACCAAGAGTGAATGAGTGAAGCACTAATGGTGTCACCAGCATCTTAGTAAGCTCTTTGATAGCGATAAATGTCCCGCCTATGACACTCATATCAGTGAACAGTTGCAGCAACATCAACGTCGTTACTGTCATGATTCCTGCTCCCATGTAGGGGACGACGAAGAGAGGCATGAGAAGAGACACGCGTTCTTTCTCTAGTTCCCTTGTTGATTCAGCAAATTCAGCTAATGTTTCAAGGCTTTCTTCTGTTCCCCCTCCAACCTCTATCGTGTCTATCAGCAAGTAGAGATTCACCAGAGACAGCCAGCTCCTAACCCTACTCTTGAAGCCATAGAATACTTTTCTCAGGGGGATACCCCAGCTTATCTCGGCACTCATCAGTTTCAGATATTTTGAGAATCTGCCATAATCTCTGGCGCATAGCGTCTGAATGCTCTTCTCAGGGCTTAAGCCTGTTTTTCTGTTCTCAACAAGATCCCTTAGAAAGCTCGTCACCCCCTCAAGGACCCCTCTCTCTGACCCTGAATAGTGTCGCTCAGAAATGTACATGGGCAAAGAGAGAACTATGAGGCTAATGGCCAAGCCTAACGAAGGCTCGCAGCCCGGTCTAAGTGAAAGCACATCTCGTAGCAAAGTGGGAATGCCAGATACAAGTGGTAGGATAGGTAGACCCGTCACGAAATATGGCAGTACAGTCTGCGAAATCACGAAGAAGGATAAGGGCACTGACACTAGTAGAGCTAAGTATGTCTTCCACTGGGAGACAGGATAGCTGATTTGAAGCGCATCCGCGAAATAGAGGAAAGCTATTGACGAACCTGGCAGCAACACAAACGAGAAAAGCATAAACGTATCGGGGGGAAACGCTTGGAATTCTGGGAAGCTCAGCGAGACGATAAAGATCATATAGATCCCAATGCCGCCCAAGATAGTGACTATTGTGTATGCTTCCATGAGCATGCCCATGTGCTCACCCATGCTCTTTATTCTGGAAGCCATTCTTTTGAACATGGAGTCCGTTTGGCTGTATAGATAGTGAAGTGTGTCACCTCCAGTTTTTATGGTTGACGCATACCCAAGAAGCAGCTCCTTATACTCTCTTAATCCGATGACTTTAGCAGCCTTGGCCATAGCTGAGACAGGGTCCATTCCTGAGGAAAGAATGATCTTCTCGATTCTTCCTATCTCATTCCTCAGTTTCGGAAGCAAGTCCGTCTCTCTTATCCTCAAGAGACTTGCATATGGCGAGAGCCCTCCGCTAGCCATGACGCTAAGATACATTGATGCATAAGGTATTTCATTTTTCAGCCCAGAAATCGCATTTGATGTGAGGACCTTGGGAGCAGCTACGCCAACCAACAGCGTAATCAGAGATGGAGCGGACACGACGAGTGCAAGAATCGGAAGGGGAAGGAAGGGTGGCAGCAACTCAAGAAAGTATAGTAGAAGGAAAAAAAATGGAAAAAGCAGAAGGATATTCGCGATGAAGCCGACTATGCTAAGATAAACCTCAGGATGAATCTTCATATTTGCGGCTTCCATGTCGTCCTCTATTCCCTTGAAAACCCTTAGTAGTCCACGGCCAAGGATGTTGAAGTGCGCATAGCAAAATTCTCCAAACAATCTTTCGGTTCCCCCGTCCAGCACATGGACCTACTTTGATCTTACCCGGACTTTTTCTCCTTTCATTCTGTTGTAGTAATCTGCAATGGCCTCGGTAACCTCTCTCTGGTTTCTCTTTCCAGCCTCCAAGATCTCAGTAAGGATCATCTCCCTACGACTGATCTCTTCAAGAATATCTGCCTTGGTTAGACCCTTCTTGATAGCGATCTGCTTAAGAAGGAAGCTCTTGTCCAAATCGGTATGGAAGACATCCTCTGTTGGCGACCATTCTGAGATGAGGCCGTACTTTTCGAATTCGGCAATCTCCCATACATTTCTGGCTCTCCTGCCGAAGTTGAGGCCTAGTTTCTTCTTGGGCAGCTCAACTCTGGATATATATATGCAAGTGTTCATGAGCGGAATGTAGACTTCAGCCACATTCATTGGCTCTGATGTGAGACGTTTCACGGCTCGATCTAGACTGTCTGCGTGCATAGTACATATGCCACCGTGACCTGTTGCCACGGCTTGGAAGAGAGCGTAGGCTTCTTCTCCCCTGATTTCTCCGACGATGATGTAGTCGGGTCTGTAGCGAAGGCTGAGTTTTACGAGCTCGAACAAGCTGATCGACGATTCGTCGGCGGCCCCAAACCTGAAACCCCGCCGGCTAGTCAGTTGAACCCAGTTGTCGTGTAGCGAATTCAGTTCTGCTATCTCTTCAACGGTGACAATCTTGTCGTTAGGTCTCATTAGGCTTATGAGGGCGTTTAGTGTGCTGGTCTTACCCGCGCCTGTTCCCCCGATGACCATCATGCTCATTTTGTTCTCTAGAAGAACCCAGAAGTAGGCGCCGAGCTTTGCATCTATTGTCCCGATGTTGATAAGGTCAATGATCGATAAGGGGTCCTCCTTGAACTTTCGGATGCAGAAGCTGCTGCCGAATGTTGAGACTTCCCTTTTGAATGTAGATGCGAGCCTGTGTTTGCCAGGAAGCATTGCGTCAAGCATCGGATGTGCGCTTGAAATGTGCTTGTCGCCCATGTGCGCCATTTTGACTATGAAGTCGTCGTAAGAATCTTCGTCGCTGAATTGGATATTTGATGGAACACTTTCATATTTTCTGTGCCAAACATATATGGGTTTAGCTACTCCATTACAGGATATATCCTCTATGTTTGGGTCGTGCATCATCACGTCTAGGAACCCGTAGCCTGCTAGGTCCCGAATGACATAGTAGTAGATTTTTTCCCATGATTTTGCCTTTAGCCTTCCCAGACCGCTCTTGTATTTTTTTGCCAGTCTGCGTGCTTCTGACAGAATGTATACGGCGGGATCGATTTCCAACGATTCTGGTGGGTTAAGTTCCATCGTAATCAAGGAGACGAGTCTTCTGTAAACTTCTTCCTCCTTCGACCTGAGCTCAACCTCTTCCACAATGTAGCTAAGGTTCCCCTCATCAGAGACTATCTTAACCTTGGCCAGTGGATTGTGTATCCAATAGCTCTCCAGAACCTTATGTTTAGGCGATAGTTCTTTCACAACTTTATAAACCGACCTAACCTTTTTCTCGCGTGAGAACAGTCTTGAGAAGAAACCCCTGCGATGACCTTCCGTGGCTACCTCCATCTTTTTTCTCGGAATATCGGATTTTTCAGGCTTAACAGCCTTCTTTTCCAATGATGTCCATCCTCTAAAAGGCCTTAGATGGATCGCTTAGTAGATCAATCTAACACTCCTAGTAGCGAATCTGAAGTAACACTTGATAAATGATTTGTGAACTACGTTTACGTATCTGAAAATCATTAGCAACCAACCAAGCTGTCATTTGCGGTGGTTGGTCTTCTAATCATTGTGAAGCTAGCTATGTCTGTGCAGTCAGCTCTGACGTTTTATGGTAGGGCGTCGCTTGCGTCGTTATCTAGGGCTGCAGCACATATCCATCCTTCTTTTTTCACGCCATGTTGACGCCTTCCACACTGCAGTTAAGGATATTGTTCGCGAAGAACGATGCGGAGACGATGACCACCATTAGCACAGTAGCTAGTATACTGTGGCTTTCGATATTGCCTTTGTGCCTATAGGTATCCTCATCTCCCGTCGGTCATCGAGAAAAAGAAGGGAAAGAGGGGAGTACGCTTCTATGGCAGCTTCACTTGAACGGGGTAGTCTCTGCCCGCAGCACTGTGCATCTTTAGATCGATCCTTGTGCCTGACGTACAGCCCTCGACACCGGAGGGGCCGGTTGCATTGTATTGCTGAACTTGGAGACTCAATGTCTTTGCACTGCCTTTTGTAACTGAAATGAGGATGGATGCGAGTTCTGTAGACGTGTCCCAAGTGGTGGTGCCGTCACTGAGGAAGATTGTGCCTGAATCATAGTTCTTCAAGGGTTTAGCGTTGAGAAACACATTATCGATTGTGGCGTCTGCTGAACCTGTGTTCTTCAGTTCAATCGTGATATTCCATCCGCCGGCATTATTGAATATATCTGCATCAAATGCCGCGTACGCTGTTGGCAGTTCTATCTGTTCAAAAGCTGTGTATCCGCTAGCTATTGTGCCCATCCAGTAGGCTACTGAAACTGCAACTACTATTGTAACGGAGACTAGGATGACAGTGGCGATCACTGGACTCAGAGCCCTCTTATTGTTTCTTATAGTTTTTGTCACTACTTTCTCACCTTTGATGAAGAAAGTGATGGAACAGTTGATAAATCGGTTGTGAAGACATGGTCTGACTCTGAAGTACATATCTAAAGGACATAAGAGGCAGCCAAACACTTCACTCACATATTGGTGAGTGAAGTATGCGAAAACCTTGGAAGGAAAGGTTCTTTAGTTCATAAGCAAGATATTCAGTCTCCCGGAAACTCTTACCATAAAGGTATTCATTTCGAGCCGCGGTATGCGCCCTTAGACACGGTGAAAAGATTGGAGGAACGGCTAGAGATTACCAGAGTACTACTAAGCCTACTGTTCCTAGCCATTTCCTCGTGGTTTGACTTCAAGACGAGGGAAGTCTCTAATCGACTGTGGGTGTTTTATGCCACAAGCAGCTTCTCACTATCATTCACCCAGTTTTACCTCAGCTACATCAGAGGAGACCATGCCCTTGGGCTTCTCTGGCTGTTCTCTTTCGGGGTAACCTCTGGACTTTCCTTGGTACTCTTCTACCTTGGCTTCTTTGGAGGCGCGGATGCAAAAGCTCTGATCTGCCTATCCATAGCCCTTCCGGTCTATCCCGCGGTCGTCCGCGATCGCTTCAGAACCCTGACCCCAGTATTTCCGTTGGCAGTACTGAGCAACGCCGTTTTAGCATCCTCGTTAATGGTTCTCGTGATCGCTTTCCATAACCTGATTCAGCTCGTCCAGCATAAGGGAAGACTGTTCGAGGGACTCAAGAACGAACCACTGAGGAGAAAGATACTCGCTTTTTTCATAGGTATCAAAGTACAGGCAGACAGGCTGCAGAAAAGGGACCACTACCTGCCCTTGGAGTATTCCACAAGGAGTGAAGGCGGTGAAATCGTTAGACACTTGCGCATAACGCTCCGCCTAGAAGACGAGACAGCTAGCTCCAGCAACGATTTGAGCAACCTTGCCAAACAGATTGAAGGAAAGGTTTGGGCAACACCAGGACTTCCATTTCTGGTTTTTGTCACCGTGGGTTTCGCTGCCGCGCTTCTCTTCGGGGACTTCACCAGCTGGCTGGTTTCCCAGATGACCGCGACCCAAAGTGCCTAAGCTCAGCATTCTGGTCAGCTCTTCGACTATCCCATGTGAAACCCTTTGACTGCCACGCTTCTGTTGCGCATGGCTGAAGGACTCATGCGAGAACCGTGCAAAGGTTTCGCAGCAAGCTTGTTAAAGAATCTTCAACGAAATCCTTGTTCTGCCAAGGATTCTTCAACATTCAGGAACCTGTGTTGTTGACTTCAAACTTTACCAGCTTTCCCGTTGAACTTTCTTCAGTATTTAAGGAAAAAAATTTTTTCTGCGC
>CAYXIF010000008.1:13951-64273 GCA_964465575.1 uncultured Candidatus Bathyarchaeia archaeon | reverse complement strand
AAGCTGGGAAAGAAGCCAGATCAAGCCCAGAACAAACTGAAAGAGGGGTCAAACCGATCTCACCATTATGGTCAGCCTCTCAGCCATCCAACACAAACCCTTCCTAGAGAAATCCCGCGAGAATCACGATGCACAAAATCGCTCTTCAAAACTTCCTCAGCAACCTTCACAAACCTTGGCGGAATTTCTCCGCAAGAAAAAGAGGCTGAGCACCAATGCTCCCTCAATGCGTTTGCTTTGTTATGCTGTCTCGCCCACTAAGATTCTAGAGGCAGTAGGGCTCCGTTGCTCACTCTGTATTTCCGCCTCAGCTCCTTCGCTATCGCTTCAAGATTCTCTAACTGCTCTCGAGTTAAGGGCCGAGCTTTCTGGCCTATGCGGGCGTTCTCCTCTGCTTCCTTGACGCTACGCATCCCAACTATGGCTGTGGGTACGCCGTGCCCCCAGATGTAGTTCAGGGCCTCTGAGACGTTTTTCAAAGGTCCTTCAGCTTTCGACCCTCCCAGAGGCTTCATCGCCACGATTCCTACATTCATCTTCTGGGCTAACTGGATGAGTTCTTCTCGAGCTCCGTTGTAGACATAGTTGAACGGGACGATGAGGTTTGAAAACTCGCCACCTGCAATGGCCTTTGCCAGAAACTTTGGGTCATGGTCTGTTATGCCTATATGGTCAACGATGCCTTTCTTCTGCGCCTCTCTTAATGCCTGGAATCCGCCTGCTTCTCCCATGCCTTGTGAGAACAGTTTCTCAGTGATCCTGAACTGGACGATCTCGACCCTGTCAGTGTTAAGCATCTCAAGGCTCTTCTTTAGCTCCGACTCCGCTCGCTCCCTTGTCTCGCCGAAGATCTTCACGTTCAGGATGCATTCGTCCCTACGTTCCTTCATGACCTTGCCAATCTTTACTGCGCTATCACCGTACCCTTGAGGACCATACGAAGTGTGGAACAAGTTTATCCCCAGATCGATGGCTCGGTTGATTACATCGATGGCTTCCTTCTCTGGGACATGCCTGATCGGTATGCTGCCGAACCCGACAACAGATACCCTCAACCCAGTCCTGCCAAGTACCCTGTGCTCCATCAGTCAGCCCGACCTTTGCTCGAGACAACCATGCGCAAGATTCATTATTAAGGTTATGATATGCGACATCGACATGGCACATTCGCCTACATGGCTCAAGAAAGCATTGGCCTTGTTCCAGGTGCTCTATCCTTTGACTGCACGACAAAGGGCTTAAGTGAACGTAAGGCAAGTCAGTAGCTGGAGAGAACACAAGTGGCTGCCAAGATGATTCCTCGTGAAGTCCTTTTTGGCAACCCCGAGAAAGATTCCCCGAAGATTTCGCCTGACGGAACTCGTTTGGCCTACCTGGCACCCAAGGATAACGTGCTCAACGTTTGGGTGCGCACGGTCGAAAAAGAAGATGATAAAGTGGTCACCCAAGACAAGAGACGCGGCATCCGCTGGTACTTCTGGGCTGAAGACAACATCCACATCATCTACTTGCAGGACTCGGACGGCGACGAGAACTGGCATGTCTACGCCGTCGATTTGACCAATGATGTGACCCGTGACATGACGCCCTTTCTCGGCATCCGAGCCGAGGTACAGGCCGTCGATCCTGATTTCCCAGAACAGATGTTAGTTGGCTTGAACCTTCGCGATCGTCGATTGCTTGACGTTTACCGGCTCGACCTGAACACTGGCGCTCTGCAGAAGGACACAGAGAACCCTGGCGACGTGATCGAATGGCTAGCAGATCCCGATCTCAAGATCAGAGGTGCTCGGGCGATGACAGCCGATGGCGGCGCACAACTGTACGTTCGAGAAAGCGTGAACAGTCCATGGCGTCCCCTTGTGACATGGGGTCCAGAAGATAACCTCTGTTCAGGGATAGGCTTCACGCCTGATGGCAAAGGAGTCTATCTTCGTGACAGTCGAGGAGCCGATACTGTGCGGCTTGTTCAGATCGATATTCCTACTGGTAGGCAGACAGTCCTAGCATCCGACTCTGAGTATGACTTAACCAGTGTAATCATCCACTCCCGTACACATCAAGTGCAGGCCGTAAACTTCCTTAAGGAGCGAAGCCACTGGCAGGTTCTTGACCTGGCAATCAAGAAGGACGTCGACGCGATTCAGAAAGTTCACACCGGCGATTTCTTCCTTCTCAACAGAGATAGCGCAGACAAGAACTGGTTGATAGGATTCACCACCGACGAGGGTCCGATTCCCTACTACGTTTACAGTCGCGAGACCCAAGAGGCAAAGTTCCTGTTCACGAGTAGACCTAAGCTGGAACAATACATGTTGGCGCCTATGAAGCCAATCACCTTCAAGGCAAGAGACGGCCTAACATTGCATGGCTACCTTACCCTTCCCGTCGCCACTGAACCGAGGAACCTACCAACAGTCTTGAGAGTGCACGGTGGCCCATGGGCTCGTGATGTGTGGGGCTACTCCCCAGAGGCACAGTGGATGGCGAACAGAGGCTATGCGTGCCTGGAAATCAACTTCCGGGGATCAACTGGATACGGAAAGAGGTTCCTTAATGCTGGGAATCGAAACTGGGGGGCTAAGATGCACGACGACCTAATAGACGGGGTCAACTGGGCAATCCAAGAAGGGATCGCCGACACCAAACGCATAGCCATCTACGGCGGTTCCTATGGTGGATATGCAGCCTTGGCGGGAGCTGCCTTCACGCCAGATGTGTTTGTCTGCGCCGTCGACCTGTGCGGTCCAAGCAACATCGTTACCCTGATCAAGTCTATCCCGCCATACTGGGAACCCATGCGCAAGCTATTTGACGAAAGGGTGGGCAACGTGGATGCCGAAAAGGAGTTCCTTGAGTCCCGTTCCCCGCTCTTCAAAGCGGACCAGATCAAGATTCCGCTGCTAATCGGGCAGGGTGCCAACGACCCACGCGTCAAACAAGCCGAAAGCGAACAGATTGTCGAAGCTCTCCGGAGCAAGGGCAAACCAGTCGAGTACATCGTCTTCCCGGACGAGGGACATGGCTTGGCCAGACCCGAAAACCGCCTCAAGTTCTACGCTATGGCCGAAGTCTTCCTAGCCAAGCACTTGGGGGGACTAGCAGAAAAATAGCGTCTAAGACCTTTGGCAGTAAAGACAATGTATACATCATACGCTAGTAGCACTAGTATCGTTAGAGAATCGTCCGATGACCTTCGGAAGCTCAACGACAAGCTCTCCGAACATGGACGCCTCCTGAAACCGTAAGCAAGGATGGCGATCTTGTTGGGTAAGGTTTTGAAGCCTGAGGAGGATGCTCTTGGTCAGGAACTCTGGGCATACTACAGTGGTAAGGATAGTTACGAGATTATTGAGCGGGACGATGGCTACTTCGATGCCTGCTTCCATGTGCCATACTACTTCTCAGGCTGCGACGAATGGATTCCGATTGAAAGGAAGGCGATGGAATTTGCCAAAGGTAAAGTTATCGACATAGGCTGTGGCGCTGGGAGACACTCGTTGTACTTACAAGAGAAGGGCTTTGATGTCCTCGGAATCGACATCTCACCCCTAGCTGTAAAGGTCTGCACGCTCAGAGGAGTGAGAAGGGTTGAGGTCATGTCCATAGATGATGTGAACTTCGGACCAAACTCGTTCGATACCATTCTAATGATGGGTAACAACTTCGGATTGCTCGGTAGCCTAGCAAAGGCGCGAAGACTACTCAAGAGGTTCCAAAAGATGACCTCCAAGGACGCTCTCATAGTCGCTGAGACCTGTGACCCCTACGAGACCAAGAATCCCGCTCATCTGGAGTACCATGAACGCAACCGAAAGCGGGGCAAAATGTCAGGGCAACTAAAAATTAGGGTCAGGTTCGGCAGATACGTTACCCCATGGTTCGACTACCTCATAGTCTCAAAAGAGGAGATGAAGAAGATCCTCGAGAGAACAGGATGGAAGATAGAGCAGTTCATTGACTCCGACGGTCCGAAATACATAGCAATAGTCGAGAAAGCCAATAAGATCTAGAACAGCTCTGCAATCGCTTTGAGCAGATGCTTCTCGATGAAACCCTTGTTCACCAGAAAACTATCCCGCGCATTCAGACCATTGCAGCAAGGGATGAACTTCAACACTCCTTGGTTTACGCCTGTCTGCTCAAACTCGAAGGGATAAAGCTGGCACAACGCTGGACGCGCCGCATAGACGCCGCACCTGTACTTTCCGGCTTCGATATCGGGTTGAAGGAAGACGCATGAACCGTCCTGCTTCCTGCTCAAGACCCCTCCCCGCCCATCTTCCTCGTTTGAAGATGGATCCAGAAAATCCACTGTTTCATGCCCAGCCTGCTTAATGCGCTCGACATCCTTCCAGTGGACTTTAGGACCGCCTAACCTGCAACAGAAGATAGCGCATTGTCTACAGTTGAACCGAAGACTATTCCTTGAGAACACTGCATTCGAGATCCGCATCGTCTTGGGATTCCAAGTTATCTCAGCTATCTCTTCACTCAACCGTGCCACCTGACCCCCTTGCCTGCGCCTCCGTTCCCAAACCAGCAGCTTGTTCCTCGTCTTTTAAGGAGATCGCCTCTATAAGGTTGTGGTCTGAGTCGTCATATCATCTTTGTGGGTGAGCCTTGCGTCTGTTTGCTATTCTCGGCTCTAACGTTTCCGATATAGACGAGGATCTCCTTGGCGGACGATCGTACCGTAACGGATATGAGGAAGCGCCTATGGTTACATACTGCATACCATGTATGAGGGGTTCTGTTGGCATGCCCACGGAAATTGCTGATGTCGACAGGTTCGTTCAGCTTTCAGAGAAAGCCGAATTCTGCGCCGTGAAAAGGCACAAGGGCATCGTCAAGCTTAAGCTCAGAGCGCCGAGGATGATGTATACGCTGAAGGTTGAGCCGATAAGGGCCGAAGAAGTCATCAAGAAGCTCAAATGCGAGATAAAGGAGATCTGACCTTCAAGGCAGGCAAGTTCTCAATAAGGCCCCGAAACTTTCTCTTCTTCTGTTCCTTTTGTATGCCCTTAAAGCGAAGAGAAGTCTATCCTTGCTTCTTTGTCCGAGAACTCTATCGATCAACCTAGCCGTTTCTCCCGTCATGAAGAGATATTGGCAGACCGAAGTCACATTAGAGACCCTTCTGGTTGTGCTGGCTGTCTCGAAGTCAAGAAGAAAGGGGCGATCATTCCCATCCACCACGATATGCTTGGGGGCTCGGCTAAGCTCTCCGTGATCCAGTCCGATTTCATCAAGCCTCCAGCATTGTTCTAGGAGGTTCATCAACGTGTTGCGAACCCTCCTTGCCGCATTCTCCTTCGTTCCAAGAGTCTCAATCCATTTTGGGAGAAACAAGCCTTTGATATACCTCATCGCCAGAAGGTTCCCTGTGGATCCCAGAAGCCTTGGACCGACACTTACGGAGTTCGCCTTTCGAAGCATTTCGGCTTCATGTTCCATGCCAGCCCTATCAGCGTCCGTCCTCCTAACCTTCAATGCGACCTTGCCAGAAGACGTGCACCCCAAAATGACTATGCCGACGTGGCCCTTGCCCAAGACATGCAAGTTGTTGACGGTTTTCTCGCCTACAAAGCATAACGCAGTCGCACCCAACAGCCTCATCTCGGCGATGCGCCTCTGGAGTTCCTCGTGGTCGTACTTTGGATAGCAGATGACCCGTCCATGCTCCCCTTCCAAAAGGGTACCTAAGGGGACAGTCTTGTTCATCGATTTCGAATCACTCTCGTTAGATCGTATATGCAAATCTGCTCGGGTCACATGGAATGGTCGCCTTTGACTTCAGCTTGTCTATTTAACCCAGCTTGGTCTGCCTTTGAGATGCTCCGTCAAGAACTTCGCGAAGCTTGGATTTCGAGAATAGAACTCTCTTGCCTCATGGTTCACCAAGACTTCGAGGGATGAAGCGAACGCCTGAGACACTAAGCTGGCGACACCAACGCCTTCACCGTTCTTAAGCTTCTCTCTCAAGAGGTCAGCGACATCGGTGTACTTCCTTCTCCTCTCAACAACCCAACGGTAGCCCTCGATTCTGGGACCGGAAAGGACGCGGCTGGATTTCCGATGCTTTGCGAGAAACCTTTCGCAGTCCTTCTTCTTCCACACGGGCGGGCCTAGATGCCTCTCAACTAGCGGTAGGAATCGGGAATGCAGCTCGAAGACAAAAACGTTCACGGTTCCTTCGTCGCTCCAAACCCCGCTACGAACAAGCGAGAAACCATGTTGGCGGAAGACTGTCTCCAAGGCCCTCTGAGACCTATAGAGCTGACCCCAAAGAACATCGGACACAGCCCTTATCGTGTCGGTCTTCAGGAAGACAAATGCTGAACTCCGCGAATCCATCAACCGAATAAACTCCGCAACAGACAGCGTTCTGGTCCCTCTTGGATAGAAGAAGCTGAGGCTCGGTTTCTTGAGGAAACTCCTCGATGCCGCGATGAACTCGTTGAGCCTGTCTGTTCTCACAGCCGAGGCTACGTTTCTACCCTTGTCCACGGGGTCCACAACTATGAGCGGCTCTTGGAATATCTTTAGCGCTTCATCCTCTCTGCCCAAGTAGTATCCTTTGAGGTCGACGATCTCTCTTTCGCGCCAGTCCGATGCTGCTTGCAGAAGTCTGGGGAATCGCCCGTAATATAGGGTTAGGATCTCACAGAGGTACCCGCTGAAGCCCCCGACCTTTATCTCTGCGCCGTAGGTGCCAATTCCCCGCATGAACCGTTTCAGTAGCCGAACCTCGTTCTTGGCTTCTGGTGTAAGGTGTTTCTTCACGTAGAGTGTGTGGAAAGGAGTCCTGTCAACGGACGAAACAACGCCTTCGCCCCTCTCCAGCTCAAAGCAAGGCACAAAATCCACGGTGAAACCGTTCATCTTGGCTTCAATATATGGATGCTCAGCATAGGCCTCCAGCCAGTCTTCTCCAGCGACTCTCTTGGCTACTTCAAGGACCTTAGCAAAGGCATCTCTTCCATAAGCCTTGGCAACCAGCACGAACAGGTCTATGTCCTTCTCTCCCGCGAGCCACGTGTCCTTGGCGATTGAGCCTTCAACCTGCACTTTAGCTTCCAGATCCGCCTCCTTCAGCTCGCTTTCCAGCTTCTTCGCTAGATTCTGCGAGAACCAAATTGTTTCGCGCCTCTCTTCTATGCTGGGGATGGCTTTCCTGAGTGCCTTCTCACAGACTAGGCTCATCTTCGCTTCCAAGATTTCCTGGCTCATTGGCCCTATTCCCCTGTTTCTTCTCTCAGTGGGTCAAGTTCCGCGGCATGTCTCCTTCAGAACTGAATAGACAGGTCCCTTCGGAGTGAGGACGCTTCTCTTCAGCCTTAAACACTCAGCCTTGATAATGCCGAACTCATAGTTCTCCAGTTCATCTATGCGCCTTGTAAGCTCGGACTTATTGCGTCCCGTCGTCACTCTGGCAATCGTCAAGTGCGGACTGAAGCCTTTGCCGTCCGGTCTAAAGCCTAGTCTTCTAAGACTAGGTTCCAGCTGATAGAAGACCTGCCTCAACTCGTTTGATCCTCGCCGTATTCCCGCCCACACAACACTTACGCGATGCAAGCTTGGAAAGGCCCCGAGCCCCTTCACCTCCACCTCGAAAGGATTGAACTTAACCTTCTCCATCTCAACGTGAATCTGATCTACCTGTGAGGATGCAATGTCACCAAGGAACCTCAAGGTTAGGTGGATGTTCTCAGGTCTTACCAGCCGCAGGTCCGCGCCGGTCCTAGCAAGCATGCTCTGGACTACAGCGAAGTTCCTGAGCACAGTCTCGTCTTCAATATCGAAGGCTATGAAACTCCGAATCGGCTCCATTGCGGAACTGTCCTTGACACGGTTGTAAGGCTATAGAGCTAACCCACAACCGAGAATATTAACGCCTTTTCATACTTAAGCGGCAAGATTCGCTTAATCGCGGTGAAGGCTCCATCGTCACGCAGTAACAGGAACAAAGACTATTCACCCCTCTTCGGCTTCTCCATCAGGCCACGCTTCGACCCAAGAACCCCGTCCCTGAAGTGCGGCTTCCTGAGAACCTTATCGCTGGCTTTCTCGAGTTCTCTGGCCTCGTCGGCGAGTTTGGCAGCTACTCTCATGATTTCGTGTGCTGCTGCGACCATTGGAACGTAAATGCTCGAGTCATTGATCTTGAAGCAAGCTTCCGTGGTCAGCTTGGAGACTTGCTGAGCCAATTCGTGCGCGGAGAAGGCTTTCGCTTTCGCATACGGGTTCAAGAATCCGGCAGCTTCAACCGCCCTTTCTCGGTCAACGACCAGCCGTGGAAGTTCAGGTCTCTTACCTGATTTCAAGGATTCGATGACTCTGTCCAGTGTCTCAACGACTAGGTTCAACGCTCCCGTGGCTGCTAGGACCTTGATCACGTCTGAGTTGAAGAGAGCCATTTCAGCTGGATCGAGGAACTCCCTCCTCGCGCCTATCATGGAGTCAGCTTCGACGATGATGTAGCCTAAGCCCGCTTCTTCCATCTCCCTGACTACTTTCTTGGCTGGGCTATCGGAGATAACGATCGTCGGTATCCCAGCGTCCTTAAGCATCCTGCGAGCTTCTGTCGGTCCCGGCGTCGTTTGCGCTGGCCCGACCAGAATGACCAAGTCCGGTTTCTGTCTGATTATTGTTTCAGCAGTTTCTTGGCAGTGTCTCAGTTCAAGCTTGGCTCCTGAGCCCATGACCCTCACATCGATGTCCATTCTCTCAGCTCTCTCATCCAGAAGGAACTCGAGCAATGGCAGAGCCCCGACGCATCCCAGCTTCAATACGCCTATCTTCGTCGTCTCCTTCATTCACGGCGTCTCCTTGGGTCACCAACCCTTAACAATGGAGAGTAGGGAGAACATGTTAAAAACAGTTGTTGCAGCCTAGTATCATCTCGGAACCGAGGCGGAGCGGCACTCTTGCGTTGCCGATGCATGCTAGATTGGTTAGAACTACTCTCCGATGCTTTTCACTATCTTCTCTGCCACTTCCTGTGCTTTTACGGCGTCTTCCACCGTTACCAAAGGATGCTTCTTGTGGAGAATGCATTCTATGAAGTGACTGTCAAGTTGATAGTGGCCCCAGCTCTTCGTGCCTGAAGCCGGGACATCCCACTCTCTTATCTCCGGATCAGATCCGAAGACGATCACCTTGTTGTTCCAGACCACATGCAAGACATTCGCATTGTCCCCATACACTTCCAGCCTGCTTGTACTAGCTGAGAGTTTTACTGTAGCGCCATAATGCAGCGAGCCGACTATTCCGTTCTTCAATTTAATGGTGCCCATCGTGTTATACCCCAAGATGTCCCCGTATTCCTTGAGCTTCGCATAGTTGCTCATCCATTCGACGCCTGCTATTTCGCTCTCAAACATCCATCTCAACAAATCGATGGACCAGACCGAAAGGGTGAAATCAGGATAGCCTCCGCTCTTCCCTAGGTCCCACGCCCAAGACCCAGCTGGCCATTGCTCCGCAAGAGACGCTGCGGGTATGAACTCCCTGAAGTGAACTGCAACCGGGTTCCCAATGACTCCGGACTTGATCATCTCTTTCGCCTTGACATATGCTGGTGCAAACCTAAAGTTCAGGACGGGCATTAGGATGACACTTTTCTTCTCCGCAGTTCTCTGCATCTGCCTAACTTGGGCTATCTTCGGCGCCAAAGGCATCTCGCACAGAACATGCTTTCCTTTTTCCATTGCTTTCATAGCCGAGTCAAAGTGGAAGGGCGTTGGCACAGCCAGAACCACAGCGTCTACTCCAGGATCTTCCAGGATCTTGTCATAGTCTAGGCAGTATTTCACATCGTATTTCTCGGATAGAGGCTTCACTCTTGTTTCGGTACGGGCACCCAAAACCACCAACTCAGATCCGCGGATCTTCTTGAAAGCAGGCACATGCGCCTGTCCGCCTACAAAACCCACACCGATCACAGCTACACCAACAGTCTGCGCCATGATTTCCATCTCCAAGCTAAGTGTAGTAAATGAGGACAGTTTAAAAGCTTACTTGCACTTAGCTCATCACTATCTGACCGATGGATCGGACAAGAAGGAAAAGTGGCAAAAGACAAAGGAGAAGACGTATCTGTAGAAATCCGAGGCAGGTATCCGTGAAGCTGATAGACACGCATGCGCACCTGGAGATGCTGGACAAAGTCGATGAGATGCTTGAGAGAGCCGAAGGGGCTGGTGTTGTTGCCATTGTTACGATGGGATCTGACTATGAGTCGAACCTTTGGGCTTTGAAAGAGAGCATCAATCATCAAAGAAGGAATCTGAAAGTCTATCCGGCTATAGGCCTTCATCCTTGGGGCCTAGACACCTCGAAGATTGAGGTCAACATCGGGCTTATCGAAAAGAATATTGGCAAAGTTGTCGCTGTAGGTGAGATAGGCTTGGATTACTGGTATGAAGAAGTCAGGAAAAACCCGGGAAAGAAGGAGGAGCAGAGGTCGCTGTTTAAAAGGCTCCTCGAGATCGCGAAGAGGAACAGAAAGCCTGTTTCAATCCACAGCCGTGGCGCATGGGCAGACTGCGTGGAAATAGCAGCTGAAACAGGCATCGAGATAGCAGTCTTCCACTGGTTCACCGGACCCTTAGATATCCTGAGAAAGCTTCTGGATCACGGATACCATGTTTCAGCGACTCCAGCAATAGCCTACAACAAGGAGCATAGAGCCGTGGTGGCCAACACGCCTTTGGAAAGGCTCGTTCTGGAAACGGACTCGCCCGTTGCGTACCAAGGAGAAACATCAGATCCTCTGTACATCCTTAGGACACTTTCTGCAGTCGCACGATTGAAAGAAGAAAAAGAAGAAACCATAGCTGAAAAGACAACAGAGAATGCCAACGTGATCTTTGGAATTTGGGGAGGCGGCGGAGAAGTGGGTTCTACATACATGAACCTCCCAGAAAAAGAGAGTTCTGCAAAGGCATAGAGTTCAGAAGACTCTCAGGTCACGATCTTCACTATGTTTCCGTGTTTTCTGTTATGACCTTAATGAACTGTCGACATCAAGTGGAGTGAGAAAAGTTAGAGCGTGCAAGATCTGTTTAGGATGCGCCCTACAGGCCACTTCCAAGGCGCTTTCAACAGCTGAGGTTCAATGCATAATCCAAAAGACTTAAGAAGAGCAGAGGTGTGAGATTCTCAAAAGCCTCGGAAAGCGGGGCCTGGCCAGATCACTGTGTATCGAAGCACTGAGATTGACACAAAAAGTTGAGGAAAGATGCGGGCCAAATGGAAAAAGAAACGCATGCGCCGCGAAAAGAAGAAACGAGAAAAGAGGCGCGCGCGATACAAGTAAACTACCGTCCCGGACCAGAGACTAGGGACAGCTAAGCCTTTAGCTTGAGTGTTGCTTCTTCCCGAGTGAGGAACCCATGCAGAGTTCTATCCCTGCAGTAGATGGTTCCGTCGCAGAGCGTCGCGTTGAGCCCTGGCAGTCCTTCTCGGCATGTGGCGAATTTCATCCCATGGTTCAAGACCATCGTCCTTAGAGTGTTCAAGACGGCCATCCTCTTTTCTCTGCTGAGGTATTTGTAGCCTGAGATCCACTCACCGTCAGCATATTCAACGACAAGCTTCTCGTAGAGTTCACGGTTTTCTGTTCTAAGCATAGGCAATATTCCTCTGGCAAGCTTCATAGTCGAGGCTGTTACCTGCTTCGCGCCGATCCTAGCTGCCTCTGAGACGGTTGCTTCCAAGTCTTTCACATCCAAATTTACGGTTGGGATAACCGGATCTATCCTCACAACCGTCGGTATCCCTTCGTCCGCAACCTTCTTGAGGGCGGAGAGCCGCGACTTGGGAGAAGGAGCGTGAGGCTCAGTGATCTCCGCCTCATCTTCGCGAACTGTTGTTATTGTCATGGAAACCACGCTTCGGGTCAGCTTGAGGACATCAATATCTCTTGTGACAAGATCTGACTTGGTCACGATCAAGAGGGGAAAACCCTTCTTGGCTAAGACGCTCAAGCACTCCCTCGTTATCTCGTATTTCTTCTCCAATGGCTGATAGGGGTCAGTGGCGTCGCTGAACATGACCGGCAGCTTAGTCCTTGTGCATTCAGCCATCTTGATGATATCTTCCCTCAGTTTCAAGCGGGGAACTGTTGGACCTCTGAAGCTTGGAAACTTGACGGCATAGCAGTAGATGCATCCGTAGGCGCATCTTCCGAGGTATGGGTTTACATTAAACTTTGGCATGCATGTGCAGAAGGCTGACTTGGCAATGTTAAAAGGCGGGAGCCTCATGCATCAACGCCAAGAGGAATGATCTGTATCAGTCTTATAAGTGGAACTCGAACCCGACGACTGGGCTAGTTGCGGTGCGAGTTGACTGCGACCAGCCGTCTTCTTGGTCCAGAGGTCTGCTGTGCTTGGTCAACGGCAACGCAAGCAATGGACGACATTCCCAAAGTTTATTAGTGAGTGTTACATCGAATTCCGATGATTCACGATGCGTGAGACCAAGACTGGTCTTCGAAATGGATCCATTGACGTTTCCGCTACTCATCGGGATATACGCGATCTTGATCGTCACCTACCTAGCGGTCGTCATTCTGCGGAAACGTGCTGCTAATGATAGGATGGGGCAGATAGCTAGCGCAATACAGATCGGTACAAAAGCCTACCTCTATAGGCAACTCAGTGTCATCTCGTGGTTCATTCCTTTATTGACCTTCGCGATATACCTCATGTTAGGCTGGGAGGCAACGGTTACATGCATTCTTGGTGCTTTCCTCTCGCTTCTCACGGCCTACTTCGGGATGAGTGTAGCCGTTAGGGCTAACGTCATAACCGCCGACGCTGCCAAAGAGTCTTCTTCACGCGCCTTCAGGATTGCCTTTCTTGGGGGAAGCATCATGGGGCTCTCAGTCACTGGGCTCAGCCTTGTTGGTCTGAGCGTTCTTTACGTTCTCTTCGGAGATCCTGAAGCCCTGATCGGCTTCGGGTTCGGCGCAAGCCTTACCGCCCTATTCGCTCAGATCGGCGGAGGAATCTACACGAAGGCCGCCGACATCGGAGCTGATCTTGTGGGGAAGGCTGAAATGGGGTTTCCCGAGGACGACCCTCGGAACCCTGCGACAATAGCAGACCTTGTAGGAGACAACGTAGGTGACTGCGCTGGAAGGGGCTCCGATCTGTTCCAGTCGTTTAGCGGCGACATCATCACCGGGATGATACTGGGGATCGCCTTCATCCCGAAATATGGGGTTAACGCTGTTTTCTTTCCGTTGTCACTGCAAGCGATCGGGATCTTGTCGTCGACCATTGGGATCTCTTTGATTAGGGACTGGGATGGCTGGAGCCCTCCCGCGTCGCTCAGTCTTGGGCTTTATATGACCTCAGTCTTCTGTGGCGTCGGATCATACTTCCTTTCCGTATGGCTGTTGAACGATGTGACGATCTTCTACGCCACCTTAAGCGGTCTCGTCGCAACCATAGTCGCCTTGGTCATGACCCAGTACTATACTGGCATCAAGGGGAGACCAGTTAGGAAGATTGCAGAGGCTTCTCAACGAGGCGCCGCCATTAATATCATAACGGGCATGGCATATGGCTTCCAGAGTCCATTCATCTCTATAATGGCGATTCTTGGAGCTGTTGCCTTCTCCTACCTTATTTCCGGATATTCTCTCTACGCCATCATTGCGGCGAATATTGGGACAGATCTGCTGATTGGTTTCATAATGTCTTCTGACGCTTTCGGACCTATCGTGGACAACGCCAACGGGATAACAGAGATGGCAAAGGTGTCAAAAGCTGGCGACGCGCTAGGACTACTTGATGCCGTGGGCAACACAATGAAGGCTTCGACCAAGGCATATGCAATGGCTTCAGGCACGATCACGGCATTTGTTCTCTTCGCCACGTTCTTTCAAATGACGGGGATCAAGGGTCTGAATGTGATGCAGCCGTACGACCTCGTGGCTTTCTTCGTCGGCGTATCGTTGCCGTACCTAACGTCATCCTTCACCATCGGTTCAACTGCGAAAACCGCATTGCTGATGGTCGATGAGGTCAGAAGGCAGTTCAGAGAGATCAAGGGGCTTCTGGAAGGTAAGGCTGAAGCCGACTACGCCAGGTGCATTGACATCTCAACCAAAAACGCTCTTAAAGAGATGATGTTGCCCGGACTCATCGCAATCGCTCCTCCTGTAATCGCTGGATTCATCTTCGGAAAGGAAGTACTGGGTGCCCTTCTGATCGGCGTAACAGCCTCATCAGCCATACTGGCGCCATTCTTTAACAACGTGGGAGCAGCCTTCGACAACGCAAAGAAAATAGTCGAGACCGGGTTCTTTGGAGGCAAAGGATCAGAGACCCACAAGGCCGCGGTTGTTGGCGACACTGTCGGAGACTCGCTTAAGGATGTGGCCGGTCCCTCAATACTTATCTTCATGAAACTCGTCGGCATGACAGCTTTGCTTATCGCCCCAATCCTGTGATCTCAGTAAGCACAATTAGTGTCCACTTCAATAGGGATGTTACTTTTATAAGTGGAGCGCTTTCATAGACTCGAGAAGAATAGGCCAATTCTTCTTATGATGGAGGAGCGACAGGGTGAACCGCAGAGACTTCAAGAACCCAGAAAAGAGATTCAGACCCTCTCCGTTCTGGTCTTGGAATGACGCCTTAGACCCCGATGAGCTGCGTTGGCAGGTGCGCGAGTTCGCTAGTAAGGGATTCGGCGGCTACTTTATGCACTCAAGAGTCGGTCTCGCAACGCCTTACCTATCGCCAGAGTGGATGAGGTGCATCCGCGCGTGCCTCGAAGAAGGAACGAAAATGAACGTAGAATCGTGGCTTTACGACGAGGACAAGTGGCCAAGCGGATTCGCAGGTGGCTTCGTCCCAGCCAAGAACGAAGAGTACAGAGCCAAGATAGCCAGCATGAAAGAGATTAAGGCTGAAGAGGTGCCAGAAGCTCTTGGCGACCCTACTGCTCTCGGAGTCTTCGAGATCACGTTTTCCGGTCCTACAACGATTGATGACTACAAGCGCATTCGCAAACCCGAAGAGATCAAGGGCAATTCCCACCTATTCATGTTCAAGGTGGAGCCAAGCGACCATAAGAACCGGAACTGGTACAACGGCGAAAGCTATGTGGACTTGCTCAACCCGGAGGTGACTGAGGAATTTCTCAAGGTGACGCTTGATGCGTACGCAGAGGAGTTCAGGGGAGACTTTGGAGAGTTCATGCCCGGCATATTCACGGATGAACCTAACTATGAGGGCCGGAGACATATTCCTTGGACCAGAGAGATGCTTGAGTACTTCCAAAGGATCAACGGGTACGATGTCAGGGACAAGCTTCCTCTCCTACACTTTGATGGTGTAGGTTGTCATAGAGTCCGCTATGACTTCTGGCGAACAGTCACCCTAAGGTTCATTGAAGCTTTCACCGCGCCTTACGCCGAAAGATGCACGGTCAATGGTTTGAAGATGACAGGTCACTACCTTTGCGAAGACAACCTTGACATCCAAACAAGATGCGCAGGTGCCGCCATGCCGCATTACGAATATATGCCCGCTCTGGGAATCGACCACTTGGGCCGCAACATCAACGACCCGCTCACATTGAAGCAATGCTCAAGCGTCGCACATCAGTTTGGAAGAACACGCGTCCTTTCAGAGCTGTTCGGATGCAGCGGCCACAGCATGACCTTCGAGGATCAGAAATGGATCGGCGACTTCCACCTCGCTCTGGGGATCACATTCTTCTGTCCCCACTTGACGCTCTACACGATGAAAGGTGACGCGAAAAGGGATTACCCACCAACTCTGAGCTACCACCAGCCCTACTGGGAGCACTTCAAACTCATCAATGACTATTTTGCACGCGCCAGTTACATTTGCTCTCAAGGGAAGTTCCGAGCCGACATACTAGTCCTTCACTCGATCGGAAGCGCATGGGCCACGTTTGTGCCGACTGCCGAGGGACGCGAAACACTGCCATGGAAGTACAACAACGCTCTTGTGAAGCTTCAAGACGACCTTCTTGCCTTGCATCGAGACTTTGACTATGGCGACGAAGTGATCCTTTCCCGTCACGGCCGCGTCGAAGGCAAAGAGATCGTGGTCAAAGAAAGCAGCTACAGAACTGTGATCGTGCCACCTTCGCTGACATGGTCCAGTGCGACAATCGACCTTCTTAAGGGCTTCCTGGATGCGGGCGGAAAAGTGATCTTTGTTGGTGAAACCCCAAGCTTCGTCGGCGGTGAGCCCCTCAAACCAGAGTGGGCAAAGATTCTGCTACATCCAAACGCCGTTAGTGTAGGGACTGAAAGAAGCGCTGTTGCCAAGGCTCTGGACGCAGCGCTCCCCAGATTGATCAGCGTGACGGACGAGCAAGGAAGTGAAGTCGAGGACATTCTCATCCATCAGCGGGTCGATGGAGCTCTGCGAATCTACTTCCTTGTGAACAAGAGCCGAACAAACTCGTACAACGTGGTTATCAAGGTTCCCGAGAAAGGCGAAGTCACCGAATGGGACATGTTCAACGGATCAGTTTCTCAAACCAAAGTGGTTACTCGGAAAGGACAGACAGTCATTCGAGTCCTCTTCCATCCAGTAGAAAGCCATGCTTTCGTGATAGACACTGCGACGCAACCAGCCACAAGTGGTTCCTTACCTAAGGCAGGAGCCAAGGAAAGAATCACCAAGCTTCCGAGGGAATGGAGCTTCACAACTCTTCACGCGAATTCTCTCATACTAGACGCCTGGGAATACTCCTTTGGAGACGGAAGATGGCGCGAGAAGATGCCCACTTGGAAGATTCGTCGCGAAGCTTGGAAAGAGGCTGGCCTAGAAGCTTACTTTGGGATACAGCCATGGGTGTTAGCAACGAAGATGCTAAAACCATCGAAGTCCTTTGATCTTCAGCTACGTACAGGCTTCAAGTCTGAGGTAAGAGGCAAGCGCGCATTCTTGGTAGTCGAGAGAGCGTCGATCTGGAAGTTGACCATAAATGGTAGACAAGTCTCAGCAAAAACTGCTGAATGGCACTGGGATAGGCAGTTCGGCAGAATCGACATATCTGACCATGTCAAGGTCGGTGAGAATACTATCGAGCTTTCGTGCAGATACGACCGCGATGTTCCCGTCGAGGACATGTACCTCGTCGGCGACTTCGGAGTTAAGAAAATCTCAGAAACTGAACATGCACTTGCTGACAAACCGAAAGTCCTGAGGAATGGAAGCTGGGTGGAGCAAAGGTACCCGTTCTATGCGGGGACAATGCGCTACAGGACTACCTTCAACCTAAGAACCATACCGAAAGGCCATGTCCTGATACGTCTGCCTAAGGCGAAGGGAACCCTCTTCCTTGTGAGGGTGAACCGTAAGAAACCAGTCCCGGTTTGTTGGCAACCTTTAGAGGCAGATGTGACAAACCTCGTTCACAAAGGCAAAAACGAACTTGCCATTGAAGTTATCAGCTCTTTGAGGAACACATTCGGTCCGCTCCACCACAAGGGGGGCGATCTCTACTTCGTTGGCCCCTTCTCGTTCATAGATGAAGGAAACTGGACAGCCATCTACCAGCTAGTGCCTTATGGCCTGATTGATGGAGCTGAGATTGTAACGCGAAAGTAGATGCTAGGGAGACAGTCTAAGCGTACCTACAAGCTGGCTTTTACCACGGAGTCTCTTTCAGGCGCAGTAGATAGGCTGTGACATTGACTAGGAGATGCACTGGGCCCGTCAGAACTATTATGATCAACGCCGCTGTCAAGGGTGGAGGCTTGACTGGCAGAGAGAACAGCAATGCCACCAAGACAAAGTCAACTTGATCGGAGATAGGCAAGGGCGCGCCCGGCTTCAGATTCAAACGCCTTTTGATAAATGAACCAATCAGATCGCCAATCAGCGCGCCAAGTGAGAGTACGATGCCAAGGACAAGGCTTCCTTGGGGGAGCCCTACGTTCGGTGCGAGTGTCTCTTGAGCCCACCCGACGAAAGTTCCTATCAGAATGCCCGATAGAAATCCACGCCAAGTCTTGTGAGAACCGAAGATCGGCCTGCCATCAGAGAGCATTTTTCCTCCGTCGAGTGATCGTCCCCCACCCAAGAGAATAGGTGCGCCATTGGCGCAGTACGCTGGGAAAATGTAGTACAACGCATAGAAGATTTCCCATGCGACCCCTCCAATCATGCTCATTCTGTAGCTCTCTGTTTGCTGGTTCTTATTTCATTACTTGCTGGAGTTAATTAAACGTAACGCGAGCTGTCGCGTGAAACTAGGCTCTTAGCACTGGTCTATTATGGAACGACGAGCCCCAAATGCTCATTGGGCTTCTTCAGGCCTCTTTCCCCAGAAAGTGAGTCCTGTTCTCGCTAATTCCCTCAACGTGTCGAGAGTGTGTTTGGTGTAGACCGCGTCACTCGAAGTGTAATGCGCTTCGCGGGGGAACTCTGAGCATTTGAGGCGGAAAGTGACGTTCTTGGTCTGGGCACACTCCCAGAAGTCACACCCCCTTTTAGACTTTCTAGTTTTCCTTAGCTGTTTGTTGGCCTAGTTGCACCCATAGCATCTATATCGCTCAAGTCGGAAAGTCGGGCAGAATCCGCAGTAAATTCCACACGCCCCAACATGTTCTTCCACTTCAGACCACGTGATCCAGTAATGTCTTGACGGCTTTATGGATTTTGGCTGCATGTCGGGAAGCGACCTCCTTGACACCACAAGAGATAAGTGCAGAATCGAGTTCTTGCTTCTTAAGGAGTGGAACCTATGCCTGTTGTCATTGTCGAGATGTGGGCTGGAAGAACCGAAGAACAGAAAGAAAAGGTCATAAAAGGGATCACCAAAGCATTCGAGGAAATAGGCGTGAAGCCCAAAAACGTCCAAGTGATCATCCACGATCTTCCAAAGACTAATTGGGGCATCGGCGGAGTACAGGCATCCAAACCTACGCGGTAACGAAGGCTACTACTCGAACCAAGCTTTTCTCAGACCTCTAGTCTCAACCTGTGTAAACTGCCGCAGTTCCTCCACCAGCGTTTCTGTCTTGCTTAGGCGGGGCTCTGGTAGTCTGCAGTTGTAGTTGTCGTATCCCACGTGGACAGTTTCTGGCTGAATCTTCCTTATCCAGCTGACGAACTCGGAGTCGAAGTCTAGGATGGGTTCTATAACAATAGCCTTATGTTTCCACTCCATCCTGCTCATTTCTTCAAACCTTTCTTTGGGAGTTGGAGCCCTTGAAAGATTGTAGACCCTGTTCGTCTCGATCGTCGCCCCAAGAACCATGTTGTCCGTGAACAACCCGCGGAACTCACGGTATCTCCGAGGGTTCTTGGTTAAGAAAAAGTAGGACGCGTCAGGCTTCCATCTGAGCGTTTTGAGGACTCTCTCTATCCATTCTTTGGGCACCCAGTCCCCCCACATGTCACCCATGTCAGAGACGAAGATAAATTCGTGCTTTCGCATCCTCTGTTTCAGCCTCCACTCGACAAGCGTAGGTCTGAAGCCGTGTGTCTTATAGGGCTCAACACCCATCGCCGCAAGCCTCCTAGCATAGCCCCTAGCCCAACAATACAGACAGTTGTGCAGGCAACCAGTTATCGGATTCCAAGTTTCCAAGGCTTAGTCAGAGGTCCTCCATGTTGGACAGTTCCCATTTTCATGGATGACTCCAAGCGACGAAGTCAGGGTTTGTAGTCGTGAACGCCATCCCCATCTATTACAAGATAAAAGGAGAGTTGGGTCTCTCTTCCCCCAGATTTCTCAACAGACGCCTTTATGATACTGCGCCTACTGGCCCGTGAGAGACCTACGACGGCATCGGACCAATACCTAAGCACTCTTGTGGCAACCGGCGTGGTATCCACCTCGTCGTGCTTGATCACACCTCTCACTTGGCTGACTAGTAGGACTGATACCTCAAGAGACTTAGCAATCTGCGCCAACGTTGCGACTTGCCTATTCAGTTCGCGGTTCAGGCTGAAGGTTTCCTGCTTGTCGGCTAGCTCTGAACGGTAGAGCGAAGTGATGGTGTCAAAGACGATCAAGCCGAACCCTTTAAGCACGTATCTCTCAAGGTTGTCCACAGTCTCCGCCTGTTCATCGAAGCTTGAAGGCTCGGCAAGGATGATTGCGTCAGACGCCTCCTCAAAGTCTCGCCCCGCAATCTGCGATAGCCGCTCAGGCAGGAAGCTTCCGTCAGAGTCAACGTACAACGCTTTAAGACCTAACCTAGCGCAGTTCACGCCACATTGGATCGCCAGAGTGGTCTTGCCCGTTTCCGCTTCGCCATACACCAGTGATACTGCGCTTGGCGGAAGTCCGCCATCAAGAGCTCGGTCGAGGGAGCCGCAGCCCGTCGGAATCCAACGAGGCAACCTTCTCACAACGCTAGAACATCGTAAGAAATGAATGGACAGGCTGGCTAAATCCTTTTTCATTATCGCGTTGAGACAGGCTCTCTCACTTGGGAGGATTATGGTCCATGGTTTAGGCTTCATTCGGTAGTCTTTTGATGAGATGCACAAGGACACACTCTTCCAATGGCGGTTTCGCGACAGGGACCCGCTGGGTGGACCAAACAGGTGAAGTCACTTTGGGGTCTTTGTCGTCTCTCTTTCGTTGGGGTCCCTGCTACATTGGGGAGCGCCTGCAATGCTTAAATCCTATTCGCCCTCCTGTTAGTGGTGTCAAGTGGTGTTTCATGAAGTCTGAGATTGCTGTGGCAACGGTCTTGGGGAAGGCCTATTACAGGATTGTGAAGGAGCTCAAACAAAGAAAGTTGATATTTCTCAGCTTGGTACCTGGTAAGCCGATCCCGCCTTCAATAAGAGTCGTCATCACAACCGTAGAAGAGAAACCATCGGTGAATCATCCGAACGTTCTGGTCTACGACACTGATGCTGACCCAGCTGACACGATAGACGAAGCCGCACGCCTGATCCGGAGCAAAGAGTCCTATGAGGAATTGGCTATTGGGGTAGATCCAGGGAAAACTTTCGGCACGGCAGTGCTCGGTGACGGCAAAATCCTGAAGACTGCCGAATGGCTGAGCCTCGAAATGACCGTTGACGCCATCCTAGGGGAGCTCAAGAGGAATCCCGCCCGAGTTCAGAGAATCAGAATCGGCAACGGAATCCCCAAATTGGCTGAAGATGTTGCAGCTCGGCTAAGCATCGCCTTGCCAGACAATGCGGTGATCGAGATCGTAAGTGAAGCTGGAACAAGCAGTTCAAGAGACGATGGTTTCCGCAAGAAATTGAGTGATGCGGATTCAGCCATTCACATAGCCGAGAAACCAGGCACCGTGAGGTCCGGAAGGAAAAACGCGTGATACTAAGAGTTGGGAAAGGTAAGACACTGCTAGTCGATGGCCCTGCAAGCGTACGTCTGGTTTCTGGAGAAGCTTCGGCCTTACGTGCGAGGGTGAGGCCAGATGGCCCAATAGTCGTGAGAAGAGGAAAGCGCCTACCTTTCGAAGCCTTGTCCGTTTCTGAGGCTGAATTGGTTCTGGGCGGTTCCGCATCTTACGTTATTATTGATGGCAGCTCAGTCCCATCTTCTTGGAATAGCGCTGCTGATGAGCTGTTGTCCGAAAGTAGATGCAAGACAGTCCTGGTGGTGGGTGGAGTAGACTCCGGAAAGTCAAGTTTCTGTGCATACGTCGCCAACTCAGCGTTGGAGGCGGGGCGTTCGGTTGTCCTTATCGACGGCGACCTAGGCCAATCAGATATAGGACCCCCGGGAACAATCAGCCTATGCCTCATCCAAGAGCCAGTCTTTGACCTATTTATGTTGCGGCCTGAAGCCTTAGTCTTCTTAGGAGTCACAAGCCCTAGCAGAATGATCGATGCAACTATCAACGCGATTGCTGACCTAAAGGAAGAAGCGATGGAAAGAAACATGGGTCTGTTGATCGTCAACACCGACGGCTGGGTTGAAGGAGAAGAGGCTACTTCCTACAAAACTCGCCTTGTGAACAAGATTGCCCCTGATATTGTCGCAGGAATCCAGAGCGGAAACGAGCTTGAACCCATAGCCAGAAAGCTAAAAGTCGCTGGGACACTCAATGTGGAATGCCCAAGAAACATCAAGAAGCGGGACAGGGAAACCAGGACGCTTCTGCGTGAATCCGCCTACAGAAAACACCTAAGCGAAGCTAGAGTTCGCGTCCTCCCATTGAGCATGGTCGCGATCGGAGACCAGAAGCGCGGCCCCAAAGAAGGGGCTGAGCTTAGATCAAGAGTTGAGGGTCTTCTTGGGAAGAGGGTTCTTTTCTGTGATCAGTCGTTGAACTTGGTTTTCTTCGTGTTGCCGAGAGAAGAGAACATGGGGGAAGAAGAGACACGGGAAGCTGAAATGAGACTTGGCAAGCCGACCATAGGGCTTTACGAGGGTGAAGAGGCCGGAATCCTCGTAGGCTTGGAGGACGAGCATGGAAGGGCTTTGGGCATAGGAACTATACGCAGCATGGACTACGAGAAGGGAGTGGCAAGAATCTGTACTCCAGTGACTGACGCTGTGCATAGGGTTCGGATTGGACGAATCATGCTCGACAAGGCAGGGCACGAGATCGGACTGATCTCGGAGAATACCTAGCTCTCGGAAGACGGGCAGAGTCCCGTGACTGGACAGGAAGCATGTGAAGGCTTTAAGGCTCCGCAGTGGGTGCGCCCTAACGCGATGAACAACATGTGAACGTCAAGATAGCTTTCAGCAGCAAATAGCTCTTCAAGGCGCCCCCGAACTTCCTCGTATCTGGCCTTTTGATCAACAAATCCAAGCCTTTTTGCGACTCTGTTCACGTGCGTGTCCACTGGCAAGACCGGCTTCTTGGCACAAAAGAGCAGAACGATATCTGCTGTCTTGGGTCCTACGCCTGGCAAGTCCATAAGGCTTCTTCTGGCTTCGGCCAAGGGCAAGGAATACACGAAGTCAAGTGAACCGTTGAACCTGTGAAGGATCAGCTCGGAAACCTCCTTGATGACTCTCGCCTTGTTCCTAAACAAGCCAGCAGTTTTCAAGGCTTCCTCAAGCTCCTCAAGCTTTGCCTTTGCCAAACCGTCAGGTGTTACAGGCAGTCTACTAGAGAGGTTTTGGTACGCTCTTCTCGTATTCGCCTCGACTGTTGACTGGCTGATAATGGTGCGGACTAGGACTTTGAAGGGGTCATCGGCGGCCTGGACGGATCTCGGGACTGAGAAGTTGCGCCTTAGTATACTGAGCACAATTCCTGCCCTTTCTTGCTCTTTGTCTTTCAATTTGGACAAATCCGTCTCCGTATTAGATGACAACATGAAACACGTGCTCTTGAGATAGGTCTATCTGAAGACGAGCTGCCTTTAATAGCTAACATAGTAAGAAATATCTATACTGAGCTTCGGGGTATCTTCCTTGGTCATGAGAGTGGCCGATGGGATTGTCAGGGTGCTGGAGAAACTGCGCACGAACCTCGTTTTCGGCATACCTGGCTCGCAAACCTGTCCTCTCTACGATGCATTCTACTCCTCGTCGGCAAGGCATGTGCTAGTCAGGCACGAGCAAATGGCCGCCTATATGGCTGACGCATACGCCAAGTTCACGGGCAAACTTGGAGTCTGCGATGGAACAGCGGGACCTGGAGCTGCAAACCTCGTAACAGGCATTGCCACAGCATGGACGGACAACAGCCCGGTCATAGCGTTCACCGGTCAGCAACCCTCAGCCCAACTTGGCAAAGGGGCCTTCCAAGAACTCGACCATGTAGCCATCTTCAGCCCGATAACCAAATGGTCCACGCGTCTTCTAGAACCCGAAAGAACAGTCGAGACAATCAAAGAAGCCTACAGGATAGCTACTTGGGGAAGACCTGGTCCCGTGCATGTTGACCTGCCACTTGATGTCCAAGCTCAATTATGCCGCGAAGACCCTCAACTGCTCGAGAAATTGCCCATCGACTTAGTCCCACGAAAGCCTTCTGGAGATTTGGTACTGATCAGACAAGCGACAAGAATCCTGTGCGAATCATCAAGGCCGCTCATAATAGCCGGAGGTGGCGTCCACTATTCTGGAAGGGCTTGGAAGCCCCTTCGGGCTCTAGCAGAGCTTCTTGAAGTTCCTGTGGCCACCACGTTCAACGGGAGGGGCTCATTTCCTGAAGACCATCCTCTATCAGCTGGCAGGATGGGTATGCACGCTCGATCCTACAACGACAGGATGCTGTCCGGGGCCGATGTCGTTCTGGCTGTGGGCTGCCGGTTCGCTTCCATGAGCACTAGGCAATGGAGGAACATGAACCCTAATGCCGCCTTGGTTCATGTGGACATAGACCCCCAAGCCATAGGTAGAAACTACTCCGCAAGAATAGGCATCGTTGGCGACGCTGGCAAGGTCCTAGAGAAACTGCTGGCAGAGGCAAGGCTTCAGCCAATAGGCAAAGAAAGCCGAGGGGATTGGCTGAAGTATCTTCGGGAGGCTAAGGAATCCTGGGAAAGCTCCTTTTGGTGGAATCAGACAGTGTCTGAAGAGGTGCCGCTAAAGCCTCAAAGAGTATGTTGTGACCTTCGAAGATTTCTCCCGAGAGACACCGTGTTCACGCTGGATGCGGGAAACAATAAGCTCTGGGCTTCAACCTTCATCGACATTTACGAGCCCTACACTTGGATTCAGTCAGGATGCTTCGGACCAATGGGCTACGCCTTGCCAGCAGCCATAGCGTGCAAGCTCGCAAGCCCAAAACGGCTTGTGACTGCGATATGCGGCGACGGCGGGTTCTACATGAGTTTGCATGAACTGGCAACCGCTGTCCAAGAACGTGCCTCAGTTCTTGTCTGCATTCTGGATGATAAGGCTTTGGGAACCATAAAACACCACCAACGAAGCTTCTACAGCGGAAGGTTCATATCCGTCGACTTTAGGAATCCAAACTTTGTGAAGGTTGCGGAAGCCTTCGGATGTTGCGGACTGGAAGCTGAGAAGCCCAGTCAAGTTGAATCAGCTATTGAAGAAGGACTGAGAGCAGTCAAGGGCGGACAGCCAGCCGTCATCGACTTTCACATTGACGGGCAGGAGCCGCTTCCGCCTTGAGGCGAGCCTAAAACACTCAAATACCATGAATCCGCTAGATACAGACTGAAATCGGTTTGAGGGGTTGAGGCTGTATGCAGTCAATCCATACAACAGACAAAGTCTTCAGCTTCCAGTTGCCGAGAAAGATACTTTTCGGAGTGAAGGTTTCAGAGAAGGTCGGCTTAGAAGCCAAGGCAACGTGTGGTAAGAGAGCTCTTCTTGTCACTGACAAAGGTTTGGCGAAAACTGGTGTGCCTCAGAAGATCGAGAAGACTTTGGCTGAAGAAGGCTTAAGCGTTAGCATTTTCGACGAAGTGGAGCCTGAACCTTTCCTCGAAGTGGCTGAGAAGACGGCGAAAGTGGCTAGGAAGGAGGAGTATGATATTGTCGTGGGCGTTGGTGGCGGAAGTGTTCTAGACATGGCCAAGATCGCAGCCATCGCTGTAACAAATCCTGGATGCATGAGACAGTACGTTGGCGTAGACTTCGTGAAGAAGACAGGGATCCCCAGCATTCTGCTTCCGACTACTTCTGGTACAGGTTCGGAAGTCACTAATGTTGCTGTTGTAACGGTCGCCGAGGATGAGATGAAGAACGCAGTTATCAGCTCCCATATGCTAGCAACCGTAGCCATGGTTGACCCTACTCTTGCATACACTTTGCCACCTCGGCTAACCGCTTCAACTGGCTTAGATGCGCTTAGCCATGCTCTAGAGGCTCTGATGTCTGTCCACGCCAACCCTATAACTGATGCACTGGCGCTCCAAGCCATAAGACTCATTTTCGCGCATCTGCCCACGGCCTACAGAAAAGGAGACCCTGAAAGCCGATATGCCATGAGCCTAGGCGCAATGGTTGCGGGAATGGCCTTCGGCAACTCTGGTGTGTGTCTGGGTCACGCAGCTGCCTACTCTTTCAGCGTGACATACAAAGTACACCACGGACTTTCATGCGGGCTCGTCTTGCCGTTTGCCCTTGAGTTCAACGCTCCGGCCATTCCAGAAAAGCTCCCACAGATTGCTGCAGCTATGAACCTGGAAGCAGAAAAACTTAAGCCCGAGGAGCTGCCGGTCTGCATATCAGCAGCTATTCTGCGGCTTGCGGAAGAAGTGCAATTACCAAGAAGGCTGAGGGATATAGGCATACCCAGAGAAGCACTAGAGAAACTGGCGAATAAGATACTGACTTTCAAACGTGTTCTGTCGAGAAACCCAAGACCAATATCAAGGGAAGAGGCTCTGAGGCTCTTCGAGGAGATGTGGTAGATAAGAGCCAGCAGTGCCGAAAGTGTCACTTACGTTTGTAAGTTTTATAAGCTTTTCAGGGGTATGTCTTGCGAGAGAAGAGACATGAAAGTGAACCGGCTTAGGGAAAAGATGCAGAAAGGAGAGCCAACTATTGGGACAAGGATTCTTGTTGCTTGGCCCGGCTTGGTCGAGCTTATAGGCTACACAGGAGTCTACGACTACGTCGAATTCGTCAGCGAATACGCTCCTTACGACCTATACGACTTTGACAATCTAGCTCGAGCGGCGGAACTGGTCAACATCTCGTCGATGATCAAGATCGACCAAGAGCCGAGGACTTACCTAGCTGAGCGGGCTTTGATGGCAGGGATCCAAAATGTGCTCTTCGTCGACATCAGAACCGTGCAAGATGCCAAAGAAGCCGTGCGTGCCGTCAGGGCTGAACCTAAGGGCTTCAACGGGTTCAGAATGGACAGGAGAGTTGGATACGTCTCAGCTATCGCTACCGCGCCAGATGTTGTCAGGATGTGTGATGACGCCGTTGTTGCCTTGATGATAGAGAAGAGATCGGCGGTCGATAACCTAGAGGAGATTTTGTCTGTAGAAGGTGTTGACATGGTGCAGTTCGGTCCATCAGACTACTCCCTCAGCTTAGGGCTGCCAGGCGAAACCCAGCACCCAAAGGTTAAGGAGGCAGAACTTAAGACCATCCGAACTGCCTTGAAGATTGGCGTAGCTCCTAGGGCAGAGATTAGAAGCCCAGAAGACGCGAAAAGGTACGTCGAACTTGGCGTCCGCGACTTCAGCATAGGCACAGACGTCAGCGTCCTGTACGGTTGGTGGAAAAAAAACGGAACCGAACTAAAGAATATTCTTTCCGGGATTTGAGCAGCAAAGGCGCCCCGTTGCACTATGGCGGCTTCCCAATCAATAAATACCGAGAAGTCGACTTTACTAGCTGTGAATAGGCGGAATTCCTGTGTCGCAGGCAAAGATTGTTCGAGAGGAGCTTAAGGAGGCTGACACGGTCTTCTCTGGCGTCCTTATCGAACTGAAGAACGCATGCATTGTATTCCTTAGCGAGGGTGAGGAGGCCCTTGGAACCCTAGCCATATCTGTGCCCCAGAAGCCTGGTATGGTTGGGCCTCAGTTGTCCTCGCTTCTCCTTGGAGAAAGGAACGCAACGCTTGCGCGGCTATTGGCGGAACGTCTCGCCAAGAGCTTGGCAAAAATGGCGTTGGTCTCGGTATTCGTTAGAACACTGAACGAAGAAAGGGCTGGGCAGATTCTTCTCAAGCTTCTGGAGAAAGTGTTGAGAAAGCAGGGAGGAGCTAGGCCATGAGCCTGAGAAGCTTCATTAAGAAGATGGAAGACGGAAAGGAAGTTGTCCACATTAGGGACAAGATATCGACAAGATTCGAGATCTCTCTAGTCCTTAACGCTTTTCCCGATGGGCCAGTCCTACTATTCGAGAATGTTAAGGGGCATGAAGCCAAGGTCGTCGCGAACGTCTGCAGCACAAGGGGTCGCATCTGCTCTGCTCTTGACACCCCGCCGGCAGGATTGCACGGAAAGATTCTTGATGCTTTGCGATATCCTGAACCCCCTAAGATCGTCGAAGACGCGCCGGTGAAAGCTGTCCAAGAGGCGCCGAGGCTATCCGCGATTCCGATCTTGACGCATTTTGAAAGGGACGCTGGCCCATACATAACTTCTGCAGCCGTCTCAGCCCGAAGCATTGATAGTAAGATCGAGAATGTCTCCATACATCGCCTTGGGGTGTTGGATGATAGGCGGCTTGCGATACGACTCGTTCCGAGACACCTGTTCAGGTTGTGGGGCTTGGCAAAGGAGGGGAAAAGAGATCTGGACGTGGCGATATCCGTGGGAGTTCATCCCGCTGTTTCATTGGCTGCTGCGTCTTCGCCTCCTTTTGGTGTTAGCGAATATGGCGTTGCGAGCAAGATACTTGGGGGCAAGCTAGAGTTGGTCAAATGTGAGAAGGTTGATGCATACGTGCCAGCTGAAGCGGAGCTTGTGCTTGAGGGAAGAATCTCGTTTGAGAAAGAGGTGAAAGAAGGGCCACTTGTTGACATTACGGGTACATACGACGTTCAGAGAATGCAGCCAATAGTGGAAGTCGTTAATGTCATGCATCGGGAAGACTACTTGTATCAAGCTCTGCTGCCCGGCGGAACAGAGCACAGGCTCTTAATGGGTTTGCCTAGGGAAGCCGCGATCTACGAAGCCGTCTCCGGAGTTGTGCCCAAAGTCCATGCCTTGAACCTTACAAACGGCGGCTGTGGATGGCTTCACGCGGTGATCGCAATCAGCAAGCAGACAGATGGTGATGCCAAGAACGCGTTGCTTGCGGCGTTTGCAGGTCATCCAAGCCTGAAACATGCGGTCGTCGTCGACTCCGACATAGACGTCCATAACCCAGAAATGGTCGAATGGGCCATAGCAATGCGCTTTCAGGCAAAAGAAGACCTGATCGTCATCCCAGAGGCACGAGGCTCAACTCTAGACCCATCCGGCGACCAAGAAGAGGGCTTGACATCGAAAATGGGCATTGACGCCACGAGGCCGCTGAGGGTTCTCAAAGAGAAATTCGAGAAAGCGAGAATACCCGAAACGGGAAAAGCCGCACAGATCATCAGGAAAGCGAACAGATTGGCTGGGAACCCGTACAAGTCATAAGCATCTCAGAGACTAAGTGCACCAAGCCTTAGTTGATATGCCGACCGAGTGCGGTATTGATGCAAGTGTTCAATGGGCAAAGCCTTGCCTGCACCTTATTTAGAGTAGGTGCATAGTAGGCTGTTTTCGCCGAGTTTGTCATCAATGTGTCCACGCCAAGTTCCTTCACCCATGTCACAATGGCACAAGTGTCAGAGAGAACCTTGCCGCCTGCATTCTCAATCACTTCTACATGGTCTTTGGCATTTTCTCTCACGCGGCGGGAGGTGCAAACCCAGAGCTTGATGTCGTCCTGAACCCTTCTTCCTCTGATTTGATCGGCTACTTGCTTGACCTCGCTGAAGGAGCAGTGGGGACACCCAATGAAGACCATGTCTGGCTCTTCGTCAGTCGTCGAGAGGCCTTCGAAGGCTTTCTCTAGCTCTTCTCTTCCAACGTTCAGAGTTTCAATTTTCTCGGAACGCTTCGGACGAGTGTCGCAGAGATGATAGATTGAAGTCATACCGCTCGTTGCGATAGCTGCTCCCATCTGCTTCAGCTCCGGCTCTTTAGGGCTTTGCAGGCCCTCGATTACTGGCACCTTTTCCTCTAGGATCTTGCCCAGGTGAAGTCCGAGTGCTCCATACATTACGTCTGTCTCGACTTTTGTCTCAACTTTCACTTGAATGTCAGCTTGTCGGTTTTCCTGTCTGTGAAGTCCATAGTCCGGGGTTTTTCCAATTAGCGCCGCTGCCAGAGCGCTTGGTCCTCCCTCACGGTTCGTCCAAGAGCCCAACAGAGAGTTGGTGTAAACCGCTGCAGACGACTCAGCCCATGCCAGGTGAGACCCCCTTCTCCATTCGCTGATGTAGTAAGGTGTGCATGTCAGGGCGGAGGTTATTTCCATGCGCTTGTAAAGTTCAATGACCTTGGCCTGCTTTTCTTGAGCTGCTGGAGTGATTGCCATTTCGGCTAGATGACCGTAATCGAAGCCAGCGGGGTTGATGGTCGAGGGTACTCTTGCTTTTGCTCCCGCTTGCGCCAATGCTTCGAGGAACTCGATGGGTGCGTCGCCTATCGTCTTGTAAGAGACTCCAGAAACATGGGCAGATTCGATCGGAATCAACCGCGTCGCTCCGTAGAGGTCGCCTAGCTTCACGAGTATCTTCATTGCAACTTGGTAAGCCCAGCCCTGCTCACCGTCGTAGATTCGTTGTTCTTTTCTTGTTAGGTGCAAGGCTTCCCCCTTTTCACAATTCTAACAATCCCGGTCTGTCCGTCGACTTCGACGAGGTCCCCGGAGTTTATTTGGAAGATGTCAACTTGGTCGACCATTGGGATTTCCGCTATTACGGCGCCGGCAACGACCACTGGATCTGCGGTCTCATTAACAATTGCTTTCGGCCCTAGGTTCCTCTTTGCAAGCGAATACAGGACGTAGCTGCCCACCGTGGATCCGTGACCATGCGGAAAACACAAGACCACGTCTTTTGCACTTTTTCCATTGAGGTCGTGGTTCTTCTCAGTTATTGTTCCAGTTCCTAGGTCTACGCCGCCCAGAAAGCTTAAGGGCTTCTTGGAGACTAAGGCTCTGCCTCGAGAGGTGCCGGCGACGACTGGTCTTCCTTTCAGTTCGACGCTCAAGTCTTGATCATCCAACTTCTGATCCGAAGAAGCTGTGAAAACGGTCTCTCACAACTGCGGTACGTAGCCTTCGCTATCTCTTCTTGCCGCTACATCGAGCAGGGCCTGATAGTACTCGCCCGACTCGATCTTCCTACAGATGTATCCCAAAGTATCATGTACATTCCTGAAGTATTCCTTGTCTTCTTCTTCCAGTCGTCTATGTTGAATCGTCACCACCCGGTTCTGTATGCCTAACCCTGCTTCTCTGAGCGAGACGTATAGCACTCTGTGTTCAACCTGGATCAGTTGCGGATGGACTTCTCGGGCGAGCTCGACCAAGTCTTCGCCTATACTTCGGAACTTGGCGACGTCCCAGGAAAGCATATACCCTTCGTTCCGGGTCAGAATGTCTCTCAGGCGGCTCCGAACAGTGCTGAGTATCGGCAAGAACTTCTCCATTAAGGTCTAGTTGTAATACTATCGTAGAGGAACGTTTAAAGATTGTCTTCAGACTCCCCTCCATGGAGGAAGAGCAACTGCACGCTAGGCTTCCTGTCTGTAAGCTCAGGAGAAAGATAGGCACATCCAAGAATGGCGACTAGGACAAGAAGAGGCTTGGGCTCAATATTCCTCTCTTTGCTAGAGTCTAAGGGGACATTCTAGCTGCGACGATTGCCTAGCTTTCAATACTATCTCTGTCGTGCGGAAGCAGTCCTCCGGCGGAGCTTCGCATTCTTCTTTCTCCTCTATAGCTTTCACGAAGTTGACGAACTCATCTAATGGTTCATCCAGCTGTTGTTCCTCCGCTTCCTTTTCGTTCGTTATGAGTTGCACTCTTGAGCCGTTCTCGAAAGTCTCGATCACGCCGCGGTTTCCTGCTATTCTTAGCAAGTCGTCGCCGTGGGTGCGAGCGGCTGAGGGTCTACAGTAGTCTAGGTGGATGCATGCTGAGCCTCCATTGTCCATTTTTAGTATCATAACAGCGTTGTCTTCCATGTCGTGAACCTGAGGGTGCCCCACGTTCGATTGGTAGGCTGTAACCTCAGTGAACTCTCTTCCCGAACACCATCTCACCAAATCCACGGCATGGATCCCGATGAAAGCTAAGGTTGAGCTGAAATTTCGATGGTTCTGCTGCCACAATGGCCTTTGCCCCAGCTTGTAAGATTTCTGGGCGTTCGCAAGGCAGACATTGCCTATTGTCCCAGATTTGACGACATCTCGAATCTTCCGAAATGAAGGTTCAAAGCGCATTGTCAGAAGCATCGAAAGAGCTACACCTGACGATCTGAATGCATCCTTGACCGCGCCAAGCTCTTCCAGAGTCATGGAGAGCGGTTTCTCGCTCAACACATGTATGCCTCTTTTCATGCACTCAATTAAAACTCCAGCTCTTTCGCCATCAGTCCCAGAGACGCAAGCAATGTCTAGTTTTTCACTCCCCAAGAGTTTGAAATGGTCTCTGTAGAACTTCGATCCCGATGTCACGGCTGCCTGACTTCGGGCTTTGCTAAGCGCTTCTTCAGAGTCGTCAGACACAGCAGCCAGAACGACATTGTCCATCATCGGAATGGCGTCAAGGACAACGCGTTGGTGCCCCTTGAATCCAAGTATTCCGACGCGGTAGACCACAAGGATCACCACTAGGTCATATCCAACAATGCTTAAAAGGACCTTGCTTCCGTCTCCACACCATTTGGGTGGGCAGCACAGTGACGCCAGAATGGTTCGTGCAAAGTCTGTGCTGGGAACTGAAGCTGGTGTTGGACTAGGGGTCTGGGCGACTGCTTGGGACCCTTAACTGGCAGTTGATCTCGGCTTTCTGGGAACATACTTGAACTGGCTAGGTGCGAGTTCCAATCAGAACTATTACTGTGGTCTTATCCCCTGTGTTGAAGAAGCCATGACACATATTGGCTGGGAGAAACACTGCGTCACCAGCTCTCACGTCTGCTTTTTCTTCCCCAACTTGCACCGTTCCGTTTCCCCTAAGGACGATGTAGACTTGTTCTATGTCGCTATGGGTATGAAGTGTGTTGGTTCCGCCTGGGCGCAAGGTAATCTTGGCAAAGTTCGTGAAGGACTTCATGGGCTTTGGTTTCTCTTCGTCCTGCCAGAAGACTTGGTATAGCGCAGTTTTGCCGTGTGCTCCTAGAACCGTCTTTTCTATCTGCGGAATATGTTTGATGATCACTAGCAAGACGCCTCCATACGCGTTTCTCACTGTTCTACTTAAGCTTGGCGGCTAACTGGCTGCCGGCGGCCCCTTTGCTTCTAAGGACTGGACCTATTGGGCAGAGGATAGTCTTCCAGTCTTGGTATGCTAGAGCTTCTCCTGCTACTCATATCTTAACGCGTCGACAGGGTTCAGTCTTGAGGCTTTCCATGATGGGTAGGCGGATGAAAGTAGCGTAACAGCGACTGAGAGCAATGTTGCCACAACGACGTAGGTTGGGTCGATCAACGGTGTGTAGGACATCATTATGTTGGTTGGTTGACCGAACCCTCCAGTTGGCGCCCGGCCTCCAAACCCCAGCCCTTCCCTCAGCAAGAATGGTAGGGCATATGCCGTCAGAGTCCCTAGTCCAAGACCCGTTAGGCTTCCTAGTACGCCCAGAAGTAAGCCCTGAGTGATGTAGAGAACCAAGACTCCTCTATCCTTCATTCCAAGGGCCTTCAGAATGCCTATCTCCCTTACCCTTTCTAGGACGGAGATCATCATTATGTTGAAGGTTCCTAGGCCAGCAGCTATGAAAGAGGTGCCCGCAACGCCTAGAAGAAGAAGGTTAACTTGGGATGTTATGCTGACGACGGTCTCGGTTATCTGCTTTATCGATGTTACACTGGCTCTTCCGCCAAAGACATATGTTATGAGCTCAACTACTTGGTCCACGTTCTCTGGCTTCTCGGCCTTGACGAGGACTATTGTGTACCCGCTACTTCTTAGGAGAGTTCTAACGTAGTCTTTGGGTATGAAAATCGAATCTTCGGACTGTATCAGCGGCGATGACCCATAGTCATCCAAGACTCCAACCACGGTCAGCACGACCGATCTTTGGCCGATCTGGATCAGGATTGGTTGTCCAGTCTTGTATCTTGCTTGACCACTTTGGTCTATGGCCACGCTATATCCGATCAATGCTTGAGGTGCAGGCGCATCATAGAAGACACTGCCATCTACAAGCTTGACTTCGCCCAAGAGATTCGTGAGCTCCGATGAAGATATCCCCACTAGGCTCACGGGATCCTCCAGTGCAGTGACTCTTACATTCATGATAAATATCGGACTCACTGTAGACACGCCCTCTAACCCCCACAATCGTGCAACATCAGCATCGGTGAACTGATTCCTCCCTCGGGCTGTGACCAGTACTGTGTCAGGGCCAAGCTTTTCGAGGCTCTCAGTTATCGCCTCCTTGACACCCTCAACTTGCGCCGAGAGCGCGATTATGCTTGTTACACCTACAGCTACAGCTAGCAAAGTCAGAACTGTTCTAAGTCTTCGTTCCTTCAGCTGCCGCAACGAAAGTGTCACAATATCCGATGCTCTCATTTGGCTTTCCGCCGCCGCTTCAGGACAAGGATCAACACCACTGCTGTGATCACAACTGCTGCAATGCCTATGAACAGTCCGCTTACGGGAAGGAGGAGTCGTCGTTGCTCGATCGTTTGTGGTGAAGAGCCTGTCGGAGATCCAACATTGACCTGCACATTGAAAGTGGCAGCGTGGGTTGTCCTCAGGTTATCTAGGTAACTCAGCGTTACAGACAGGGTTATGCGACTTTGGGTTGTGTTCAACAGTTGCAGGTTGATGGTGAAGGTTGTTGGAAGGTTGATCTCAATGTTCCCGATGTAGGTTGATATCGGCCCGAAGGTCCTCAACGGGAGATCTTCCAAAGATGGGATAGCGTAGGCCGCGTAGGCTGTAGTGGTCCCTATGTTGGTCACGGTGATGGTGATGGAGAAGGGGCTTCCGACAACCGGCGTCGCCGGGATGATTGCGATGTCAGTTAAGGAGATTTCGATCAAGCCTCTGAGAAGTATGCTTACAATATTGTTCTCGCTTTGAGACAACCAGAGTTCTTCGTCGACGTAAGCAGTTGCTATGGTAAGTGTTCCTGTTGTAGCTGTTGTTGTTGAAGGAACGTAGACCTCGGTCTCAATTCGCTTGCTCTCCCCTGGGCCCAACCTATCCACATACAGAACAGTCGGACCGAAGACCTTCAAGACAGCGTCGGGCGACAATGTAAGCTTTATCTCGGAAAGACTGTGGTTGCCCGTGTTTCTCAGCTCTATGTATGCTTTGCTACTTCTTCCTATGCTCAAGGTTCTAGGGTCAAGGTTCACTGCTAGTACTGGCACGGGACTGGAAGGCTTCACAGGCAGTTGAATAGTCTCAGAGAACTGGTACATCACATTCCTAGGACCTAAGCAGCTAGCCTCCATGGTTAGAGGCACGATTTTGCCCTTCATACCCGTAGGAACGAACAGAATCAGCGGTACGGCTAGACTTCTGTTAGGTTCAATCTCATGCAGCATCTCGTCGCCGTCAGTCATGGCGGTGGCGCTGCTTGAGTAGACCTTGGCTATTCTGACGTCTCTTGCGATTGCATCACCCTCGTTAGAAAGCGAAACCATCGCGAGCTGCCTTCCTTCATATAGGCTTTCGTTCAGCGCGTTCATCCGCAAGATGGGTCTACCAGTAACCTCCATTGGAATCTGCAGCAGGTCCCTAGGCACCAGATATTTTGAAACATAGTAAGCGACGTCAAGAGTCGCGGTGTAGTTGCCCTTAACGACACCCTGCGTTATGTATACTGCAAACCTTAGCTCAACAATAATTCCAGGAGAGATGGATCCCGTGTAGTAGATGCTGGAGTTCTGTCCTCCTCCCACCGCTTCGAAGCCATTGGGCAGAGAGAGGTTGGCCTCAAGGTTCTTGAAAGAGTAAGTCGACTCATACCTGAGGACCACAGTCAACGAGGTAACGTCCCCTGCTGACACCTCTAGAACCTTGTCTGTTCCCCAGTAAGCTTTAATGAGCTTGAAATGGCCGGATTCTTGAGGTCTTACGTAGGCGATGGGGAACGCCGTTGATGCAAGAATCAGCGCGGCAAGAACTAGTATTACTCTCTTCATTTGGCCATTACCTCCACTCCCTCTAGCCTGCCGTCCTTGAGTCGGAGAGTTCTATCGGAAAATCTCGTGAGCTCAAGGTTATGTGTAACCATGATGACTGTCATTCCTTTCTGGTCAACGAGTTTCCTGAACGCTTCCACTACAACCTTCGCTGATTCGCTGTCAATGTTTCCGGTAGGCTCATCTGCGAGGATCAATGTTGGATCATTGACAAGCGCACGAGCTATCGCCAACCTCTGCTGTTCGCCGCCGCTGAGTTCAGTAGGCTTCTTTCCAGCCTTGTCCTCGAGACCGAACGTTCTGAGTTGCTCTAAGGCTTTGGATCTGCGGTTGCCCGCGTCTGTACCTGCTATTGACATGGAAAGCTCAGCGTTTTCGACTGCAGATAGGTACGGTATTAGGTTGAAGAACTGGAAGACGAATCCGATCTTTTTATTGCGATATTCAGCGAGATCATTCCTGCTTAGGTCCGAAAGGTCGGAACCGTCGACGATCACTCTTCCTCTGGTTGGTGTATCGAGGCCTCCGATGACATGAAGCAATGTCGATTTGCCTGATCCTGACGGTCCGACGACCGCCACGAACTCGCTTCTGAAAATGGTTGCATCAAGCCCGCGTAGAGCAGGATACTCAACATCTCCGATCTCGTATATCTTCCAAAGTCCTTCAGTTACGACTAGCTCACTCATCTGCCGTCACCTTTGACACGTTGATTCCGAACGTTTCGTTTGTTTCTTTGATTCTCGTGCTGAGTTCCTCAATCTTCGCCGCAGAAGCACTTAAGACTTTGCCGGCCTCTCTTACGGCTTGATCTGTCGGGTTCTTCTCTAAGGCCATCCGCAGGTTGAAAACGGACCTAATGAACCTCGAAAGGGGCTCCTGGATCTCTTGCACCTTCTCGGGGTGAGAAGTGAGCCAGAACACACTTAAGAATGGGGGAGCAAAGAACTCCAACCTTTCCTGCATTTTCTCCTTCAATTTCACTTGTTCTTTGAAAAAATCCTTCCCCTTCTCACTAAGCGTGTAGCGTCTTGTCCCGCTTTCCTCAGGCTGCACCTCCTTCGTATACCCGTTGTCTTGGAGCCATGCGAGCAGCGGGTAGATTGAACCCGGACTTGGCTTCCATCTTCCAGCAGTCTGCTCCGCGATCTTTTCCATAATCTCCGAGCCGGACATGGGTTTCTCCTCAAGAAGCCTGAGAACGACGTAACGTAGAAAGCCTTTGGGGACGCTCGCTGTGTGTCTCAGCAGGAGCCTTAACGGGTGTGACGAACCCTCAAACATCATATCACCATTGATATCGCCTTAGATGTGGACATGTCATATAAGCGTTACTCACCCTCAATGTGCACCATAGGTAAACTGAAACGAGTAGGCAGTGACAAAGCAAGTCTAAGATGTAGCTGCTGTAACTTCAGGGTGTATCTGTCCCAAGAAAGGATCTAAAGCAATCTGCAGATGTGCACAAGATAGTCCCAGACTTCCTTGATACTGAGGTTGCTTTTTCCACTTCTACGAGATGTGAATGTGTACGGCAGTTCTGCCAGCGAGTTGTACCTCCCTTTCACAACGATCTCAAGAAGAATCTTGAAACCAACGGGGTTCAACCTGACCTTGTTGATGGCGTCTCTCTTAAGCATGAAGAACCCTGACATAATGTCGCTCACCTTGTCTGTCTCCGGGAGCAGCAGATGTGCCAGCATCGTCGCTCCTTTAGACAGAACCTTTCTTCCTAGGCTCCAGCCTTGAATTCTGCCTCCTTCGACGTATCTTGACGCTACAACAAGATCGTAGCCCTCCTTGATCTTCGCATACATATGTGGTAACAGCTCAGGCGGATGTTGAAGGTCAGCGTCCATGACGGCCAAGACTTCGGCTCTAGATCTTTTAAACCCATCCAGAACAGCGGAGCTTAGTCCAAGCTTGCCGCCTCTTCTCACGACTATGATGTTACTGTAGCTTCGGTTCAAGTCTTCGGCGTACTCGGCTGTACCGTCTATGCTAGCGTCGTCGACGATTACTACCTCGAAATCCAGAGTCTTTAGCGATGATTCGAGTCGCGGAATCAGCTCAGCAATGCTGTCTTTCTCCATGAAGGTCGGCACTATGACTGATAGTGTAACTGGTTCAGCAATCTGGTCGGAACAGGAGTTGTTCTGCGTCATCTGTCATTCCTCTATCTTGGCGGACGGCTGTAAATGCCGCTCAAGTTCCATAGTGAGGTAGCCATAGCGTAGAACAATATGGCCAATGCAAGTATTGCTGTAAGCATCTGCGTCTTCCTTGTTCTTCCCTTGTACAGTATCTCCGCCATAGGCACGGAGATCAAGGTATACGAGATTGGGAGCAGGAGTGAGACGTAGTGCGCACCCCAAGGGCTTGGGAATCCATACCCTTTGACTCCGATTGGCAGGACGAGCCAAGCACAGGCTAGACTTAGTAGAAGCATTCTGTCTGAACGCTGATGCCTCTTTAGTGCGTAAGCAATGCTGACAAGTGTAAGAACTAGGTATAAGATAGCCTTGGAGTTGGTTAGTATGATCCCAAAGCTCTCAGTCGTTACCATTAGTTCGCCCATCATTCGCAGATACTCAGCGGATAAGCTTTGGAACCTGAAAGGGATATCCCCTATAGTCAAAGTGGAAAGTCCCGTCCACCTAGCGTTCTGAGCGTAACTAAGGGAAGCTAATGGATTGAGCAGGTTGAAGTAGATCATGTTTACGTAACCTAGAGCGAATCCTGTAAAGATGGATGCTGCGAAGAGAAGCCTTCGCCCGTAGGGAAAAGGTTTCTGTTTGAAGAAGGAAAGGACGTGGATGCCCACGCCAAGCAGCAGAAATATGGAGGAGGGGTGGGTTTGCAGGGTTATCCCCAGTGTCACACCAGCGATTAAGAAAAGCATTTTCCTTCCTTTTCGTAAGGCTTGATTGACAAGGTATATGGAGAGGATTCCAAAGAAGGGGGTTAAGCTGGCTGACCATCCGACATGACTTGCGATCAGGATGTGAGAGACAGAAAAGGTTAGAAGCGTTGAGGAGATCAGGGCAGCTTTCCTGTCGTATAGGTCTTTAGCCATAACATAGGTCATTGCAACAGTAGACGCGCCAAAAAACACAGCCATCAACCGAGCGGTGCTGGGTGCTGTGCCGAAAACCAAGTAGAAGGCTGCGAGTATGTATTGGAAGAAGGAGCCTATGAACTTGGCGTTGTTGGTTAACGGGTAGTACCCCTGAAGAACACGGAGCGCAAGTCTTCCTTCGCCCAGTTCATCGCCTCGAGGTACGGGTATCGTGGCATAATTCCAGTACCTTAGAGAGAAAGCTACAATCCATAAGATCAGCATGATCGCCAGATCCAGCCTGTTCCCCGTCAGCGCTACTATGACCCTATGACGAATGTCATGAGTTCTTATGGTTCTTGTCAACGATCCGAAAGTGTAGGAACCTGCCGTTGGGTTCTCAACTTGGTCATCTGATGGCGCAGTCGACTCTCTTGGGTCCAGACACCTCCTCAACATGAACACGTATGCTAAGCAGGGGATAGATATCATGCAAACCCAGAAAGCTAATCCGGATGTCGATTGAGCCATACCTAGGAGCCTGAAAGCCTCAGATAGAATAACATAGCCTAAATCCTTTAAGGTTCCTTTTGAGATCGTCGGATAGCCAGTTGAGTTGGCAAGAAAGGCTAGGAAAGGAGCGTCTGAGAATCCTGCTGTTGGCGCTGTTACAGCTCCGATTGACGTGATGGAAGCGCTTACTACGAAGAACGCCGTCAAGATGGTGGCTCCGATCAGCCTAAAGGTTCGGGACCTTGCCGTACGGATTCTTTCAAGAAGGGCGAAGAAAGGGGTGATGATAAAGGGCAGCGAAGGAACTAGAAACCTTGGTCCGTAACTAGATCCGCCAGACCACATGTACCATGCTGAGAAGGTCAAGAGATTGATGAGGAAAGCGCTCCCGAGCATTATGGCTTCCAGTCTCCTGCTTTTTCCTAGATACCAAAGGCTTGGAATAGCTAACATGGTTACGGGCGAGAAAAGGAGGAGACCTCTGGAAGACGATAGCAGAAGCCCCTGTAACCCAACCTGCAAAGGCGTGGAGAATTTGCTCAATGGGTCAACGGGCTTACCTCCGTAGCCGAGCCAATAGCTCTCAGGAAAAGTAAAGGGGTTCCTGAAACAGAGATAGTTGTAAAGCAACAAAAGCGAAGCTGATGCCACTACCGGAATGAAGAGGGCAAGGGCATTTCTGGCATTCCTTCTGAGTTTTGGCAGCAAGTAGATAAGTGCAGGGAGAACCAAGAGTGCATTTGTGTATTCTACTGAGAGAGAGATAGCTGTAAAGAAACCTACGAGCAGAATCCCGCGAGTGGCTGAATGCCTAGAGCCTAGAAGAGCATAGTAGTAGGCCATAGCAAGGAACAACGCTGAGAAGGTATGAGCGAACAAGGTTTTTCCGAAAACCCATGTTGGAGTTGCAAAGGCATAGACTAAGCCTGTGGCAAGAGCGGAGGATCTCCGCGAACCCAGAACGATGCACAACTTGAACACATATATGGTCGAAAGGGCGGTACAAAGGCTTGAAAAGAGCTGAACCATCACGACCTGACTAGGGGTTGCATAGTTCATAACGCCAAAGGGTCTAAGATACTGATCTATCACGGCTCCAGACATTGTTCCAAGAATGAAGAAAGGTATAAGGAGGATCGAAACGCCGGGAGCCATTGTACTGTAGTAGTTTCCTTGGAACCTACTAACATCGATGCCTACGAACTTCGTGTAACGGTTTATGACCAGCGAGTGATCGAAGACCATGGTTCTGGTCAACGCAAAACGGCTCTTTTCATTGGATGACATTAAGGGCAAGATCGTAAGAGCGTAAACAATGGCCACAAAGAGAAACAGCTTGACCTCGTAGCTAGTCTGAAGAGCTTTTGGTATTCTCATTAGGTTCCTGAGTTTCCATGCTTGGCGGAGCGCAAGAGACGCCAGAGTCTTCAGGCTTTCTATATGTGCCCCAGACGAGCCGCTTATGCTAGTCAAGCCTCTACCACATTGCATATGGTTGATTGTCCTTGTATGAGAGAGTATATGCCGGATCTAGAATATTGGCTTTATGAAGTTGCGATGGATCTTCAATGATTCCTACCGCTATTCAGGAGACTGCTGCCAATCGCTTATCGCCGATTCTTCTCTTTGTTTCTGTGCATTTTCTCTATTGCCGCTTCTTGCTTGTTGATATCGCGTATGATCCTTGCTTCAATCTTCGGTCTTCGGTCGTAAGTATGTAACCCGTTAGTCTCTTGTTCGATGTCGTATAGCTGGGTATAGCAGAAGGCTGAGATAGCAGGATTGAGGAGTAGGCATTCTGTCAAGACTTTGTATCTGGCAGTGAGTTCCTCAGCGGATTTGGGTCTCTCACCGTATCCCCAGCTCTTTGCGTGCGGTTCTTCCGGCTGCCACCAAGTTCCTCCATACTCGCTGACCATGAAAGGTTGACCTTTGTAGGGAGCGTTTCTTTGGAATATGGCTGGCAACGCGCGCCGATCGAATGAGGTGGTTTGGTCCCAAGCTTTCGCTGTAGGGCCTTCGAGATCCGCATAGTGAGATCTGAATTTATCGCCGTTCTGTTCATAGTCATGAACATCATAGATGTCGGTCTCTACGTGGGTACGACCACTTGAATCAATGATTGGTCTGGTTGGGTCAGACAGCCTTGTGAGACGCACGATCCTTCGGATGAAGTCCGCGCATTGGTCTCCTATGGCGAACGTTTTTTCATTGAACGGTGTCCAGACTATGACGCAAGGATGGTTGAAGTCTCTTTGGACGACCTCAATCCACTCGTCAAGTAGTGCTTCCCTAGCTGAGCTTTGAGAGATGTCTGCCCCCCAGTCTGGAAATTCCTCCACCACAACGTACCCTAGATTGTCAGCCCAGTAAAGGAAACGAGGCTCAAAGATTTTCTGGTGAAGTCTTGCGCCATCAAAGCCCATGGCTTTGGAAATCTCCACATCGTGCTTTAGAGCATCGTCTGAAGGCGCTGTGTATACACCTTCACGATAGTATCCTTGATCTAGGACAAGTCTTAGGAAACGCGTCTTATTGTTCAGTAGGAGCCTGTTGTCGACAACGTGGATGTCTCTTAAACCAAAATAAGAGTCGACTGTGTCGACTAGATTATCTCCGCTTGAGAGCTGTAACCTCAGCCGGTAAAGGTAAGGGTCCTGGGGCGACCACACACGCGAAGATGGAAGGGCTAGCACAAGCTCAGCTGGAGACCTGCAAAAAGTGCCATCGATTTCAGCGATTGCTTCTCTACCTTCGGAGGCCATCATTGAAAGACTGAACCTCTTTCCTCGTCCCACGACACAAGCTCTTACGAACACTTTCCCATGGTTTGGATCTGTTGTAAGGCGAAAGGATTGAACATAGATGTGTGGAACAGACTCTAGCCAGACTGTTTGCCAGATCCCGGTTACACGCGTGTAGAAGCAGCCGTACGACTCTAAACGGTGGCTCTGCTTTCCTGACGCCTGCAACTTGCTGCGGCATTCGTCTCTGGCCCACACTACCAGCTCATTGTCCCCTACTCTAACAGCATCGCTTATGTCGCAAGTGAAAGGAGTATATCCTCCTCTATGCTGAACAACCTGACGCCCGTTAACATAGACTTTAGTTTCGTAATCAACGGCTCCGAAATGTAGTAGAACTCGTTTATCCAACCAACTTTCTGGAAGACCAAAGAAGCGTCTGTACCAAACCGACTCCATGAAATCCGTTACCCCTAATCCCGAGAGAACACTTTCGGGAGGAAAAGGAACAATTATCTTCTGTCCAAAATCCCTTCCAGTGGCCCATCCCCTTTCAAAGCCGCTCTTGCCAATATCGATCTCGAACTGCCACTCTCCGTTTAGGTTGATCCAGTTCGATCGCTCGAAATCAGGCCTAGGATGCTCTGGTCTTGGGACCTTTAGCATGAGCTTTCACCTACTGTGTTATTGGCCCTCCTTCCTTTTATCTGCGCAGTGCATTCTTTCTATTCATTCGCTCCATGCTCTGCACTTATCACTTTGAGTCTTCAGATCTACGACTGCGTCCTTGTTGTCGCAGAGGTGCCGACGAAAGCGCGGCTCGAAGCTGTAGCTAGTCACAGCGGAACTTCATAGAGAAGAACCCTATCGACCTCTAGGTCTAAGCCGACTTCATGGTTCGGATCTACTGCCTCTATGTAGAGTAGAATCCTATCTCTGAAAGGGTCATGTACCACATCCATATAGCCGTGAATTGGCCAGTCTCTTCTTTCATATGGTGATAGGGGTGTCCATGTATCTTGAAAGACCGGCAAGAGAGTCATGTTGTTCCTATTGATAGCATAGGCCACGAACTTCCTTGCAACGTGAGCTTTTCCGATCTTGTCGTTGTTCTCTATCCCGATGAAGATCGGCCCGCTTGAGGAAGGGAATAGCGACCCACTCAGGAACATATAAGGAGGAGTCGGTTTGTCTGCTATCTTGAGAATGCCGAGTTTGGTCCACTGTATTCCATCTTGGCTTACAGCGAGGGCCACGCTGAGTTTGGTAGCATCTACATCGCTCCCAGATGGGTTGGCCTTGTAGAGACACATGTAGACACCGTCAATGATTGCGTATACTCCGTCTCTTGCCTCAGCGGCGTCGTATTCGGAACCACGTTTGAGCGAGACACAACGGAAATTCCACGGACCTGATGGGTCTTCAGATATGAAAAGGAGCGTATCCCATTGCCTGTCGCCAACATCCGCAGAGATGTAGAGGTAGAAGCGGCCTGTCAGGGGATCTCTCAGCATCTGTGTCCCCTCGATGCTATCAATCTTTGCGTTGGCCATTCCAGAAAGGAGGCTCTTTCCCAGAGATATTACCTTGGTGTATTTCTCCCCATTAGTTGACCTGTAGATCTCGGCGGCGTAGCCCCTTTCTCCTCGAATCCTGGGTCTAGCAGTCATCCAGAATTCCTCAGTATCGTAGTCTACGAGAACGTTGCCAGCACCTATCCATGAACCTGGCTCGAAACTTGGGGGCTCAAGCGCGACGCCTCTGAACTTGCGGTTGGATAAGATGTACTGGGGTGGAACAACGCCGTACCATTTGTATCCGACCATACTAGAGTCTGCATGTAGCGATGCCAACCATCACCACCATGAGACTGTCGAATAATGCCGGGCGTATTTAAGACTTTGGAACCCTTGCTGTGATAAGGAAAAGCTTCTTATTTGGCTGTAAAGCGTAGTTATGACCCGAAGCGTCATGATTGGCAAATGCGTAGACGATGTGAAGTTCTCAGTGGGCCTATGGGCATTTGGCGCGTGCGCAGACCGTTTCTGTACGACTGGCTATCGTGAGCGCCTATCGCTGGAAGATAGGATGAAGCTTGCTAGCAGTGTGGAAGAGATATCGGCTGTAGAGGTAGCATACCCAAGAGATCTGCAAGGCATGACGATTGACGACATGAAAGGACTGCTTGACAGGTTTGGGCTATCCGTTTCGATGGTTTGCGTTGATGTTCAGACAGATCCTAGGTGGAAGTTCGGTTCAGTCACGTCCAGAGACCCTAGTATTAGACAAGCGGCCCTCGGAACGATTAAGGAAGCGATGGATGTCGCCGTTGCCCTCAAGACGATGAAGGTCAACTTCTGGCCGGGGCAAGATGGATACGACTACCCCTTCCAGTCTGATTACCTATCGTCATGGAGGATGATCACGGAGGGGCTCAGGGATATATCAACATACAATCGAAACGTCAAGATATGCATAGAGTATAAGGCAAAAGAACCCCGAACCCATCTCCTCATCGGATCGATCGGCAAAGCCATAATGCTTACCGAAGCAGTGGGCACTGAGAATATCGGCGTAACCGTGGATGTTGGTCACAGCCTAATGATGTACGAGAATGTTGCAGAGTCGGTAGCCCTAGCCAGTTCAAAGGGGAGGCTTTTCCACATACATCTTAACGACAACTATCGTGACTGGGATCACGACATGATCGCTGGGTCAGTCCACTTTTGGGAGTTTCTGGAACTGCTTCTGTGGCTTAGGGTCGTGGGATACCACGGATGGTATTCGTTGGACATCTTTCCATACAGAGAGGATCCTGTTCTGGCGTGTCAGGAGAGCATAGATAACATGAAGTGGCTAATGGAGATTATTGAGGCTGTTGGCGTTCAGGATCTCATAGCAGCAGTTAGGGAAGGAAGGTTCAGAGAAGCCTACGCGAGAGTCAGAAGAGTCATGAAGTCATGATCCTTGGTATTTTTCTGTTCCCCGCGCTTTCTTCATGTCTAATCTTAGATCGCCTTCAAAACACTTTTTGCAGTCCGTTCCTCTTGCCAGCTGGTGACTAAGCCCTCGGGCGAGGCCTACCTATACGTTGGCGTCTTAGAGAATAGATCCTTGACCACACTTGCTGCCAACTTAGGTTCTCTTGTCCTTGTGAACAACCCCTTCCTGTTCATAGTGGTTGGCCAGTCCTGCCCGATCTTGAAGTCCGCGAAGACCCAGATGTGGCCCCCATAGATGTAGTCCTTGGAGGTTAGAACTTTCCAGTACGTCCTTATGAATTCAGCCTGATACTCTTCAGACCACATCTCTGGAGGCTTAGTGTGAAGTCCGGCCATGGCTTCAGCACCGAACTCTGAGACGATTATCGGCTTATTCGGGTATTTGCCATGCAACCACTCCAGTCTATCGTCAAGTGTACTCTCGGCTTCTTTCAAGTTTCCTCTCTCAGATCCGTACCACCCGAAGTAGAAGTTCATACATATTACATCTACTATGTCTAAGGCTTTGTCAGCCTTCTCTTCTTCCTTCTGATGGTGGTCTGAAGCGAAAGTTACCGGCCTGGTGGGGTCCATTCTTTTTGCTTCCTCTTTAAGCTCCTTGAGGAAAGTTCTGAACTCTTCGAAGTGACTACTGGGCTCATTGAACAGGCTGTACATGATCACGGAGGGTCTGTTCTTGTCTCTCTGTATCATCTCTCCAAGCATCTTCCTAGCTTTTTCGATCATCTCGGGATCGTCAAGCCGTTCCAGTCCTCGAACGCCGTCCTTTTTTTCCTTCGTTATACCCACTGTCGGGAGTTCCAAGATGACCAAGAAACCGTTTTCATCCGCCAAGTCCAAGTGGCTCCTTGAATACGGATAGTGAGATGTCCTAAAGGAGTTCGCTCCTAGATCCGTCATTAGATCGAAGTCTCTTCTGAGAATAGCGCCATGAAGGGTCTTGCCAAGAATCGGAAAGTCTTCGTGCCTACAGACTCCCTTCAGAAAAACCGGTCTCCCGTTCAAAAGGATTCTTCCGTTCTCAATCTTGATCGTTCTGACCCCGAACCTCGTTTCTACGATATCTCTTGTACCCATATTGTCAGCTACGCACACTCTAAGCAAGTATAAGTTGGGCGATTCCACTTCCCAGAATTTCGCGTCATCGATTGTTAATTCATCCTTGATCGGCATCCTCGCATGGGGATTGATCGTGAGATTCAATGTTTTCATAGCAACTACTTCCTTCTTGTCAATAACATGAATGATCAGTTTGCCGGTCACTTCAAGATCCGTCTCGTTCGAAAGATCTAAGTCAAAATCGACAATCCCATTTCTTCCCTTTATGTCCGTTCTTATGGTAATGTCATCGATATGAAGTCTAGGAAGAGCAAGAAGACGTACCTCTCTGTGAATGCCACCGTAATGGAAGAAGCCGAAGTACTTGTTGTTCATTCCCTCGCCGGGGGGAATTGTCTTCCTTGAAAGGGTGTTGTCTACCATTATGACGATTCTATTCTCCTCTCCGAAATTCATATGCTTCTCGGTTCTAAACGTGAAGGGTGTGAAGCCTCCTTCATGTTCGCCTCGGTAGATGCCATTGACCCATACTTTAGCATAGTAGTTCACTCCGTCAAGGCTTAGCAGAACTAGCTTGTCACTCCAGTCTTTCGGGACGAAGAATTCCCTCGCATACCATGCTTTCCCCATATACCATGCATATTCTGATGCTTGCTCATTCCACGGCGCCGGCGCATAGATCTTGTCCCATTCCAAATAGCGCTCCAGTGCGAACCATTCCTCGTTCTCGCCCTTCGCTTCAGGGTCAGTCCTAAAGTGCCAGAAACCCGAAAGATCAACCATTTCGCGCGTAGGTCCTAGTTCTGTCTTCATTCCGGTTCACCTTGAAGCACTATCTTTCAGGCGGGATTGGGTTTCTGAAGACGGGCAAGCAGTTTCTGGTTCTTCAGACTGCCAATGTTTTCAGCGACTTTGTGGTAAGCCTCTGCAAATTGATCCATGAGTTCGGTGCAAGGTGTTACGAACGCAGTAGCAGGAAGGATCAGAGTCTTCCCCGCTATTTTTTCGGTGTTAGGGAGGTCACCATGCTTGTACTTTCTGCTTGTCGTTCGTCGACCATAGAAGAACCCGTCTTGGAATATAGGTTCAAGGTACCAAAGCGGATATCCCGTGCCGAGTGGTAGGCCTTCAGCTTGCATTGCTGTCAAGAACACTTCTCTTGATACTCCTTCCGCGGCCGCTTGGTCGTAGAAGACAGGTGTACCATAGAAACCAATTGTTGTATAGCTGGGGATCTGGGGCCAGACAATGAAGTCTAGATCTTTAGTCTTCTCCTTTAGATATTCTAGGTTCTGTCGTCTATTGCGGTTCCACTCGTCCAGATGCTTTAGTTGAACGCGGGCTATGGCCATGCTTATTGGCACCGCCCTATACTTCCAGTACATGCCGCATTTGGAGTATCGTTTGGTTTCCTCCAATGTAAGCTCCTGCTCCAGCCTTACACCATGATGCCCTGGCAACATTGCCCTTTCATAGAAGAGCCTTTCGTCGGTAACCATGACCCCCCCTTCTCCAGCTACTATAGACTTGCTTCCTTGAAGGCTGAAGCAGCCCATGTGACCTATACTTCCGACCTTCCTTCCTTTGTATGTCGCACCTGGGGCGTGGGAACAGTCCTCTATCACAGTCAGGTTCTTCTCTTCAGCAACCTTCAGAATTTCATCCATTCCGGCGGGTATGCCCCAGAGATGGGTAACTATTACAGCTTTCGCTTTCTTACTGGCCTTTAGTCTAATCTCCTCAGGATCTATTGCGAAGCCATCAGAAACTATGTCACAAAAGACCGGTATTCCATTGCAGTGTAGTATGGCGGTTATCGCTGAGGCCCACGTATTCGAGGTTTGCAGAACTTCGTCCCCAGGTCCCACGCCTGCAGCGAAGAGCGCGCCATGTATACTTGCGGTCCCTGAGGAGAACGATAAGGCATACTTGCGACCTTGATAGGCGGCGAATTCGTTCTCGAAATCAGCTATCACTCCTTCTCGACCGATTTCTGAGATTGAACCAGTAAGCATCTGCTTCAAGACCGCAGCTATCTCTTCTTCCGTTATGCGGGGCCACTTTGGTCTTGGTAGCGTTACAGTTTTTGCTCCGCCAAACAAGGCGAGTTTCTCGGCTCCCATTTGCCATCGGCACGTATTAGCCGATGTTGCGGATATAAGCTTTACCAGGAGAAGAAGGACTTGAGCGGGGCAGTCTAGGCTACGGCTGTACTACTTGAAGAGATTAGCAGCAATCCGAGTTGCTCAGTAGGTCGCTCTTAGTATGGGAGTACCCACATTGAGCCGGCTACCAGTGCTATGCAAACTCCGATCACTACAGCTATTCCCTGACCCATTCCTAGACCGGCCACAATTATCAGTTTGTACTCATTGAAACGTTTTTCTCCATAGATTCTTGATGTGAGTGCGGCGGCTATTGAGCCAATCAGCATTGCGAAAGCGCTGGGCATATTGAGGGTCGCGCCGGCGGCAATCGCTATGGGAAGACCCGTTGGAATCGCACTGACAAATACTGGAAGTATCGAGATCAGGGTCATGACAGCGAATCCCGCTAGAATGAGAGTTGGATTGAAGAGTCCCGGAGGTCTTGACGTCCACAACCCAATGTATGTAGCCTGTATTGGCCAGAATATGTTTGCTCCCGGGAAAAGCTCCGATGGTATCTTTGCGAGAGACCAGAATAGCTGAGTGAAAATGAATGATATACCTATGACAATAGGTAATGTAATCAGGAAGGTGCCAATCAAGCTTCTTATGCTGGTTTCCGTCTCCTTGGCGACAAAGAACCGGCTGGACCATGTAAAACCGCTCATTTGGCTCGCCCAGCTATTGTTGTGGATTGTAAACCAAGCATTTGTTCCTGAGTATCCACTGGCATAGACAACAAGCTCATTAACATTGCCGGGCGAAAACGCTTGACCAGTCACCGCGCGTATTCTCACGGAGATAAGAGTCAGCACAAGGGGAAAACCCATGTTCATCAATCCTGCTACTGCAATAGGAAAATCTGGAGCAAGAACGTAAATCAGAATTGTGCTGAACAAGGAGGCCCCCAGGTACGGCAGAAGTGTCAACATTGGGAACGCACTACTAGGCTTCTTACTGCCAAAAGATCCAAAAGCTTGCCTTAGGATTCTTGGTTGCGCGAGAAGTGGAATAATGCCCGCGGCGAGAGCTATACCTAAGATTGGAAGCGCCCAAACATACATTATGGAGCGTTGTAGGATCGTTGCAATGTCCATTCCGGGCGTCCACCATGGCCCCAGCGATAGTCCTTTAGTTGCTGAAAGCCAATTGCCAATAAAGTACACTGCAAATGATCCCGCAAATGTGCTAGCAACCACGTAGAATGGGAGAATAAATCCGACAGCGTATGAAAAAATGTCTGTCGCAATACCGAATGAAGCACCTGGAAAGATTTTTTCGATGCTAAGATTATAGTCGATCCATGGGATTGGAACGAGAGGTATGGATAACTCAAGGGCAGTAGCGATAAACCGAAGCGTATAGACAACAAAGCCGACTATTGAGCCTACCACCGCTGCCATGCTCATAACCTCCATTTTTCTCTGTGACTGTTCCACTAGAACGAGGATTCCTTCAGCCTGCATTTTTTCGACTGGAAAGGGAAGGTTTTCAACTTCGATGAATATTTTCTTGGCGAAGAGGCCAAGGCTAATCGACCCCAAACCTAGCACGACGGTCATGGTCACTGGTATTAGCACTGGAATGGTCCAAGATGGGCTGAGAAACGTGCGGCTTTCCCACACGCCAGTCGCTAAGGGCGGCGCAAACCAGGACGGAATCATCTCCTCAACTAAGCCAAACGCGGCAGTAATGTAACTAGTTCTGAACCATAGTGAGAAGATTCTGTTAATGAAGATTGGCCCGATAAACAGGCCTCCAGCGAAAGAGTATATGAGAGTGGATTCCTGCTTTGTGAGGCGGCTGCCCGTCATTATAGCGATTTGAGTCATGAGCAGAAGAGCGAACCATGGGACTCCAGTTGGCGAAGTTCCAGTTGCCAAGCTAAGATAGATCTCGGTTGGGATGAAAACAAAAGCTGTGTAGCCGATGGCTAGGATCACCCTCCAAGTAAGGCCGCTTCCTAACTCTGAAAACTTGGACACGTATTTGCTAGCCACCCTACAGCCTGTTTTTGCCAAGAAGATTCACTTAACGCTAATAAAAGACTTTCGACTTGTGGGATTGCAGCAAGGA
>CAYXIF010000008.1:0-13851 GCA_964465575.1 uncultured Candidatus Bathyarchaeia archaeon | reverse complement strand
AGGTATGGAAGCAGTTTGGGCGCCATATATGATAATGGGGATGTGGCACCGACCTTTGCTGCTCTGGCAGTGACAATGTTCGTAATAAGCTTAGTGGCACCAAAATTCCTGAAAACTGAAATCGCTTGTCTGACGACGATGCTTTTGATTGCAGGAGCCTTTACCTTAATGTTCGTTAACACGATACCTATGATGATCAACTCGATGGGACGGTGGGTAACCACAAAGCCGACGACTATGTTGATGCGTGTTCTTTCAGATATGTATCAGAATCCATTGCTTTACCCAACTGGCGTACAATCGATAAGGTTGGTAGGAGGAAAAGTAGCGGAATCCATACTATACAAACCTTGGGTCTATGACGGCTGGTTCGTGGCAGGGGCATCTGTTCCTTCTGAGTGGTATCCGGCTATTGCCTTTAACATCCTCTATTTTGGTTCAGCATGCCTCTTCTTCATCTTTGCAGGTGCCCTCATGAGCAGAGAATTCATTGATAACGAGGGACTGGCATTCCCTCTTGGACAAGCAGAAGTGGCAATACTGAATTCAACTGGTCCAAAAGCTGCTGTCACAAAGATTGTGGGCAGAAAATTCTTCTGGATCGGCGCCTTACTTGGCACGATATTCTATGGTTACTCCGCCTACATGGCCGTCATAGCATATCCACAGACTACCACCTCAGTGCCAGGCACTGGTGTTATTGGTAATGGAGTTTGGGACTTCACACCGATGAATACAGTGCTTCCTTTCGTGCCGCTGGTTGTAACCTTTAACCCGCTGTATACGTCGTTCTCGTATCTAATGCCAATGGATGTTCTGTTGTCAGCTATCGTCGCTGGGATAATCCTTTGTTTCGTGCTCGCGCCAAGTCTCTATGGATTCTACCCAGTGACTTGGACAGCGGGCAGAGTCTTTCACCAAGCAACTGACTATCTGAGAACTGGCGGCTCGCTTCTTCCGACCTATCAGCCAACTTGGGATTCACCACCAAAGGATGTGCAGGATTGGTTTGCTGTCGGCATGTTTTTCGGAATGGTTCTGTGGACAATCTGGCTGGCGAAACCGTGGCGTTGGCTTAGTGTAGACAAAGAATACAGATCACGTGATACTCTTGTCAACTTCACAGGGGCTGTGGTCTTCCTAGTAATATGGATGGCATGCTATGCGATTTTGGGTGCTCCTCCGATAGCGGTGATTCTGATGATTGCATTTACAGCAATTTGGAATCTTGGTGCTGCGCGATGGAGAGCTGAAACTGGCGGTTTCCTTGGGGGACTTTCTACGCAACGTTTCGGGCTTTCGATGTACCAATACGGTTGGATGGTCAGCGGCATCTACGAACCATTAGGTGTTTGGAGTCGAACAACGGGAGTAGCACCAGGCTACGAATACGCAGTGTACAATAGTGGTCAATTTGCGCCAGGCTATTTCGGAAGAGCAGGCTATTTCCAGAATTCGAATCCGATCGGTGCGACTCTGGAAAGCTTCTACATCGCAAGAGTCACGGGGACTGAGAAAGCTGAAGTTTTCAGGAGCGTGATGATAGCCTTCTTATTCACAGTAGTTCCAATGACAATCATTTCAGTTTGGTTGCCGTACTATGTCGACATGTCAAAGATTCCGGCAAAATACTTTGCGGCGCTGGATGACGCAAGATGGTGTGCTACAACAACGCCTGTGACGATTGGCTATGCAGCGTGGGGTGTACCGACCAATGACACATTACAATGGCTTGTGTACTGGAAGTCAGGTGCCGTCTTTATTGCAGGTATCGCCGCAGCTTTGCTCCTGTACCTTCTGAGAGGCCGTCATCCAAAGCTTTTCCTCCGTCCTGAAGGCATACTAATGGGGTTGATATCCTTTGCCTCACCCTATCTTGACAGCTACTTACTCGCCTATGCCTTGAAGTATCTAACGCTACGAATAGGTGGCGCAAAGATATACGAGGAAAAAGGAATACCGCTTGTCTCAGGTCTCATGGTAGGAGTGGGGTTAACAGCAATCGCTGCTGCCATAGGCAACTTGTTAGTGGTCTTCAAGATGATCTAACTAGCCTGATACACATCGTTCAAGAAACCCTTTTTTTATCCTTATGTTCTACATTAGGATAGTGTAACTAAACACGAAAGGTAAAGGAAAATGAACGCTCATGTCAAATTGCTCGCGCTTCTTTTCCTATCAGCTCTAGTTTTTGGGATCGTTAACCCACTCAATTCCACTTCTCCAAACGGAAGCATTAGTGAAGTCTTACCTGACGCATCAACACCTGAAGAACATCAATCGTTACTGGCACAAGTTAACATGAGTAACATTCTAGAGCATCTTAGATTCTTCTCGACACTTGGCTCTAGAGTAGTAGGCTACTCAGGGTATTGGACCGCATCAAACCATATCAGCGATTTCTTTGCCAGATACCTGACTAACGTGAGCTTTCACGAGTTCAAAATGCCTGTTCCAATTGACCATGGCGCTAGTCTGACTACTGTTCTTCCTGTCAAGGAGACTTTCGCGATCTATCCTGTATGGCCTAACCTTGTCTGTCCTAGCACCATCCCACCTGGTGGCATAGATGGGGAGCTTGTATATGGCGGGGATGGAAGCTTAGAGATGATGAACGGAAAGAAGATCGCCGGCTCAGTCGTTCTACTAGATTTTAATGATAACGAACAATGGGTTTATGCTATGGAATTGGGCGCCAAGGCGGTCGTCTTCATTGAACCGAAGTTCACGACGTTTGTCGAGGCTGAAAGAAAGTACTTGCCGCACATCCCGTACAACTTCCCACGGTTCTATATTCATGCATCAGATGCCAACCGCCTGCTATTTCTGTTAAAGGATGGCGGTGTGCAAGTACACTTGGAGGCTGACGTAACGTGGGAGATTGTTAATGGAAGAAACGTGATAGGTTTCTTGAGGGGTACTGATTATCCTGACCGCTACATAATGGTTTCCAGCCAATACGATTCTTGGTCAGTCGTGCCTTCCGTTTCTCCAGGGGCAGAAGAAGCATGCGGGATTTCCGTTCTTCTAGAGTTGGCAAGACTCTTCAGTAAGAACCCTCCAAAATACTCGATGGTTTTTGTTGCTTTCTCTGGAACTCATGAAGGACTTAGTGGAGCACGGGAGTTCGTATGGGACTATCTTGACTGGTTCAAGACAAGAAGAATAATCCTACAAGTTGACATCGCCCTTTCCACCGGAACGGACATGTTTTTCATGGATTACGGGGATTCATTGATGTATGGGTGGACTCCTTCGCAAAATATGGATCCGCTAAAGACCTATGTTGATTCTTTAGCAAAAGAAATCGGTAGTATTCCGGGAGACACCTACGGCAAGTACCAGTTCTGGTCTGTCGGAAGGCCGGCTCTTGACAAAGAGAGAATAAGAGGACAACTCTCCAGTTGCGAGGTTTTGGGTTACCTAAATGGCCCGGTCTTTAGGTTTGCAACATTAATGGATTCAAGAATCTTTGTCTCAACGCCACTTGATACCTTTATATCTCTTGAGGCGAGAGTAGGAAATCTAGGGTCGCTTTCAAAATGGGCGTACATTATCCTACATGAGATCTCCAGTCTTAGCTACAGCGACCTTGTAGGAAGGTACCTATCGCTTTTCGCTGCATTTCCTATTGAGGATAACATGGCATTCAACCTCAGAGGAACGGTTGCCATTTTCAACATAACAACGGCTTGGTACACTCCTGTGCCCAACACGCTCGTCGCAATTGTGGGAACAAGAATGAGCACGAGCTTCCTATCGTATGCAAATGAAAATGGTATGTACTCAATCAGAATGATCGCAGGGGCCAGTGGAGGTGGAAGGTCATGGGCAAGCATGACCCCGGATGCAAGCGATGTGGATGTATCGCCATATATAGTCGATAATGAGACTGGCAACGTTCTATACGCACCGGAACGCGGTCGGCTGGCCTACTATCGATACCCAGTCAGGCAAGTGAACAGAGATATGGGGTTCAATGTCATCTTTAAATGCGCAACGGTCTTTATTCCTTCGTTTGTAGACCCTGAGACTCTGATCGTACCAAACATCGAAGGACAGCTTAGCAGATGGGTCTCCATCATAGATCAGAATAGTAACACCCACACTGAAAGCTGGGGGTCACCAACAGCAACACTAGCAGTTCCGGTTCTAGACAACAAGTTTCTGGTTTTCGTTCCCGCAAACAAACCTGTCTCTCTCCTTTTTCAAGCGATCTACGCTAATAGGTTACCTTTGGCGATTGCGCTAAACTCTAGTGAGCTAAATCTTGGGGGAGAAGGCTATTCTTTCAAAGAGGGAAAGAAGCATGTATTTTCGTTCCTGCCGCTAACGCTTGCTAAAGAGCTCTATTGCGTTGATGAGAATCGTATCCAATCTTTGAAAAACGCCAGAGGGTTCCTCTTGGATTTTCCTGCGCACGACAAGGTTAAGGCGCTGTTGGATGAAGCTGAAGAAGCTTTGAGAAACTACCAGTACGTGGAGTTCTATGATCGAGCTTACGAAGCTTGGTCGAATGAACGTCAAGTCTACGGCGAACTCCGGGGGGTCTACGATGATTCGATTAACGCTATACCCGTCTTCGGTATTTTTCTCTTCGCATTCACAATTCTTGCAGAAAGGCTAGTTTTCTCCACCAAATCATCGAGGAGAGTCGCGCTTCTAGCATTGATCTTCAGCCTATTCTTTGTGGTCTTAAGCGTCGTCCACCCTGGTTTTGCCTTGGCATCTAACAGCCTCATGGTGGTTTTGGGCGCAACGATGATTGTTCTAGCTGTACCCATACTGGGCATAATCTATGTAAACTCCTCCAACCTGCTAAAAAGGATACGAAGAAAGGCGCTAGGAGCACACTTCATAGAGGTAAACAGGCTTGGACAAGTAACCGCGTCATTGTCAATGGGCGTTGAACACATGAAAAGAAGGAAAATCAGAACGTCTTTAACGCTTGCTTCAATCACCCTCATTGTAGTGGCTCTCGTCCTATTCACCTCGATCCGAACCACAACAACAGTAAAATACTTCGACCTCAAAAGGGAGCCTGAATACCAAGGAATAACGATCAAGCCAGCATATTATGGATACTGGCCTAGCATATTCGTAGCTGGGGAGTCGCCTAGTCATCCCTTCGGAACTCCAATGGGAAATAGGATGCCTAACATCCTAGGCGGTTTCGTTGCGGACTATGCAGACGTTTGCCCCGTAGCATGGTTATACTCTCCTGGAATACGACAGTCATCAGGCTTCGCTCTCACTACCAAGAACAATACCATGGGAATACCTGGAGTAGTAGGCATCACGCCGGCATTTTCGCAGAAAATTCTTGCCCCATTCCTTCTAAACGAAAGCAGATCGTTCATGGAATATGATTACTTCTCTGGGATCATTTCAGAACGTACAGCAATAATGCTGGGAATTGACAAGTTACCTGCTAAGGTCGAGTTCTGTCAGATGACGATAAACATAGTTGGGATAGTCTATGATGACTTTCCACAGCTATTTCGTAATCTCGATAATGCCGGTGTGGTTCCCAGAGATTTTACGGCTCCCGGAAACCCCGCGGAACGATCGGGATCACAGCTTCAGATGAGTGAAGTGTTAATTGTCCCCCTAGCCTACGCCACCCATATAGGCGCCACAATAGTGGAAACAAACCTCGTTTTTGAGGACACAAGCAAAGTAGAAACGATTGGGGAAAAGCTCTTCACGACATTCCCAGGTTTGGAACTATACTTAGGAGCAAAGAACAAGACGATTTTGTACACTTGGGACTTGTCTGTCAAAGCTTTGGGCATAGAGTTGCAGCTGCCTGGCATAGTAATATGTGCACTCGTCATCCTCAACCTAATGCTGGCAAGCGTGTACGAGAGAACCCGCGAGATATCAATTCTATCTTCTCTGGGTCTCTCCCCTGCGCATATCGCCAGCGTCTTTCTGATGGATTCCCTTGTATATGCGGTCATGAGCGGCTTCATAGGATACCTGTTAGCCGTCGTGACAGGCGCCGTATTGTATACCTTTGTCGCAGCAACACCGGTCAATTTTGCTTCAGGCTACATTATCAATGCTATTGGAATCTCCGTGGCCATAACGATCCTTTCCACAGTTTATCCTGCTCTTAAAGGTTCAAGAGCTGTGACGCCCTCGCTAAAGAGAGCTTGGTCATTCACCACAAAGCCGGTTGGCGATGAATGGGAGATCCCTATGCCTTTCAGATCCTCAGATACTGAGGAGATGGGGGGAATAGTCACTTTCTTATCCGAGTTCCTCAAGAATCACGAGGCTTGGGACTCGGAAATTTTCAAGGCTCATCAGCCAACCTATAGCGAAACAGAAACAAGAGATGTTACGACAAGGAGGCTATTGTGCGAGACAAGGCTAGAGCCGTACGAGCAAGGTATTGTCCAGCAAACGGAAATTGCCTTCATCAGAGCATCTAGTTCGCCAGAATGGAACATGGTGATTTACGTCAAGAGACTTGCCGGATCCAGAGCCGTGTGGCAAAGCTCAAACTACTCACTGTGTGATGAAATTAGGAAGCAGATGCTACTTTGGAGAGCCTTGCCAAAGGATGAGAAGGAAAAGTATGCAAGGCTCAAAGAGGAAATGGAAGATCAAGCAGGAAAAATCCAACGTTGACCCGTGCTAGAGGGCGTGAAAAGAAGCCGTTCTCAGCCGAATATCCTACTAGATGTTACCTCCACGGAGTCGCGGCTGACAACTGCTAGGGGATAGTCGGCGAGGGGAAGTTCTGGGAAGTGCGTTGATTCTTCTTCTTTAACGTAGCTGATCTCGTACACAACTCCGTCAAGCAAGTCCACTAGGACGGGATCATTGAAGCCTGCGTTTTTCAGACGAAGCGCTAGCCTAGCCTGTCCGACATTCTCTTGAGCTCTCCAAGGCAGCCAATAGAAAAACAGCTTCTGTCCGTCAAGGCTTGAGAAGCTAGTGAAGTGAATGGTTTCGGGCCTCGCCCCGTAGAAGTCACCATGATCTAGGATTCTAAACTCTGTAGGAACCTTTACAGGCGCTAAGCGATTGTCTACCAAGCTTGTAAGGTTTTGATAGCTAAAGTAAGCGGGCTTGGGTTGCCAAGAACCAAACCGCAGCAAACCCTTGGTATTCGTTATATCCTTGTCTCTGTAATCCACAAGCGTGAAGTAGGTAGATACTTCCACTCCGACGGATATGTCTAATAGTAAGCGCCTGAGCAGCCACTTGGCCTGAATTCGTTCTCCCCATGGACCACCCCAAGGGTCACGCCAGCCAAGGCTGTGTTCAGTCGATGGATAGCCGCACTCTCCCTGCCATAGGGATATCGGTCTTTCTTGGTTGAGTACAAGACTCTGAAGGTCTCTTACTAGGTAAGAGGACAACGCTCCTCCCTGCACCGTCCAGTCGCGCATTGGTTCGATGCAAGCCTCCGGAAATGCGTGATATGGGTGGTATGTGAATTTATCTATGTAGGGGGCGACTCCCCTAGCGAAGAGACCCTCAGCGAATGGAATATCTACTCCGGAAAGAGCGCCTGCCACGATCTTTGCCTCAGGATCGACCGATCTGATCGTTTTAGAAGTCTTCTTGACTAGCTCGGCATAAGCCTCAGGGGCGGACTTGGGCTTCCAATAAGTGGGATGGTTAGGCTCATTCCAGATCTCCCAGTGGTGTACTCGATCTCTAAACTGGCCTACCAACGCTTCAACAAAGGTAAGCCACGACTTCATGGCATCAGCACTTGCGGTGGGAGGCTGTATGGATCCATCAGTGAGTGCTTGACCACCGCTGACAGTAACAAATGGCTGAATTTGTCGCTTCATGAGTCCGTTGACCTCCTCCTCAAAGTAGCTCCACTGATGCTCCCCCTTCTCCGACTCAAAGGATGTCGAATGCGCGCTTATTCGGGCCCATTTCACGCCTAGATAGGCTGCTCGCTCGAGCATATCCTCAAGTGAGGGCGCGGAATAGATGCAAATCCCCCAGTGTGATCCGGCTATCTCCTCGGATCTGCGGGGACTAATGTAACCCAGTTCTTTCAATGTTGTGGTCCTCCTGGATTGTCGTGATTTGATCTAGGTGAGCTCTCATGCTCCTTTCTTCCTTAATTGAGTTTGGTCGACATTGCCATGGGCGGAAGGGCGAACGGTGGGTTGCCGAAAGACTGCCCAAAAGCTTAGGCGAGGTGAGCCCCCCCTTCTCATCCACAATTCCCAAAAGCGAAGAATAGTTCTGCCTCATCCTTCTCTGGCAAAGAGAAGGGAGTTGTGCTGGGTGCATTAGGCATTACGGGTGCTCAACCTAAAGAGTTCGTCGGCCAGCTGACACAAATAAGACGCGTTTTCCACCTTCGTCCTCCAATCTGAAGGAATGGCCTCCTCTCCCAAGTAAGCTCCGGAGAGCGCACCTGTCATTGAACCTATAGTGTCAGCGTCGCCGCCAAGGTTAACTGCATAGATGACTGCGTCTCTGAAGTCTTCGCGGTGAGTCACGAACGAATAGATGGCTGTTGGAATAGACTGGAGAGCGTGTGCTGTGTTACCTAAGCTGTTGGCGATTCCTTGTTTGTCTTCATGTTGGCTCATCATTTCTAGGGCTTTCCTCAACTGTTCCTTGTAGGCATCTTCGGTCACGAATCCCTCCAGTTGATGAAGAAACCCCTCCGGGTCGAGTGCACCAGGTTCAACGCCCACTAAGCTGCCAATCGCATAAGCCTGTAGGGCAGCACCCTCATGAGCCAGCATGTGGTCATGAGTAATCTTGCTCGATTCATGGCTTGCTTGTCTCAGCTTCACAGGATCATCGTAGTAGAACAAGCCGACAGGTGCGATTCTCATAGCCGAGCCGTTCCACATCCCAACAACCTTGAGCTGTTCTTGTACGGCCTTTCTTGCTTCCTCTGTCAAAACTCCCAAGGCCGATTTCACGGCCAATCCGAATCCTCGCCTTGGATCATAGTGTCTCAGGAATTTGCTTCTCATGTCGCTAGAGTCAAAGCCTTTGCATTCTATGAGTGACTCAGCGACTGCAATCGTCATTGCTGTATCATCGGTCCACGTGCCAGGCGGTCCTTGTCTTCCGCCAAGCATATCTTTTACCTCGCCCAGCTCCGAACGGATTTTCTCGATTGTCCACTTTTCCACGGGCATGCCAAGTGTGTCGCCAATGGCGGCTCCGAATATTGACCCACGAAACTTGCTCCTTAGGTTAGCCAAACTGCATCTCTCTCACTCAGCTCGGATACAATGCTTGGAGCACGTTATTTAAGATTTGGCCGAGAAGCCGGCTTGCGCGGGTACGTAGTCTCAGATTCCGTCATCTTCAACATTGGGGTGGTTGAACGCCACTACTCAAGATGAGGCACAGGTGCATCGACAGATTCCGCCTAGCCGAGGATCACTTTAGACGCAGCCTTGAAAGCCTTATTAATTACGGAACCGTCTCCAGCAACCATGGAAAGTCTTCTAGTGGGTGTTGGTAGGAGCGACATTAGTCCCCCCGTGGGAACAGAACTCTCCGGCTACCCAGTCAACAAGTATGGACACAGAAGGAATAAGGGGGTACACGACAGATTGTATTCCAGATCACTTGCCCTAACTTGTGGTCAGAACGCCGCCCTGCTCATTAACAATGATCTGGTAGGCATTAGCCGTGAGACTCTGACCAAGACCAGAAAAGCCATTGGCAGAAAGCTGGGTCTCAGAGAGGAAAACATCATAACCACGTGCACTCACACCCATTCTGGACCCATTACGGTCCCAAGTTTGGCTTGGGGCGAAGTTGATGTTGACTACGTTGACTCCTTGCCGGAACGGTTTCTGGAAAGCGCCATGGCGGCCAGCAACGGTCTGCATGAGGCGAAAGTGGGTTTTGGAAGGGGCGATGTGGAAGGGGTTAGTGTAAACAGGGTTCCGCTGAATGCGGCGAAAGGAGCACCGATAGACAAGCAGGTCAGGGTTCTTCACTTCACGGACAAGAGTCTGGCGCCGATAGCTACTTTGTTCAACTATTCCTGTCACTGCATTTGTGTTGATGCGAGGACAGAAGATAGGTTCTATGTATCTGGCGATTGGCCAAGTTACTCAATGGAACTCTTAGGAAAGCATGGTGGGGGGCAAGGGATATTTCTGCAGGGCGCATCCGGAGACATAAATCCGGCAGTTGCATGGCATATGCGAGGCTTTGATGCGGCCGAGGAAACTGGAAGAAGGGTAGCCGACGAGGTTCTGAAGGTTCTTGGTGGGATCGCGGTTGAAGACTGTGAAGAACTGAAGGTTCACCGAAAGGACGTGAAACTGCCTCTCCAAAAGCTGACGATGAAGGATCTAGTTGGAATCCTGACAGAGTTTCTGGATCAACTTGAGAGAAGAGACAAAGCCTCTCTCGATGAGTTAAGGCCATCTATCAGGCTCCATAGGGAATATGCTGAACGCGTTATCGAGAGTATTGAGAATCGGCTACCGAGCAGCATAGAAAGCGAAATCCAAATCCTGAGGCTAAGCGAGAATGTGCTTGTCTTTCTTCCGGGCGAAGTATTCGTGGAACTGGGCCGTGAGATATTGGAGAAGTCGCCATTTGAAAGGACGTTGGTTGCTGGCTACTCAGGCCCGTATGTTGGTTATATACCGACAGCTTGGGCCTATCGCGGCAAGGGATACGAGTCTTACGAGTCTGCGAAGATGCTTGGGAGGCCACCTTTCGCGAAGAGCATTGGCTCGGTCCTTGTAAGGCAGGCTCTGGGCCTCCTGAAGACTGTTGCGGAAAGTGGGTAGCTGCCCATCACGAGCAGACGACAGAATCTAGAGAAGCCAGTGAAGCGCTATTGGACCGGATTTCGACGACCCTTAAGTACATTAAGGAGCTACAGCATCTGCACTCTATACTAGCGTGAGAAGGACTAATAACCGGTCTGCCACAAGAACAGCGTTGTGCTCTAGGTACCTATCGGCGCTTTAGAGCACAACGTATGGAAGGCTCTGGTTCTAGACGGTCATGACCCCAAGAGCACTCGCGTTTCAATATGGGGCCTTTACGCCATAGGGGAGAAAACGACGAATCCTCACTAGTAGTTTGCCTAGGAGCGACGGTACTTCTTCTAGAGCACGCCTTGCGAAAGTCATATAAACTGAATGGTCTACAGTTACAGACTGCGTAAAAAAGATACAGTAGTGAAAGAAAATGGCTGAAAAAGCAGAAGATAGAGTTCCATGGTTGCTCATAATTCCATTGCTTGTCTTGGTTGCTATTGTGATACCGTTTGTATTCTTCTTCACTCAAGGAAACAGGAATCTGGCTCAAGGCTTCATAGCGGCATCGTGGAATGTGGACAGTGCCTACTACCAATGGTCACCTTTGGCCTTCTTTGTCTTAACTATAGCCAGCTATGCATTGAGCGCTAGTCCATCAATGTCCAAGTATCTCGACATTCGCAAGGTCACGTACATCTTCGCTGCTCTTCTGTTGGCGATGGGAACAACAGGCGCGTATCCTGCTTGGACGTTTGGAGTACTCTATAGGGGTAGATACCTGAGACCGCTCGATGAAGGGAAGTTCATACCTGAATGGTGGATTCCCAACCAGCAAACATTGACGAACATATTCACTCCTGGAAACCCTGTTGACTGGGGCATATGGGGTCCCTGTTGGGGAGCCTTTGCCCTCTTCGCGATCTCCAACGCACTCATATTCCTTGGCTTGAATTCGATCTTCCGAAGACAATGGATTGACACAGAAAGAGTGCCATATCCCGTGGCTCAAGTATACGTTAACATGGTACAACTAGTTCAAGAGAAGGGTAAATCAGATGCAAAGTACTCTCGCAAGCTAATCTTTGGCGTCGGTTGGATAGTTGGGTTCGGCTTCTTCCTCATGATTCTGTTGAAGGGTCTCCTTGCCTGGTTCCCAGATCCCCTGAAGTGGTATGGTGGTTGGAGGGTAGGCATGGAATTCACAGGAGTAGTAACACTGAACCACGCGCAAACATTCCCGTCTCTACTGTTTGTTGTTCCTAAAATGCGACTAACCATTAACCCCCTATTTATCGCAATGGCCTACTTTGCATCTCCGGACGTTCTATTGTCGATCGGGCTTTTCTGGCTAGTCTTTGAAGGTATCATTGGGCAAACGCTATGGTCAGTGGGAGTCCACAAATCCAATCCATGGGCGTGGTTCGATGAGCCGCCCATGCGTTACAACCAAGTGAGTCAAGGAATGATCTGGGGTCTCATTATCTGGTGGGTTGTGTTAAACTACAAGTACCTCACCTCAACCATAAGACTTGCCGTTGGCAAGGGAAGTGACTGGGAGAAGAAGCTGGAAGAAGCAGATGTCCAGTACAAATGGAGCTATCTAGTGCTAGTCATAGGTCTCATCACATTCGTCGCCATGAACGCTATGTGGGGTATGTGGCCTCTCCTAAACTTTGTGTTCACCCTAGGATGGATGGTGGCTCTCATGGGTTGGGCAAGAGCTCGCAGCATAGCACTGTTTGGAGCGATAGGCTGGCAAGCCATTAGCGGTACAGGATGGACCAGAATAGCCATAGGCGACGCAATAACATATGATACCATGAGCGCAGGACAGTTCATGTCATCTATGTGGGCCGATGTTCACGGGAACCTCCATACGGGGACCTACCTAACAGCGTTCACTGCAGGGGACAGCTATAAAGTAGGATCAGCGTTCAACGTCAGCAACGTGAACCTGTTCAAGGTCATGTTGTTAAGTTGCATCATCGTTCCCATAATAAGCTACCCCGTCTTCATAGCCACTGCCGGCCAATTCGGGCTAACCAAGTTGCAGGTCACCCTACAAGGCGCTAGCTATTTCGGTAGACCAGAGAAGTTCAACAATTCCATGGGAGCACCTCCCTACGAGCCGTACTCCATCATCGGCATCCTCATATCAGGAGGCTTAATCTTGGCAAGGATGAGGTTTCCATGGTTCCCGATAGATCCCGCAGGTGCAGCAGTAGGCCTAACCCCCCTTGCATGGGAGATGGGGATAGGCGGCATTTGCCTCCAAGCTTGGGTCTTCAAGTACTTGACGTTGAAAATAGGTGGCGTTCGAGCCTACGAACGTTATGGCATACCTTTCGCTGTAGGAATCATCGCAGGCTTTGTTGTCGATGTGGTGATAATGGTTCTAGGGACATTCGTTCGCTACTGGTTCCCCTGGTAACGAAAACCATATCCCCCTTTTTTTTGTTGCATCCTATGTTGAGTTCTAACCTTAGACGAATACATGCTTGGTTCCGCGCCTTCGGAATGTTGAAGATGCCGTATGAACACGGCCATCCAGCCATAGCCAGAAACGTGTTATGCATGATGCCTATTGATACCAGCGCATCATTGAACTCGTGAACAGAACCCTCGTGGCGAAAACTATTAATATCTGGTGAGGACAGTCAATCCATGGTGAGGATGTATATGCGGAAGCGATTGGTCATTCTGGCATTGGCCGTTTTGATAGTGCTAGTATCAAGTGCAGCTTACATGTTTCTAAGTGGAGGAGAAAATGTTCTCATTGCAACAGATAGTGTAATATACACTTATGACGAATACAACCCGAGTTGGGAAATGCGGCCCGACAATCTAGACTTTGGCCGGAACGTGAACCAGTCTCTTGCACTACACTTCAAGAACGTAGGTACCGAAACTGCTCTTATATACCAAGTTAACTGGATGGCCGGAGGCTGGAGAAACTGGACTTTCAGCCAAGACATTGTCCTGCCTGCGGGCGTCGACTGCATCGTCTACATACCCATATTGGGAGGCTCAGTTACCTTCCAAACAATAACGGCTGGCCAAGGCAACACTCCTCCAAGCGGCGGAAGATACGCGTTTTCAACCAACTCCA
>CAYXIF010000007.1:51504-66417 GCA_964465575.1 uncultured Candidatus Bathyarchaeia archaeon | reverse complement strand
GTTGTAGAGCAAGTTCCTCTTATCCAGCTTAAAGAACCTGTCAGTATCAGAGTATGGAACGCTCAATGTCACCTTCAAGATCCGAATTCCCCTGCTTTCCACCCTACGATCTCACTGAACTGAACTCCCTTATTAAGACGACCGTCAGGGCAAACAGGATTGTGAACCAACAGGCTGGATGTGGTCGAACACTGCGTATTCCAGTATCTGTCAGGAATCTCCTCACTGGAAAGCAATAAATACTGCACACTTCAACTCTCTCTCGCGCGCTCTCCTGAGACGCAGCCAGGTGCCCATACCCGTTTGAAAGTATGCCTGACATACCACGAGAAGTTCAGTCAATACGATCTCGGCATCAACCACCCTTTCAGAGGAGACAGGTTCATCAAGGCGAAGATATACTTTGACGAGAAAGGGCTGTCACAGTCGCCGAACGTGTTCTACACCAAACCGAAACCTGCTACGCACGAGGACCTGCTCAAAGTGCACACAGAAGAGTACATCAAACAGATCCACCGCCTCGCAGAAATTGGCAGACCCTATGACTTGGACACACCTGTCTCAGAAAGCATTCTTGAAGCCTTAATGTACATGATTGGGGGCGTTAAGGAAGCCGGGGCAAGCATACTTGAAGGACGAGCCGATCGAGCTGTGGCCTTGGGCGGAGGCTTCCACCATGCGGGCAGAGACTATGGAGGTGGGTTCTGCATCTTCAACGACATTGCGATCCTAGTGCAGCACTTACGTGAGAGATATGGGCTCAAGCGGTTTCTGGTGCTGGATTATGATGTCCACTTTGGGAACGGGACAAGCGACATATTCTACGCAGACCAATCTGTCCTCTTCATTTCCCTCCACCAAGATCCGTTCACGATCTTTCCTGGCAGGGGATTCATAGACGAGATCGGAAAAGGAGAAGGCGAGGGATACAACGTCAATGTTCCCCTCCCCATCAGAACAGGCGAGCAATCCTACCTCTACGCGTTGACAGAGGTTTTCCCACCACTAGCTGAAGAGTTTAAGCCTGACATCATCATCGCAAATGGCGGAAGTGATGCCCATTTCGCTGATCATCTAGGCAGTCTCGGATTGACTGCAAAGGGTTTCTTCGAGATATCACGGATCATACGGGAGACATCTGACAGGGTCTGCAGCGGAAGATCTGCACTGTTGGTCGCCAGTGGCTATAACACCTTGGTCCTGCCCCAATGCTGGTACGCCCTTGTGGCAGGCATGGCCGAACCGGAGAGATCAGGCGACGAAATGGAAGACTATTTCCCTGCACCAAGTAACCCGTGGCAGAATCAAGAACAGGTCGAGAGGATCGTGGCCGAACTGAAGAGGACCATGATGAAATACTGGAAGTGCTTCGTTTGAGACTGACTCCATAGATGGATCTATTTCACCATCTCTAATGCTGCTTTGAATTCAGGTGTACCAGCCTTCTCGAGAAGCTCGTACATCAGCATCTCGGTTGAGGCTATTGTGACGCCGCTTTGCCTCATTCTCTCAAGCGCCGTAGCCTTGTCGTCTAAGCGTCTAGATGAAACACCATCACTGACCACGTAAGCTTCATAACCATTGCTCACGGCTTCGATTGCCGTTTGGGTGACGCATATGTGAGCCTCTATGCCTGCAATGATCAGTGTTCTCGCCTTTAGCCTAGCCAATGCTTCCGTGAATCTTTCAGATCCAAAGCAACTGAACTCCACCTTCTCAATGGGCTCAGTCTCTGGAACTAGCTGCTTCACGCCTAAGATTGTTGGTCCTAAACCTTTCGGGTATTGCTCTGTCATTACAATAGGAATCCGCATGATCTTGGCGAAGCGAACCAGCTTCTCTATGTTCTTGGATATCTCATCTTTCTCGGCGATGTGCGCGAAAAGCTTCTCCTGAAGGTCGATGACTACGAGAACGCTTCCTTCTCTCTGGATCAACCCTCCGCGAGGCACCTCTTTCACCTTCTCGCAGAATCGAGTGTCTTGAGTGTCAGACGGAGCGGGGATTCCTGTGGCAGCTTCATGTACTCAACCAGTTGCTCAGGACTTGGTCCTGCGCACCTAATGACCTTAGAAATCCAGCCATTTTGGAACGAAGTTCGTCGGCCACCGACGTCTTCTCGTCATATAGGTTTCTGGTCTGGCTTGGGTCCTTTGTCAGACTGTAGAGTTCTGATTGGACTCTCTCTTTTGGGCGGACATCTGCCGGTTTAGTGGTTAAAGCTGCCAGCAGGCTCCAGTCCTTTGATGTCACCGTAAGCCATGAAGGGATCTCCCTACCCACGAAGCTTGGCGCGCTTACAGCAATCTCTCTTTCCTTAGTCTCTTTATCTTGCAGCAAGGGAAGAACCGATCTGCCTTGAACCGTCCGGGGGAGACTGACACCTGCAAGGTCAAGTATGCTCGGCATTAGGTCCGGTGACTGGACGATTGCCTCGCATCTGCTTGGCTTGACTCCAAGAGAGTCAGGTGTCCTAACAACCAAAGGGATATGCGCTACTTCTTCGTAAAGGTGATCTCTTTTTCCCACATAGCCATGTTCCCCTATGTAGGTCCCATGATCTGTCGTGAAGATCACGGCGGTGTTCTCGTAGAGGCCTAGGTCCTCGATCTTCTGTAGCAACTTCCCAATCCAGCGGTCAACCAAAGTGACTTCGCCTGCGTAAAGCGCCCGCAGATGGTTCAGTTCCTCCATGGTCATGTCTGAGGCTGTTGGTCGGGGTACTCCGGACACATAGGCTCCCCCAGCAACATCGCCTCCTTTCCAAGTAGGGTCATACATGTCAGAGTACCATTGAGGCGGGTCCCAAGGTTCATGTGGATCGAACGTGTCAATATGTAGGAAGAACTTCTGATGCTGGTCGTAGTTGAGCTCAAGCCACTTCGTCGCAGCGGTCATGGTCTGTGCGACAAAATAGTTTTCCTCAAACCGTCGCTGGGAGACATTCCGAAGGTACTGAGAGTCCAGAGCTCTTTTCCGTTCAGGCGGGTCGTTGGTAGGGTTCGTCATGTATCGGTCATGTTCCTGGCCTCTGATCCACCACCATCCATCGAACCCCCTGTCGAAATAGTGCGCGTCCCTGATCATGTGGTAAGTGTCCACAATCAGCATTGTCGTATACCCGGCTTGACGGAGCAGCTGAGACAGTATGACCTCATCCTTTGGAAGCGGAGACCACATCGAATAGACAAACGTGTAGCGACCCGTGAAAAGATCGTGCCTGTTCGGAATTGTCGGGAAAGAAGCGATATATGCCCTGTCAAAGACCACAGATCCCTTCGCAAACCTGTTCAAGTATTCCGTGTGAACCCAACTGTTACCATAGCATCCAAGGAAATCCCGTCTAAACGTGTCCGAAACAATCTGTATAATGTTCATGCTGACACCCAACCTCTGCAGAGAAAGGTTTGCCGTGAGCTTTCCTAAGACATTTGGCACTTCGCAGAGATAAGACTTGCGTCACCAACTTGCGCTCCCGCCCCTTCGTTATGCAAGATGCTCCAGCGCTAACGCCTATCACTGCGAGTTCCGGCGGGCAGAAAAGGCAAATGCGACAAGGGCTACTCTAGGATTTTCTCCACAGCTTCTCCTTCAGCTTCTTCTGCCAACGGTATTCCTGTCACCTTGGCTGCTCTTTCCGTCAAAGCCATCAAGTCGTTTCGGTCGAGGAGGTTAAGACGCCACTTGCGGGCTCCCGCCATGAGCTGCATCAACCCAACCTTCACGCGTTCTGTGAGGTATGAATGTAAGCCAACCGCCTCCCAAGGAATTTCCATTGCCCGTTCGCCATACTCGCTCTTTAGCTTTGAAGCCGCGATGAAGAACAGGTCTGGCGTGTTGCCGTAGCCTTCGGCAAACGCCTTCGGCAGTTTTCCTTTCTGTGAGAGCTCCACAAAGTACGACGACTTCATCACCGCCGTCAATGGCGATCTCGCCATCAAGACTCCCTTAACTAGTGGGCCATCGCCGAAATTGCTCATTGCTAAAGCCTTGAAGATCTGGGTTTCGTTTATGAAGCCGCCTGCCATGATGATGTCAGGAACGTAGCGCTTCCTTCTCTTCAGGATTTGGGCGCATTTGAGAACCCAAGACTCTAGGTAGACGGTAGGGATGCTCATTTCGTCCATCATGGAGACGGGACTCATTCCGGTTCCTCCGCCAGCTCCGTCAAAGGTGACAGCGTCAACCTTGGCTTCCGATGCCAGCTTCAAAGTGTAAGCCACAGCTGAGGGTTTGTAGGCGCCTGTTTTCAGAAAAACGCGTGCTGCTCCTTGGCTCCTCAGCCATTCTATGTCTTCTACGAAGTCTTGGCCCTTGGGGATGCCCACGCGACTATGCCTCTCGAACGACTTAAAGGCTCCTCGATTGAAGGCTTCTCGTACGGATGGATCCTCTGGGTCGGGGATGACCAAGTACCCCCTTTTCTTGAGCGCTATCGCCTTTTCCAATTCTGAGACACGGACTTCCCCGCCTATGGCTTTCGCGCCTTGCCCCCATTTTCGTTCGATCACGTTGACTTCAAGCTTCGACAGAGCATACTCGTCTACTCGGAGCCGTTGGTCCTCGACATTCGTCTGTACAACCACTTCACCGTGCTTTCCGTCCCAAAACTGCCGGAAAGTGTTGACCCGTCGTTTCAGTTCCTCCGATGATGTCACTTTTCCTCTGGTTATCACTGAGTCCGGGTCCATACCGCATACGTTTTCGCCCACTGTTATGCCCACGCCGGAAAGCGCCGCGCCTATTGCCAGTCCTGGCCAGTTTAGCCTTGCCACGTCCGTGGAACCGAAGGCGCCTGTGAACACGGGGATCTTGAGTGGTATTCCACCAATCTCGGTGTCGGTCTTTACGTTTTCGAAGAAAGCCGCATCCGAGTCTTCTTCAATCCCGAGAGCCTCGAAGAGTCCTGACTGTATGTTGAAGTGGGACCAGTCTAGGCAGAAGTCTTTCAAGGCTCCTGCGGTGCTGAATCCGTATTGAATCGGCTCGGGGTAAAGTGCCTCCCTGCCCCTAAACGTTGAGAGGCTAATCTCGCAGAGGACGGGACAGTCACGTATGCAAAGTGGACACATGCCGCTTATGCTGCTGACATCTCTGACACGGGTGTTCGTTCCGGTCGTTGACTTCCCATTAAGATAGGAGGAATTCGGCAACACTCTCTCAGGCATTTTGGATCACTTCTTGGTTCTGGAACTACCTGATGAACCCTCATTTCATCTTGGAAACTATTTCTTAAGGTTTTTGGTCTTCAGTTTCAAGCGCCAAAAGAAAATTTCAGCCGAGGGCTGAGTGTGTGCTTCTTCACCACTTGAGCCTTCGGCTGATTTCTGCTAGGGAGGGGGGTATGATCTCAGGAAGGGCGTGATTGTTAGATGTCCGTATAAGTAACACGGCTTTCATGTGGTTGTTCTGCCTTGTCACCTTTAGTTCCTCGAACCTGCTCTGGAACAAGTGACACGCAACCCCGGGGGACCGGTTCCTTGAGCAAAGAGGAACACCGGCCACTTCATCAAAGCTAGCACATTCGATGCAGAACTTGTTATAGAGTTTGCTGGAGTTCAAGGCTTCACTGTGCGGCTCAAATTCGTCACATGACACGTAGGGTCCTATGTTCTCAGAACACAAGGGAACGCCGTCTATGTCTCTTCGTTCCTCGTAGTTTGCGCAGTCTCTGCAGAACCGTGTTGACATTGTTTTTTCACTTGGGATCTGCCCGAAACCCATTGTCCTTATGAATGGCGTTTATATAACTCTGCCGAAAATCATTTATGTGAAGAACAATGAAACATGTATGGTACATGAAATATGTGAACGAGGCTTTCGACATGGAAAAGGATCTAGGTTACAGAAGGGTTCAGATGACAGGGAGGGGATCCTACATCATCTCATTGCCAAAGAATTGGGTCGACGAAATAGGGATGGAAAAGGGAAGCGAAATTGCGTTTAGAATGTTGGACGATTCATCTCTGATCCTCGTTCCAAGGAAGATAGCTGAAGGTAAGAAGGAGCAAGAAAAGCCTGGCTTGAAGGAATATTGGGTCTACGTTGACCCTAGAGACGACCCCCGAACGGTCTCCCGAAAGATAATATCACTTTATGTGATCAGTGCTGATATCGTTCACGTCCACTTCAGGAATGATGGGATGGTTCCGAAGTTCAGAAGTACGGTAAACGCCCTAGTCAAGAATATGCTCGGTTCAGAAATCATAAACGAAACTCCTAGAGAGATAACGATTCAAATCCTGATAAACCATCCGGAGTTCCCAGTGGAAAAGGCCATAAGAAGGATGGCTGTCCTCGCCATCTCAGCGAACAAGGATGCTGTGTCCGCATTGTCAAACATGAGCGACCAGACCTTCGGAGAGATAGCTGACCTATGCGGCGACGTCGACAGGCTTGACCTATACGTAGTGCGCCAACTCAAGTTCGGGTTGGAACAAGACCTTTTCGAAGAGCTAGGCTTTAGGACACCCAAAGAATTCCTGGGTTACCGAATAGTCGCGAATGACATAAAAGGCGTCGCTGACAACGCGGCGAATATCGCTCGAAACTTGATGAACCTCAAGAAGATGATAGAGAGTCAGACCCTTCTCTTGAACGAAGCTGTAGACGAGGAAGTCTACTCCCAGATCTTGGAATACAACTCTTTGGCGCACAAGCTGTTCGAGGACTCTCTGAAAGCAATGTTCAAGAGAGACTACGAGCAAGCAGACAAGATAATCTCCGAGATCGAATCGTTTGCGGCCGAAGAGAACGATCTGCTCATCGTGGTATCCAGCAAGAAGCTAGACCCCAATGTAGCTTCAGCACTTGGCCTGCTCTTGGACAACTCAAGACGCATGATGGAGTACACTCGAAACATATCTGAGGTGACGCTTAACAGAACAATCGAGGAGGTTTCCGTGCAGATCCTCTGACCGTGTGCTCGGATAGTGGACAAGACTGCAAGAAGCAACCTTAGACGAATCTCCTAACCGCCGCTTATCAGGGTCATAAGGGCGACTGTGTCTCCGTCACTGAGCAAAACATCCTTTGCTCGATGCGGGTCTCTCATAGTTCCGTTCACAGTTGCGATGAAGGTCGGGTCCAAACGACTCTCCTTGTTGGCTTTCAGCATTGTGTTGAGGCCCTCCCCGTAGGTCCCAGCCAAAGCTTCAAAAAGGTCCAAAAGTGTGGAACCAGCCTTGATCTGGTACTCTTCCTCTCTCTTCCCAACCTTGTCTCTGACTAAGCCGAGGTAAAGAACCTTGACTCTCATGCTGTTCCTTCAGCTTTGATGAGCTTAGCAGGGCATTTAAATATTTTTGTAGGTGCTGACTGCCCTTCCCTGTGGCAGGAGAGTTGCGGTTTTTTTCTGAAGACTTATTAACTGAAGGTTTTTCTATTCTTTACGAGGTGACTCGCCGCCGATGGCCTCAGAGATACCAGTGAACGAGATGATCCAGATAGCGTGGATGGGCTTTTTCGTTGCCTACATGTTCTACGGGCAGCGCCTCCAGATCAAGATCATGCTTAAAGAGATCGAAGGATCCCTTTTTAGGCTGAAGTTGATCAGAGACCGCGGGCGAACCATCGCAATATCAACCATCAAAGAAGCAGGCAAGACTCCTGAGGACTTGCCCGCAAGAGTTGACCGTATTCTAGAGCATGTTGACATTGGACCCGTGAGCTTAGATCCTGTGGGCATCATCAAGAGACTCGAGCACATCATCGATACCAGAGATTTTAGGTTCAAGGACGAGGTGAAGCTCATGATTCCTGAAGCAGACGAGACTCAGCAGAACAACATGACCAATATGCTTGAGGCTGCTCTTGCCCTCAACCATCTCTACAGGCTCGTGAGGCATTTTTACCTCATGGGAAAGAAGACTCTGAGCTTCTACGTGATCCTCCAGCTCCAGATGATCCTGCCTGAAGTCATGAAAGAGGCGGAAGCGTCTGCAGGCGCTTTGAGAGCCTTCACGCTCGGACAGCCAATCGGAGATGGCATAGGCGCGCTGGTTGCTGCCAAGTTGATGTATGGTAGAGAAGATCGCGAGATAGTCAAGGATGTTGCTGTGAGTGAGGTGCCTATCGAGGGGCGAACAGCATACGTGCTGAAGGCCAAGGGTCCTGGGGGAAACGTGGGGAAGCCAGGGGAAGCCGTGAAGCAGATCATAGAAGAGAAAGAAGGCAAGATCGCGAGAGTCATAGTCATCGATGCTGCACAGAAGCTTGAGGGGGATAAGCCGGGAGAGGTTGTCGAAGGCATAGGTGTCGCCATAGGGGGGCCAGGCGTAGAGAAATTCAAGGTGGAAGAGGTAGCCACAAAGTACAAGGTCCCTATCAACGCTATTCTCATAATGCAAGGAATCGGGGACTTGGTTTCCACAATGAGGAAGGAGACCATAGACAGCGTAGACAACGTCATTGAAAGGACCAAGCGGATCATGCGCGAATGCACCAACGAAGGTGACCACGTCATAATAGCAGGCATCGGAAACACGATGGGAATCGCCCAGTAGTGAAGGCTATGGAAGAACCCTCCAACGCAGCTAGGAGGATGTCTTTCTTCTTCATCGCGGTCGTTTCCGTCCTCCTAGTTCTTTCGTTCATATCGCTCTTTCAGGCTGTCGAGACGTACAGGAGAACAGGCTCTCCTGACTTATTGACGATCACCCTGAGCCTAAGCGCAATTGCTCTGTCGTCTTATGTGGTATTCCAGATGAGAAGAAAGCCTTTGAAGCTAGGCTTTGAGATGCCAAAGGTCTATACGACTGTTCAGTGCTCAAAATGCGACTTCAAGAATGTTAGGGAGTTCCAAAAGGGAGACTACATCCTTAAGGCCATAGCACCTTGCCCCAAGTGCAGTAGCCAGACACTGATCTCATCAATCTACAGAGAAGTGGAGGGCAAGGAAGAGTGAGGCAGGTTCTGCCAAACTAGAGCTGAGTGAGAACAACAGGACTGTCCTTGCCAACGTAAACTGTGTGTTCAGCCTGCGCAACTCTTCTACGACTTGCTTCCAAGAATACGGGATAAGTCTTGAGACACTTCGACTTCAGGAGCTCCGAAAGCGCGGGCTTGTATTGTCGGCAGGAACCATGTCCTCTTAGCCACCTCTCAGCGAATGGCAGAGTCCTAAACCTTGTCTCTACATATTCCAGCAGGTTTCGTGCCTCAGCATGTTTCAGAAACCTTCGCTTGGCGAGCCGGAAGATGAATGCATCGGGACCGTTCTCGACTCTGCCCTCAGCTTCCTTCACGGTTACAAACGGTTCGATAGCGTATACATCGCCAACTCGGATCTTAGTCAGGGAGTTATGGGCAATGTTTGGCAGAGACATCCCCGTGTGAACTGTGTAGCGGCCAACTTGGTGGCCTGTGAGGTTCGAAACGGGCTTGAACCCGTGGTGCTCGATGACCCTCTGGATCTCGGAGCCCAGCTGGGAGGTCGATAGGCCAGACCGGATGGTGTTGATGGCTGTCTCCAATGCCGCTTCGGCTGCCTGCACCATGCCCTCATGCTCTGAGCTAAAACAGACGGTGACTGCTGTGTCAGCGATGTAGCCGTCGACGTGAACACCTACATCGACCTTGACGAGTGAGCCTTCTGGGACTGTCAATGGGTCGCATGGTGGAGAGGTGTAATGTGCGGCGGCTTCATTTACTGAAACATTGCATGGAAATGCTGGTTGGGCTCCCAAGTTCCTGATCATTGCCTCTGCCGCCTCGCAGACTTCTATGATGGGCATTCCTTCTTTTGTGATTCTCCTCATTTCTTCCCTGACTTTTGCAGCTATCTCGCCAGCGCGTTCGTACTTCCTTATTGTTTCTTCCGGTAACACGCTCATAGGCTCATTGATCCTGATGTCGGTCTAAGTATATGGTTGACTTATGTAAGATATCTTTTCTGGTTTGTGTTTGCTTCCTTGAGTTTTGGGACAGCGGCGCTTCGTCGAAGTTTGGGTTATATGATACCACGCTTGTGAAGGGTAACTGTAAGCCTTTTAAATAGTCCTTGGGTAGTGTTACGCGAGGAGTCTGAAGGCTTAGGGCATGAAGAAGGTTGGCGTAGTCACGGCTGGAGGAGACGCGCCTGGCATGAATGCTGCTATCAGGTCAGTAGTACGCTCAGCCATCCACAACGGTCTTGAGGTCACAGGTTTTGAAAGGGGTTACTCAGGACTTATCGATGGACAGTCGCGGCAAATGGGCGCCCGCTCTGTTAGCGGGATAATCAACCTCGGCGGAACCATACTGAAAACAGTTCGTTGCGAGTCGATGAAGACTTCTGAGGGATTGGAGAAAGCTGCTGAAGCCTTGAAAGCCAAAGGAGTTGAGGGGCTTATAACGATAGGCGGGGACGGAACTTTCAGGGGCGGAAGCAGGCTTCAACGGGTCAGCGGGATACCTGTGGTGGGCATTCCAGCAACCATTGACAACGATGTTTCTGGAACGGATACTACAATTGGGTTTGACACGGCGGTCAATACAGCTCTTTCGGCGATTGACAGGATAAGGGACACGGCTACCTCTCATGAAAGGATCTTTGTGGTGGAGGTCATGGGAAGAAAGAGAGGTTTCCTTGCCTTGGAAGTGGGTCTTGCAGGAGGCGCGGAGATAATTCTCGTTCCTGAGATCGAAGCAGACTTGGACGGAATCTGTGAGAGACTTAAGGGCGCTCGGAAAGAAGGGAAGACGTCCGAGATCATCGTGATAGCGGAGGGGGCGGGCGACTCTCGCGAAGTTGCGGAATACCTGTCTGAAAAGACCGGGCATCAGGTGCGGCTAACCGTGTTGGGATACATTCAAAGGGGCGGAGCACCCACAGCTTGCAGTAGAGCGCTGGCATGCGAGTTCGGCCACCATGCCGTCGAACTGCTACTTCAGGGTGAAGAGAGAACCATGGTGTGTATCAGCGGGGGGAAGATCGGTTCCGTCGATCTCGACTACTCTTGGGAAGTCGAAAAAGAGCTTGACCTGAGACGCTATAGGCTGGCTGAAATACTGTCGCGCTGAGTGGGACCGAATATGACCTACTCACCGCAGAAGAGCCTAGCTTTCATTCCCTCAAACATGCTCTCGTTTCCTCTTCGATTGCCCAACTATCAAGCAACTGTGAACTGTGTCTAGAATGCTCTTCGCTACTTGTCTTCATTCTTATAGACACTTAGCTATCTGGGGTCATGTTATGAAGTTTGTGAGTCCAGCTTCTTTGGCAAAGTTGACAGCTTGTCTCATCTCGGCAGCCGTGAGTCTCCTGCGCAACTCGGGCACCTCATAAGCTCTCCACTCTGGTCTGAACTGGAACATCACGTTTGTCCGCGTGTTCATTCCAAGGTTGTCGCCTATCCACTTCAGTATAGGCTTCGTGCAACATTCAAGATGTCCAGGCAAGACCAGTACCCGAATGAGGAGCTCCCCGTGCTTCTTCCCAAGCAGATGGTTTCTACTGCAGACTTCCAAATAGCCAGGTGCATCCGAGATTCTTCTAGCGCATTCATTGGAGCCGTACTTGAAATCCAACAGGTAAACGTCGATGAACCCCGCAAGGAGCCTAGCCGTCTCCTCGCTGTAGTAGGAGTTGGAGTTCCAGACTACCGGAACGTTAACGTTCACTTCTCTGAATGCACGAAGCCATTGCTGAAGCCATGGCGTAGGTTCCCCGCCCACCAGATTTGCATTCCTGCATCCGTTCCTTCTTAGCTGTTCGACTGCCAAGGCCAGACGTTTAGTTGTGTAGACATTTCCGCTTTCAAACCACTGGGATATCGTCCAGTTCTGGCAGTGAAGGCACCGCATCGTGCAGCCCATTGTGAAGATGGTGCCAGAAGGAACAAGCTCAGGCTCCTCGCCTAGATGCTCGAATACCGAAGAGACCAGGGCTTGGGTTCCACACCTGCAGTAGCCAAGTTCGCCCTCCCCACGGTTCGCACCACACCGCCTGGTGCAGAAGTGACAACCGCTAAGGATGCGACTGGCGATCTCAATCTTCAGGTCATGAAAAGATGCCTCAGGCGTTCCTAGGCTGCCAAGAGTCTTCCTTTCGCTGTCTATCTCCTGCTGAAGATGAAGGAAGTGAGCCGTCGATTCCTCGTGAATGCGCCAGAGCTCAGAAAGCGAGTCCTCTTGGCTGAAGTCAACTGGAAGCTTCTTGGCGATAAGGAACTTGGCCGGCTTCTTGCCCTGCATCACATCAAAGTATCTTGAGAGACTGGCCCGTGCGTTCTCATCTTTCAAGACGGACGTTGCGTCTGACCTTAGGATGCGCCACATCGACGTCTCCTGTTCAAAAGAGCTAGAGAGAATCTTATTAACTCTGTGTCTTCGGCTTCCTGTGATGTCGTCAGACTATGGAATATGGAAGCGAGAAGCCTTCCTTGTGAAACTTGCCCTTAATAGCAATCTTTCTTCCGCACCTCGGGCACTTGTTCTCTGGGGTCAAGTTCCAGTTGACGACGCTGAAACCACACCGTTTTATTACGGGGTCATGGCAGCTGGGGCAATATGTGTTCTCGTGCCTGTGACCTGCAACGTTTCCCAAGTATACGTAGTTCAAGCCTGTTCTCACCGCGACCTGATGTGCTTCCTCAAGGGTTCTAATCTCTGTCGAACTGATATCGTTGAGCTTGTAGTCCGGGTGAAACCTTAACAAGTGAAAAGGAGTGTCTTCACCTAGGTTCTGGCGGATCCATGTCGAGAGTGACGCTATCCTCTCCATCGAGTCGCCTATCCTTGGAATGACTAGGTTCGTGACCTCGATGTGGATTCCTCGCTTCTGCATCTCCTTTAAGGCCTCGAAGATCGGTTCCACTGAAGGGACAGACGAGAGCGTCCTATAGAAGTCGGGATCTGCCGCGCTCTTGAAGTCAACTGTCGCCGCGTCTAAGAACGGGGCGATTGTTCTCACGGCTTCGGGCGTCATGTATCCATTGGTGACGAATGTGTTGAATAGCCCTTCCTTATGAGCGAGGACAGCTGTGTCAAAGGCGTACTCGAAGAAGATGGTCGGTTCAGTGTAAGTGTAGCTTATGCCTTGACATCCATAGTCCCTTGACGCTTTCACAACCTCCTCTGGCGGGAAATCCCTCCCTGCAATATCCTTTTCTTGGCTTATTGCCCAGTTGTCGCAGAACTGGCAACGGAAGTTGCATCCAACCGTAGCAATCGACATGACAGAGGCGCCGGGATGAAAGTGAGAAAGCGGCTTTTTTCCTATAGGATCGGCATTTGCGGCGCAAGCCTTTGCGTAGTTGAGAGAATACAGCTTCCCAGACTCGTTCTTCCTAACCGCGCAGAACCCGACACCTCCATCTGCGATTGAGCATCTGCGTGCGCAGAGGTTACACTTTACGCGGTTGTTGCGAAGGGGCTCATAAAGCATGGCTTCCTTTAAAGGCACTTGTTCAGCCTCAGTCACTGGTGGGCGTTTCTTGAGGGCTAATGGTAGACAACGCCCAATTTAATCGTTTCTTCAGGTCTTTCATCGAGCATCAGGTAGGCTTCGACGACCTCTTCGAATGGCACAATGGGGCACAACATACCTTCACTAGTCAGCTTCCCGATTTGCATGAGCTGGATAACAGTATCATAAACGCGCTTTCTGTCCCAGAGGGGGAAATCCCGATAGGGTTCGCTTTCCACACGCGCGCCTGAGACCAGTACCTGACGGTTGAAGTGCCATTCCTGACCGAGGTCTAAGCCTGCTGCTTCGCCATGATACCATGAGACAGGGACGATGGCGCCGCCGTATCTAGTCCCGCGAATCGCCTGATGCAGAGCCCGGTATGAGCCGCTCGTGTCTATCGAGACATCCACGCCCTTTCCCGTAACCTTTCTTATCTCCAGCCCGGTGTCGCAATCGGTTGGATTCAGCAGTACATCCGCACCGTAAGTCTTGCCCAATGTTCTTCTCTTCTCAATCGGTTCAACGGCTATCACTGTCAATGCTCCCGAGAGCTTCGCCATCTGAACCGCCATGAGCCCTATCGCCCCAAGCCCAAAGACTGCTATTGTGTCGCCCAGTCTTACGTGACCTTCACGAACAGCCATGAGCGCCACAACAGCGGGGTCGATGCAGACTAGGTCTTCATCGCTCAACCCAGCAACCGCTGGACTGATTGCTTCTTGGTCAACTATGTGGGTCTCTCTTATGTGCAGGTACCCGTAGACTCTATCTCCAACCTTGAATTTCTGGACTTGGCTTCCGACTTCAGTAACGACTCCCACTGTCATGTTGCCAAGCCTCATCGGGTAGGAAGGCGACCAGCCCTCTCCGGAGCCTTTTGGAAGGAGCAAGCCAAGTTTGCGATCGTATGTCTTACCCGTGAGGGGCGAAGTTCCTGAGTAGATGGGCAGTGTCGTCCCGTGCTTTTCCGCAGAGAGTCGACTCTTTATGCGGACTTGGTTTGGCTCAACGCGAAGTTCTTCATAATCTCTCAATATAGGTTGCTTGGGACCGACTGCAACCAGTTCCTTGGGCATTCCATCCACCAACGTGAAGGCATCTCAGATTTCACGCCACTCGTGAAGATATGGATTCTTGGAGAATATAACATGTTTGAAGGCCACCCTAGAGGACATGGCTGGGCAGACCAAACGGAAAGCGTTTCCGCCTGAGGCCAAAACCAGACAAGTCTGCTCTTGGCTTCTTAGTCCTTTATTGCTTCGAGAAGGCTCATAACGTTCCAGAGCTTCACTCTCGTGTACGGGGGCATGTTAGGGTCCTGTAGGATTTCATCAAGGATGGAGATGGCGTTGGAGGCTCTGATCCCAACCGTATACTCCGCGGACTGTAGCATGTCCATTGACCCCTTGGCGGCTCTCCTGATGTTGCGCGGCGTCGTGTTGTCCTCTGAAACTTGACCAAGAATCAGCATAGCCTGCTTAGTTCGGTCTTCATATTCCTTCAGTTTCTTCTTTGTGACCATC
>CAYXIF010000007.1:16460-51404 GCA_964465575.1 uncultured Candidatus Bathyarchaeia archaeon | reverse complement strand
ATGTCGTTCTTCAACATGTTTTGATGAGTCGCCATGGAACCGCCTGGTGCCTCAACCTTGACGCCTTGGATGCCGATCATCTTCACCTTTCTTTCAGCAAGCCACTTCGCAGCTTCAGGCGATATGTATGGCGCTTCTCTCCCTTCGTAGGGACTCCACATTAGTACAACGTCACCTGCCTTCACTTTGCCCAAATGAGAAGTAGTCACTGGTTGCCCTTCTCCGTCCTTGGGTCTCAGGAGGTCGAACTTCAGTACTATCGCCTCGCCGATGAAAGTCTCGGCGGGCATCTCGGAGCATGACTTCGCCCCGTCAGTTAGATGCGCTGGCAGCTCGACATGGGTGCCAATGTGTGTTTCAGTGTCAACCCAATGCATCAAACACTTGTCGGGAGCGTAGATGAACTGGCGTAACTCGAACCTGCGAGGTCCTTTGCCGTGTACATATTCGCCGTTGACCTTCAAGACACCTGGTTGTATCTCAGCAGACAGGTCAATGATCCTGAGCTTCTTCAAGTCAATCATCTTCTTCACCTCCATTGTTTCAAACACTGGTCATCTTGCTCTGACCACCTGATTTCTCCCATTTCTCCCTCTTCTCGTTGTATTCCTTCCGAGTCATGTGGATGCATGCTGGGTTCCCTACAACGACTGTGTCATGTGGAACATCTTTTGTTACAACGGCGCCTGCTCCCACTACCGCGTTCTCCCCTACTTTCACTCCAGCTATCAGTGTGGCATTCGCGCAGATGATGGCATTCCTTTCAACGACGACTCCAATGAGACGCCTAGTCTGAGGATATCGATCGTTTGTGAAACACACGTTGGGCGCAATGAACACATCATCTTCGACAACGGTTAGGTTAGGAAGATATGCGTTCGATTGGATGCTAACTCGCCTTCCGACTTTCACCATGCCATCCAGCATGGCGGAAGAGCCTATCAATGTGTCATCGCCAATGACACATTGTTCCCTTATCAGTGCGTTGTGTCCTGTTCTCACTCTGTCCCCGAGCTGAGCCATTTCATATACAACCGTACCCGACCGGACGATGCAATCCTTTCCTATCGCTGCGCCTTGGCTTGTCGCGTAGTACCTTCCAATGTCAGGCCGCCTGAAAGAGGTGAACTCTCGAATTTTTTGCTCAATGGGATGTCCAACTATCACACCTTTTCCGATCAGAGTTCCAGAACCTATAATGCTATGTCCTAAGACCATGGCATCTTCTTCGAGGTAGCCCTCAACCTTGGATTCAGGAGACACGTAGACTGTCATTGCGTATCCTTATCTTCTTGAAGAGAAGCCTTTTTCAAGGTTGCGGTTAAAGAAGGCCCTTCCCTTTCGGTTTTGCTCTGCCGCAACATGATCTGGGTTAAGAAGGAACTCTTCAGATACGCATAAATACTCTCAGAGATTAGGAAAGGAATGAGGAAATCGCATGGCGAGACGCTCAAGGAAGGAGACCCAAGAGATGTTCAGGTCGATAGCTGTTCTCCTACGGAACTCGACATGGAAATGCGGCAGAATCGAACGTCTCGTCGTCGCGTACCTTCAGAATCGATTCAGCAAAAGCGGAAGCTCTTGGTCTCACATAAAGGATATGATTCAGCACTTCAAGCTCCAAGGGAAGCAGAAGAGCGAGTTCTTTGACGCCCTAAAGAGGCTAGAGAGAAGGCATATAATAAGAATTGAGGGCCTTTGACCTTGGGTAGAGCGAGTTTCCGCGCCTGATGAAGTCCCATTGGAACCTACTTGTGAATTCTAGGTGGAAGATGATGGAAGTGGGGCTTATGCTTTCTGTTGCTTGGAGGCTTCTTGGAAGAGTTTCTTCACCGCTGAGATTCTGGCCTTTTGCGCCACAACATCTACTGTGAGGAGATCCAATGCTTTCTCTGGGCACCATTCGACGCATTTGGGTTTGCCGTCGCAGAGGTCACAGACGAACACGACCTTCTTATCTGGGTGCAGCATTATTGCCCCGTAATCGCAGGCTTCAATGCACCATCCGCATCCGTTGCACTTGTCTTCGTCAATCATGATGACCCCAGTCTCCTTCGACTGTGTCAAAGCGTCTCTGGGGCAAGCGGTGACGCACGGGGCGTCTTCGCATAGTCTGCAGGTCAAGGACATATTGACGATCGAGTCCAATCGCACGGCACGAATCCTAGACTTCAACGGATTAAAGGCCTTCTCCTTCTCGAACGAGCAAGCATACTCGCAGAGACAACAGCCTACGCACTTGTCTGGGTCCGCTGAAACGAACTTCTTTGCATGGATGGAAGACATTCTCGTTTCCTCCCTCACTGTCTTGCTTCCCCGATCTTGTCTCTTACGGTGTATGTAAAGTCCTGTAAGCCCAACTCCTTGAGTTTCTCTACGGTTGGGACACCTTCCCTTGTCCATCCACGGTGGGCATAGTAATCGTCTAGCATGAAGTCGAGTTCTTTCTGTGAAATGTAGCTCCCCTTTGAAACGGTGTTGTCGGGAATCGGTGTGCTCATAACCTTGGCTGGCAGGTGATCATCCTTCCTCCCAAGTCCTTCTCTTATGTTGAAAAGCCTTCCAATATTGTTGATTCTCTCGCCCGCTTTCTTCAGTTCATCTGGAGACATTTCGATTCCAGTGACAAGTGTGTAGTATCTAGCCAGGTCCTCAAACTCTTTGTAGTAGACCCCTCTAGAGAACTTGCAGACGATGAGCGAGTCGATGATCGTGTAAAGGTTCTCGATGTCTATGACAAACTTTGACCTTCCCTTCTCCACTCTGAAGCGATCAACTGTTCCTTTGAGGTCAAGCCCGTAGGCGCCATGCCTATTGTGGTCAGCTCCGCGGAACGATACTGCGTAACCTATGGCTGCCGTCTTCAGACCTCGAATGTCGTAGCCCGTCATCTCAAGCCCCTTAATGTGGTTGGCGTACTTCTCAGCGCCCTTCCCAATCTTTTCAGCAGCCCTTCTAACCCCCTCAGCCAGAACATCACCGAGCCCCTCTCGCCTGCCTATTCTGTGAACGAGCTCTATAGCGGCTTCGGCGTTGCCGAACTGAAGGTCCAGTCCGCCTGTGTCTTCCTTTGTCAGAATACCGTGTTCATAGCAGTCCATGGCGAAGCCCACGATGTTCCCTGTTGAAAGACTGTCAAGTCCATAGAAGTTGCACAAGTCCATCGCTTTGATTATGGCATCTAACCTGTCGACGCCGCAGTGAGGTCCAAAAGCCCACAACGGTTCATATTCCACCCGTGTCGTCGTGCCCTTGTACGGGCCCTCGGGCACGGCGGCTATGTGTTCGCACCTCATGGCGCAAGAAGAGCAACCGGCTATCTTCGCTACGAAACGCTCGTTCAAGTACTCTCCGCTGACATCGTCGGCGCCTTCGAAGACCGCGTTAGTGAAATTCCTAGTCGGCAATGCCCCAAGAGAATTGTGAACCAGAACGTTCATAGGTGTTCCGAGCGTCTTGTACTTGCTTGTCGCTGGTCCCTGCATCCTTTCATGGATCATCTTGACAAACTGCATGAACTCTTCTGGTTTCGCTACCGTTACATCCCTTGTCCCGCGGACAGCTATGGCCTTGAGGTTCTTCGAGCCCATAACGGCACCCATGCCGGTCCGTCCCGCAGCCCGAGTCTTGTCGTTCATGATACACGCGACCCGTGACAGCTTCTCTCCTGCAACGCCGATTGCAGCGACGCGGATATAATAGTCCCCAAGGTCCTCTCTGAGCATCTCTTCGGTCTCTTGAGGCGATTTCCCCCATAGGTACTTTGCATCCATGAGCTGAATATTGTCGTCATCGATCCACACGTACGAGGGCTTCTCCGCTCTTCTCTCAAAGACTACGCCGTCATATCCAGCTCTCTTCATTTCCGAGCCGAAGAACCCGTGCGATTTCGCCTCGCCCAAGCCATCCGTCAGAGGTGACTTCGAAACGAAAGCGTGACCGTTCCCGCCAGTAGGAGCCATTGTCCCGCTCAATGGACCTGTTGTGAGAACGAGGGGGTTCTCGGAGCTGAAGGGGTCGGTTCCTTGCTTCGAGTTTTCGAGCAGCAGGTACATTCCGAAACCTATCCCGCCGATGTACTTCTTGGCGGCTTCTTCGTTCAAAGGTTCGGTTCTGGTCTTTCCCGTTGATAGGTCGATTCGCAGAACCCTTCCGGCGTAACCGTGCAAACTTTTACCTCCAATTCTAGAGAGTAAAGAAAGAGAAAGGGGGTATTTAAACCTGATCACTTGTAGTGGAAACGTAACTTAAGGCTTCGGAAGCAGTCTCCTAGTGTTCCTCCGATTGTGCGGCGTGTTCCCTCAACCATTTCGCTGTTTCACGTAGTACAGGATGGTCAGAAACATCGATCACAGGAATCTCCAGCCCAGTTACTTTGATCGAAGTAGAGTAGTTCGGCATAAGGGCGAACGTGACAGAGCTCCAGAAAACCGTTCCCCTTAGATAGTTCTCCATTAGATCATTTGTCTCCGGAACCAACGGAAAGTACAAGAACAGAACCCCCTCAGCCCACTGGGCCATTACCGGGAGACCCGTATGAATTAACCTCGCAAACATTTGGTTAAGTCTCTCTTTTGAGAACTGGAAGTAGTCGAGTATGACTATCTCCTTGGGCGGCTTGTAGACGATTTTAACCTTATCTTCCTTTCTGCTGGTCATATCGTGTGCACTCCTGCGCAATCGCTCTCTTGCCTATACTAGTGTATCTCTGCCAACAGAATAAGCTTTCCTCTAAATCTGTTCCTGCCTAGGCACATGGTTCAGCCTCGCCGCCTCCATTAGTCTGTTGCCGTAGGTTAAAGGGTATGCGATGAAAAAAGATATATGAAAAGTCAGCAAGATTCATATGTTCATGGTCAACATGCTGATTGGGTTCTACCTGTTATGGCAATGGATGTGACACGAAATGGCGACTCATGCAGAGGACTTGAAGTTTCGTCTCGCAACCGTTGAACTCCTTCGAACGGCAAAGAGGAATCACACTTACCGGGAGCTTTCAGCTGAAACTGATCTTCCCGTGACAGTCCTAAGCAGGTACGTAAAAGGTCATGTTCTGCCCAACACTGAGAGAGCGCGGGGTCTCTGGGTGTCTCTTTCAAAGATCGTTGGACTAGAAGCCGAGTTCCGGAGAAGGATCAAGTTTGACAGCCAAGGATACTTCGATAACACGTCAATAGTAGGCGACATAAGTCTGCTGAGCCAAGCAGCAAACCACGCTCTATCCAAGTTTGCGGGAAAAAGGATAACGAAGGTGCTGACCGCAGCTGTTGACGGGGTGCCCTTGACCACTATGGTCGCTAACGCTCTCGGAGTAAACATCGTGATTGCTAAGCCCAGCAAGGAGGTCGGCGTCTCGTCGTTCATAGAGGAGACCTACACGCTAAGCGGCTCGGGTTTCACGGTGACACTTTACGTGCCTAAGGATGCCATAAAGAAACGTGACAGCGTCTTAGTCGTCGACGACATCATAAAAAGCGGTGACACACAATACGCCTTACTGAACATCGTCAAGAAAGCAAAAGCTGAGGTTTCCGGAATATTCGCGATGATTGCCGTGGGCAATCTATGGAGGCAGACGATGCGGATATCAGAAAGCTGTCAGACTGAGATAATTCTTCAAATCTAGCCTAACAGACCTTTTGGTTCTAGACTGAAGACCATCTAGGAGAGGCCTAACGGGATTTTTCTCTCCTCTTCCACCTTATGTTTGGGCTTCTGCATTTCCTGCACTTCTTGGCGGTCGGCGCGTTCCTAGCGCCGCATTCTCGGCATACTTTCATGTAGAGCCTTTTCTTTTGGGCTATGCTTCTCTTGAGGGGATCGGTGATCGGCAAGCTTCTTTCTTCCTTGCTTTTTCTTGCTATCTTCTTCGCCGCTGGGAGGGCATATATACCTTTTGGTTCGGGATTCTGGCCTTTGGGGTTTACCGCAAGATATTTATTGATGGTCACAGTGCAATAGGTTCACGATATGACGAGGAAGCAAGGGAGTGAGGCGGTGAATTGCCAGAAAACAACTCAGTGCTGATTGGACAAAAGCCAGTAATGAACTATGTCCTAGCGTGTATAACCCTCTTTCACGGCGGAGCTAAGGAAGTCAACGTTAAGGCCAGAGGACGAGCGATAAGCAGAGCAGTTGATGTCGTTGAGATTGCCAGACGGAGATTCCTGCCGGATGTGAAAGTGCAGAACATCAGCATCGGGACACAACAACTCCAATCGAGCGAAGGGGGCGATAGGCCCACCAACGTTAGCACAATTGAGATTACGCTGACGCGATAGACGAGAACAGCGAGCGAATGCTCCTTCGCGCCTCCTTTCTTTTTGGAGGGTTCAAGGCTCGGTGAAAGCGGAGTTATGTCAGTTCTGCTTGAGAAGCGGAATACTGTGTCCAAAGTGCAAGAAGAAGGTTGAAAAAGGAGAGATAAGCGAACTAGACCTTGAGATTGGCCGCCTACTCGTTTCTCTCGAGGATGAGCATCCGACCCTTCAAGATGTGCATTTTTACAAAGCCGTTGAGACGGATGGGGTTCTGGCCGTTTTTGTCGGGCAAGGCCAGATTGCTAAGATCTTAAGTTACGGGGGCAAGATCATAAAGTTTCTGGAGCGAAAGACCAAGAAGACGATTCGCGTCTTGGAATACAGGTCGAACGAAAGGAAGTTCCTAGAGGATTTGTTTGCGCCGACAAGCATCCTGACGATAAACAGAATATGGTTGCCCGATGGAACCACAGAGACAAGGGTGATCCTTAGAGGTAGGGAAAGGAAAAAGGATTCAAAGTACATCAGGGCATTGAAGGAAATTGCGAAGCAGGCTCAAGGGATAACTCTAAGAATAGAGTTTGCTAGTTAGCGGCGGCGCAGTCCATATGAAGATTGATGAACTTGGATCTTGGCGGAGAACACACTATTCGGCAGAAATAATCCCAGCGCTTGATGGTGAAGAAGTAACGGTGATGGGCTGGGTCAGAGAGATCAGAGACCTCGGCGGCATAAGGTTTGTGATCCTGCAAGACAAGGCTGGGAAAGTCCAGATCACGGTTTCTGAGAAGGGAACGGAAGAAGAGACCTTGGAGAAACTGGGCTCTCTTCACAGGCAAGATTGCGTCGCTGCTAGGGGCGTCGTCAGGAAGATGGAAAAAGCTCCGGGAGGAGTTGAGATAGTCCCGAAGACCATCAGGATATTGGCTGCTGCAGAGCAGCCTCTTCCACTGGATACGACTGGCAGAACTTCAGCAGACATTGATGTTCGTCTGGACTCTCGAGTCTTGGACCTTCGAAGCGACTGGAACCAAGCCATCTTCAGAATCCGGCATGCCACCTTGGATGCGACACGCGAGTTCCTTTCAAAGAACGGTTTCTTGGAAGTCAACACCCCCAAGATCATCGCCTCGGCAACAGAGGGCGGAGCAGCGTTGTTCCCAATCGTCTACTTCGAACGTGAAGCGTTTCTGGCTCAAAGCCCCCAGCTGTACAAGGAGGAGCTTGTTGTCGACTTTGAGAAGGTTTACGAGATCGGCCCCGTTTATAGGGCTGAGAAATCGCACACAAGACGGCACATAACTGAGTTTACGTCTATCGACATTGAGGAAGCTTTCGCAGCAGCGGACGATGTCATGAGATTCGCTGAAGAGTTGATGCGCCATCTTTGCCTGACTGTGAGTGAAAGGTGTAGGGGTGAACTTGGGGCCTTGGGGCACAAAGCTGTTCTACCGAAGGTGCCATTCAAGCGCTTCACCTACGACGAGATTGTCAATGAGCTCCAGAAGGAAGGTGCAGATATTGGCTGGGGCGAAGACATCCCAACTTTGGCTTACAGAACGCTTGGCAAGCTTCATCCGTACTTCTACTTTGTGACAGACTGGCCGTCCTTGTTGAAGCCTTTCTATATTAAGCCGAGAGACGACAAGCCAGAGCTGAGTGAGGGCTTTGATTTGATGTGGCGTTGGATCGAGATCGCCTCAGGCGGGACCAGAGTCCACGACAAGGAGATGCTTGCCAGAAGGCTGAAGGAGCAAGGTTTGCATCCTGAGGCTTTCAAGTATCATCTTCAAGCATTCGATTTTGGCATGCCTCCTCATGCGGGTTGGGCCATTGGTCTCGAACGGCTCGTGATGATGTTGACGGGCATAAGAAACATAAGAGAAGTCGTTCTTTACCCCCGAGACAGATTCAGACTCACACCTTAGGCTTCGCCTCTTGGAAGACCAGCATCCGTCTCAGGCACGATGAATAGCACGACCAAGCATACTAGGACGGCCTAGAAGCCCGCTTTCACTGGGTCCTTTGGTTTCATGAACTCTCTGAGAAGTACGGTTGCATATGATCCCTTGTGAAGCGTGAAGTGGAACCTTAGGCTGAGCCCGTTTTGGTCCGTAGGTTCGTTCTCGCTTACGCCAAGACTGAGTATAGGCGCTATCGCCCTTCTCAAACTGCCTCTTGCGCTTGCGTCTGGCATTCTTCTTAGCCGAAAATCGGTCGAACTGACTCCTTCTTGGTCCATGACTTCCCGTTCTATCTCGCCTTGCCTCCCTTTGGAAGGCACCTGTTTGAACCCTAAGATCGGGAGTGCGACAGCTAGTTCTCCCTTTCCAATCTCTCTGTTTATCTCCGAAATATTGCTGCTCTTTGCTTCCTTGAAGATGTTAGTGGGAAGCCTACTCCTGTCTAAGGTTACGACGCAGTCTCCGATCTCCGCTTTGCGCAAGGAGATCTGCAGTTTCATCCTTTCGCTTAGAATCCTGTTAAAGAGGTATGACTGGTAGGCGTGCAAGAACAGTACCCGAAGGCTCTGCGGAACCTTCTGGAAGGCGCCTAGAAAATCCTTCGGATATCTGGAAAGGTGTCTAATCATGACCCTTTCGTACGTCAACATCCTTGGAAATTCCTTCGATGCCGACTTGAAGTCATTACTCTGCCTTAGCCTTTCACGAGCTTCCCTTGCTTCAGGATGTTCGTAAAGGCTGGATTCCGTAAGGAAGACAGACACTGCTGCTTCGAAGTCTCCTTTCAATATGCAGCGACCAACTATGTGAGTGATGGGTCTGACGGTGCCAAAGCGTTGATGGCCAAAGAAGTTCGGGATTCCTCCGAAGTCCGCCAATTCCTTTCGGGTTCGGTCCATCATCCTCTTGGCCGCGGAGTGACTATGTTCAAGTGACCTTACTACAATGATGAACTGGTTCCCCAGCAGGAACTTCGAAGAGACCTTTTCTGACGAGAAACGCATGGGTATGATCATTGCATTCTCAAGGCTTACGTTCTGCACTTTCTCGGGTGGCACGCCGCCTAGGCTTACAAATTGCGCCGTCAAGGCATGGGCGTCTTTCATCCCTGCAAAGCTGATTCTCCCTCGGCTCAAGCCGATCTGTCTGCCTATGCTCTCGACCAAGGCTAGTGTGTCCCGGCTCTTTTTGATTAGTACGCACACTAGGTACCGCCCGTGACCTGAAGTGATAGTGGGAGTATCACTGGGATGAATGGACGCCTTCGAACCGTCAGTCAGGACTTCCTCAACTATAAAATCTTCGGTGAAAGTACGTATCCTTCCACCGATTCCCTTATGCTTGGAAGCATAGAGATCGATACCGAAGTCGGCCTCAAGCTTGGGCACGTTTACGAGCATGGAGCCCCCCCCATAGATTCCTTAGTAAAGGGGCAGATTGCCAGTGATCTTGTCAACTAGGGTGGACGGTGCAGGTCCTATCCCAAGCGCAGTTATGGTTCCGGGCGGGAGCTCGGTCAATCCCTTATCGGAGATCAAAGCGGCCGGAAGGTTCGACGTGATAGCTTTTTCCTCCATATCTCTAAGTTCGGTTTCTGAAGCGACCTTCAAGACTATTTTCCTTTGCCCCTCGTTTATCCATCCTCGCCACCACGAGGTATGAGCCTTCTTTGTATTCTCGGCAGATGAGACGGATGCGTGGCATGCCTGAACTGCTGCCTTGCCACAACTCATTTTCAGGTCAGATCTGAGTATCAGAACTTGCTTGAACTTGAACTCTAACAACCCGCTTCCGTCTCAGACTTAGGGTCTTCCTTCTAAAATAGGTTTTCCAAGTCTAGGACCCATATGCTGCAGAGGGCAATAGCTTTGTATATGTTTCCATGTTAGAAAGGGATATTTGGGTTGCCGTTGTTTTCGCGTTTCAAGGCGGAAACGGGTAGAGAAACCGTGGGTTCATTGGTTGTCAGGCATCTTTGCTCAGCTACGACAGGAACGAACGAAAAGCAAGATATCCCAGCCAGAAGATTGGTCGCCAAGTCTCCTCTATCCTGAACTGTGGAGGCATACACGAACTGAACTATGGGGCTGTCTGGAAACTGATGGCTGATCTGGTTGCTGAGTTACGGAAGAGAGGCGAACCTGTGCCCCCAAACGTGATGAGGGACTTGCGCTCTGCGAAGACTATGCTGGAAATCCTCAGAATAGACAGGTCTCGTCCAGAGAACTTGCTGAGAACGGAGGAATACTTAGGCAACGTTGAGTCCTACCTTGTTCCGACAGCTAGGAAGAAGCTCGGCGACCGATTCCTAGACGCATGGCTCGAAAGGCTCGCCGAAGCCCAAGAATCCATCCAGCCGTTGGTGCCAGAGCGATTTGCGCAGTTACCGATCGGCATTCCCCGCGAAGACTGTTGGATCAGGATCGAACCTTCAGAGAACCTACCAACCGAGAACATCAAACAGCTCACAGAAGAAATGACTTTGAACTTCAGGACTCAGGAGGACGGTTGTGTCATCGTTTACGGAGAAGAGGAAAAAGTGAAGCGGTTCGTGAAAAGAACAGCCAAGCTTCTCCGTGAAGGTGCGAGTCAGTAGCGGGAACGCGGGGAGAAGTCGACATGCGCTCGCACCCTTCCGCACCGCGTTCCGGTTTGAGGGGATAAGGGGTCTGCAGAGATGCCGTACATTAGGAGGATTGAGGTAAGCGGGTTCAAGACCTTTGGCAGCAAGACAACGCTGTTACTCGATAAAGGTTTCATTGCAATAACGGGACCCAACGGAAGCGGAAAGACGAATATAATCGACGCAGTATTGTTCGGTCTCGGAGAACTAAGTGCAAGAAGGCTCAGAGCGTCGAATTTCTCAAGCCTTATCTTCCATGGTGGTTCCAGCCCAGAGGTCAAGAGGAAGAGCAAGGCAAAGGTGACAATTCAGTTCAACAACGAGGACGGCCGCCTGCCCACGGACACATCCACTGTGACGCTGTCTCGGGAGATCGACCAGAACGGGGAGAGCGTTTTCAGGATCAATGGGAGGAAGGTCTTGAGAGCTTACGTCATGGAAGTTCTCTCAATAGCTGGGATAAGCCCATATGGGCAAAACGTCATTCTGCAAGGAGCGCTTACGCGACTAGCTGAATTCTCTCCTCACGAACGAAGGAAAATCATCGAGGACATGATCGGGATCGCACAGTACGATAGCGAAAAGACTGAGGCAGAAGAGAAGTTGGGGTCAGCTAACATTTCCATCAAGACTGCACTTGGACAGGTTAGCGAAGTTCAGAGAAGAATCGAATCGCTGGAAAGGGAACGCAACGACCTACTTCGCCACAACTTCGTTGAGGCCGAGGTCAAACGTCTCGAAGCTGTGAAGCTCTCTGGTGGGATAGGAGATGATGAGGGCAAGATCAGACAGCTTTCGACGGAGAAAGCAAAACTTGACCAAAGACTTGAAAGGCTAAGAGAGCAAAGGGAGAAACTTAGAACTAAGCGCCACGAGGTCGAGACCGAATGGAGGAGGCTTGGCTTTGAGGGCGTTGAAGATGGTCAAACTCGGATCTTCCGTATTCAAATGGAGATCGGTGAGCTTCGTTCAAGAATGAGCGAGATCACAACGAAGGTGGAAGCTTCGAAGTCGAGTCTCAGCGGGTTGACGACAGTAAGGGAGAACAACTCCGAGCACATTGAGTCGCTAAAAAAGGACATCGAAGAATCACAGTTTAGAATCAAGCAACTGACGGCAGACCTAGACGCGCTGTCGAAGGAGATCGCTGGGAAGCAAGCCGAATACGACACAGTCTGCAGTGAAGCCGCCCAAGCAAGATCGAGCCTTGAAGAGAGAAGTGAGGCGATCCGGGAAAGCGAAGCCCAGCTTGACAAGCTATACAAGGAGGCAATCTCTGTCCAAGGCGATCATGCCCGAAACCAGTCCAGAGTCAACGTTCACTCGGAGAGGCTCAAGGACCTTGAAGAGAAGAGAAGCGACCTCAAGTCCTCGCTTGAGAGGCTTGAGCAGTCGCTAAAGGGTCTCGAAGATGTCCAGAAGCAACAGAAGGAACAGCTAGTTGCCCTTCAACGTGCCTCGGAAGTACGTGCCGGCCGGAAGAGAGTTCTGGAGACGGAGGTAAAAGAGGCTGGCAAGATAGCTGAGATTGCTAGGGAAGCGGTTGTTGAGTTCGAAGCCCGCAAGGGGCTTGTCGACAAGTTCAAGGCAGAGGAGGCAGCACTGAAGCACATAGAGGAACTCAGCGAACTTGGCATCATCAAGGGCATTCATGGCCGACTCAAAGACCTCGTAAGCGTGAGAAGGGAGTACGAGCGGGCTGTGGAAGCAGCATCAGCTGGATGGTTTAGCTCTCTTGTTGTTGACAGCCTCGATGTAGCATTCGCCTGCGCCGAAACCTTAAGACAGCTGAAACTGGGACGAGTAAAGATAATCCCGCTCCAAGGCTTGTCCCCCAACAGCCATGCTAACCTGCCAAATATTGCCGGCATGGGCGACCGTCTTTCAACTTTTGTGAAACACGACGAGAGATACGCTTCGGTGGTCTCCTATGTTCTGGGCGACACATTGCTGGCGTTTGATGAGAAAGCCGCGGTGACCGCTTCTCAGATGGGGTGTCGATCAGTCACTTCGAATGGCGACGTTTATGAGGCTGGCGGAGGGATTGAGAGCGGATTCTATAGGGCGCCTGTCGATTTCTCCTCATTTGTTCCGAGCGAGTCAGCCCTGAAGACACTGGGCAAAGCTGTCGAAGCTTTGAAAGAGAACCTGAATAGAAGGGAGGCGGACGTAGGCGAACTTGACAAGGAAGTCGCCGAGACCCAATCCGAGGTCTCAAGGCTAGCTGAAACACTAGGAAAGCTTGAGGGTGAAACCGAGAGGGTGCAGAAGAGCATTCAACAGACGAGGCTGAACATCAACCGGTCAGAAACGAACATAGCAAATCTGCGAGCCCAGCTCGAAGAAGAGAAAGCCCAGGTCGAACTCCTAGAGGTGAAGAGGGATGAAATAGCCTTGGAGGAGGCGAAGATCCAACAGACACTTTCCGAACTGAAGGAGAAGATTGACCTATCCTCGGTTCAGGGACGGGAGCAAAGACGCGAAGCTCTGGGGAACGTGATCATATCTCTGAGACAGAAGGCTGGCAACATCGAGGCAGAGCTCACCACGCTTCAGTCAAAGCTGGAAAACGTTCTCAGGCCTGGCTTAGAGAACGTTGCTGTACAGCGGGACAAGGCGGCCAAGCAGATATCCATCCTGGAAAAGGAGATCGCGGAATCCGCGCAAGAGACGGAAGGCATCAAGACTGGGATAGGAGATCTAGAGAAAACCAAACTAGGTCTCTCCAGCGCGCTGCTCAATGCTAAAGAAGAAGCAAGGGGATTCACCGCGCAGGTCGACAAGATGGACGAACAACTTCAAGTGCTCGAAGAGGAATACGCACAAGCAGACAAGCTTCTGGACGAGCTGAGACTCAACCTCCAGACCTTCCAGCTTCAGATGAACAGACGAGTTGATCAACTGAAGGCGCTGGGTTTCGAGAAGCCTTTCGAAGTCTCGCCTAAAGAGGCTCAGGAGGCTGAGGCATCAATGCGATTGATGCGGTTTGAGCTGGAACGCATAGGCGCGGTGAACCAGCTGGCTTCGGATCATTACGCTGAGCAGGTCTCAAGGTACAAGGAGCTCTCGATACGCATGAATGAGATTGAGCGAGAGAAGATGGCGATCGAGGACTTCATCAAGGAGATCGAACAGAGAAAGCACAATACTTTCATGGAAGCTTTCAACCAGACGAACGAGCGGATTGACAAATACTTCTTCAAACTCACGGACGGTGGAACCGCTGCCCTCAGACTGGAAAACCCGGAAAACGCATTTGAGGGAGGAGTAGACATGGTTGTGCAGTTCCCCGACAAGCCGGCGATACTCGTGAGTGGAGCAAGTAGCGGAGAGCGTTCTGTCGCAGCAGTCGCTTTCCTCTTCGCACTACAGCAGTTCACTCCTGCCTCGTTCTATCTCTTGGACGAGATTGATGCACATTTGGACGCTTTCCATGTCGAGAGACTGGGTGAGCTGCTAGCAGAGGAAGCTGACAAATCACAGTTCGTAGTCGTTACACTGAAGCCTGAAATGGTTAGCAAGGCGGACAGAATCTATGGCGTCTACGGGCGGGAAGGGGTCTCATACGTCGTCTCAACAACCTTCAAGGGGGCTGCGCAGTGATGGAGGAAACATCCGACAAGCCGTTCTATCTTCAGCCGCCTTGGAATATACTATTCGATCTGGAGATACTTGGGAAGGTCAGCCCCTGGGAGGTCAACCTGTCTTTTCTGCTTTCTTCTTTCTTAGAGGAGATGGAAAGAAGAGCTGAGATCGACTTTAGAGCCTCAGGCGTAGCACTCGGCTCCTCAGCCACGATATATCTTATGAAATCACGGCTCCTTCTGGAACTAGAGGCTCCTCCTTCCGTGCCTGAGCCGAGTCTGGACTTTATCCCGCCCCCTCTGATTCTTCCGCTCAGGTATGAGTTGACGACCACAACTATCAAAAACCTGCTGGAAGCTTTAGATGAGGCTCTGCGAACTGAGAAGCTGCTTGCTCTGAAGGCACCTATCAGAGACGTGTTGCCTCCTCCTCTGGAGATGATCCCATCCCTCAGCGTCTACTTAATGGAGATGGAGGAAGAGATGGAGAGGCTGCTCCGAAAGACTCGTTCTCTGGCAGAGGAAGGCAAGGCCGTTGCCTTCTCAAGAATCATTCGCGGCTTGGACAGACTTAACCAGATAAGGACCTTCATCATCTTGCTCTTCCTAGCTCACAGAAACAGACTCGCCCTTTGGCAAGAAGAGAACTCGGACGAGATTCTCATCACCTTCAGCGGAGGCTAGAACCCTTGGCTACAGCCGAGGAGACAGCAAAGCAACCTGAGACCACAAACCTGAAGGAGGAAATGGCGATGTTAGAGGCGGCACTCTATGTGGCGGGGCGTCCCCTTGACCTCAGGACTTTAGGTAATGTGATCAAGACGCGTTCAAAGAGAAAGGTTCACCAGGTTGCCCAGATGCTGAGAGAGGAGTACAACCATCGCGACACTGCTCTGGAAGTCCTCGAGCTGGAAGATCAACGGTTTGTTCTCCAGTTGAAGAAGGATTACTCGTCTAGGGTTAGGAGGTTAGCCATCCATCCTCTCTTAACGGAGGGTCCCTTAAAGACGTTGGCTTACATAGCCTTCAGGCAACCAGTGATACAGAAGCAAGTGATTGATGTTCGCGGATCACACGTGTATTGCCACATAAGACAGCTGGCAGACATGGGTCTAGTTGACCTCGAGAGGAAAGGGAGAACACGGTTACTAACGACGACCGAGTATTTTGCGGACTACTTCGGGTTAAGCCACGACTTCAGGAAGATGAAGCGCCAGCTCAGACGGATATTCAAAGACACAGCCAAAGAGAACACGAGCATCTCGAAGGAGATAGATGACGCAGAAGATAGCGCGCCCAAGTGACTCCGCTAAACTTATATGAGTCCGAGCGTTTCCTTGTTCTCTGTCTTGGGAGAAACCGAACAATGTCTGTCTGGCACGGTGCCCTTCATAAGAGAAAGCCGGGGGGCGGGAGGAAGCGCGCATATAGGGGAAAAAGAAGATTCGAGGCTGGCTCATTCCCAATGGAGACCGTTGTAGGTGAAATCCGGACAAAGGTAGACCGTGGATATGGGGGCAACGCGAAAGTCAGACTATCAAGCACGAAATGGGTTAACGTCTCAAATCCCGCAACGGGGGAAACCAAAAAGGTGGATGTCATGAGAGTTCTTAAGAACCCAGCCAACATGGACTATAACAGAAGAGGCGTGGTAACGAAAGGAGCCCTCTTGGAGACGCCGATTGGTATAGCTCGCGTAACCTCGAGACCAGGCCAGTCTGGCATCCTCAATGCCATCTTGGTGACGGAAACTCGGTAGGCAAACTTCGATGATCTGGGAATCTCTGCCGTGTTAGGCGTACTTATGGAGACGATACTCCTTGAGGAAGCGGGACGAAGTTGTCCTGTGGCCTGTCTATTTTGACTTGACAAAGACAAGATCCGGGGGCAGGAAAGTTCCCAAGAGACTGGCAAGACCGTCTCCTACCTTAGGCATGATAGAGAAAGCCCTAGCCGACTCAGGACTTGCCTATAGGGTGGTGTCTGATGCGGCTCATCCTAGTTCTGCATGGAAGAAGACAGGTCTGATCCTTGTCAGAAAGGTGAAGCCGAGGAAACAGATTCTTCAGGATATCGCAGAGCGGCTTTCGATACTTTCGGTCTGAATCCCAGATAAGAAATGTTTAAATAAGATACCTGTTTTCATTTCTACATTCACCCCTTTTGAGGAGCAACCGAAGATTTGAAGAGAATCGGACGGGTTGTTCACATAAGTCCAGGCAAGAGAGCCGTTGTGAAGGCCGGTAAGATCCCCAAGATCGGCAACACGGTTGTGGACGGCGAGAGAAGGCGTGTCGGTACGGTTTTCGACGTTATTGGGTCCACTAGTTCTCCTTACGTCGAGGTTGAAGTCATGGTGGAGGACCCGGAAAGCTTTGTCAACAAAGACTTGTTTTTTCTTTCCTCACCCAAGAAGGAGTTGAGGAGTCGGAAGAGATGAGCAGGGAAAGGAAAGCTCTGGTTCCCGCGAGGATCAGAGACATCCAGCGCTGCACAGAATGCGGCGGCTCAAGGCTGATGAGAGACTACGAGTCCGCTGAAGTTGTGTGTATGGATTGTGGTTATGTTCTGGACATGAAGCTGACCGACCAAGGTCCGGAATGGCGCGCCTTCGACAATGAGCAGCGTGACAAGAGAGCTCGGACCGGCGCTCCAGTCACCTTCACAATCCACGATAAGGGACTCTCCACGATGATTGACTGGCACGACCGCGACATCTACGGCAAGAGGTTCACCGCAGGCCAGAAAGCCCAAATCTACCGTCTCAGAAAGTGGCAGAGGAGGATCAGGGTCTCAGATGCTTTGGAGAGGAACCTTGCGTTCGCGCTTTCTGAGATCACGAAGATAGCCAACAACCTTTCCTTGCCCAAGAGCATCTTCGAAACGGCTTCGGTGATCTACAGGAAGGCTGTCAAGGAACGTCTTATCCGAGGGAGATCCATTCAAGGTATTAGTGCAGCTTCTGTATACATCGCTTGCCGACAATGCGGACTTGCGAGGACCCTTGAGGAGATCGCCAAAGCCTCGAACGTGAGTAAGCGCGAGGTGGGTCGGAGCTACCGCTTCTTGGTAAAGGAGCTCGACTACTTCATTCCTCCTGTCCGAGCGAACCAGTATGTCTCAAAGTTCTCGAACCAGCTTACGATGCAGGGGAAGGTTGAGGAGATAGCGAACCAGATCCTCGTGACCGCTACGGCTCTCAAGCTCACGTCGGGGCGGGGTCCAACAGGCATAGCTGCGGCAGCTAGTTACATAGCTTCAGTGCTCGTTGGAGAAAGAAGAACCCAGCGAGAGATCGCTGAGATCGCAAAGGTTACAGAGGTCACCATAAGAAACAGGTACAAAGAGCTTGTTGAATGCCTCTTCTTCGTCATGAACCTGTAATGTTGCGTCTTCCGTCAGTTCTGCAGTTCTGTTCTTTTTCTTTCTGTTGATGATATCGATTGCCGACGTTCATGACAAGGTCGACTCTGCTGAAGTTCTGGGTTTTTCCCGAAGAGGAAAAGGTGGCGCGTTCTACACGTAGTACACTTTGAATCCTAGATGGTTAGCGGCGATGTCAGGTCATTCAGTTCGCTGACTGTTCTGCGAAATTCCTTGTAGACATCTGAAACAGCGAGTTTTCTGCTTTTGTTCTTCACCATTCCAGCTGCAATCAACGAGATCCCTACCAGATCGGAAATCGTCGGGTCAGGGAAAAGTATGAGTGCTATACCAGCCTTCACTAGTCGAGAGTCTTGTGCTTTTGCCTCTGCATCAGCGTTGCCAATCAGCCCTTTCAGAACCCTCGTCTCGTATGCTATTCCCTCTAGTGCTTGGCCAAGTTCTGTGTAGCATCGGCTAAGCTGATGGAGAGAAGAAGCGATCTCCTTTGCTTCTCTTGGCTGCAAATCCTTCGCGAGCAGGACAGTCACCGCATCAGAAGGTATTTCTGCATAGCTCCAGACACGGTATTTATGGCTTCTTAACATGCCACAATACACGTTTCAAGAGTTGGACAATCTTCACCTGACCATTATTCAAGCAGATCCTCAGAAAGCGCAAGGACGTTCGGGATGTTGGGGGAGCTCAGCGTTCTGGAGATTCTGCGGCCATCCTATGTAGACTCCATGTCCACCATCACGCTTCTATTACGCACGGTTAGAGAAGTCATACTAGAACTGAGGGCCGTGCAGCAGAATTCTCAGCAGGCTTGTTGAAGTTTCTTCAATAGAATCCTTGGTCCACTAAGGGTTTTCCATCATTTCAGAAGTTCGGTTGTCGACTGTACAGTTTCCCACCTTTCTCGGTGAACTTCCTTCACCTATCTAAAGAATTCTTCTCTCGCTGTCACACAGACCAACCAAACGAGCTGAGGTCTTCAGGACGTCTGAAGATGCCCTAGAGTATGATGCGGCTCTTTTTTGCTTGACGCCTTAAGGTCCTGTGTTTCTAGGCATGAAGTCTACGTAGTCCGCTCCAAAGCAGTTCCTTGTCTTCTATCACGGTGACAAAGAAAGGAAGATTTGGCCTCTCTACATGTCAGAACATGTCAAAGTCTCCTGTCAACACCGGGACCTCCTCAATCTGAGCGCCCGCAACCGCAGTTGATGCTGTTGGCCAAGTAGCGATGGGAAGCGTGAAAAACCTTAAGGATCAATGACGGCAACAATAGTAAGGAACAGCTCATCCTTCTCGCGCGGCCCGCTATCTCGCGGCAGCTTAGCTGGGCAGACCAGCGCGCAGGGCCGCTGTTCTTCTTAGCCTTGAGATTCGTTTCAAGTGCTGGTCGACTCTTTGGGCGTTCTCTTTTTCTTTGTTCATGACCTTCTCGATCTCCTCTTTTCTGAGGACAAGCTTGGGCAACTCATCGCTGATCTGCCTGATCTTTACTTCGTTCTCAAGAATCTCGTTTTCTAGTTGCTCCATGTCTTTCTGCTTCCGGCCTATCACCTCTTGAAGATTCTTCTTTAGCTCCTCAGTCTTCAGAACAAGGTTGGTGACTTCTTCTGCATCTCTCTGCCTCATCTGAATGTCTCTATGCAGAAGATCCTTGATCCTGTCGAGTTTCGGAGCCAGTTCTAGGACTGCCTCAATCATGGGAGTCGTTCTTGTCATTGTATCCTCAATCTCATCCAGCTTGTTTCCCAGAGGATCTAGGAGCCGAGACAATTCCTTGTGGTTGAGGGTCTCTGTGTCTCGAACCTCATTCCTTGCTAGGGCATCCACTTTGCCTTTCAGCTCAACCTCTTGTATCTGTTTGAGCTCTGCCCCTTCTTTGAGGTCTATTGGCTGGACTTCACTCTTCAGTATCTCAATTATCCTTTCGGCCGCGCGATCGATCTCATCCTCTATTCGCTTGCTTCTTCCCAGCACTCGCTAATCTGTCTCCTAGGAGCAACTTCTCGGACGCACCGCCTCAGTATGCTATCGCCTCATTATTTGGTTTGTGAAGAAAAAAGAAGTATCAAAAGCATGCTTTGGCGTGGCTGGGTATTCGAGGTCAAGGGGAAACCAAAGGCGCCTGCTTGACGAAATAGCCTAGGTGTGTTGCCGCAGTCCGGGCATGAACCACGTACGAATCCAGAGTCCAGACGGGTTGTCCACATTCTTTATCTGAGGTGAGAGCGACAAATCATCTGAAGCCACAGAACTCTTGAGCGTGGAGCGATGAGGCCATCAGATCTCCCAGCATTGAAGTCAGCGTCCCGGAGCGGTCGTACCGGGGATGAGATAGATGAAGCTGCTGAGAGGTATCTGAGCGGATTCGAAAAGCATAAGCAGCCGAAAGCACAGAGAGTAAACACGGTGAAGAAGAAGAGGGATGAGGAAGTGCCGGAGGAGAAAGGAAAGGAAGAAGCATGTGTCGAAGAGAAACCTGAACTGTTGGAGGACCTGGGACTCCTTGAGCAGCTGAAAGCAGAGATTGAGGAGTTCGAAAAGATCAGAGAGGCAATCAAGGCGCAAATCGAGTCTGCGGTGCAGCTTCTTCCCAAACTTGCGGAAAGGAAAGGCACGCTGGAAAAGGAAGTCCTTGAGAACGAGGAGAAGATTGGAGAGATAGATGAGCTAGTCCCAAAGCTCGAAAACAAGAAAAAGGATCTTCTCGAAGAAGTTCAGCGGAAGCAAGAGGAACGAGAGCGTCTGGTGAGAGAGATCCGCGAGCGTCAGCAAAAGGTCGATGAGATAGCCAATCTCTTACCAAAGCTTGAGACGCAGAGAAAGCAGATAGAAAATGGCGTTCGGGAGAAAGAAAAGGAGATCTCAAAGATCGATGAACAGATCAGAAAGATCTCAGATCTCTTGCAGAGCTTCAAACAGAAAGAGAGCTAGCATGAGCTTGCCTACTAGGGCATCGAGCTGACTCTGAGAAATCATTGCCCAGCTCCTCAAGTGGCAGTCAGGGAGTAAGTGGAAAACTCCACGAGACTGCGACTCCGCACCAAGAGTGTAGTATGAGCCCATTGAAGCCTTTTGAAGACAGAACAGAGAAAGCCGGGTCCAAAGAGACACTTTCCATGGGCGGAACTCTTAGGGCTTTCTGCCTTTGCCTCTCTTCGTCCTTGCTTTCGTGCATCACGTTAGTCAGATAGCTTATGCGCCATACTGAACATTGTCCAGCCAGCAAAACACGAAGCGACAAGGTCAGTGTTGCCCTTTCAGTTGCACATTGATGGACAAGCTTAAAAGCGAGAGCCAGAATCTAAAGCACAAGTGAAATCCACTTGGCAATCAACCTAGATGCACTGGTATTGCATGTTATCATGAACACGATCATCATCTCTCCCTTCCTTTGGCTCTCAGGAAGAGGCACAGTGGGGAAAGAAAAGGCCAAGTTTACAGACTCCCTATTCATCGTCATCGTGGGTACCGTGGTCGGCGCATTCTTCGGGGCTTTTTTCAAAGGTTTCATCGCTTCCCTAATTCAGCTAATGCTTTGGCTCCTGCTAATCAAGCACTTCTTTGACTGCGGTTGGCTGAAAGCACTTGCCATTTCCCTTGTGGCAATCATAGTATTCATCATAGTCGCAGTGATACTTGGCCTGATTGGATTCGTCCTCATATTCTGGCTATGACCGAGCCTGCCAGTTCTCGCTAAGGCATCTGTGGTTCGTGCTTGTCAGCGTTGGGGTATTGCGGCTTGCAGGAGAAACTGAATAAAGGTCTCCAGACAGGGAGGGGACGCAAGCTATGCGCAGGAAAGGCTTCGAACGCACCAACGTAATCTTCGCCTGCTTCGAATGGAGTCGACGCAGAGCCATGGCGAGACTACCTCTTGACATAGAGGACAATCCACTCGCCGAGATGATCAAGTCGGGACGTCTCCTGAGGAAGGGCGAGAAGGCCGGAGCAACATAGACTGCTTCTTCCTTGTCCTTGCTACAACAAAAGGCATGCGTACTGAATGCTCATGTGCCCACTCGCAACTTGGTCTTGGGAGAAAGGATAAACCTTAGGATTTGCCGCCTGACATCTTCTCGAACCACTCCAAGTCTTCATCCTCTGTCCTTCTGAACTTCTCAGCCAACTCGTCTACTGCCTTCATTTCCTTCTCGATTCTTTCCGCGTCTTCCTTTAGCATCCTCTTGAGTTCTTCTCCGAATCTGGCAGGATACTTGTACGGTTCCTGCAATGTTATGTAAAGCGCGCCTCCAATGCCTCTACCAAGAGCAGAGACCATGTACACGACACGCATCGATTCTTGGAAGCTGAGACCAAGGCTGAAGACGAAGTCCATCAGATAGCCGCCCACGATCGAGCCTATGAAGGTGAAGCCCCCATAGAGAGCATTGTACAGGCCCATGTAAGAGCCTCTCAAGCCTCTCGGCGACACATCCAAGAGATAGGCTGAAAGCGCCACGCTTGATGAAGCCATCATAGTCCCTATCACCAACTCTACGACAATGAGCTCATGGATAGAGGTGGCAAACGCATAGACTAATGGCACTAGAAAAATCCCGCTCCTACCCATGATTAGAAGAGGTTTGCGTCCTGCTCTGTCAGCCAATCGACCTGTGAATCTTCGCACAACGACCGCCGTCAGACTGGCAACCACGCTTAGAAGGGAGATCTGAAACATGTCAGCTTTGACTACCCTCACCGTCGTCAGTGTGAAGATTGGCCAAGCCATAGCCATGAAAAAGCCTTGCACTGAAGAGACGAGGCAGAACCTCTTGAAATAGCGGTTGACCCTTAAAGCTTCAAGCCAACCCATAACAGTGAAGGCTCCACCTCCAACTGGTCCTTCCTTGATCTTCAGCGCTATGATGGCCACTGCAACACCAAAGAGGAAACCCAAGATCAAGGGAATCCTATACATCTCGCTAACTGGACCGCCAACCTTGTACAGAATGTAGCCCGAAATCATCGTGGCCGGAATGCCTCCCAAAGACGCCATGGCGTTTAGCTGGGCGAAGACCCTGCCCCGTTCAGTCTCCCCGCAGAAATCGCTAATGAGTGAAGTCAAAGCAGGGGAGATCATGGCGCTGAAGATGAAGATCAAGGTTACCACTAGGACAAACTCTTGGACAGTGTTCACGTAAAGTAAGGGTAGCAGTAGAACAGCGTGCGCAAGCGCGCCTGTAAATATGAATGGAACCCTTCTTCTGAACCTGTCTATGGCTAAGCCCCATGGAATCTGAGCGGCATTTGTTGAGATCTGCTCCAAAGCTCTGACCCACCCCATTTCCACGGACGAAGCACCCATCTGAGCAGCGAAGATATTTATGAAAGGGTTTATGACTCCTCCGCCGAATGACGCTATGACACTTCTCCTGTAGATGAGTCTGAGACTCCGCTTGGACTGTTCGTCCCGTGTTTGGTTTTCCATCTTGCATCTCACAGATTGTTCAGTTCGATCTATGAATCCTTAATAGAGACTGAATTCATACTCATAAAGATTTAAGCCCAAAAAAACCTGTCTAGGAGGCTTCGACTGATTGAGGGAAGAGATCGAGAAAAGAGTCCTAAGAATTCTGATAAACTCCGGCTTGATATCTTTGCTGATGATGGCTTTGGTTTACTTGGAAGTCAGCTTCCCGTACATTCTGGTGGCAGTATCCAAGGAAGGCTTCACCTTGACTATGGCCATAGGCATGCTCGGGCTGATAGTCCTCTTCTTCCTAGCCTTGAGGGTGATCTTGGACCTCACAAAAGTAATTGATGCGGCTTCGGCTTCACTTCTTAAGCACATGCCCGGGTTCAACCCAGAAAAGGGTTCCTCAATCATAAGGGCTCTAAAAGAACTGGCGCTGGTCTTCGCAATCGCCATGATCGTGTCGATCGTTACTCCACTCATCTCTGCAGTTGCGGCCGGAGGGTGGATAGGTTTAGTTCTGTCCTTAACTTGCCTAGTTCTGGCTCTTGCCTTAATGTACGATGCTGGCAAAACACTATACACTGCCTTTGAATCATCGATACAGCTTCTTATAGACAGGCTGACCTCAAGCAATGACAAGAGCGGCTGATCTATCACAAAGGCGTAGACAGGATTTCCAATGCGAAACTCCTCATAGTCCGTTTAAGACTGCAGAGAATACGCGCCAGCAGGTCACAGTGCCTGCCAAGCCTTTTAAGGCATACGTGATCGTTACTAGAGCTGGAGAAGGACAGTGAAGACGATGGCCAATCCTCCTGTGAAGCGGATTCCCAAGCTCTCGGTCGCCATTCCAGCTTCACTGGTCTCCGACATCCCGCATCTGAGAGAGAAGACTCTTAAGCTAGGTCTGGTAGGCCGTGCGTTGGCGATATTCCGCGTTGACGAAGTGATCGTATTCCCTGATCGCTCGTTTCAAAGCCAAACGAGCGAGATAGACCTCACGACCACTATTCTGTCCTACATGGAAACCCCGCAATACCTCAGAAAAGTCTTCTTCAAGATCAGACCTGAACTGCGCTACGTCGGCGTTCTTGCCCCTCTTCGGACCCCCCACCACCCCCTAACGAACCGGAAGAAGGATCTGAGAATGGGGGAATACAGGGAAGGTTTGGTAGTCGCCTCCGATCAGAAGAGAAGCCTAGTGCAGATTGGCGTGGAACAACCTGTCCCAGTGATTGGCGTTCAAGTTCCCGTGAACACGCGGATCACAGTCAGGATCGCAGAAACGGGGAAGCGTCCCAAGGCTTCGGTTGCAGACCGAGACGCGATTGAAGCCTACTGGGGATACAAGGTAACGGCACCAAAACAGTCATTGGGAACCATGCTGAAGGAGAAGTCATTTGACCTAGTCGTTGCCACATCAAGGCTTGGAGAACCTTTCACCAGAGTTGCGGAGAAGGTTCTTGCAAGGTGGGGGGAGTCTACACGTGTTCTCATAGTCTTTGGATCTCCAACCGAGGGGCTTCACGATATGCTTCGCAAAGAACGTCTTAGGTTAGGTGACCTTGTGGATTTTGTGGTCAATATGATACCCAACCAAGCCACCGAGACCGTGCGAACGGAAGAAGCGCTATACACAACTCTAGCCGTACTGAACCTCTTGACAGCAGAGAAAACGTAACTTGTCCTTGGTCAGTCTTGGTGCGAAAAAGAACTTAGGTTACTCATGCAGAACTTCGATCCGGTGAACTGAGCTGAGGTTTATGAAGACTTCGCTTCTGTCTTCCCGGCTCACAACCTGGGGAATGGGCATGGCGATAGTAGATCTGAGTACAGTCGCCATGGCATCAGACAGCCAAATGCCAGGAGGATCTCTTGTAACGGCGCACAAGACGCCCTCGTACCCGTAAGACTGGTCCAGAATAACGTGAATCTTCTGACCCAGATGCCTTTCAAGCATGTGGAAAACTGTAGGCGGGGGCGCCCTTCCCGACATGAACCCTCATACACCAGTGAGAGGATTAACCAAATAAACCTTTCTGCTCGACTAGAACTCAAACTAGGCCAAATAGTGCCTCTTCCCCGTAACTACGTTGCCCCTTTTTCCATTTTTACCCCAAGAAATTTATACTGATGTGTCGGAATGAGCAGGATGATGTAAAACTGGTTCGGGACCCGCCGGCCTTTTCGACGGGACCGCGAAGCTGTGACAGGAGTTTCAAGATGACTCAGAAAATGGAGAAGAGCAGCATAGACAGGGCGGTCAGCCGTTACTCGTATCTCTTTACGCTTCCTTCGCACAAGAAGATATCCGAGCTTCTGGTTCTCCAGTGCGCGATCACAGGTACTGCTACATATCTTTCCCTCGATGCTTCCTTGGTTGGTTTCTTGGCTGGTCTGACTCTGGGACTGGTACTTTCTGTTCTGACATTCTTGGGCAACTATGTGATGGCTCACGTGCTCCTGACCGAAGACTTAATCCTGGACCTTAGGAGATGCTCGTTTCTATCAGTTGCTTCCAACATGATCCTTCTGCCTTTCGGTTTTGTCGCCTCACTAGCAACGGTTTCCTTAGGCGACCTGAACTTTTGGTTCAAAGTGATGTCCTTCGGGACTTACGCGTCCCTCTGCCTAAGAGTTCTGGTTCTGGTCTCGCTTTCTTTCATGAGTATGTGGAGGATCGTGCTCTCAGCGGTCCTTCAACCAGCACTGGTTCTGGCGGCGCTCTTGGTCCCGTTCATCTCTTTGCTGAAGATTCAAAGCACTGTACCGACATGTCTGTTTCTGGCGGTCTTTCTGGCCTTTCTCGGAGTGTATCTCTTCGTTGTGTCGGTAAATAACGTCGGCACGAGAACACTGGGGATCCCGTCGCTCACAATGTTCAAGGCGTTCCTTGCGAATTGGACTGAGGCTCTCGTTGAGCCTTTTGAAGAGATCTTGGAGCGCCTCAGCGAGGAAGGCGACATACTTGTCTCTGCAATCGCATTTAGAGCCCGGGGGAGATTGAAAGCTGCCATCGTAGTTCCAAGCCTCCATCCCGGACCCTTCAAGAATATCGGCAGCAGCGCCATTCCACATCTGATCCAAGAAGTTCTTGAAAAAAGGCTGGGATGCGTAGTTGCAGTCCCCCATGGAATCTCTGGACATGAACTTGACCTGGCTTCTCAAGCTGAGAACCAGAAGGTGTTGAACCGAATCGTTGAAGCCACAAAATTCGTACAATTCCATCCTCTTGCTACCCCGTTCGTGAGTGTCAAGGAAGAAAACGCCACCGTGGGATGCCAAGTGTTCGGCGATTTTGCGCTACTCACGTTGACTCTGGCACCTGAGACGATGGAGGATCTGCCTCTGCAGCTGAACGGCGCCATTGTCGAAGAAGCCAAGAGTAGAGGGCTATCCTCGGCTGCCGCCATCGACGCTCACAACAGCCTACAAGGAGCTTTCGACGCCGAAGGGGCCTTGGTCCCCCTGAAGAAGGCTGCGGCGTCTGCCCTTGAGAAAGCTCTTGGCCAAAAGCAGCTACAATTCGAAGTCGGCGTGGCAAGAGTGATCTCAAGCGATCTTAGAGTTGAAGATGGAATGGGTTCTGGAGGCATAAGCGCAATCGTCACAAGAGTTGGCGAACTGGATTCGGTGTACGTGACTATTGATGGAAACAACATGGTGTCAGGTCTCCGAGAGAAGGTTCTGTCAGGTCTTCAGGAGCTGGGATTGGAAGATGGGGAGGTCTTGACGACAGATACGCATGAGGTCAATGCTGTTGTGATGGCTGACCGAGGGTACCACCCGATAGGCGAAAGGATAGGCCATGACAAGCTGACCGAATACACTAACACTGCTGCAGCCGAAGCTTTAAGGAACATGGAGCCTGCAGAAGCGTGCTGGCATCAAGAGATAATCCAAGAGGTCAAGGTCATTGGAGAAAGCCAGATTAACAGCCTATGCCAAACAGTGGATGAGGGTGCAAGAAGAGCGAAGAAATCATCTCGCGTAATCTTTCCCACCCTTGGTATCCTGCTTGCAGTCCTGTTCATCTTCGTCTAACACATCCACAGGAACGCAATGGAAAGACATAAGAAGACCTAGAGCGTTCATAGAGCTATCTACCGCTAGATGCAGAGACGTTTGAGATTCAGGAGTATGCCTTGTATGGCTAGAGAAAGAGCGGAGAAAAAGCCCGAGAGGAGAACTGAGCCAAAACCAGAGAAGAAGCCCGAGACAGAACCAGAGAAGAAGACTACGGAAGGACTAGTGCTGATCGGACAGAAACCTGTGATGAACTATGTGGTCGCATGTTTGACCCACTTCAACGCAGATGCCCAGAAAGTCGTGATCAAGGCTAGGGGAAGAGCCATCAGTAGAGCAGTAGACACTGTGGAGCTTCTCCGCCGCGCCTTCGCGAAGGATGTGGACATCGAGAGCATCGGCATCGGCACAGAGGAAATGACCAGACCAGACCGACCGAGATCCAATGTCTCAACAATGGAGATAGTGCTCATCAAGAAGTAGAAGACCACTTCACCCCAGAGCTATTCTCGCATTTTCTTTCATACTCCTCTTTCAGAGTTTGTCCACTGAAGTCGCTTTGCCAGAGTCTAGCCTCAGCCGTCCAGAAATGCTTCGACTAGTGTGGACTCGGCTAATCCTTACTCGATCCGTCCCCGACAATCCTTTAGCAAGGTCCGAACATTCTCTCCACAATGCGACCTCTACCTCTCCGGTTTCGTCAGCTAGCTTGAATGAAGCCAATCTCACTTTCTCGCCTCTTGAGGTCACCACTTCCCTGACTACGGGCGTCGTGGCAACGGTTCCTTCAACAGATACGATCTCGTTCGAGTTCTTCAGGTCTGATACCTTGACGACTACGCACTTGTCCTCTTCTTTTCTCGGAGTTGCTCTGACTAGGAAGCTTGCTAGCGGCGGGATGTCCTCTTCCAGTACGTTCTCAGGCACAACTTTGAGATCCGCTTTCGCACCGACGTTCAGCTCTGGTCTTCCATCAAGACCGCTGCGAACATAGCCCCGCGCGAACCTCACTATTTGACCGACCAAGCTCTCGGCATTGGCGACATCTGCCTTGTCGTCCCAAAGCACAACCTTCAGTTCACCCGTCTTGTCGCCAAGGACCAGGCGTCTTGTCATTCCGTATGCACCATCTTCACGAGCAAACTTCTGGAGAGGATAGACAATGATGACTCGTCCCGTGACCGTGACATTACCCAGCCCGGGAACGAGGTCAGCAATCGAAACATCCTGCCTGAATCTCGGTCCTGAAGGTCCAACGCCGAGCTCAGCTGCGACGGCGCGGGCTGCGCTCTCACGGGTCAGGAAGCCTTTTGCCTCCTTCTCTTTGGCTTCGATCTTCCCAAGGACCTCTTCGCGTGTGAGCTCCGGGCGAACTGAGAGTATTCTCTTGACTGTGTCTTCCACGGGCATGCTCCAGCACTCAATCCTTTCTCAACAAAGGACACAAAGGTATTAAGCCTTACTTCACTCGATCCACAGGCTTCGTTGTGCCCTTAAGTTACATGCTGCAACAACATGCTATGTTCAGCGGAGATCCTCTATTCGGTCCTTGTAGAAGCCATTCGATCTTATCATCCTTTTGCAGTATCTGACTTTGAGTTAGTTAAGACTTATTTGCGCCGACCCGTCAAATATTTATGAAAGAGCACAATGCTGAACCAGACCTCTCTCGTTATATTGGGGGCTGCATTTGTCTTCTGTGGTTTCGTAGTCACTTTCGTAGCTCTGCTTCTGTACTTCCTGAAAACAATGCATGCACGCGGTAAGGCCAAGGTGAGAGCTGGAGGTTTGGTGATGATAGGACCCATACCCATAGTCTTTGGCACGGACAAGGAGATAGTTAGGATCCTACTCATCTTGTCCATAGTTCTGATTGTTCTGGCGGTCACCATGATGTTGCTTCCCCGCCTCATCTCTTAGCTTGAAGGAATGAGCGAATGAGCGGGAGACTGTGTTACATCTGCCGAAAAAGGCCCGCGAAGTACGTCTGCAGAAAATGCAGTCGCGATGTCTGTGAACGTTGCTTGGAACCTGAGGGCTGGCTTTGCCCCGAATGCAGACAGCAGAAGGCACAAGAACGTCAAGGACTGGAGCCCCAAGGTGTCTTGACCGTTGCTCAGCCATTCGTGAAACTGTTCCTTCTGGGCTTTCTGCTAATCTTCGTCGGCATGGTCATTCTGATTGTTGCCGCCATTGTTCACGGCTTTCCTAGCTCCGTGGGGCTAATAGTCTTCATTGGGCCAATCCCCGTGATCCTCGGAGCTGGCGAATATTCGTATCTGACCATCCTGCTTGCAGCTATCCTCACAGTTCTGGGCATGGCATTCTTCGTCCTAAGAGGCAAGACGCAGAAGGAACGGTAAGAGAGGACGTTGAACATGACTAGGTCAGCGGAAAGAGCCAGCGATGAAAGTGTAATGCAGGTTCGGCCTTCTGGAAGGTATCTGCTTGACGCTGATGGAAAGCCATTCTTCTGGCCGGGCGATACCGCATGGCTTCTCGTCAGCAGCTGACACGCGAAGAGGCAGAACTCTACTACAGCGCCCGGCTAGCCAAGTGGCTGGGAGGAGGTGTTAACGGCGGCTCGAGAGATCTTAGCATCGCATTCTCAAGCATGCAGTACACGGGTTAGAGTCTGGTACCCGAGTGAACAAAGGCGAATCGGTTCACTTATGCTCCCATAGAAGGACGTTTTTGGAGATGGTGTGCTCTCCTCTTTCTCCCCGTAGACCATATAGTAGAAGATCAGTAATAGAGCGATGAAGGTGAGCCCCATCAGGACCATCAAGATCATCGCGAAGTACTCGTCAACGGTCAACCCTTAGGCACCTTCTTCCCATCTTGTCGCGGCAACTATTTAAGTAGTGACCCTCTTCCACTCCTTTATCAGCACGTCGTAGAAGCTATCTTCTTCCTCTATCCTGTCATACCGTCCCACGCACTCAGCCAGCTTCTGAGCGATGAGATGATAGCACATGTGCGCTTTCTTCTCCATCACTTTGAAGTAGAAGTCGTCACATGAACAGAAGTCGGCGGCTGGCATGACAAGGTAGTCCCGTTCTCTGCCGACCACGATCCACACGACCCTGCCGCTTGGCCTAAAAGTGTACTTCTTAACCCTGTCGTCTCTCACAGTCTCCCAGGCCTTCAGTAGCCTAGTGCCAAAGGTCTCTCTGAGGCGCGTCAGGTTCGCCTCTGTAACCTCGCCAGTCCGCTTGGCCTCTTCGCAGACGGCACTGAGAACTGAAGCTTCGATTTCACTCTTCTCCATCAGCGCTCTCTCAAGGATGAAATCGCCCATTCAAATAATAACATTTTGCCTAGGGGCTTTAGCTTCTCAATCTGTCTAATGCGCCCAAGAACGTTCCGTCGAGAAGGTACGCCTCAGCCCTCTCCAGATTCACGCTTCCTGATCGAAGCACCGGTCCAATGAACTCGTTAAACTTCTTTTGCTTGGTGATCGCAGGGCGATTCACGGCTTGCCCGCCTAGGAAGTCGTTGAACGAAGGCATGATGAGCAGATTTGCCGCCTTCAAATCTATATTGAGCCTTCTCTTCAACGCGCCTCGCGGGTCTTCGTCTTGCTTTAGTCGGACGTTGCTTCGTCGAAGCACGAACTTCGCGAGAAGCTTCCTATCGCACGAAGCCCTAACCCAAACCTGTCTCGATATGCGGAAGCCCATCGGGTCTTCGAAGACGACCATAGGGTGAACGTGGCCGGCAACCAAGGTGTTGCAGCCCAGCATCTTAGCATCAGGCCACGTGTGACCGTGAAAAAGGCCTACATCACCGAGAACCACCCCATGCGGAGACAAGACCTCAACAGTCTCAGGTAAGAGTGCCTCTAGGTTTCCATCGTGGTTGCCGGGCACAACTTGTACTCTTGGCACCAGTCTGCTGGTTTCCTCAAAGAAGCTAGGCACGTCTCGCCATTCTTCGAGCTCAATCTTGGCAACCGTGTGTTTCACATCACCGAGGACTATGAGACGGTCAGGCTTCTCGGACGCGATGAGTTTTTGAAGCCGAGCCGACAGCTTCTCAGTCTGTGAAGGCAGATGAATGCCCTCTTCGGCCAAGGCTACTTCCCACCCTATGTGAAGGTCAGAGACCACGAGCACATTCTCCAACTCTTCGCGAAGTAGAAGGGCCGCATCAGGGAACAAAGGCTTTAGCTGGGCGTCCTTCTGAACCATGAACCCTCAAAAGGATACTAACCAAGCCCTGATAAAACTGTATGCCTTGCCTTCGGAACTCTCAAAACCGACATGGTTCTTGCTTAACGGCTGGGGCCCAAGCTGAAGATGCACCAATGCCTTGCTACAAGTCAGTAAGCGCGACTACGTGCTCCAGTAGGCAGCGGTTGACTGCAGCTACTACCGAGAAGTTCTCGATCTGGACCTATTTGCTGCTGCCTCTCTTCTTCTTGACTTCTTTCGCCTTCTTCTCCTTCTTTGCGTGGTAATAATATTTCTTCTTTTTCTCTTCGCTCACAGCCCCCGAGCCTCCATTCTCCAAAGCCTCTTGGCACAAGGAAATTGGCGTTCAAGATTAAAAGCATAGTGTTGACTCTTGAGAATGAGTATGCACAAGACGCGTTGTAGGGCTTTCGATCAAAGCTACAAACCAACAAGATAGGCTAGAGTCCCAGGACCAAACTTAGCCTATCGCTTCTAGGAAGCCCTTGACATTGTCCTTGACTGATTGGATCATAGGATGTTTCAGTTTCTCCGGCGCCTCCATGTTCTCAAGTCGGGAGACTCTGAAGTAGATTGGGGGATGAGGATCCCATCCTATCCATTCTTGGATCCGGTAAGAAGGCAGACGTTCGAACTGCAGTCTTCTGAACCCGATCTTTCTCAAGGCTTCTGCCAAGACCTTGGGCCGGCCGGTATTGATTGCGGCGTCAAGATCTGCTCTTCCCTCAAAGAACTTGGCGACGAAGTACACCACGCTGAGTGCGACGAAGAGATAGAGGTACCCGAAGTAGGCGACTAGAGGCCAGAAAACGTAGAATCTGAGCAGGTATTCGGCTGCGGTCAGTCCGAAGAGGACAAGGGGGTCCCTACCTTTAAGGTGACTGAACTCATGGCCCACAACGCTGAGGACCTCGTCGTCCTCCAGTTGTACAAGCAATCCAGTCGTGATAAGTACGACTCCGTGGCTTGGACTTGGACCTGAAGCCGCCGCGTTGGGAAGAATTGTGTTCGAGATTACTATCTTGGGAACTGGGAGTCCGAATCTGGTTGCGGTGCTTTCCACGATGCCGTAGACATTGACTACTTTCGTTGACATGTTCTCAGGTAGGCATTTGAAGCCGTGCTTAGAGAAGACCTCGTTGACGGTCTCGCAGTCAATAGCCTTGCCAACAGCCAATGTTTTCTCATATATCTCCGCTTTCATGCTCACTACCGTGTCTCTAGCGAATCGTTGGCCAAAGTCTCTGTACTCCTCGACTGGAAGATGATACTGGAAGATGTGGACGCTGCTTTTCTCCTTTGTAATCTGCCAATTCCCCATGCCTGCAATTACCTTGTCCGAGAGAAGGACCATTACGAATTGGATTGCGACGAGGGCAAGAGGCGCATACTCCCCGAAGAACATGAACAAGAGGATGCTTGCAGCCAGAAAGACTACGAAGAACATCAGCATGCTTTCAGAGAACATCCTATAGATGATGTTCCTGCGCTTCTTTAGGGCTTTCTCTAGGACGACAGGTTCCCCTTCAACCCATGCAAAGTATAGCGTTGTTTTCCTTACCTGCTCCTCAAAGAGCTGGACACCGATGAACAAGTCTTCTTTGAGCAGTTCTAGGGCGGTTTGTGGAACAGTTCCGTCGCTTGGGACAATCTTCACCTCAATCGGATTTCCAGCCTTGACTTCGACATTGACGTGCCATCTTCCCTCAGGTCCGAGAAGCACGAAGAGAAGAAGGTTAGGCGTTCGTCGGACATCGGCAAACCGTTCCTGATGTGGTAGTATGTAGTTCTGATGGATGAATTTGAGCAGATCGTCAAAGCTCGCTGATGTAACCTCAGTGTCTATCGCGAAAGAGACGCCCGTCCTCGCTTCCAACCCTCGTTCCCCAATGACAATGGACGATGCGAAAACAAGCTTGTGCTACGGGCCGATTAAACCTTTGCGGAAGCTCGTTGCGAGACTAGGAGGTGGAATAGGGGGATGCACCTTTCGTCTCTGACAGGATCGAAGTCTTGCAGCTCCCGAATGTCCACTGGGATCACAATTCTCGAGACCATACCATGCAGGCTGTAAGGAAGCCTTATCAATCTCATGTTGCCAGATGTGACCCACTCATCTATTGGGAATCCTTTCAGTTTCGTCTTCTTGGCAAACTTCCTTCGCTGTGCGCGGCTCCACTTGTATGCATCGTCATCAAAGACATGAACGTGTAGGCCTCTTCCAGAATAGACCACCTTCATTCTGCTGAACGTGCGACTTAGCTCATCGTGTAGCCTGATCGTTTCCGCTTTAGCCATCGCGAACTCGGTTTCGCAGAAGCTTAGCCCTTGATGCCGTTTCATCTTGTCTTCAAGGGTTCCATGAATCGGGCACCTTAGGTTTTCTGGGTCTACGTCGAAAGCCAACTCCTGGCCATTTGCTTTGCCATTGTCGTCGTAAAGGTTCCTATCATAGTAGACTGCCTCAGGTCTGAACTCTAGGATCTGACTCTTTACGTCTTCGAGGTTGTTGTACTCGTCGATCAGGATAGTTGTTGAAGCTTCCTGCTTGTATTCGGGAGGGTAGACACCTGTGTGCCTGCCCATGATCACCGCGAAGATCACGTTCCTCGTCTGGGCGCCGAACCATTCACCAATCTTGCCTACATCGAATTCGTCTCGGTAGAACCTCTCCCTCTCCTCCAAGGTCGAGTAACGCATGCCCTTCGGCAACTCGTAGACAGGCAAGCTTGATTTCCTTCTTTGGCATAGGGATTCGTGAACGTCCAAGGTTGAACTCTGTGTCTAGACGGTTCCTATTTCCCAGCTGGACACGTACCTCTTTTGTTCTTCAGTCATCTCGTCGATCTCGACACCTATTCCCTTGAGTTTCAGGCGGGCCACCAACTCATCAATCTCCTCGGGTACATGATAGACCTTAGGATCCATCCTTGGATTCTTTGCGAGGTGTTCCACGCATAGGGCTTGGTTAGAGAAGGACATATCCATCACTTCGGAAGGATGCCCTTCGGCTGATGCCAAGTTCACAAGGCGACCCTCTGCCAAGAGGTAAATCCTCCGCCCGTCCTTCATGGAGTACTCCTCCAAGTTCGGTCTTATCTTTCTCTTAGTGGGGGCGAGCTCCTCCAGATCCTGCAGGTCTACCTCGATGTTGAAGTGTCCACTGTTGGCGACTATGGCGCCGTCCTTCATCTTTGACAGATGTTTCCTTTCGATTACATGGATGTTTCCCGTTACTGTGACGAAGATATCGCCTATCTTTGCCGCTTCCCGCAACTGCATGACCTGAAAGCCGTCCATAATTGCCTCGAGCGCTCTTAGGGGATCGACCTCAGTGACGACTACATTAGCGCCCATGCCTTTTGCTCTCAAAGCGAGTCCGCGCCCGCACCACCCATACCCGCAGACAACAAACCTTTTCCCAGCCAACAGAACGTTCGTAGCGCGGAGGATGCCGTCTATTGAGCTCTGTCCAGTTCCGTAACGGTTGTCGA
>CAYXIF010000007.1:0-16360 GCA_964465575.1 uncultured Candidatus Bathyarchaeia archaeon | reverse complement strand
GTAGCGCGGAGGATGCCGTCTATTGAGCTCTGTCCAGTTCCGTAACGGTTGTCGAAGAGAAACTTGGTGTACGCATCGTTAACCGCGATTATGGGATACTTGAGCGTCCCTTTCTCCGCCATAGCTCTGAGGCGGATGACACCGGTCGTCGTCTCCTCTGTTCCACCCTTCACGATACCTAGAGATTCTTTCCGGGAAGCATGTAATGTGCTGACCAAGTCAGCCCCGTCATCCAATGTAATGATAGGAGCATGGTTGATCACGTTGTTTATGCACCAGTAGTACTCTTCTGTCGTCTCGCCCCGCCAAGCATATACATTCACCTCAGACTCAGCCAGTGCTGCTGCGACCTCATCCTGGGTTGATAGTGGATTTGATCCGCAGAGCGCAAGTTCAGCCCCACCTGCTTTCAATGTTCCAGCTAGAACAGCTGTCTCCTTGGTAACGTGAAGGCAAGCTCCGATCGTCAAACCCTTGAGCGGCTTCTCATTGCTGAACCGTTGCTTTATCTGGCCCAACACAGGCATATGCATTGACGCCCATTCAACGAGAAGCTTGCCGTCACCCGCAAGGCCTAGATCCTTCACCTTGAAGTCTGCCATTCTCTTTCCTCCCCCTAACGTAACGCTACACAATTGTTGCTAGAGGCAGATATAAGGTTGCGCGGCCGCTGGAGAAACCCGTCAGATCAGTTCCTTCGCGACAGGTTTGCCTGAGTACTGAAAGAAAAAGTGTCTACCTGGCCGAGATGCGCTTGACGATCGGCGGTCTAACCTTTTTAAGAACACGGTATCGGCAGTACGGACACCTGATCCCAAGCTCAAGCTCCGTAGACTTGACCGTGGCGTTACACTTTAGACATTGGTAGAGTATGGCTGGACGTTGTTCTTCTTCACCCATTCGGCTCACTTCCAAGGTTAACGCTTATCTACAGATCTGACCCTTATTGTCTCCAATAGGATCTATCGGCATATTTAAGCTGAATGGCAACTGCGAACACTGCAGAGAAGAGGAGGGTGGGCAGTGGCTCAAGAGGTACTCATCCTCGCAGGAGGCGGAGGACACACTGGATATGCGTATGCTTTAGCACAAGCCCTTGAGGGAAGGGTGCCTCTGTCTATCCTTGTTCCCGAAGGCGACGAGCTCAGCGAGAAGAGAATGAGCCGATTCGGCAAGGCCGGCTTCCTGAACAAGGCCAGGGGTCCAGCAACTCCGACGCTTAGAACTGCCATCGGATTGGCCTCTGCTTTCGCAAGGTCCTTGAAGAAGGTGTCACGAAGCATAAGCGCTTTGGTGAGCACTGGCAGCAACTTCTGCATTCCTCCTGCGCTGACTGCATGGTTCAAGGGAATTCCAGTAGTCAACATAGAAAGCTCCGTTCGCTTCACAAGAGCCTCCAAAACCGCCAAGATCCTTCAACCCTTCTCAGACATAACCGCCCTCCAGTGGGAGGAACAGAAAAAGCTGCTGAAAGACGGTGTCGTAGTCGGTCCTCTATTGAGAAAACCCGAAGTTGAACCGTGGAACGGCGGATACATTCTCGTGACCGGCGGAACGTATGGACACAAACTCCTCTTCGATGTATTGAAGAAGATGGACATGACGAATGTTGTCCTGCAAACGGGAAGATTAGATCCCAAGCCCTATGCAGAATCGCACCCGGAATGGAAAGTCCTAACATGGACGGAACGGTTCCACGAGCTCCTAGCAGGCGCAGAAGTCATCGTAACCCACTTCGGCTCAACAGTGCTTGACTCGCTCGTTTATCGGAAACCCATGGTCCTTGTCCCCAACCCCGAATGGACGAGGACTGCCGGCCTCGAAGACGCGGAGTTCTTGGCTGAAAAGGCAAACGCTGTCTTGGTCTCGGAGATAACTGTGGAGAATCTTGTGAACGCGGTAGAAGATGCTCGGAAGCGAACTGTCCCTAGTTTCCCTAACGGGGCCGAGAACCTTGCTGAGAAGCTGCTTGAGTTGATTGTCACTGCCTGATTGTAGGAAGCACGAGTCTAGTCTACGAGGAAAAGCTGGCGCTAGATGTACAGTCTCGAGTTTTCTCCGACCACAAGTTTGCATCCGTTCGTCAGAGTCTCGTCTTGGCTCAAGAGGGTGCTGTTTCTCCCTATTATGCTGTCGACAATCCTTCTTCTGCAGAGGATCTTGCAGCCATCAAGGACTATGCTGTGTTCTATTTCTGTGTTCCTGATCTCGCAGTTGTCGCCTATCGACGTGAAGGGTCGTATGGTCGCGTTGTCTATCATGCAATTCCTTCCTACGTAGACGGGTCCCCTGACCATCGTGTTTGATTTCATGGTCGTGCCTTCTTCTATCTGCACCTTTCCGACGACTTTCACATTATCTTCCATGTTTGCCCTGTTATCCGGCTCTAGGTCTTCGAGAAGAAGATAGTTCGCTTCCAGCAGGTCCAAGTCCGTCCCCGTGTCTGCCCACCAGCCTTCAACCATGCCCGCTTTAACTTCGTAACCATGGTCTATGAGCCACTGAATCGCGTCAGTGATCTCCAACTCGCCTCGCCAAGAGGGGCTTATCTCGCGTATTGCGCTGAAGATCGCGGGCTTCAGGAAGTATACACCCACCAGCGCTAGATCGCTTATGTGCTCTCTCGGTTTCTCGACTAGCTTGACGACCCTCTTTCCATCCATTACAGCGACTCCGAATCTTTCGGGATCCCTCACTTCAGAGAGAAGTATGAATGCGTCGTAATTTTTCTTCTCAAACTCGTAGGCAAACTTCTTAATGTCTTGCTTCAACAGATTGTCGCCAAGATAGACCACGAACATGTCATCTTGAAGGTATTCTTCAGCGAATTTCAGCGCGTGTGCTATTCCTTTTTGTGGCTGTTGAAGGAAATATTTGATTCTTACTCCATAGTCTGATCCGTCTCTTAGATATCCTCTTATGTCGTCAGCCCTGTAACCGACAACCACCCCTATCTCATTCAACCCTAAACCCTTGAGCTTTTCTATTCCATACCGAATTATCGGTTTTCCGACTAGGGGCAGCAGATGCTTCGGGCCTGTGTGGGTCAAAGGTCTTAGTCTCTTTCCTTCTCCAGCAGCGAGTATCACTCCTTTCATATGATTTCGCCAATCTCCATCAAATATTCTTCAAGGGCTTCTGTCCAGTACCTTAGTTCTCCCAATCCTATCCGTCTCATCTACATTTGACGAATCTTCACAATTTATCACTGCTAAGTTCAAGGCGAGCGAAAATATCTCATACTGATTTGATCGCAAAACCATTACTTAATTTCACAAATTCAACCACCTTCGATTTTCTGGTCGTATCATCCAGCTAACCATCTCATCGAAGGACTCATCTAGCGTCATTGCGTACTCAAACCCCATGCTTTTTAGCTTCGAACCATCAAGCGAATATCGTAAATCGTGCCCAGGACGAGTGCGATGAAAATCAACAAACTCAATCTCTGACTTGTCTAATTCTCTCTTCCGAATAATCATTGAAATTCTATTCGCCAATTCCAAAACATTTCTTTCTTCTCCAACGATATGATAAACACCATGCGACGGGTCGTTCTGATACTTCTTTTCAATCAATTCACCCTTATCCACCAAAAATATCAAGGCATTACAGACATTTCTTGCGTGAATCCATTTCCTCGAACTAATATTCCCAGGCAAACCGTGAATCGTTATCAATTTCCCCTCCAAAATCGCCCTAACAGTTTTGGGAACAAACTTCTCAGGATGCTGACGTTCTCCCAACGCATTCATCGTTCTTGTTATCATAATTGGCAGACCAAAAGAAAAAGCAAACGACTTACAAAGTGCCTCGGCTCCTTCTTTCGTAGCCGAATAAGGATTTGATGGGTTACAAACATCTCCTTCCTTGTAATCTACGTTCAAAGGAGCAGGACCGAAAACTTCATCCGTCGAGAAATATACGAGCTTCTTCAAATTCGGCTGTTTATTTCTAACGTATTCAAGCAAATGAGCAGTTCCTAAAACATTCGATAGAACAAATGGAATACAATCTTCCAGACTTCTATCAACATGCGTTTCGGCGGCAAGATGCCACACATAATCAACCTCGCCAATCAATCTATGAGTTGTCTCCGAAAATGGAGCTTTCAAATCGTGCCAAGCAAACTCAACTCGATGCTTTTCTTTTTCCCAAATCGAAATATCTGTCAGCCTATTTTGAGTGCCAGCATACGTCAAACAATCCAAAATCACAATTTCCCAATCTGTCTGTTTCAAAACTCCTTCGACTAAATGATGACCAATAAATCCACATCCTCCTGTCAAAAGCAATTTAATTGGCATTTTCTTATTCTCCTTTTTGCTGTTCGTACATCTTATTCCAATATGCTAACGTCTTGCCTTTTTTCTCTTTTGATTCTATTTCAGCTTCCTTCATATACTCAAGAAATCCCAGACCCCTAGGCAAATCTTTCATCGCCGTAAAGGCGAACCAGAAAGCCGTCAAACTATCACCAGCATGCCCTGAGGGAAATCGTCCCATTTCATCTCACGACTGGTCAAATAAACTTGTCGTCCTCGGGTCGGTTTTGTCATAAGGCAAAATTACTCTTTCCCGCGGAATCCTGACTTCATCCTAAGTGACAGGAAAAACAGGGAAGCCTTATTAGGGTTTCAGTTCAACAGCTTGACGGATAGATGCTCGTGATGGGTATCTCAAGAGGCACCTTATTCGGCCTTCAGGAACGTCTGAGAAAACAAGAAAGCTCTTTCTTCCTCGTCAGATGCCAAAGCTGGATAAGGGGGGGTGAACGCTGACGTTGGGCAAGAGCCAAGGGTTTTCCATAGAGTGTGCTTCGGGTCTTGCTGAGAAAAAGAGCGCTATGAAAGAAAGGGTGAGCGCTGTCATTTGCGCCCACAATGAACAAGAATACATTGAGACTTGCCTTGAGTCCATCATTGCACAGACTCTAAAGCCCAGCCAAGTCACGGTGATCTTGGATCGATGCACCGATGACACTCCTCAAATTGTGAGCAAGTACTCATTTCAAGTCATCGAAAAGCCGAGCAAGAACTGGGAGAACAGCTATGCAGAGGCCCTAGAGATAGGAAGGCAGAACTCCTATGGGGACTATTATGCCATTGTGGACGCTGACGTTGAGTTGGACAGGGACTACTTTGAGAAAACCGTTTCGAGATTCGATGAGAAGACTGTTGGCGTAAGCGGAAGAATGGTGACGGCGTCTCCCGGATTCTTAGCGAAGCTTATACGTCTCTGGGAGAGAACCTACTATTACTCCCCTTTCAAGACGAGTTTGCCCGCGGGATGCGGGCTGCTCATAAAGAAAAGGTTCTTGGATGAGATTGGTGGCTTTAAGGACTTGCCTTCTCCTGACACTTATGTTCACCAGAGAGCCTTGGAACAGGGTCTCCGGTTTGCGATCGTGAAAGAGACCACAGTACGTCACAATAGGAAACTCAGTCTCCGGAGAGTGGTGGATACCCAGATAGAGTATGGCAGAAGGAGGAGAAAGCTGGGCATCCCCTTCTGGAAGACTTTCCTTCACGCGGCTCTTCGTGTGCGACCTTTCGTTCTGTATGGTTGGTTCAAGGACGGAACGTCGAAGTGACCAAGGTCACATCAACTGGATATGATGAGTGTTTTTTTCGTCACGGGCTGGTCAAATAGAGCCCATCAGATGACTACGCCGCTTGACGATGTGGCCAAGTAGACTTCTTGTCTCTTCGTCAATCGCGTACAAGACGGCAAAGTATACAGCAGCTCCAAGTAGCGTGGCGGCGACCGCGTAGCTGAGCCTAGTCGGGCGCGGGATCACGATCAGAAAGGCTACCATAAGGACGGAAGCCAAGCAGTACTTGGCCATAGCATGCCAAGGTATATGAAACGGCAGATTCCTGCTTGCTATCCTGTATCTCACGGTCAGGAAGACTATGCCAAGGACAAGATCGACTAGAGTAAGCCATAAGGCTGCATAGACAGGTGTTGGACGTAGCGCGGACAGAATGAAAAAAAGCGTTGGCAGTGCGATTAGGGAGTAGAGGTACAAGATTGTTGTGAGTAGGAATATTCCACTTTTCATAAGGGCTCTGAGTGGTATCTTAGCTTCTTCTTCCACCTTTTCTGTTCCATAGACTATGTTGTCTAGGACGCTGGAAAAACTGCCGAAGAAGAACACCAACGCCATAACGACCAAGACCGGTTTGGCCTCGACGTAGAACGGATTGAGTACTGTCAGGTAGGAGTCTGATAGGGCGATGGCTCCGGCGGTCATGGGGACGGCCAGCATTGCAACCATTCTCATTGATGTTGATGCATCATCCTTGCTTCCGCCCATTAGGAGTTTCGGATAAAGTCCGAACGCGAGCATGGCCGAGTATCCCGCTATACCCGCTATTGCCTGCGTGGCCCCATAGTATGCCCGGGCAAGTTGCGTTCCGTAGACAAACAGCAGGATCAGTTTCAAGGACGCGATCCTTTCACCGATCGCCCCGTATACGCCTATGAAAGATGCCTTGATCCACTCCTTCACGTAACTCCTTTCGATCTTCCCACCGAGATTTTCTGCCATTGCCCTCAGGTAGAATGCCAACTGTGCCGATAGGGCGACAAGCAAGGCCATCACTGCTCCCAAAAGCTTCAGATCCATCAGCATAACGAAGACATATGCTGCCGCAACCTTCGTGACTTCGTACACGGTGAAGCCCAACCCGATCTTGTGCGGTTCTTTCACATGGATCACCGCTTCGAGGGCGCTGAGGAGGTAGATCTCAACCACTTGGAATGAACTAATAAGATATGGTAGCGTGTATGCTTCTCTGATGCCAAAAGCCAAAGTGATTGCGGGAGTGAGAACCACATATAGAATGAAGAAAACCAGCGATATTGCGAGGTTCGTGATCAACCCTGTCTTAGCTGCGCCTGTTAGCCCTCGAGCAACAAAGCGTCCTGTCCAAAAGGGAACCATGGACGCTAGCAGTGTGTAGTACGCCAGCACATCGCCAATGTTGCCCCACACACCAAACTCCTCTGCTGACATGCTTCTGGTTATGATGAGCACAAAGGCCAAGCCAGTCGCGAGGCTAAGCGCCCTAGAAGCGAACATCGCGAAGCCGGCATATCTAAGCCTGATCTCGCTCATGATTCCTTCTCACATTAACGACAAGTGGGCCTTTTTTCTTTAAAACGGTTGCCATAGATTTGTCTTTGAAGACATTTGTGGCTGGTAGCTGCCCGCAAGCTGCCTGAAGCGTCCAAGCAAGCGCCTGTCTGGGAGTTGGAGACTGGCTCGAAAGACTTAAGACACACTAAGACTAAACATGAGAAGAACGGACGCGATGAAGAGACAAAGATCTTCAGGCTTAGGAACAGTGGAGCTTGCAGATCGTGTTGGCAACTGCGGAATGCAGGACTGCATGAACAACTCGTGGGAGGCTGGATGGTCAAAGCATCCATAGTGATCGCCAGCTACAACGCCAATCGGTTTCTTGGAGAGTGCCTATCATCGGTGTACGATTCCAAGAAGGTCTTCGGCGATTTGGAAGTGGTCCTTGTAGACAACGCTTCGACTGATGGCACGCGGGAATTTGTGAAGCAAAATTTCTCCCAAGTCAGGTACATAAGAAGCGAGAAGAATCTTGGTTTCGCCAAAGGCAACAACACTGGGATAGTGGCTGCCAAAGGTGACTATATTGTTCTGCTCAACAGTGATACTGTCGTGACCTCCACGTGGCTTAGTGAGCTTGTCAGGGTGGCTGAGAACGATAGGAAAGCGGGTATCGTGGGACCCAAGACCTTGCGGTTCGATAGGCGAACACTAGACACAACTGGACATATATTTCATCATAAAATCGGCGAGGCTGCGAACAGAGGGACTGGTGAGATTGATCATGGACAATACGATGATGATACTGACGTAATGGGTGTCCAGTTCAGTTGCGCTCTCATCAAAAGAGAAGTCTTAGACAGCATTGGGCTATTGGACAACAGAATGTTCCTGTACCTTGAGGATGTTGACTACTGTATCAGGGCGCGCCTAGTGGGATGGAAAGTGGTCTACTGTCCCTCAAGTGTAATCTATCACTACGCGGGGGGTTCAACTAAGCAAAGCTGGAGGACACGAAGATACGGCTACGCGAATCGTCTGCGAGTGGTTCTGAAGAACTACAGCACTTCGAATATGTTGAAGTGGGGTTCCTTCGGGTTTGTCCTCTGCTTGGTTTCAGTCTTGGCTTCCTTCAAGAATCGAACAATGGACTGGTTAGGATCGATCTATGCATTCTACTGGAACATATTCAACTTTCCCGTTAGAGAGAGGATCTTTATCCAGAGGAAGCGAGTTCAGAGCGATGAGGCGATCTTCAGGTATAGTGTTAGGGGGAATAGGTGGTAGTGAAAGTCGCACTCATAATGTTTGACACAAGAGGCTTCGGCGGAGGAAACAAGTTTGCTTCCGAACTAGCATCGGGATTGCTGGAGGCGGGTAATGAAGTAGCCATATGTGCTTGGAACTACCCAGTAGCTGGGAGTTCGCATGAGGAACTCATGGAAGTGAAACATTGGTTTGTGCCTAGATTTAGGTACAACATAGGAAAGCTGTACAAGATAACCTTCAACCTCTCTCGTGCAGTAAAGGCATGCATAAGGCGTTTTGAGCCTACGGCAATCATAAACACAACGACCGAGCCCTCAATCTTCCATGGAATGCCTAGTCACGTAAAGAAGATCCATTATGTTCACTATCCGACGGAACTGACAGCCTACAGACACGCTCTCAAGCATGAGGTGTACCGGTCGGTTTACTGGTGGATACATTACAAGACGATTCCCACTATTGACATGATAGTATGCAACTCCAACTTCACACGTGAGTTAACCTACTTGGTTTGGCAGAACAGCCAACCCAATAGAGAGAAGTACAGGACTATCTACCCTTGTGTTGACGTGAGAAGATTCGACAAGCATCTTGAGCGGGAAAAGAAGATTTGCTACGTTGGCCGCATTGACAAGTACAAAGGCATCGATACAGTTCTTGACGCATATCTCAAAGTTAAGAAGCGGGTTCCCGACGCCAAGCTAGAGATCAGCGGGGGCGTCAAGGGCTCCATCTGGGCTGAGCAGTATCTGCCAGATCTTTCTGATCGGATAAAGGAGATCTCTGACCCGGCGATAGGTCTCAAAGTTGACGTGTCATCGGAGAGTCTTTCTGAGACGCTCCTGACATCTCGGACTATGGCAAGCTTCAACCCATTCGAGCACTACGGGATTGTTCCAGTCGAGGCTATGGCTGCTGGAACACCGCCAATAGTGGCGAACGGTGGAGGTCAAAGGGAAACCATCATAGACGGCGAAACTGGCTTTCTAGTGAACAATGTAGATGAGATGGCTGAGCGGTTGTATCTTCTCTTAACCGATGACAAGGCTTTTTCCGAGATGAGCCAGAAAGCAAGGGAACGTGCCAAGAGGTTCGACAGAACTCAGTTCATACGAGACTGGTTAGACCTGATTGGATACGTGCGGATGTCTTGAGGCAACAGCGGGACTTACCTAACATACACGATGTAGGAAGGGTAGAACGTAGCTTTGGGAAGCCAAGGCAGATAACGCCCCTTTCTGGTCACTCTTCATCCTGTCAAGCAGGTCCTGAACCGTATCCATCCTGTAACCCTCAGACAAACGTGTGCCACTCAACTTCTGGAATCTTCTCTGGTGACATATGATTAGAGACCCAAGTTATCGGGTTTGAGTTGGTGATGTTCGTCAACAACGCTGAGAATGATGGACAGAGATAATATAATGCACGGACTTTGCCACTAGGCAACAGACCATTTGGGGCAAGGTGTTTGAGTGGGGATGAGTCTCAGAACACGGCTCCAAGACGTTCTTGACCCATGGGAGCTAGAGTATGCTCCACGTTCCTACGACATTGTTGGGGACATTGCGGTCATCCGAGTGAACAGAGCAATAGGGCATAGAACTGGCGAAATTGCTGATGCAGTTATGAAGATCAGCAAGCAAGTCAAGACTGTTCTTCATCAAGTGAGCCCCGTTTCCGGCGAGTATCGGCTAAGAAAGCTCGAGTGGGTTCTGGGTGAGCAGAAGACAGAGACCGTGCATAGGGAGTCCGGTTGCGTCTTCAAGGTTGATCTTGCAACTGGCTATTTCTCACCTAGGCTGTCCTATGAAAGGATGAGGATCGCAAGACAAGTCAAACCTGGTGAGGTTGTTGTCAATATGTTTGCGGGGGTTGGTTGTTTCTCGATCCCTATCGCGAAGCACTCCAAGCCAGAGAAGGTATACTCGATAGACATTAACCCGAATGCGTTGCGATACATGCATGAGAACACTAAGATAAACAGGGTCATGAATTTAGTTGAGCCAATGGAGGGGGATGCCAGAGAGGTCATCAAGGGAAGGCTCCGTCAAGTTGCAGATCGGGTTCTTATGCCGCTGCCAGAGAAGGCCTTCGACTATCTGGATGCAGCAGTTGCCGCTTTGAGACATGGTTCAGGCACCATTCATTACTATGATTTTGTTCATGCGAGCAAAGATGAGGAGCCTGTCCGTAAGATCGAGGAGAAAGTTTCTAAGGGGCTTGCAGAACGGAATGTGGGGTTTGAGTTTTCGGTCGGTAGGGTTGTTCGAGCTGTAGGTCCTAGATGGTACCAAGTTGTTCTTGATACCCTACTTCAGAAAAAATGTTAATAAGAACAGACATTCTTCTGATAGGTTGGGCTTGTGCAGGAAGGAGCTGTTGTAGATGAAGAGGCGGTTGATGGATATTCTTGCTTGCCCTATTGATAAGTACTATCCTTTGGAGCTTCATGTGTTCGAAGAGAAAGAAGAGATAGTTGAGGGCATTATCATCTGCCCAAAATGCTTGCGTTGGTACCCCATCAGGGACGAGATCCCGGAGATGTTGCCAGACGAGCTTCGGGAAAAGAAGGATGAACTACCATTCCTTGAGAAATGGAAGGAGAAGATCCCGGAAAGAATCTTGTCTGAGGGGAAGCCCTTCAACCTGAAAGCTGTATCCTAAGAAAGGAAACAATCTTTGTTGTTCCTAAGGCGCTTTCTAATGCGTTAGCCTTACTAGGCTGCCGCTCTTGGCTGATCTTAGGGCGGCTTCTGCTATCTGCAGTGCTTTCAGTCCGTCCGTCCCGGATACCAGTAGTTCCTTGTTGCCTGCGACGCATTCCACGAAATGTCGGAGCTCGATCTTGAGGGGTTCCTCCCATTCGTACCGAGGCGTCAACGTCTGCCCAGACGTTTCAATGGTCATCTCCTGAGTGATGTAGTCTAAGGAGACTATGGCTTCGCTTCCAGTTACGGTTAGTTTCCTTATCTTGTATGGGGTGAGCCAGTTTGCCTCTAGAAACGCTGATTTTCCTCCTGAAAAGGTAAGCATAATCTGAGCGTAGTCTTCGAACCTTTCATGCCTAAGGTTCCCAGCCCTCGCGTAGACAGCCAACGGGTCTTCGTTGAAGATGTGTCGTACTATGTCAATATCGTGGATGGCTGTGTCTTTCACGACGCCGACATCACCTATCCTCTGTGGCCATTTGGACACGCGTTTGACGGTTGCTGAAACGGCGTTCCCTATTTTACCTTCTTCTATTGCCTCTTTCAAGTGTTCTACCGCGGGGTTGAACCTTTCTATGAAACCCACAGCCAAATGAAGTTTCTTCTCTTTCGCAATGGTCAGGACTCTCTCTGCTTCTTTCGCTGAACGTGCCATGGGCTTCTCGACTAGGACATGTTTCCTCGCATTCAGTGCTTTCAGGGCTTCTTGGGAAAGCTTAGTTGACCATACGCATAGCGTCACCGCGTCGAGATCTTCTTTCTTGTACATCGTTCTGCTGTCGGTGTACTTTCCGACCCCGTATTTTTCCGCGACAAGGGCGACTCTATCTTCATCCATATCGCATGCTGCGACGATCTCGACGTCTGGCAGTTCGCTTAGGACTCTGATGTGGTTTCTTCCCCAGAATCCTACACCAACAACAGCTATCTTCACCTTTGTCATTTTGTCCAGACACCTCTTCCAAGGCCGCGGTATACGAAACCTTCCTTCTCCGCCTTAGAGGGATGGACGATCTGTGCGAGGTCCACTATGGCTGCAGGTTTCTTCATCAGGATGATGAGCTTTCTTAGGCTCAACCGTTTGAACCTGTTGTGCCCCACCGCGATGACAAGGCAGTCCGTGCCTTGAACTGTCTTTGACAGGGTCACCTCTGCAGGATAGCCTAAGTCCTTGAGTTCCCTGTAGGAGAAGTAGGGATCAAAAACCGTGACATAGGCTCCCCTTTTTCTCATGAGCCTTGCGAGCTCGATCACGAGCGATCCCTTCGTTTCCTTCACATTCGCTCGGTAAGAGACACCAAGAACTGCTATCCGTGATCTTTTGACGGGCTTCTCGCAAGCGCGGAAGGCGTCGTTTACCAGGTCGTACGCGCGTCTCAGTGTGTCATCGTTCACTTTCCTCGCAAGACTTGTCATCTTGAGCCTGACACCTAGGCTTTCTGCTTCGGTGATAAGGAGATGGGCGTCTTTTGGGATGTGTCCGCTCACGATGCCGGGTCTGAGCAGGTGACAGTACGGCTGTGTGTTGGCTGCCTTCCGAGCTTTCATGTAGTCTATTCCTTCCCTCTCACAGAACTTGGCGAACTCGTTGGCCAAGGCTATATTGACATCTCGGTAGACGTTCTCGAACAGCTTTGCCGCCTCAGCTGTCTTCACATCTTTCACTTCGAGCAGTTCACCAGCTGTGACGGTCTTCAGAACAGCCTTGGCGGCCTTAAGGCTCTTTTTGTCAATGGCCGAGACGATCCTGACGTAGCTGCGCAGGTCCTTGATGACTCTTCCTGCACTGGCTCGGATGGGACTGAAAGCCAGCCCGAAGTCGACTCCAGCTTTAAGGCCTGAGGAGGTTTCGAGTGTTCCCTTGACTAGAGTTTCCGTTACTGAAGGACTTACTGTGCTCTGTACGATCAGAAGCGTTCCGCGCTTCATGTTGAGCCCTATGGTCTTGCATGATCCTTCGAGGTTCGAGTAGTCCGCCCTCTTCTTCTCATCAATGGGCGTGTCAACAATAACAACCACTATGTCGCTGCTTGGGAGCGCTTCTTTAGCGTTGGTTGTGGCTTTGATGCGGCCTTGCTTCAGATTTCTTTTCAGGAGTTCACTGAGTTCCGGCTCGACGAAGGGGCTCATTCCTTTGTTTATCTGGTTCACGACGTAGGGGTTGACATCAAGGCAGAATACGTAGAACCCTGCCTCCGAAAGTAGACAGGCTGTGGGCAACCCCATCCTTCCGCATCCGACCACTGTGAGCACGTATCTTCGTCTTTCCTCTGGGTTATCCAAGGCGTTTTCTTGGAGCGCTATCGCCGTCGTCATCGCATTTCATCACCATGACAAGTCGCGTTTCTTTGGCTCCTTGCGGTTGAAGCGTATATTGTCTGACATGGTATTTTAAGGTTTGAGAGTCAACAGCTAAGACTCGCTCATCAGTTGTATCTTTCAACTTCGGTTGTGATTACCTCAATTGGGTCTTCGAAGTTACGGACCAACCGGTGAACCCTAGTAGCTTGTGTTTTCTTTGCGTGCACTATGTCTGCGAGTGTTGCTAAGATTCTTTGGGCAAGTATTTCCGGGTCTGTTTCTCGCGTGACGAGTTTCTTTCTGATCAAGTATTTCTCTATGATGTACGAGTCGCCCGGGTAACAGGAGAACGTGGGCACGCCTAAGAGAGCTGCCTCCGCATTCATAGTTCCTCCTGCGCCGATGAATACAGACGAGTAATGGAGTAGGCTGGCCCCGTCGACAACCGATCCACACACGGTGATCCCGTCAGCAAAGACTCTGCGTATAGCCTTAACCTGTTCCTCGTACCTTGGGACTACCACGATCTGAAGGTCTTTCTTGTGTCTCTGAAGGCTTTCTATGACTGGGATGACGGGCATCTTCTCCAGTCTCCTGCCCAGCAAGTATGCTGCGAACGATTCCTCTGTTCTGAGCGTCAGTATAGGCTTCGAAACATCTAGTCCAAGATCCTGAGGGACCTGTGGGTCAGGTTTGAAATCCTTCAACCAGACCCAAGGGTCAAGGGCGTTGTATTGTACGATTCTGTCCGCAGATATCCCGTAGTGGGTCCAGGCTCTTTTCGGGGTCATCTTGGGTGTTATGAGTCTTTCCGACAAGGGGATGGTCAGTCTGGCAACGGCTTCGGCGTGGGGTGAATCGTTGATGCAGATGTGCGGAACCTTCAGGCCATATGAGACTCTTGCCATCTCAGGGGAAGAAAAGGACACGGCTACGTCTGGCTTGACTTCCTCGAAAACAGAGGTCAGATCAAGCGTTCTTTGAACGCTAGCTTTCAGTTTACTCGAGAGTTCTTTTCCTCCGTGTTCTCCGACCGTCTTTGCTTCTATGCCTTTCAGCTTTAGGAGCTGGGCTACTTCGCGGTACCTTCGGGTTGTCCTGAAGACTTCGTGTCCCCTTTCGGTCAGGCGGGTCGAAAGTTTGGAGAAGAATAGGCATTGCTTTGGAGTTAGGATGTCTATGATAACCTTCATCTTTATCACCATAACTATGGTCTGGGCTTTCTAAAGACTTTCGTACCATTCACTTCAGATCACTGGATGTCGCTGACTAGAGGTTTCTGGTTCCAGCGAATGCTCTTCCTCTAGTTGGTTGTTCTTGTCTTGCCCTTACTGCTCACGTACTTGAAACTGATGATGGTGTTCATATGGGTTGGAAGCGCTACTGCGTTCTGAGGATGTGCCAGAACATTCTTTTGACTATTTCTCTCCAGAGCCACAACCAGATGAGGACCATGGTTGCGCTGACTCCGACCTTGACGATGGCTATTATCGTATCGTTTGTGACTCCGGGCAGTTGCAGTGGCACGATGACCGAGTCGATAACCCATAGGCCAAAGATCATGCATGCCCAGACGAAGACGAGAAGGAAGACAAAGTCAAGTATTCTGCGGGTCATACTGCCACAAGCACCAAGTATGCGGTCAAGATCGCGAGTAGCCCAGCTATAGCTGAGAGTGCAATAAACACTCGAGCAGATTCATACTCTTTCAATGGTCCGCGGGCTAGGATTACTCGGGCAAGCGTTATCGGCGCCTTGGGGTCGGAGGTTGCCATGAGTCTGCCATCCTCAAGCACGGCTACAGGTCTCGAGACTTCTCTTCTTTCGTAGAGTCTGCCTACTGTTGAGAGTCCGTAGAAGGCGTTCATGATCTGTGGCGTGAACGCGACGACTGCGACGACTTCGAGTTGCCCTAGCACGGCTATGGCTCCAAGTGCTGCGCCGATACTTAAGCTGCCCACATCGCCTGAGAAAACTTTCGCGGGATACTTATTGTAGTAGAATAGGACTATCACGGGTCCCAGCAAGCAGAGAGAGAGTGTTACTGCGTCTGTTCGGCCGAGAAGAAGGGATGAAACGAGAAGGACCAGTGTGACTATGGTGCATGATCCGGACATTACCCCGTTGAAGGGGTCCATCATATTCACGGCGTTCGCTGGGATAGCTGTTGCGAAAGGAATGAGGAATGGGTAGACCATTGTTAGACGGGTTCTTCCGACTATTGGGAAGACTGGACGGGGATCATAGGCCCCGAACAGAAGAATTGGCATGCCGGCCAGCATCGTCAAAGCTGGTTTCACCTTGGCACTTAGGGTCTTCATGTCATCTAGGGCTCCGACTGCCCCAGCGATGAGCGTCGTGGCAAGGAAGCTGACGAATACAGCTGCTTTTGCTGGCGAAAGGAGAGATGCGGCGACGACGCTTGCCGTTAGGCCTATGAGGACTGCTGTTCCGCCCATTTCCGGCACAATCGGGCGGTTCTTCTTGTGGATGTCGACGCCTGAAACCCCGTGCTTCCTCATCTGTTGTATGACGACGGGCATGCTTAGGAAGCTGACGACGAACCCCAAGGCAAGAACGATCAGTTCATTCAACATACAGCTTTTCTCTATGCGCCGTTTCAGGATTTTGTTTAAGAAATCATCTCGTTCCTGTATATATCTATTGAGAAAGCAAGGCTGCTGCATCTGGCAAAACTTAATTAAAGGATGCGGCGTTTATAGAATTGGCTTGTCTGCGGGGGTTGCCAAGCTAGGTCAAAGGCGTAGCCCTGAGGCGGCTATCCCACAGGGGTTCGTGGGTTCAAATCCCACCCCCCGCACTTTTCAGCGAACCCTCTTCAGTTTTTAGGAGGGCTATTTGTGTTTTTTGTGAATTTTGAAGCCATCTCTTTCTGTAGCATATTCGAATCCAGCCTCGATAAGTTGCTTGTCTTCTTCTATCGATGTCGACCCCCCTTTCTACTTGTAACGTTAGAAGTAATATTTGGCGGTAA